>DATCBQ010000001.1:0-27219 GCA_036511745.1 Rhizomicrobium sp.
TTTTTTTTTTTTTGGCGTTTGCGAGGCGCCAGCCTTATGGCCGCGAAAAAAGGCGAAGCGGCAGCCTCTTGTCTGACGGCAATTTGACCTGCTGAACCCTACGGAGACCGCAGATGCCGCGGCCATCCGGAGCGCGTCGAGCACTGTCGCCGAACCTGCGTCGTCTTCCTGGCTCCTGTACCGAATCCATTCGAAGGCGTCGTACCCTCGCCCGCGCACCGCGCGCCAGAATCTCGCGAGCACGATAACATCGTACTCGGCGGGTATCCTGGCGGTCGGCGACATGGCATCGTTTCGTAGCTATCCGCGCCTATGTGCTGCCGCAACCCCACGCTCTATGCATGCAAAAAAGGGCGTGGCGCGCGAGGTTCATTGAGCTTCCTTGCTCCGGATGAGTCCAGCCGGTATGGAAACCGTTCCATCCCGGGTCCGATCGATGAACGAAGCTAAATCATTGCGCCCCAAAGCGCGGTTGCCGCGGGGGTTTCGCGACCGTCGCGCGCCCGAGCTTGCGGCCGAGCATGCATGCATCGACACTATCCGGCGCGTGTACGAGGGTTACGGCTTCGAGCCCCTGGAAACGCCTGCCATCGAATACACCGCCGCGCTGGGTAAGTTTCTCCCCGATGTCGATCGGCCGAACGAAGGGGTTTTTTCGCTGAGGGACGACGACGGCCAATGGCTGTCGCTGCGTTACGATCTGACAGCTCCGCTGGCGCGCTACGTGGCAGAAAATTTCCAGGCTCTTCCGAAGCCGTTCCGGCGTTATCAGGCTGGTCGGGTCTGGCGCAACGAAAAGCCGGGCCCGGGCCGTTTCCGCGAATTCATGCAATTTGACGCCGACACTGTCGGGTCAGCTTCACCCGCCGCAGACGCGGAATTGTTGATGATGACGTGTGACACCCTGGAGGAGCTCGGACTCAAGCGCGGCGAGTACGTCGTCAAGATAAATGACCGGCGATTACTCGACGGGATGCTGGAAACCGCGAAAATCGATGTCTTGAAGCGCGGAGTCGTGTTGCGTGCAATCGATAAGCTGGATCGGTTGGGCGAAGGAGGCGTGAAAGAACTGTTGGGCGCTGGCCGGACAGACGAGTCCGGGGACTTCACGACAGGAGCCGGTCTCGATCAGGAGCAAATCGGGCGCGTGATTGCATTCGTCAGGCCGAACATGGCGGCCGCGCGAACGGATATTTTTACCGAACTTCGGCGGACGGTCCAGGATAGCAGCGTTGGGCAAATCGGTACGGACGTATTGCGGCAAATCAGGGCGATCATGGACGCGTGTGGCTATATCGACGATCGTGTCCAAATAGACTCCAGCATCATTCGAGGTCTCGACTACTACACCGGGCCCGTGTTCGAAGCGCAGCTGACATTTCCTGTGACGAACGACGCTGGCGAGACCATCGTCTTCGGCTCGGTCGCCGGCGGCGGCCGCTACGACGATCTCGTTGCGCGCTTCACAGGCCAGCAGGTTCCCGCCACTGGCATTTCCATCGGTGTCAGCAGATTGATGAACGCGCTGAGAGAGCGCGCGGCATCGGCCATGGCGCCCCTTGTCGTCGTGCTTGCGCTCGACACTGTGGAGAGCAGTTTTGCCCTTTCTTCCGATTTGCGTCGCGCCGGTATTCGCGCCGAAACCTATGTTGGCACCAAGAAATTCGGCGACCAGCTCAAATATGCCGACCGCCGAGGCGCGGCGATCGTCGTCATCGAGGGTTCCGACGAGAGGGCGAACGGCAAAGTGACACTAAAGGATCTGGCGTTGGGCGCGGAGCTCGCGAAATCGATTGAAGGGCGCGCTGCCTGGGTCGCAGATCGCCCGGCGCAAAAGACTGTCGAACGCGCGCAACTTATCGAACAAGTGCGCGCCATGCTCGCGGCGAAAGTCTGAACGCGATGACGGCATTTCCAACCTATGATGCGCCGCGCATCGATGCTCTGAACACGCAGGCCGCAGCCATCCTGTCGGTATTTGCGTCGCACGGCTACACACGTGTCGAGACATCGGTGCTGCAACCCGCCGAGATTTTTCTGGATCGGGCGGGAGAGGAAATACGCCGCCGCACCTTCGTCCTTACCGATCCCACAGGCCGGGAATTGTGCCTGCGCCCGGACCTTACAATTCCCGTCTGCCGGATGTATCTGGCGCAAGGCGGTACGTTTCCCGCCCGGCTCTGTTACAATGGTCTTGTCTTCCGACATCAACCCGCCGAACCGGAGCGTCCGACACAGTTCTTCCAGGCCGGTGCGGAGCTGCTTGGTCTGGATGACCGAACGGTTGCGGAAATGGAAGTCCTCTCGCTGACTGTGGAAGCAGTACGCGCCGCTGGCCTGGACGGTTTCGAAATGAGGCTCGGCGATCTGGCATTGTTTGGAGCTTTCATCGATGCGCTCGACATCGCGCCGCAATGGCGCGACCGACTGAAGCGTCACTTCTGGCGCGCCGGCTACTTCGAGGCGCTCCTGCATAAGCTGTCGCGGGAGCAACCTACCGACGCCCAGCGGCTTCTGGCGCATCTGGGTACGCTGGACGAACCCGAGGCGCGACCGGCATTCGAAGGTTTGATGGACATGCTGGGCAGCGCTCCAATGGGTGGGCGTTCCCGCGAGGAGATCGTCGATCGCCTCATTGAACAGGCGGCGGAAGCTGCAACCCTGCGTCTCGACCCGCGACTGGCGATGCTGATCGCCAAATTGCTCGCGGTTTCCGCTCCCGCCGCGGAAGCGCTTTCCGAAATCCGCACGTTGACACAATCGGCAGGCGTCTCGCTTGAGGAGCCCCTGAAGACGATGGCTGCGCGATTGGAAACGTTGAGGAATATAGGCGTCCCGCCGGACCGCGTGAGGTTTGCCGCGCGCTTCGGAAGGAATATGGAATATTACACCGGATTCGTCTACGAATTGTGGTCGCACGATGCCGAAGGCGCCGTGCAGATCGCGGGTGGCGGCCGCTACGATACGCTGCTCGATCATCTCGGTTCGCATCATTCGGTTCCCGCCGTCGGCTTCACCATCCGCACCGAGCGGGTTCTCGCCGCACGGCACGCACGGGCGATATCCACGAGATGACTTCGCGCCTTACGCTTGCCGTTCCATCGAAAGGCCGCCTGCAGGAACAGGTGCTGCATTATTTCGTCGACGCCGGCCTTGAGATAACGCAGGCTGCGGGAGCGCGCGGCTATCGCGGCACGCTGACCGGTTTTCCCGAAATCGATGTCAGGCTCCAATCGGCGTCTGAAATCGCGACATCGTTGTTGTCGGGCGACGTGCATCTGGGGATCACCGGCGAGGATTTGATCCGCGAGTGCCCTTCGGCGGGATCCTCGATTGTGCTTCTGAAACCACTCGGATTTGGTTTTGCCGATGTTGTCGTGGCCGTGCCGCAGGCATGGATTGACGTTTCGACCATGGCCGATCTCGACGACGTGTGCGCAGCATTTTATCAGCATCACCGCCGGCGCCTGCGCGTTGCCACGAAGTTTGCCAACCTGACGCGATCCTTCTTTGCGCATGCCGGTATCTGGGATTATCGCATTGTCGAAAGCCTTGGCGCCACCGAAGGCGCTCCATCCGCGGGAATAGCGGAAGCGATTGTCGATATTACCACAACCGGCGCCACATTGGCTGCCAATGGGCTGAAGACCCTGAAAGACGGCACGATACTCAGGAGTCAGGCGCATCTGGCCGCAAGTCCTGGCGCAACTTGGTGCGAAGCGGCGCGAGCGATGGCGCGATTGCTCTTGTTGCGATTGGCGGCGCGGGAACGCGCAAGGCGTTCGCTGGTCCTGCGGGCACGCCTCGGGGCGCGGTCCGAAGCTGTCCTCGACAGGCTCGAGGGCCAGCTTGACGCTTCCATATTGTCACGGCCGGATCATGGCAGCGCACATGGCGAGTGCGCCATCCTGTGCCCGCGCAGCGCTCTGATGTCTGCGATCGCGATTTTGCGCGAAGAGGGCTGTCTGGGCGCCGTGACGGCCGAAGATGCCGACTATGTATTCGAGCCGAACGATCCGCTGATCGCGACGTTTGACGCCATCTTGCCGAATGACCCGATTTGAAGTGCGAAACCGGCGTCCTTGAAATTCACCCTGTTCCCGCAGTCTAATGCCGTCTGCGCCGCCAGGCGACCTCAACACTTGCAGGAGCGCCATGTCCACAATCGAGCAGCTTCCGGCGCAATCCGCGCGTAGTGCCGAGGTGGTCGTGCGCCGCGCCACGGCATCCGATGTCGTGCCCGCGTCGGAGATGCTCGCATGCGCGTTTCGCGACGACCCTTTCGTCGTCCATCTGCTGCCGGAAGAATCGACGCGGGCGCGGAAGGTCCAAGGGATGTTCGCGCTGCTCCTCAAGCTCGGCATGCCTTATGGAGCCTGCGACGTTACGAATGGACGTGAGTCCGCCGCGATCTGGCGGCCGCCGGGCAAATGGCATATTCCCGTTTGGCAGTATGTGGCGAATGCGTCCGAATTTCTCGGGCTGTTCGGCACGGATGCATTTCGCGTCATGATGGTCATGGATTGGGTGGAAAAGGTCCACCCTCGCGAGCCCCACTGGTATCTTCAGGCGATCGGCACCGACCCAGACAAACAAGGCAAAGGTTATGGCGGAGTTCTGATTCGCCACCAGCTCGCGCTCGCCGACAGCGAAGTGCTCCCCGCCTATCTCGAATCGAGCAAGAAAGAAAACATCCAGCTCTATGCAAACTTCGGATTCGAAGTCACCGGAGAGATCAGGCTGAAAAACGGACCGGTGCTCTATCCCATGTGGCGCAAGGCGCGCGCGATGTGACGTCTTAGCCGCGAATCCCGCAGCCACGGTTGGTTGACCTCCGGCTTCGTCCTTGAGAAGTAAGCGACCGGCGCTGCCGTGGTATCATATGGGCGCTTTTTTTCAGACTTCGGCCGGAATAGAACGTCGCTTCGACCCGTCTCTCTTTCATGCCGCGGAGGGGATTGCACCTCAAACTCCGCTTTGACGTCGCCAGGTGAAACCCAGGAGGATTGAATGAGAAGGGAAATCAGTCTCGCTTTTGGTCTGTTGCTGCTTGCGTCTCCGGCATTTGCACAGAGTTTCAAGGCCGTGCCTCTGGTCTCGAACCAGACCGCAAAGGCGCCCAATGTCGATCCAAATCTGGTCAACCCCTGGGGCCTGGCGCAGGCGCCGGGAGGGCCCTATTGGGTTTCAGACAACGGCACCGGGTTGTCCACGCTCTACAGTCAGGGAACTGGCAAGATCAATAGTCTGGTCGTGACCGTCCCCGACGGCAGTCCGACAGGCATCGTCTACGTGCCCAGCGGCGCGGGCTTCTCGATCACGGAGAACGGCAAAAGCGGTAACAGCGTGTTTATCTTCGATTCCGAAGCAGGCGTTATTTCGGGATGGTCGCCATCGGTGGATGCGACCAACGCCGTCGTCGCCTATAACGGTTCCTCGAAAGGCTCGGTCTACAAAGGGCTCGCCGTCGATCCGGCAAGCAAGCTCCTGTTCGCCGCGGATTTCTTCAACAACCAGGTGCAGATTTTCGACAATACGTTCGCCCTGGTCGGCTCATTTACCGATACTACCCTGCCCAGGCATTATGCCCCGTTCAACGTCGCCATCATCAGCGGCGATGTCTATGTAACGTTTGCGAAACAGGACAAGAGCAAGTTGAACGAAATCGACGGACCCGGTCTCGGTTATCTCGACGTATTCTCGGAATCGGGCCAATTGCTCAAGCAACTGGTTGCCGCCGGGCCGTTGGATGCGCCGTGGGGCATGGCGATCGCGCCATCGGATTACGGTTCGTTCGCCAATTCGCTTCTCGTCGGCAATTTCGGGAATAACTGGATCAACGCGTTCGATCCGACCTCCGGAGCCCTCCTCGGAACTTTGAGCACAAAAAGCGGCAATCCGCTCACGATCAACAATGTGTGGGCATTGGACAACACCGGCACCGGCATTTCGTTTTCCGCGGGGCCCCACAACGAAAAAAACGGCCTGCTCGGAGTTATAAAGGTCGATAAGTGACCCACAAATAGGCGATGCCGGATCCTGTCTGAGCTCGCCTTGCATCAATCGTCGGCCTCAATGCACCACTCCTCCGCTCGAGAGGAGTGGTGTTACTTTTTCGCGTAATTTGCGGGAATAAACGGCGACTGAATTGCGTCCGACAAATGTTCGTCCCGGCGAAGGCAGACGGGGCGGCGGGGGCGGCGGCGCCGGCGGTGAATGCAGGCGCCGTGACCTCCCCGGCCGCACGTTACATACCAGGATGGCCGGCAATCGAAGTATCGTTGACGGTTAGTGTTGGACGCGGTTCTTTCGTCGCCTGAAGGCTTCGAACTCGCTGCCAGCCGCCTCGACGGCGTCCTGGAATTCCTGGGGATGGTACAACAATTCCTGGTCGAAATGTTCCATCAGCTTTTCCGAAAGAACAGCGATGGAACCTTCCACCGACCCGAACGGCAACTCCAGTCCGCGCTGCTCGATCTCGATACGAATATCCGATTCTGTATTGCGAATATTTTTGGAGAAGGGGTCGGATGCCAAAGCCTTGAGGGATTTCTCCCAGCACTTGAGAAGCTTTGTATCCGTCAGATGCGAAAACGATCGACCACATCGCAGATATTGGGCCGACCGGTCCATATGATGGGACTCGATCCATGCCAGCAATTCACTTTCGTCATCGAATAACTCCCCGATTTTCCTTTTTTCGCCGGCCGGATTCGAAATCTGCTCTCGTCGCAGGACCATTGCACACCGCATTCCTCTCCCCCGAAGTTCACGATTGTACGATAACGCGTCAGAAGGACGTCAGCCTCCCGCCGTCCCAAGAAATATAGGGCACAATCTTTTGATTGCGTGCTGCATTTTAGATTGCTGGCGACCCCGAGAGGACTCGAACCTCCGGCCTACAGATTAGGAATCTGCCGCTCTATCCTGCTGAGCTACGGGGTCTAGGTGTCATTCCTATCGCATCGCGCGGGTGAAAAAAACCTGGATCATCGATTTTCAAGCTCCAGCAGGGAAACGGCGTGGCAAAGTTGTTCCGGGCGGCGCCAGCAGGCGACATTCTTGCCCGCGAGGGTTGCGAGGCGGCAAAGAACGATGTCGCGCCGCTCCATCAGCCACCTCGCATCCGGCGGCTTCGCGAGATCAATTGCGTCCGCGCTTAGGTTCCTTGCAGCCATTTGCGGTAGCGCCACGGCAAGCTCGCGGCCAATGTCAAGGCGTCAGGGGATTTCCGAACAGCGAAGGACGAGACACGACCACGCCTTCGCGTCCATCCGTCCTGCGGCTCAATTCCTTGATATTCGATCCCTTGCGGCGGGAGATGCAGCCGAACGGTGCCATCGGTATTTGAAGATATCCCGGTGGACGATTTTGGTTCGCTGCAAGTCTCGCGCATCTGGGGTACCGCCGTTATTGCTGCGCACCTGTTCACGAATTCCAGCACGATGCCTCATAAGGCAACCGACCCGCTGTTCCAACAGCCGGATCATGTTCAATCGAACAGGCGCTGATACTCGGCTTCCGGCGCACCATACGCACGCGATACTTTCTTCAAGCCCTCTCGATCGCTGATCACGATCGCCCGGCGGTCCATCTGTATCAACCCTCTTTTTTCCAGAAGCTTCAATGCGTCCGAAACGCCTGGCCTGCGCACGCCCAGCATCAGCGCCAGCAACTCGTGGGTGAGCGCAATCTCATCGCCATCGATGCGGTCATGGGCCATCAGAAGCCAGCGGGCGAGTCTCTCCTCTATCTTGCTGCGTCCGTTCGCAAGGGCGGTGGATGCCAGTTGCACAACAAAAGAATGGCCGTAGCGCAGGAAGCTCGCCCGCAAGGTGGGACTTTCTTCGATCCGTTTGCGAAGGTTGGAAGCCGGCATGCAGAGCGCTTCGCCTTCGATCTGGACAAAAGTCTCGTAAGGCGAGCGATCGCTGTCCATCACAACGGCAAGACCGGTCATGCCTTCGCGGCCGATCAGGCCAACCTCAATGCCGCGCTCGTCGGGGCCGTCCGCCACGACGGATGCAATTCCGCGCTGTAGAAAGTAGATGTGTTCGATGCGCCGGCCCGGCCGCTCCAGCCGCTTTCCAAGCGGCAGCCTGACCTTTTCAAGGTGAGGCTCAAGGAGAAGACAATCCGGACGCGACAACCGGGAAAGTATGCCGTTGGTGCTCATGACTCGTGTTAGGTGCTTGTGGCTTGTGGGGCCCCCCCTTTAAGCGCCAAGCAGACGATTCGAGAGGCTAGTGGCGTGTTTGCGGTCGGGCAAATGCTATTAGTGTACGTTTTCGGACAATCGCCGTGCCAAAAAAGCCTGAAAATCAAGCAATATTTGCCTCTCTGTTTTTTTACTTCGCGCGTATTGCCGCGGTGTCAAATGAAACGCCTATGGACGAACATTTGTGCCCGTTCAAATTTCGGAACGATTGTACGCGTTGCGCGTATTGGTGCGGTTCTGTTTGCGTCACCAAGACGGGATTACATGCCGGCAGGTTTGTTTTGTGTTAGCCGCTGTGATGATCCATCCTGCTCCGCAGCAGATCGTGCACTGGGCCATGCGTTGTGCATCGATGTTCCCGGCGCTGTCCCATGCGGTAGCCCTCAACAATGCCAAAGCCGGCGTGGCACCCTGCTGGACGGCCGCGCTTGTATCTCCCGTTCGCCAGGTCGTCGCTACGCCTCTTGAACGCTTCGCGACGCAATCGGCGGGCGAACCGAATTGAAAGCCGCGTCCTGCGAGCGCCGTGCGATACAGCACGATGGCCAATTCGTTGAACGCTTCGACACGAATAAGGCGGTTCATTCTTGTCTGGTCTTTGCCCCGAACATCGCCGGCAAGGACAACCACCGCCTGCTCGAATAATTCTTTTTCGCTCCCGTCGCGGGCTGCCGCGACGCGATCGGCAAAGTCTCGCAATGCCTGGGCGCTCACGATGCATGAACCTGTAGTGCGCGAAGGAGGTCGCGCAATGCGAATGCGGACCGCAGAGAGACCTCCGCTTCATCCGCAAAACGCGTATTTACGCTGTCCTTCTGCCGACTTCCAGGATGACCGGGCCTTGGTGGGCTTCTATCGGGGATGATGTTTTGCTTTGCTCGCATCTGAAGATCCCATAAGTCCAATACGGTCTTTATAATACCCAATGAGGTATATGTCAACCTATACGGTTTCATTGCTCGAAAGGGCTTGGGAGGCACCGGGAGCATGCGCCGTGTGCCAGTGTTGCGGAAGGGAGACCGTGTCTTGAAAATGCCGCGCATCGCCCTTGCGCACCCTATGCCGGATCAATATTTCCATCGGGTCCTGGAAGAATTCCCCGTGAGCGGAGAGGGCGGCTGATGCGCTTTGCCTTTTGGCGACCCGATCGTTTTCTTTTGCATGGTCTCGCTGCAGGCACGATCCTGCTTTTTCCTTTTTTGGCGGCTTCACCGCTGGTGGCGCGAGGCACTCCGGATTCCTTTGCCGATCTCGCAAGTCAGCTCCTGCCGACGGTGGTCAACATCGCCACCACACAAACCTTGAAGCCGAACAGCGCGGCGCAGTCAGCGCTTCCTGACCTGCCCCCGGACTCGCCACTGCAGGACATGTTCAAGGACTTCCTCAGTCAAAGCAAAATTCCGCGCCACGTCACCTCTCTCGGCTCCGGCTTTGTCATCGATCCTTCAGGTCTCATCGTGACCAATTTTCATGTCGTCGAAGCGGCCGACGACATCACCGTCACGCTCAACGACGGTACGAGCCTGCCTGCGAAGCTCATCGGCCAGGATGGGAAAACCGACCTCGCACTGCTTCGTATCAAACCGAAAGCGCCGCTTCCTGCCGCGCATTTCGGAGACTCGGACAAGGCCCGCATCGGCGACTGGGTGATCGCGATCGGAAATCCGTACGGTCTGGGCTCGACCGTCACGGCCGGCATCGTCTCCGCACGCGACCGCGATATCGCCGCCGGGCCCTACGACAATTTCATACAGACCGACGCCCCCATCAATCGCGGCAATTCCGGAGGGCCGTTGTTCGACATGTCCGGAAACGTCGTGGGCATCAACTCGACGATCATTTCGCCGTCCGGGGGATCGGTGGGTATCGGTTTTGCCATTCCTGCCAACATGGCCCGCGAAGTCGTGGATCAGCTTCGTCAATACGGACAGACGCGTCGCGGCTGGCTGGGCGTGCGCGTTCAGCAGGTGACCAGTGATCTTGCAGAGGGGATGGGGCTCCCTGCGGCGGAAGGCGCGCTGGTAGCGGATGTAACGCCCAATGGTCCGGCCGCGAAAGCGGGGATCCGGAACGGCGATCTTGTCACGGGCTTTGACGGTAAAGCTGTGCCGGACTCTCGTGCGTTGCCGCGAGTGGTCGCCGATACGGCGATCGGCAGGACGGTCGAAATCGATGTCTTGCGAAAAGGGAAAAAGGAAACCTTCCGGGTAACCGTCGCCAAGCTCGACGACGGCGATGCGGAAGGGGTGCCCAAATCCGTCAAGATTTCGGCAGCAATGCCGACGTCCAAACTCTCTCAGCTCGGTCTGTCCCTGACGACTCTCGATGGCGATGCGCGAACCAAATATCATTTGGCCGGCGAGGTGCAGGGCGTAGTCGTCAGCGCTGTTGATCCCGACAGTGCGGCGGGAGAGAAAAATCTTCAGCCCGGCGATGTGATTGTCGAAGTGCAAAACCAGCCGGTGCATACCCCCCAGGAAGTAGCCAAACGCATGGAGGCTGACGCGAAATCGGGACGCAAGGTCGAACTCCTGCTTGTCAATCGCAACGGCGATCTTGCGTATATCGCCATTCGGCTGGAAGTCGGCTAGCGCGCGAGACTACCCCCGCAAATCTCGTCGTCGCGGTAGCCTTGCAGATAGAGCAGCGCGCTCAGATCGCTGTGCGTAATCCTGGCTCGCGCCGCCGAGGCGACGATGGGTTTGGCGCGATATGCAACGCCCAGCCCGGCGCGGCCGATCACGGCAAGGTCGTTCGCGCCATCTCCCACGGCAAGAGTATCCTGCAATCCGATGCCTCGCAGTGCCGCCGCCTTTTCGAGAGCCGCAAGTTTCGCATCGCGGCCGAGAACCGGCTCGGCGACTTCCCCCGTGAGTTCGACGCCATCGTCGACCAGAATGTTGGCCTGCCAGGCATTGAAGCCTGCATCGCGGGCGACACGCTCCGCGAACCATGAAAAGCCCCCCGAAACGAGGATTGTATGGGCGCCGTGCGCACGCATCGTGGCGACTAGCGCTTTCGCACCGGAATCGAGGCACACCCGTTCACGACAGACGCGTTCCAGTATCGCGATCGGCAAGCCCTTCAGCAGAGCCACCCGGTCGCGCAGTGCCGGCTCGAATGCGATCTCCCCGCGCATGGCCCGCTCGGTGATAGCCGCCACCCGCGGGCCGAGACCCGCCATCTTTGCAATCTCGTTCAGGCATTCGCAGCCGATCACGGTCGAATCCATATCGGCTACGAGAAGCTTCTTGCGACGCCGATCCGCACTCACGAGGTTGATGTCGGCGGTTGCGCTTATTGCGGTGGCTTGGTCATGCAAAAGCGCGGCATTGGGCTCGTTCGCGAGGGGAATATCGAAAGCGCGGTCTTCGGACAGCCAGACCGCGCGTCCGAGCTCGCGAAATTCGTGTGCAAGGTCGCGGGCGTTTTCTGCGATAACATTAAGGACGTATGGCAATTGTTCGGCCAGAGCGCAGGTTCTTTCGTGAACGCGGACGTGGTGCTTATTGCAGGACCGACGGCGAGCGGCAAGTCGACCGCCGCGCTAGCGCTTGCGGAGCGCATCGGCGGGGTAATCGTCAATACGGATTCCATGCAGATCTATCGCGAGGCGAGCATCCTGACGGCGCGTCCGGGCGAATCCGAAACGATCCGCACGCCGCATCTGCTGTACGGACATGTCGGTGTGCAGGAACATTACGACATTGCGCGCTATGCGGTGGATGCTGCGCGGACGCTATGCAATCTGTGCGCATCAGGTCGAGTACCGATCTTCGTGGGCGGAACCGGCCTATACTTCGGCGCACTGACGCAGGGAATTTCCGACATGCCGCAAGTTCCGCAGGCCGTTCGCACGAATGCGCGGACCCGCCGCGAAAACCTGGGGGCCGACGCATTCTTTGCCGAGTTGGCGGGACGCGATCCGCAGACCGCATCGCTGCTGCGCGCTTCCGATACGCAACGCGTCTTGCGCGCGTGGGAAGTGCTGGAAGCCACTGGCAGGCCGCTGGCGCAGTGGCAGAAGGGTGTGCGCGTGCCGGCGCTGAGGGCCGGCCTGACGGTCGCGCGCTTTGTGGTCTCGCCACCGCGGCCCGAACTGCACCGCCGCATCGAAAAGCGGTTCGACGCGATGCTCGCGAGCGGCGCGATGGAGGAAGCAAAATGCCTGCAATCGCTGGATCCGGTATTGCCCGCCGCAAAGATCCTGGGGTTGCGCGAGCTGAATGCCGTGGAAGCCGGCATGATGACATGGGGGGAAGCCCGGCTCGCCGCCATCGCCGCCACGCGCCAATACGCCAAACGTCAACTCACCTGGTTTCGCCATCGCATGGCGAACTGGACCTGGATCGAAGCGAACGACGAAAGTGATACCTTGCGAAAACTGGCATCGTATTTCGAATGATCGTTCGCAAATAAATGTCTGGCCGATGTGCCGAGAAAGGTAGCGTTATGCGCGTCTATTACGATCGGGATGCCGATCCGAGCCTCATCGCTGAAAAAAAGGTCGCCATCATCGGTTACGGGAGCCAGGGCCACGCGCACGCTCTCAATCTTCGGGATTCGGGTGTCAGGGAGATTGTGATCGCGTCGCGGCCCGGTGCTAGTGCAAAAAAGGCTGAAGCGGCCGGCTTTACCGTTATGAGCAATGCGGAAGCGGCGAAGTGGGCCGATCTGATGGTGATGGCGGCGCCCGACGAGTTGCAGGCCGAAATCTACAAGAACGACCTGGCGCAAAACATGAAAGAAGGAGCTGCCCTTTTTTTTGTGCACGGCTTCGCCATTCATTTTGGCCTGATCGAACCCAGGGCCGATCTCGACGTGGTGATGGTCGCCCCGAAAGGCGCAGGCTATGCCGTGCGAAGCGAATATAGCCGCGGCGGCGTGCCGTGTTTGATTGCCGTGCATCGCAACGCCAGCGGCAGGGCGCACGATCTGGGGCTCGCCTATGCATGCGCGATCGGCGGAGGCCGCATCGGCATCTTCGAGACGAATTTTCGTGAAGAATGCGAATCGGATCTGTTCAGCGAGCAGGCGGTGCTTTGTGGCGGCCTGGTCGAGCTTATCCGCGCCGGCTTCGATACGCTGGTCGAAGCCGGCTACGCGCCGGAGATGGCCTATTTCGAATGCCTTTACGAAGTGAAGCTGATCGTCGATCTCATCTACGAACGCGGCCTTGCCGACATGAACCGCGCCATTTCCAACACCGCGGAATATGGCGGATACGTCACCGGTCCGCGCATCGTCGGCGAGGAGACAAAGAAGGAGATGAAACGCGTACTCGCCGACATTCAGTCCGGCCGCTTCACACGCGACTGGATGATCGAGAACAAGGCCGGTCAGCCGGCCCTCAAGGCCATGCGCGCGCGCGCGGCCGCGCACGGCATCGAAGAGGTTGGCAAGCGCCTGCGCGCGATGATGCCGTGGATTTCGCAGGACAGCCCGGCGGACGAATCGCCGAAATGAACGCTTACGAAATCCAGTGATAATACGCGCCCGCCATCACCAGCAGGCCGAAAAGGGCGCGATAGATTACCAGCGGCCAAGTTGAAAAGTTCTGGAGGAAGCGCATCAGGCCCCAGATCGCGGCGAAGGCGGATATGGTGGCAACCACCAGCCCGACGCCGAGGACCGACCATCCGTAGACGGAGAGGCCGGCATGCCGGAGGGCTGCGAGTTCGACCACCCCGGCCAGCGCAATGGCAGGAATCCCCAGAAGAAACGAGACCCGCGCCGCATCCTCCCGCTTGAAACCCAGAAACAACGCGCCCGTGAATGTCGAGCCGGACCGCGAAACCCCCGGTATCAGCGCGCCCATCTGCGCCAGGCCGATGATGAGCGCATCGCGGTATGTGAGCTTGTCGGTCTCGCGCACATGCCGCGCCGACAATTCGGCGAACCCCATCAGCAGCGCCATGATGACACAGGCGGCCCCCACCACCATCGGCGCGCGCAACGGCGAGCCGCAGCGGTTGAGGGTGTGAGAAAGCGCCAGCCCGGCGATCGCGATTGGTATTGTGGCGAGAACGATGCTTGCGCCCAGGCGAAATCCGGCGTTATCGCGCTTGCCGCCGCGAAGTGCCTGCGCGAAGTCGATTGTGACGGTCCGGATGTCTGCCCAAAAATAAACGACGACCGCTGCAAGAGCGGCGAGTTGCATGGCAGCGGAAAACGCGGAGCCGGGATCCGGCCAGCCGAGAAAGGCCGGCACAGCGCGCATATGTGCCGACGAAGAAATCGGCAACAGTTCCGTTATGCCCTGGACAACACCCAGAAACGCGATCTTTGCGTAACCCAGCGACACGAAGCTCGTATCGACCGCACTCGTGCAATGAGGACCGGCGGCGACTGGCATACGAATTCCGTGCGAAAAAATCCCGCCGCTTGATACCGGGCAATGACAGAAGCGGCAACTGCCCGATCGACGATGCCTGTTCGCTAATCCTCGCCGGGATGCGCGACAGCCCAGGTCACACAATCCGCATAGGTGCCGTCGTGAACCGCCTTCACCAGTTCGTCGTCTTTGCCATTGGCGGCGGCATCTTCGGCGCGGCCTGCGGCTACCGATTCGCAATGCGCGTTACGGACCGGGACGGAGGACAAAATTTGGGCTGGAGCAACCGCCACGGCCTGCATTGCGGAAACCGCCGGCGCCGCAGTCATCGTCCCTACTGGCGCGGGCGGCGGCGGTGGAACAGGCCCCACGACCGCGACGCCCGCGGGACCAGATGTGGCGGGCATTACAACAGTTGCGGCCGGTGTCGTCTCGGCCTCGATCGGTGCTGCGGCAGGCGGCGAAGGGACGGCACGGCGAGCCTCGAGGGGCGCGCGCTGCGGCAGCTCGGTTGCCCTCACAGGTTCCGGCGTCTGTGGCGGTGGGGGCAACGCAGGAACGGCAATAACGCGGCGGGCCTGGGCGGGAGGCATGGGCTGCGGCAGCTCGGTGGTCATCGCCGGAGCCGCCGGCGCAACCGGCACGGGCGGCGCGACCGAAACAACGGTGTCGTCGTCGTCCGCACGGGCCTCGCGAACGTTTGCCGGATGCTGGTCGAAATATTCCGGAATGCCGCAACCGAAAAGAAAGAGGGCTGCCGTTACCGACAGGACTTGTCTGATCATGAACCCCTCCTTGCTTGTGCCGTTCACCTTAACTCAAGGCGGCGGCAACAAACAAATCCGCCGCCACGATACAGAGGCGCGAAACCATTTTATTCGTATACGGAACGATACCTCGCGTAAACCGGCGGACGCAACATATGTTGTACACGGGGAATTCTTTCACAGCAGAGGCTTCGCGAAACCGTATTGGGTCGCGAAATGGCGGAACTCTTTTGTTGCTCTTCGCATTATCGCACTGCAACCCGTTTGGGAGTATCGAATGGACAAGGATCGGATTGACGGCTCGGCCAACGAGGCCAAGGGCTCAATCAAGGAAGCTGCCGGCAAGTTGACCGGCGACACGAAACTCGAGACCGAAGGCAAAGCAGACAAGTTCAAGGGCAAAGTGCAGAACGCTGTCGGCGGCGCAAAGGACTCGGTCCGAGACGCATCCAGGCATTGATTTGACTTGCGGCCCACGCCGCTACTACGAGAAGGCCCGGCACATCTGCCGGGCCTTTTTATTGCTTCGCGCCAGGCACTCTTCGCGCGCCGGCGCCTGCCAACCAAACCTATTTATGGGAATGTTCGTGCGCTGTCGCGCCGTGCTTGTGGGCATGACCGCCATGCTCGTGGGCGGCTTCGGCGTGTTCCTTGCCTTCGGCATGCCGGCCGTGGTCGTGATGATGGGCCGCCTGGCGATGATGATGCGCGGCAGCTTCATGGTGCGCCGCTGCCGAATGATGATGTTCACTGGATGAATGTCTGGTTCTGGCCATATAGGTCTCCCAATTGTTGTACAATTTTTCGACCCAGCCGAAGTCATGGTAGCGCGTTGCGATCCGCCGGGCAATTGCGCGACCCATTCGCGGAACATTGACTAAGGCGTCCTAAAGGTTTTGCGGTGGTCGCGATCGGGGGGATAGCGCCGCTTCAGGCTGCGGCCTTTTGTGCCGCAAACCCGTCGGTGAGAAACGCTTCCGCATAGGCGCAGTGCATGGCGATGCCGCGGGCCATGACAGATTCGTCGAGCACCATGCGATTGGAGTGCAGTCCGCAACAGGTTCGGAAATCGCCGCCTTCAGGCGTGGCCCCGAGCATCGCCATCGCGCCGGGGACCTTCTGCAGCACATAGGAAAAATCCTCTGCCGCCATCAGCGGGTTCGGAACGTCGAGCCACGCCGAGTCGCCGAAGATGCGCTCGGCGGTCGCCTGCGCCAGCGCGACGGCCCGTTCGGAGCAGATGGTGACCGGGAAGCCGCGAATGATTTCGACGGACGCTTTCGCGCCGTGCGCGGCCGCGATATTTGTTGCAACACGCCGAACACCCTCATGGGCAAGACTGCGCGCGTTTTCCGACAGGCTTCTGATGGTACCTTCGAGCTCGGCGGTTTCCGGAATGATGTTATTCGTCGTGCCCGCCGTAATTCGCCCGACCGTAATCACCACAGGCTCGAAAGCGGGGATGCGTCGCGTCACGAAGCTTTGCAACGCAGTCACGATTTCGCAGAGTACCGGAATGGGATCCACTGCGAGATGCGGTTGCGACGCATGGCCGCCTTTGCCCGCGACCGTAATGAGGATGCGGTCGGCTCCCGCAAGAAGGGTGCCCGCCCGGCTGCCGAAAACGCCGCTAGGCATGTTGGGTGCGACATGAAGCGCGAACGCGGCATCCGGCAGCGGATCGAGCAGCCCGTCGTCGAGCATGAAACGCGCGCCGTGATGCCCCTCTTCGCCAGGCTGGAACATGAACATCACCGAGCCGGCCAGCCGGTCGCGATGCGCGCAGAGGGCCTTCGCAGCGCCCGCAAGCATGGCGACATGGGCGTCGTGTCCGCAGGCGTGCATCGCGCCGTCATGGCGCGAGGTGAATTCGAGTCCCGTTTCTTCGCGCAGCGGCAGCGCATCCATGTCGCCGCGCAACAGGATCGTGCGCCCGTTCGCAGGGCCGCGCAGACGCGCGACGAAGCCGCTTGTCGACGGACCTTCCAGGATGTCGAGTGGCAATCCGGCCAGCGCCTTTTTCGCCTTGGCGGCGGTCTTCGCCGTGAACAGGCCAAGCTCCGGCTCTTCGTGAATGGCGCGGCGCAATGCAATCGCTGAGGGCAACAGGGCGTTTCCGGCCTCTACCCAGGCATTTGCGTCCGCCAATTCGTTCATCGTATTTCTCGCGGGAGTCATAATGCGACGCTAACATCCGCTGGTTAACAATCCTAACCGGCATTGCAAGCGAGATTTCCGAGTCGGCGGGCTGGGGCCGTCCCCGCACAGGCAACCGCGTTGTATGGTGTCGCCATATTATCTTTTTGGAAACCGTAAAATCAGCCATGTTCTTCACGCAAAAGACCGGAAACTTCGTATCCCGAGGGAACTTGTCAGCGCCGGCTTTTGCTGTGCCCATGATCGCGTTACGCGATCGCGTCGCCCAGGAGGGAATGCGGATTGTACCCGAGGAAGCGGGAATCGCATTCGTCTACGGCGGCGCGACCGAAGCCGTCATGCTGGCAACCCCGTGCGACCTCGAAGATTTTGGAATCGGCTTTTCGCTGACGGAAGGGATTGTTGAAACGCGCGACGAAATCGTCGGCATGGAAATCGTCCGCCACGAGCTCGGCACGGAAATCAGAATGGAATTGTCGGCGACGTCGCGCGACAATACGACGGCGCGGCGACGTCACCGAGCCGGCCCGGCCGGCTGCGGGCTGTGCGGAATCGAGAGTCTGGAGAGCGCCATGCGACGGCTGCCGAAGCTGCAATCCGGCATCCGGATCGCCGGCGAAGATGTTCTCGCCGGCATGAGTGCGCTTACGGCCGCACAATCCCTCAACCGCCAGACGCGGGCCGTGCATGCGGCGGGGTTCTACATGCCGGGCGACGCCAGCATCGTCGTGCGCGAAGATGTCGGCCGGCACAATGCGTTGGACAAGGTCGCGGGTGCCCTCGCCCGCGCCCATCGCAACGCGCAGGACGGAATTGTTCTTCTCACCAGCCGCATCTCGGTGGAACTCGTGCAGAAAGCGGCCATGATGGGCGCGACAATTGTTGCGGCGATTTCTGCGCCCACGGCGCTCGCCTTGCGCGTGGCCGGCGAGGCGGGCATCTGCGTGATCGGCATCGTGCGCGAAGACGGTTTCGAAGTCTTCACCCATCCGCAAACGCTTCAGTCCTGAGACCGGGCGTCATCGGGATTCATTGCCGATCATGATCGCTTCGGCCCTCGCGAGATCGTCGCGCGTATTGATGTTGAGGAAAATATTGTCGCCTTCGAAAGCGACCTCGACCGCGCCCAGGGAGCGCAATACCTCTCTCATGGGGGGGTGTGTGCGCTGTTCCAGCATGTCCTCCAGCATCCTTGCACTGTCAACCGGCCAGAGGGCACACAGGCTTTCGAAGCCTCGTTTCGTTGTGACGAGGGCCGCGCGCTTTCCACCCGAGGCCGTCACCAGTTTTTCCAGAGCTCCGTCGGGAACACACGTCACGTCGCAGGGCAGCGACGCCAGCCATTGGGCGCCGAGAGATCGCGCCCAATGGAGTCCGCTAACGACGCCCGCCAAAGGACCGATTGCGATCTCGCCGCGATCGTGAACGACTGGAAGTCCCATCGCCAGCGCCAGCGACTCCGTCTGTGAGCCCGCGCGCACGCTGACGGCAACGCGTGTCGATACCCCCATCAGACCGGCGACCGCGCGACCCAGCAGCGATTCTCCGCACAGTTCGGCCAGCGCCTTTTCGCCCCCGAAACGGCTTGATCTGCCACTGGCGAGAACAAGCCCGGCCACGCCGGCGTTCTGCGGTAAAGCTGCCGTCATTTCAGCCATCGTGGCTGTCCGCCGGGCTTGGAACGAAGCCGAATCCGACGCATTCTCGAACCGCTCCGAAAGGACTTCCGACCTGGAAATCCCACGCCGCGAGAGGGATCGTCCCATGACCGACAAAAACGATAGCGATGAGACAGTCCATTACGACGGCGCCGCCGGCGGCTGGGGATCGCTGGACGGCATCAGAAAAGTCTTCGCCGCCGAGCTCAATAACCCCTCGGTCCTCGATACCTTGATGCGGCAGAACAAGCCCGGCGGGTTCATGTGCGTTTCCTGTGCCTGGACCAAGCCCGCGAAGCATCACCCGTTCGAATTTTGCGAGAATGGTGCGAAAGCCACGCTGTGGGAGCTGACGACGCGGCGCTGCACGCCGGAATTTTTCGGCAGCCACACTGTCGGCGAATTGCGCGGCTGGAAAGATTACGATCTGGAGCAGCAGGGGCGTCTGACCCATCCCATGCGCTACGAACCGGCGACGGACAAATATGTCACCTGTTCCTGGGACGACGCGTTTTCCGCGATTGGCGCCGAACTGAAGAAGCTGGCTCCGAAATCCGCGATTTTCTATGCCTCCGGCCGCGCCAGCCTGGAAACCTCCTACCTTTACGCGCTGTTTGCCCGTCTCTATGGGCACAACAACCTGCCCGACAGTTCCAACATGTGCCACGAGACCACGTCGGTGGCCCTCAAAAAGGTTATCGGTTCGCCGGTCGGCACGGTGGTGCTGGACGATTTCAATTCCTGCGATGCAATTTTCTTCTTCGGACAGAACACCGGCTCGAACAGCCCGCGGTTTCTTCACACCCTGCAGCAATGCGTCGAGCGCGGTGCGAAGATTATCACTTTCAATCCCGTGCGCGAGAAGGGACTCGAAAAGTTCGTCAACCCGCAAAACCCGGCGCAAATGCTGACGGGCAGCTCGACCCCGATTTCCTGCCAGTACCACCAGGTAAGGCCGGGCGGCGACATCGCAGCGCTGATGGGCCTTTGCAAATACACATTGGCGACGGACGATAAGCTTTGGGCGGAGAAGAAACGTCATGTTCTCGACATGGACTTCATCGACGCGCACACCGTCGGCTTCGAGGAATTTGCCGCAAAGCTTCGCTCCATGCCGTGGGAGACGATCGAAGCGGAGTCCGGTCTGTCGCGGTCCGCTCTGGAAGAAGCAGCGCAGATCTATGTCGAGTCCCGAAAGGCCATCGGCATCTACGGCATGGGATTGACCCAGCATGTGCACGGATTCGAAAACGTCACCATGTTCGTCAACCTGCTGTTGATGAAAGGAAATATCGGCCGCGAGGGTGCCGGCATTTCTCCGGTGCGCGGGCATTCCAACGTCCAGGGTCAACGCACGGTCGGCATCAGCGAGAAGCCGGAGCTCGTGCCGATGGACAAAATCGCCGAACTGTTCGGCTTCGAGCCGCCGATGGAAAAAGGCATGAACACGGTGGAAGCGTGCGAAGGCCTGCGCGCCGGAACCGTCAGGGCGTTCATCGGCCTGGGTGGCAATTTTCTGCGCGCCATTCCGGAACGCGTCGCGATGGAGCAGGCGTGGACGAAGATGCGCCTGACGGTGCAGATCGCCACCAAGCTCAACCACAGTCATCTCGTAAACGGCGAAGTCGCGTATCTTCTGCCCTGCCTCGGCCGCTCCGAAGAGGACTTGCAACAGAGCGGTCCGCAAGTGGTGACCATGGAAGACAGCCTGAGCTGCATTCATGGCTCGCTGGGCAAGCACAAGCCGGCCGGCGAGCAGCTTTTGTCCGAGGCGGCCATCGTCGCGGGGCTCGCCAAGGCAACGCTGTCGCCCAATCCGAAGGTGAAGTGGGACGAATGGATCGGCGACTACGGCACAATCCGCGATCTCATCGAACGGACCTATCCGGAGATGTTCCGCGACTTCAACAAGCGGCTGTTTACCCCCGGCGGCTTCTATCGCGGCAACAGCGCGCGGAAGCGAATGTGGAAAACCCAAAGCGGCAAAGCCCAGTTCACGACGCCGCGGGTCATGTCGGCCACGGGCGTCAGCGATGCGCCGGGACGCTTTCGGCTGATCACGATGCGCAGCAACGATCAGTTCAACACAACGATCTACGGCTATAGCGACCGGCTTCGCGGCATTGAAGGCACCCGCGACGTGCTGCTCATCAACCCCGAAGAGATGCGCCGCGCAGGATTGCAGAAGGGCCAGATCGTCTCGCTGGTGAGCGATGCGGAAGACGGAGTGCACCGCCAGGTCGGCGGCCTTGCCGTCACGCCGTTCTCGCTGCCCGACGGCTGCGTCGGAGCCTATTATCCCGAAATGAATCCGCTGGTGCCGCTGTGGTATCATGACCTGGAATCCAAAACGCCGGCCGCCAAAGGCGTTCCCGTCCGCATCCAGGCGTGACGAGGGACTTCCGCACCCGGCGGAAAACGCGGGTTTTCCCGTTATCGCGCTATGGAAACCGCGATTAGCCCAAGCTAAGTTGCGAGTCGAAAGTGGGGCTTTTCATGACTCGTTCGACGTTCCGGATGGTCGCAGGCTTTTTCGCGTCCGCATTGCTCTTTTTTGCCGTTTGCATCGACGCGCCCGCCCGTGCCGCCCAGGGGCAGATCCGGCAATATTACATTGCCGCCGACGAGGTCGACTGGGATTACATGCCGAGCGGCACCGACCAGATGATGGGCATGTCGCCCACCGGCTACGCGAAATTCTATATGCAGCGCGGACCGCATTTGATCGGCAAAGTGTATCGCAAGGCCGTCTATCGCGAATACACCGACGCGACCTTCGCGCATTTGAAGCCCAGAAGCGCGGACGAAGCCTATCTCGGACTTCTGGGTCCGATCATTCATGCCGAAGTCGGCGATACGATCGACATCCTCTTTCGCAACAATGGCACCCACCCCTACAGCCTGCATCCGCACGGCGTGTTCTACGAGAAGGCCTCCGAAGGATCGCCATACGCGGACGGGGTCGATTCGGCCGTAAAACCCGGCGACGGCGTGGCGCCGGGACAAAGCTTTGCCTATGTCTGGAAGGTTCCCGAACGGGCCGGTCCCGGTCCCGCCGATCCCAGTTCGATCGTCTGGCTGTACCATTCGCATGTGAACGAGCGCAAAGACGTCAATGCAGGATTGATCGGCGCCATCGTCGTCACCCGGCGCGGCATGGCGCGTGCGGACGGCACGCCGAAGGATGTCGACCGCGAATTCGTCAATCTGTTCATGATCGTCGACGAAAACCAGAGCTGGTTCATCGACGACAATGTCAGGAAATTCACCACCGATCCGGCGCATGTGAACCTTGCCGAAACAATCCCGAGAGACACCGACGACCATTACGATCCCCTGGCCGGGCAAGGCTTTGGAGCGCAGAACATCCGCTCCACCATCAACGGCTTTCAGTTCGCCAACATGCCGATGATGCGCATGAAGCTGGGAGACCGCGTACGCTGGTACGAGGTCACGATGGGCGAAGGCTTCAATTTCCACACCCCGCACTGGCACGGCAACACGGTGCTGGTGGCCGGCCAGCGCACGGACGTGATTTCGCTTTCGCCTGCCCAGATGGTGACGGCTGACATGGTGCCCGACAATCCGGGAACATGGCTGTTCCATTGCCATGTCAGCGACCACATGGACGGCGGCATGAGCGCGCGCTACCAGGTGCTGCCGTAAATCTAATATGTTTCAACCGGCTTGTGCGGCCGTGATTTGCGCCGCAAAATGGGCGAGCACGGACAGGCTTGAAACTGGGAGAAGCGTAATGCGGCGTTTGGCGGTGCTGTTGCTGGCGATGGGCGTGGCGGGGTGCGCGGATACCGTTGTCGAGCGCGACCGCGACGGCAATGGCTACACCTTGGCGCTGCCGGCCGATGTCATTTACACGCGGCCCATGCTCTGGCGGCAGGCGGCCGATGAATCCGCCGAACTCTGTCCGAACGGTTACAAGCTGGTCGACGCGGAGGACATGCCTTCCGACGTCGCGTGGCGAATCCGCTGTCTGGTGCCGGTTGTGATTCATTCGCCGTAGCGCCGCTTTCTGCGCCTGTTGCGACCCTTGCTATCTTCCGATTTTCCCTGAGATCAGCGACTTGTATCCTTAAGCTATTGATTTCACTGATATTTTTCTCGATTGACGCTCTAAATTCGAATCTTCCCTGAATTTTACCCTGACTGAGGGAAACTCGTCTCCTTTTTGTTCCAAATCGGTCGCCTCTCGCACCGCTTGATAATCTTGGCAGTAAAACGACCATATAGGTTCTGTCGTAAACCGCAAGTGCAATCATACTCGTGGTCCGTCCGGTTTCGGACCGAACTTCTGCTCGATCAGGAGGGTAACGCTGTTAAGATCATAGGCGGGCAGGAGAAAAAGGGCGGGGACGGCGGAAAGCCGGAGCCGCCCCTTGGGGGGTGTCGAAGATGGCGTTATATCGCTTCTACATGCTGGATGCGGCAAATCACATTATTCAGGCGCGCAACGACGACTGCCTGGACGACGCCGAGGCCTGCGCCAAAGCCCAGGACCTCAGCATCGAATTCGCCGTCGAAGTGTGGTGCGGCGACCGGCGGGTCTGCCATGTCAGGCGCGGCGGCGGGAAACCCGATCCGGTAGACCGGCTGGCGGGTTAAGTCCCCGTCACGGGCTTTGCTTCGTAGAGGGAGCACCGGTCTCACAGGTTGTTTTTTTGTTATCGGGACGTAACCATCTTGTTGCGTTTTGCATGACGGTTTCTTGCACGATGGATGCCTGTACCATTCGTTCTCGTTGCGCTTCTGTTATCCCCGCTTTTAATGACCGCGCCCCGCGCCCATCGGCGTCCGAAGCCGTTAGGCTCGCGCCCATGAAGATTCGCCGTCTGGCTTCGGGCACCATCAACCGCATCGCCGCGGGCGAGGTGGTCGAGCGCCCGGCCAGCGCGGTGAAGGAGCTGGTCGAAAACGCCATCGACGCCGGAGCAAGCCGCATCGATGTCTCGACGTCGCAGGGCGGCGGCGAACTGATCCTCGTCGAGGACGACGGCGAGGGGATGGAAGCCGACGACCTGGCGCTGGCAGTGGAGCGCCATGCCACTTCGAAGCTTCCGCAAAGCCGCGATGAAGACGATCTCTCCCGCATCGCCACGCTGGGCTTTCGCGGCGAAGCGCTGCCGTCGATCGGCGCGGTGGCGCGGCTCATCATCACCACCCGCGCGGCGGGCGCGCAGGGCTGCAGCGTTGCCGTCACCGGCGGCGACGTGTCGGAGGTGGCGCCGGCCGCTTTCCGCGCCGCAGGGCAATCGGGCACCCGTGTCGATGTCCGCGAGCTGTTCTTCGCCACACCCGCGCGGCTCAAATTCCTCAAATCGTCGCGCTCGGAAGATCTGGCGACGATCGATGTGATGAAACGCCTCGCCATGGCGCGCCCGGAGATCGCTTTCACCTTGAGCATCGACGGCCGCCGTTCGCTCGATTTCGAAGCCGAGGATGATGCGTTCGGCGGACGGCTCGGGCGCCTGGCGCGCATCATGGGACGCGACTTCGCCGACAACGCCGCAAAGGTGGAGGCGGTGCGCGAAAGCGTCCGGCTCACCGGCTTCGCGGGCCTGCCCACCTACAACCGCGCGTCGTCGGCCATGCAGTTCCTGTTCGTGAATGGCAGGCCGGTGCGCGACCGGCTTCTCATCGGCGCGGTGCGTGGCGCCTATGCCGATTTTCTGGCCCGCGACCGCCATCCGGCGCTGGCGCTGTTTGTCGATTGCGATCCCGCCTTCGTCGATGTGAACGTCCATCCCGCCAAGAGCGAAGTGCGCTTCCGCGATGGCGGGCTGGTGCGGGGGCTGATCGTTTCGGCGCTGAAGGGCGCGCTCGCCCAGGCCGGCCATCGCGCCTCCACGACGGTTGCCGTCGCCGCCCTGGCCGCGCTTCGCACCGGCTCCGTGACGCAGCTTTATCCGCACACCGCGCGCGGATTTTCCGAACCGGAACGCGCGTTTCATGCGCCGCTGTTCGCCGGCAACGCCGCACCGGCATTTTCGGCGCGCGTCGAAGAAGCTCCCGCAAGCGGCGAAGCGCAGACGTTGCCGCTGGGCGTTGCCCGCGCGCAACTGCACGAAACCTACATTGTCGCGCAGACCGCCGACGGCATCGTCATCGTGGACCAGCATGCGGCCCATGAGCGGCTCGTCTACGAACGCATGAAACACGCACTCGACGCCGGTCAGGTGGCGCGGCAACCGCTGCTGATTCCGGAGATCGTCCCGCTCGATCCGGCGGAACTCGAACGCGTCTGCGCGCGGGCCGGCGAACTCGAAGCCCTGGGCCTCGTGGTCGAGCCATTCGGGCCCGATGCGCTGCTGGTGCGCGAGATGCCGGCGCTGCTCGGCAACGTCGATGCCAAGGCCCTGATCCGCGATCTCGCCGACGACATCGCGCAAACCGGCAAAGCGCTTTCGCTCAAGGAGCGGCTGGAAGAAATCGCCGGCACCTATGCCTGCCATACCAGTGTGCGGGCGGGCCGACGCCTCGGGGCGGACGAGATGAACGCACTGCTGCGGGAGATGGAAGCGACACCGCATTCCGGCCAGTGCAACCATGGCCGTCCGACCTGGGTCGAACTAAAGCTTTCCGACATCGAGCGCCTGTTCGGGCGCAAATAACCCAAAAAAAGAAGACGCCATGAGCGACACTGCCCCGGCCGCACCCCGCACGGAAGAACCCGCGCCGCCCGAAAGCACGCTGGGTTACACGCTGAAGGCGCTGGGACCGGGATTGATCACCGGCGCGGCCGACGACGATCCGAGCGGCATCGCGACCTATTCCCAGGTCGGCGCCCAGTTCGGCTACGCCATCGGCTGGACGATGGTGTTCTCCTATCCGCTGATGGTGGTCACCCAGGAAATTGCCGCGCGGATCGGCTGCACCACCGGGCACGGCATTGCGACGAATCTGCGGCGGCATTATCCGCGCTGGGTTCTTACGACAATCATTCTTGCGCTGCTCGTCGCCAACATCCTCAATCTTGGCGCCGACCTCGACGCCATGGGCGACGCGGTGAAGCTCATTGCGGGCGGTCCCGCGCAGCTCTGGATGGTCGTGATCGCGACGCTGTCGCTTCTCGCCGAAGTCTTTCTCAGCTATCCCCGCTACGCGGCGTATCTCAAATGGCTCACCCTGTCGCTGTTCGCCTATGTCGCGACGGTTGCGGTCGCTCACGTCGACTGGCGCGCGGCGCTGCTGGGCGCGCTCACACCGAGCGTTCATTTCGACCGCAACTCGATGACGGCGCTGGTTGCCGTGTTGGGCACCACCATCAGCCCTTATCTGTTCTTCTGGCAATCGTCCCAGGAAGTGGAAGAACTCGAACGCCGGCACAAGAAGCCGCTCTTCACGGCGCCGCGCAAGGCCGGTCCGGAACTGACGCGAATCCGGGTCGATACGCTGGTTGGAATGGGCTATTCGAATCTGATCGCGCTTTTCATCATTTTGGCCGCCGCGGCGGTGCTGAACGCGCACGGCATCAAGAACATCGAGACCAGCACGGATGCGGCAAAAGCATTGATGCCGTTCGCGGGCCGCTTCGCGGAGCTGATCTTCGCAATCGGTATTATCGGCACCGGGCTGCTCGCCGTTCCCGTTTTTGCCGGCACGGCCAGCTACGCGGTGTGCGAAGCCTTCCGCTGGAACACCGGCCTCGACCGCAAGCCGAAAGCAGCGCGTGCATTCTATGGCGTCATTGCCGGCGCGACATTGCTGGGCATCCTGATCGCCTTCTCGCCCATTCCGCCCATGAAGGCGCTTTACTGGAGCGCCGTCGTCAACGGCGTGCTCGCCGCTCCCCTGATGGCCGTCATGCTGCTGATCGCGTCCAACGGACGGATCATGGGCAAGCTGACGATTTCGTGGCGCATGCGCGTCATAGGCTGGGTTGCAACCGCCGTCATGGCCGCTGCAGCGATTGGGTTGCTCGTGACGTGACGCGGTTGTCGCCAGCGCGCGCAACCACCTTATTGTCATGCGAGCGTCCCAGCGCGATCAAACACACGTTGTCATCCCCGGCGAGCGCGAGCGTGGCACGCTCGCGCGAGGTCAAGGGGACCCAGGGGCCGCGACAACGGT
>DATCBQ010000002.1:0-15916 GCA_036511745.1 Rhizomicrobium sp.
AATTCCGGAAAGGATGCGCTGATTGCGGGCGTAGGTTTCAAGAAGCGTTTGGCGCGCATTGGCGCGATCGCTGAAGCCTTCCACGACGGGATTGACGAGCAGAAGCCATCCGCCGGCGATCGCGGCGACCAGAATGCCCACGGCCACCATCCGCGATTCCCGGGGCGCGAGCTGTCTCATCGCACGCTCCCCTTTCCAGCATCGACGGCGACGTCAAACGGTTGCATGCCTACCTGTTTCACCGGAACAACGTCGTGACTCATGGTTCGCGCATTATGCAGCGCCGGTGACGATTCCAGCGCCCTGAGCATGGCGGCGGGACCATTGCTGTAGCCCACAAGATGAATCGTTTGACCGTTCCACTCAAAGGTTTGCGTCCAGGCGTTCGGCGGGAGAGCCTTCGTAACAGCCTCGATGACATGGAGCGGCGAGCTCTTGCGGAGATGTTCGACAAGTGTCGTTCGCCTTTCCGCCTCCGCCTCGACTTTGGAGCGCAGCCGCATCGCCACTTCCACGGGCCCCGCCTGGGAATCGACAATCTGCTGCAGGGAATCGACATCGGCAGAATCGCGATATGAAAGCAGCGCCACATTGAGCGCCATCAGCGCGGCGACTGCGACCCACCAATAAGGAACCCGCGCCCGTGCCCCCAAAGTCCCGCCTCTCGTGCGCAATGCCGGAAGAAAATCGAAGTGAACATTCGACCCTACACCCCCGGATGCTCCAAACGCGATCGGCACAACGCCGAGACTTTCGGCCCGCGAAAGGAATTCGCTCGCAGCATTCTTGGGAAGCACGCCAAGCAGGATCTGCTGGCGACCCTTCTCGGCATCCCGGCGGATGAGTTCGGTATCGAAATAGACGGCTTCCGGGCGAAAAGGCGTGAGCTTGTCGATTTCGAGCGCCACGATGCGGCGAATGTCGTTCATCGGCAGCAGCGGATACTCGAGAATACGCGTGAGTACCCGTTTCAGCGGAACCACGATCCTCACATGGTCGCGTTCGTGACTCGAAAGAGCTGCCGGATCGAGCGATCGCCCCCCCTTGCCGCGTAACGATACGGTGCGGTCGTCGAACTCCGCGACGATAGCGGGCTGGGCAGAGAAATGCCGCCGCCACGAGAGCGGAAGGACGTGCGATAACTCATCGATCCACCAGGAAAGGCCGCGTTTCGCCCATTGGACTGCGGTTGGCAGGTCCGCGCTGAGAACGTCCTTGATGTTCATATGCGCCCCCTGCACCGCCCATTGGCGGGATTGAACACGCATTGCGAGTCGGTCGTCGTGCGCGGCCTGACAAGGAGATCCGGCCAGGTCCTGCGGTCAGCGGGCTCGAACGCGATGTGGACGCGCAACAGCTTCGGCAGTTGCTGTTGCTTAACCCATCGCAATTGCCAACCGGGAACGCCGCCGGAATCGGGTCCGAAATACGCAATGTCCATCGCCTGCACACCGGACAGCAGGACAAGATTCTCGTCTGCGACTATAGGGTTCGAAGCGACGGTGCTTACGGAGGAAAGAAGCACGTCGCCTTGCGGGCTGAGCCAAAGCTTGTAGTGACGCAAGGCAGACGGACTTTGCGCCGCCCGCGGCGGCGCGGTGAAAATCATGGTCGTGCTTTCGCCGTCGAAATCCGTGGTCGGCGGCATCGTCTCGAAAGTGGTGACGGGATACACATGTTCGAGGCGCTGACGCAGAAGCAGCTGTGCGCCGGCAACCTGCTCGGCGGCCTCGTTGCCGGCGTCCGTTCGCTCCCAGACGCGCTTTCCCATCGCCACACCGGAAATCATCATCGCACTGATCATGCCAAAGATCAGGAGACTGACGAGCATCTCCGCGATCGTGTAGCCGGCCTCGCGATTGGAGATGGTCAAGACACCGCCCCGAGCGCGAGGCTCTTCAGCGTCACGAGTGTGACATTGCCGTCGCGCGGGCGCACCGAAACCGTGACCTGCAGGAGCGGCCCGGAATTGCTGACACCCTGGGAGGCTGCGTATGGCTGGATGTCTACGCGCCAGACATAGGGTCCTTCGACACCTCCCGTCGATCCGGTCGCAACCGGCAACGTCGCACCGACAGCATCCATCTCCGATTGCGCGATCAAGAGAGCCATGCGCTTCTGGGTGACAATCCTGTCGCGCATGGCATCGTCGCCGACGATGCCGTACATCGAAGCAAGCACGAGCGCCACAAGCGCTGCGCCGATCAGCGCCTCGATCAGCACGGAACCATTTTCCCGTCCGTTCATCGCCCCGTCGCCACGGCGCCGGTTGCGTCATCGACATATATCGAAATGGACCGTCCGCCCGACGTGGCCACGACGGCGCCGCCCGACGTCGTCCCGTCCCCGTAGAACAGGATTTTCTGTCCCTTCGACATTCGCAGAGCAATTTGTCCAGGCACGCTGCGGGTTTCTCCTTCGCTCCAGGCATAACCACTGCCGTCTGAAGACAGAGTGAAAGCGACCGCCTGATCGCTTCGCAGCGCATCGCTTCGAATGACCCGCAGATTTGCCTTGAGCGCGCCTGCGGTTTCCCTCAACTGCATGAGTCCCAATTCTCGTTCGATCTGCGGAACCGCAATCGTCGCAATCAGCGCCAGCAACCCCATGACCACCAGCAGCTCAAGTAGCGTCATGCCCGCTTCGCTACCAGTTTCCGACATCCTGTGCCTCGCCCGTTCCCCCTTCGGCCTTGTCGGAGCCAAGCGTGTAGACGTCAATCTCTCCATGCTGGCCGGGATTCTTGTAGAGATAAGGCTCACCCCATGGATCCTTGAGCGCGCTCTCGCGTCGCAAATACGGTCCGTTCCAGCCCACTTCCGACGGCGGTGCGACCACCAGCGAATTCAGGCCTTCGGCCTGGGTGGGATAGTGGCCGACATCGAGCTTGAAGAGTTCGAGTGCGGCGACGACGTTCTGCACCTGCACCCTCGCGGTCTGCGTGCGTCCCTGGCTGAGATATTTCAAAACCTGCGGGCCGATAATGGCGGCAAGCAGACCCAAAATTGCCAGAACGACCAGTAACTCAAGCAGCGTGAAGCCGGCTTCACGCCGGCGAGGTTTCAAGAATTTCATCATGGTCCGACAGCCAAATCGTTAAAGCCAAGGATCGCCGACATGATCGACGCAATCACTGTTGCAACCACGACGCCCATCATGACCGTGATCACCGGCGTCAGGATCGCGATCGCCCGCTGTAATGCTGTGCGGACCTCGCGATCGAGGACATCGGCAAGACGGTTCAGCATGGTGCCGAGCTGGGCGGTCTCTTCGCCCGTGCGAAGAAAGCTCATGGCCATGGGCGGAAACAACCGCGTTGCCGCCAAAGGCCCGCTCAATCCCGCACCTTCCTTAAGGCCCGAAGCAACGCGGCCCACCGCTTCGCCCATATGAGAATTGACGAAAGATTTCCGCGAAATGGCGAGCGCCGTCGGCAGGGCCACCCCGGCATCGACGAGGCTCCCCAGCGTGCGCGCAAAGCGGGCGGTTTCCGCCTTGACGACGATTGAGCCAAGCTGCGGCACACGCAGCACGTTGCGATCGAAGGTTCGGCGCACGGAAGGCCGCTTGAGCCAGCGATAAATCGCAACGCCCAAAACCAGCAGGAACAGCACCAGCACCCAGCCGTAGCTGCGCAGCAGGTCGCTGGCGGTCATGACGATCTTGGTGATGAGAGGCAATTTATTCCCGGCGTCGGCAAACAAATCCTCAAATTGCGGAACGACGAAAAAAAGCATGACGCAGATCACGCCTGTCGCAACGATGAGCAACATTGCGGGGTAGACGAGCGCGGAGACGATGGTTTGCCGTAGCGCCACCGCGCGCTCCAGCGCTTCTGCGGCCCGCGCGAGCGTTACGTCGAGCTTGCCGCTGGCCTCGCCGGCTTCCGCCATCGCGCACGCCATAGGCGGGAAGAGATGCTCCGATTCGGACATCGCTCGCGCTATCGGCCAACCTTCCTTCACACGATCGCGCATCTTTATGAATGCGGCCTTGAGAATGGGCTTCGTGCAGTTGTCGATGGTGACGGAAAGCGCGCGATCCAGCGCGAGACCTGCATTCAGCAGCACCGCGAGCTCGCCGAGGGCGTTGGCAACCGCCTGGCGCGTGGCCGCGTTGACGCTGCCATGTGCCTTGATCTCGGCGCGGGCTTTGGTCTCCACTGCCTCGATCGGCAGGAGGCCGAGACGGCGCAGACGCTCCAGCACGTCGGAGTGCGACGCCGCGTCAAGGGTGCCGGCGCGCATGTCACCCCCCACCGTCGCCGCGCGATACCGGTACCTGGCCATTGGTTATGACTTCCCGGACTGGAGCATTTAACCTGTCTATTCGTGCCAGCGCCCGGGATGCATTGCACGAGCGCGTCGTAGAGGGCGCACCGCGCGCGTCTGTCGGCGGTGATATGCCAGCCAAATTCCGCCAATGCGGTCAATTAAGACCTGACGGTGACGAAGCGCGGGAAACCTAGCCGAAACAACGAGTTGGCGCAACGATCCGCCGCAGCGCCGTTTTCGCGGAAACATTCAACAAATCTAAAGCCTTAGATAGGATGGCCTCTACGTATAACGCATTTTTAATGCGTCCCTGCGGATGGGCCTTTCAACGTCACCGGCCGCTGCATCCCCGCTATTGTTTTGGTCGTGAATCCAGCGGGTACAGTAAAAAGGTTTGCTGACTGCGGGCCGAAATGGAGGTTTTGCAATGCGAAGGTCCCCCGTGGGCTTTGAGCTTTGACGACCGCGTCGAGCTGACGGTCGACCCAAACCGTCGAGGTGAAATTCTGTTTCAGATTGCCTTGTGTAAGCTGCCACTTCTCGGCGGGGCGACCATTAACCTTGTCCATTCCCAGCTTCTTGCATGTCGCCGGCGGGCTGGGAGGGGGCGCAACCTTTGAGCACGGAGTAGCTCCGACGCTGTAGCTTGTCCCATTCTGCAGCACCATGGCGGGAGGCTGCAGAACGGCCAGCTTTTTCCCTGGAATGACGAAATATCCGGTTTGCTTGGCGGTATCCAATATCTCGTAAGACAGAGCGCCGACCGGTTCGACACGGATTTTCCCCTGCGAAACGAAGACCTTCATCGTTCTGCTCTGTCCCGTCATGTTGTGGGCTACCGCTTCTGCCGAATAATCCTGCGCCGGGGCGGCGGTCGCTCCGGAAAGCACGAAAGCCAGCGCTGCCAATTGCAGACTTTTGATCACGTCCAATCCCTCGTTTGATTTCTGAAGTCGTCACTCAAATCGCAACGCCGCGCCAATAGCAAGTCGCGCTGCCAAGACAGACCGCGCGCACTCAACCTTCCCGGGTCACGCGCAGTACCTCTTCGATCGTGGTTGAACCGTCCCGTGCTTTCGCCACGCCGTCGGCAAGCATCGTGCGCATGCCTGCGTTGGTGGCGGCACGCTGAACCTCCCGCGCTTCCGCGCGGGAGAGCACGAGACGTCCGATTTCGTCGTCTACGGGTAATAACTCGAAAAGAGCGATACGGCCACGGAATCCGGATTGGCCGCATGCACCGCATCCATTCGCCCGGTAAAAGCTGACCGGCTCCTGCTGTGAATCGCCGAGGCCCAAAGCCGACAGCATCTGTTTCGATGCCGGCTCCAGCGTTCGACATTCGGGGCAAAGCCTTCGTACGAGACGCTGGGCCATGACCGCATTGAGGGTGGAGGTGATGAGGAAGGGTTCCACACCCATATCGAGCAGACGGGTAACGGCGCTGGCCGCACTGTTGGTATGGAGCGTCGACAGGATCATATGCCCCGTGAGCGCGGACTGAATGGCGACCTGCGCCGTCTCCAGATCGCGGATTTCGCCCACCATCATGACGTCGGGATCCTGGCGCAGAAAAGAGCGCAACGCGGCCGCGAAGCTAAGGCCAATTTGAGGCTTAACCTGCGTCTGATTGATGCCGGGCATGCGATATTCGATCGGATCCTCGATCGTCAGGATTTTGCGCTCCGGTGTGTTCAGCGCGTTCAGCGACGCATACAGCGTCGTGGTCTTGCCGCTGCCGGTAGGACCGGTGACCAGCAAAATTCCGTGCGGAAGGTAGAGGGTGCGTTTGTAGCGCGCGAGCAGTTCGTCGTCGAAACCAAGGGTCGCGAATTCGAGCGCCAGATTGGAGCGGTCGAGAATACGCAGAACCACGGTTTCGCCGTGGATGGTGGGCGAAGTCGCCACACGAAAATCGATCTCCTGTCCGCGCACGGCAAGCCTCAATCGACCGTCCTGCGGCAGCCGCCGCTCGGCAATGTTGAGATTGGACATCACCTTGATGCGTGAAATGAATGCCGACTTGAGATGTCCGGGCAAAGGTTCCTGCTCGCGCAGAATACCGTCGACGCGCAGGCGAATCTGAATCGAATCTTCGGTCGGCTCGATATGAATGTCGGAAGCGCGCATTTCTGCGGCCCGCGTAATCAAATTGTTGACTGCCCGGACGATGGGCGCATCGCTTGCAAGATCCTTGAGCCGTTCCAGATCGGATTCGTCGGCTTCGCTTTCGGATGCTTCTCTTTCGCTGTGCTCCGGCGCGCCATAAAGCCGGTCCAACGCCGCTTCCAGATCGCTCGCACGCGCCACGCGCGGGATCACCGTGCGACCAAGCGCAAACTCAAGCGCAGTGGGCGCGAAGGCATCGAGGGGGTCAACAAAGGCCACCTCGACCTCGCGGTCCGTCGCGCTCAGGGGCACGGCCCGGGCGTCGCGCAGGAAACGTGGGGAAATCGCATCGGGTTCGACCGGTTCGCGCGGGAAGTCATCCGCAGCGGCGAGCTTCAATCCGGTGGCGCCGGCGATGGCCTGCGCCAGCGACGCCTCGGAAATGAGCCCCAAGCGGGTCAATACCGCGTCGAAGCGTTCGCCGGTCTCGGCCTGTACCGTGCGCGCGCGATTGAGCGTCTCGGCGGGAACGAGCCCCCGCTCCAAAACAAGTTCTGCCAGCGTTTGTCGAGTATCCGGTGTTGCAAGCATAATATGGGCACCTTTCGGCGCGTTGTATCGATTTAGGCCGTGGACAAAGGCACACGCTCATTGGCGCTGCCGCGACGCAGGCTTATCGAAACAGGCCCAGAGGTGCAATGCGGACAATCTGCCGGACGAGGATTCCCGACGACAAACCCGCGAGGTCCCCGCAAAATCGGCGGGGGTCGCGGTCAGAGAAAAGTACAGATTTGCATGTCGCCATGCAGATCAAACGGCTTCCTTGAGCTCCTTCGAGGCCCGAAACGCGACCTTCTTGCTTGCCTTGATTTTGATCTGTTCGCCGGTAGCCGGGTTGCGTCCCATACGGGCCGCACGCTTGCGAACCTGCAGAATGCCGAGCCCCGTTATGCGGATGCGGACACCCTTCTTAAGCTGCTTGGTGATCACCGTGACCATGTCGTCGAGGATCAATGCGGCTTTCTTGTTCGACAGCTCGTGTTTCCCGGCCAGGTCGGCAGCGAGCTGCTTCAGGCTCATTGTTTCGACTTTGGCTTTGGGCGCGGCAGCTACTTTCGCGGCGACAGGTTTTGCAGGGGATTCTGTAGTCTTTGCCATGAGATTACCCTCTATTCAATCGAATCGATGCCAATCGTATTACATGATTCGCCGGCCGGTAGGCAGCGTTCGCAATTCCATGCACATCAATTTGTTACGGTTTTACGGCATTTTTTGCTGCCGCCGGCCCGGAATCGCCTGTAAGGCGCCGCTTTCGCGCTCGGCGAACGCCAATGCCGAGCTCGACGCGAGCGAAAGCATCGGATCAGGAATCGTAGCTTATCGAGACCGAATCGCTTGTCGGAACGGCCTGACAGGTCAGGACGTAGCCCTGCGCCGTCTCATGCTCCGTCAAACCGTAATTCTTTTTCATCACCACCGAGCCTTCGAGAACCTTCGCCCGGCAGGTAGTACAAACGCCGCCCTTGCAGGCATAGGGGGCAGGAAGGCCCGCGGCCTGAACGCTGTCGAGAATACTTCCCTTCGCGGCATCGAATCGAATGTTCGACCGCCTGCCGTCCAGCAGAACCGAAAGCGTGGCGCCGGACGCCTTCTGCTGCAATGCTTCGTTGTTTGCGAGCTGTTCGGCGGACAATATGCCGGTGGTAAAGCGTTCGATCAGAATGCGATCAGGGGAAACACCGCGCGCGACGAGCGCCTCGGATGCCGCATCCATCATCGGTCCGGGACCGCAAATGAAAAAGGTATCGGTGTTTGCGACATCGATGAGCATGGTTAGCGCTTCGTCGCATTTCGACCGGTCGAGCCGGCCGTTGAACAACTCGATTTCGTCGGTCTCGTTTTCAAGGAAGTGATAGATTTCGAAGCGGCCGATATAACGGTTTTTCAGACCCGCCAGTTCTTCCAGAAACATGATGGAGGCGGTATCGCGGTTGCCATAGAGCAACGTAAACCGGCAATCGCGGTTCTGCTCAAGCGCCGTCTTCAGAATCGAAATGACGGGGGTAATGCCGGAACCGCCGGCAAGCGCGACATAGTGCGGTGCCGCTTGTCCGCTGTCAGACAGAACGAAGCGGCCCATGGGTGGAAGCACCTCGATGCTCTGGCCCTGCTTCAGCTCGCGGTTTGCCCAGCTCGAAAACTTCCCCCCCGGCATTTGTTTGATCGCAATCCGTATCTCGCCTTCGAGAGGGGAAACGCATACCGAATAGTTGCGCCGAACATCCTCGCCGTCGATCTCGGTTCTGAGTGTCAGATGCTGGCCGGCCGTGAAGGCGAAAACGTCCCGCAACGGGGAGGGTATTTCGAAGCGCACCGATATTGCGTCTGCCGTTTCGCGGCGCGTTTCTGCAATTCTAAGGCGATGAAAACCGGCGTTGATGGACATCAATGACACTTGAAAAGATCGAACGGTTCGGCGCAGGAGAGACAGCGGTAGAGCGCCTTGCAGGGCGTCGATCCGAAGCGGCTGATTTCCTCCGTGCTTGTTGAACCGCAGCGCGGGCAAGCGGCGGAGCCTTGGCGCAGAGAATGGCTCGCCGCGCCCTTGGGCGGCGGCGCAATTCCATACGCGCGCAGTTTCTCGCGCCCCGCATCGCTGATCCAGTCGGTCGTCCACGGCGGCGACAATGTGGTTTCGATTTTGATTTCCGACAGGCCGGCGCTATCCAGTGCCGCGCGGATATCGGCTTCGATCACAATCGTCGCCGGACAACCGGTGTAGGTGGGTGTAATCACAAGAGTGGGACACAAGCCATCGCGGATATTGCGAACGATACCCAGATCGACCACCGACACACAGGGGATCTCGGGATCGGGGACGAAGGAAAGGACTTCGAATACGCGATCCCGAAGGGACGGTGATGTGGACGACGCGCTCACCAGATCGCTCCGGGATATGCCCGCGGCAGAAATTGCATCCCCGAAAGAAGATGCCCCAAATGCTCGGTGTGATGTCCGCGACGCCCACCCATGACGGCGCGCCGGGGCTTGGGGCGATCGAGCGTCGCGCTGGCGAGTACTTGATAGATCCGCAAATCCCATTCGGGGCGCAAGCCGCGCGGATCCGCAGCGATCCCGGCCTCAATCAAGCGTTCGATTTCGGAATCGGTAACGAACAGTTCATCGACAAATCGCCACATCCACTCGAGGCCCTCGACGACGCGCACATGGCTGTCCGCCGTGCCGTCACCCAACCGCACCATCCATTCGTTCGCAAGCCGGCAATGATACGCGACCTCCTTGACCGCCTTGGCCGCCACGGCAGCGATCACCGGATTCTGCGAATGCGTCAGTTCCCGGAACAGCAACTCCTGCCAGTTCGAAAAAAGAAACTGGCGCGCCATCGTCTGTGCGAAGTCGCCGTTGGGCTGCTCCACAAGAAGGCAATTGCGAAAATCGAGAACATCGCGGCGGAAGGCGAGCGCGTCGGCGTCGCGACCCGCGCTCTCTGTTTCACCCGCAAGTTTCAGAAAATGCGTCGCCTGTCCGACCAGGTCGAGCGCGACATTGGCCAGTGAAAGATCGATCTCCAGCATCGGCGCATGGCCGCACCATTCCGACAGCCGCTGTCCCAGAACCAGGCTGTCGTCGCCCAGCCGCAACGCATATTCGATGAGCCCTTCGCGCATCAGATGTTCTTGATGTGCTCGGGAATGGAATAAAAAGTCGGGTGGCGATAAATTTTGTCGGCTGCGGGCTCGAACAAAACGGCAGCCTCGCCGGGATCGGAAGCCGCAATCGCCGCCGAGGGTACCACCCAAAGGCTCACGCCTTCCATGCGGCGCGTATAGGTATCGCGCGCGCCTTCGATCGCCATGCGCGCGTCGGCCGCATGCACGCTTCCCACGTGGCGGTGCGCCAGACCGTTGCGCGCCCTCACAAATACTTCCCACAGCGGCCATTCGCTGTTCATGGCACTCACTCCGCCGCCGCACGCATTTCGTGTTTTGCAGCATGGGCCGTCGCCGCTTCGCGTACCCAGGCGCCGTCTTCCCACGCCTTGACGCGGGCAGTCATGCGCTCCCTGGCGACCGGCCCCTCGCCGCGAACGACCGCATAGAACTCGTCCCAGTCGATCTCGCCGAAATCGTAGGACCCTCGCGTTTCATTCCACCGCAGCGCGGGGTCGGGCACCTGAAGACCGATCGCTTCGGCCTGCGGCACGGTGACGTCGACAAATTTCTGCCGGATCTGGTCGTTGGTTTCGCGCTTGATGCGCCAGCGGATCGACTGCGCCGTGTTCGGCGAGTTGTCGTCAGGCGGCCCGAACATCATCAATGACGGCCACCACCAGCGATTCAACGCATCCTGTACCATGCGCTTCTGTTCGGCGGTGCCGCCCGCGAGCGTCATCGTGATCTCGTAGCCCTGGCGCTGGTGGAAGCTCTCTTCCTTGCAGATACGCACCATGGCGCGCGCATACGGACCATAAGAGGTGCGCTGCAATGGGATCTGATTCATGATGGCTGCCCCGTCCACAAGCCAGCCGATGGCGCCGATATCCGCCCATGTGAGTGTCGGATAGTTGAAAATCGTGGAATATTTCGCGCGGCCGGAATGCAGCGATTCGATCATCTCTTCGCGCGAAGTGCCCAAGGTTTCGGCCGCCGCATAAAGATACAGCCCGTGGCCGCCTTCGTCCTGGACCTTGGCGAGCAGGACGGCCTTGCGGCGCAGACTCGGCGCGCGGGTGATCCAGTTTCCTTCGGGCAACATGCCCACAATCTCGGAATGCGCATGCTGCGAAATCTGGCGCACCAGGGTCTTGCGATACGCCTGCGGCATCCAGTCCTTTGGTTCGATGAAATCGTCCGTTGCGACGCGCGCTTCGAACGCCGCCAGCCTCGCGGGGTCTTCTGCCGCAGCCGGCGTTGACGACGGTTTCTTGCCCCTGTCATTCAATTCGGTTGTGTACATGGTGCGTTCTCCAGACTGCAGAACGTATAATAAATCGAACGGTCGGTCAATTAATTTGTCGTCCGGAGCAGGCAGAACTTCTCCCCCGACGGCACGCGAAAGACCATGAAAAGACGCGATATCTTTGCCATCCTGGTTGCGGACTTAACGACATAGACGCCGCTCCGGCCGACGACAGCCTCCTCTTCGGCTTCGGCCGTCAGTCTGTCGCCTTCGTGCGCCGGCGCAAGGAAGACGATGGATGCCTGCTGCGCGACCGTGGAGATGTTTCTCGAATTGCACGCATAGGCAAACGCGGTATCGGCAAGCGCGAAGACCATCCCGCCATGCGCCGTTTCGTGTCCGTTGAGCATGTCCTTGCGAACGCGCATGGCGATGCGCGCATAACCTTCGCGCACGTCTTCGATCTCTATTCCCCAAGCGACGTCCGTTACTTCGCGCGACAGGAGCCGGTCCGCCACCGCAGGCGCCAAAGAGTCGGAGGAACATCTCGCTTTGTTCATGCCGCGAACGGGCTCACACGTGATCGCCTTGCATAAATTGACCGTCCGACCCTTCTATTTTAAGGCTGTGCGGAATGAAAGGCGGACCGAACCGCCCTGCCGGAGGCTCCCAATGGCATACGAAACGATTCTATTCGAGATTGCCAACGGCGCTGCCAAACTCACGCTCAACCGGCCGCACCGCCTCAACAGTTTCACCGTCCAGATGCACGCCGAAGTGGCCGATGCGCTTTCCAGGGTGGAAGAAGGCCAGGATGTTCGCGCGCTCCTGCTCACCGGCGCCGGGCGCGGCTTCTGCGCCGGTCAAGATCTGTCCGATCCCGCGATCGCACCCGGAGGGGCCACGGATTTGGGCGAAGCCCTGGAGGACCGCTACAATCCGCTCATCCGCCGGCTTATTGCGCTGAACAAACCGGTGGTATGCGCGGTGAACGGCGTGGCCGCGGGCGCAGGCGCGAACATCGCGTTCGCGGCCGACATCGTGCTGGCGGCGAAAAGCGCGAAATTCATTCAGTCCTTCTCGAATATCGGCCTTGTACCGGATTCCGGTGGCACCTGGATTTTGCCGCGGCTGGCGGGACAGGCACGAGCCCTCGGCCTCGCTTTGACGGGTGAGGCGCTCAGCGCAGAAAAAGCCGAAAGCTGGGGCCTGATCTGGCGCGCGGTCGACGACGACCAGTTGCAGAGTGAAACGGACAGGCTGATGGCGCGGCTGGCGAGCGGGCCGACCAAAGGTTTTGCAGCCATCAAGGCGGCGATGCACAAAGGCTGGCTGTCGAGCCTCGACGAGCAGCTCGATCTCGAACGCGATCTGCAGCGCGAACTTGGCCGCTCGCAGGACTATCGCGAAGGCGTCGCGGCGTTCGGCGAAAAACGCCCCCCAAGTTTCACCGGCCGCTAAGCCGATACGGAGGCTCGCATGAAGCCCCTTCAAAGCTATGTGCATGACGCATGGGTTAAGCCGGAAGGCGCGCCGACCGGCATCCGCTCCGCCATCAGCGGCGAAATCATTGCCGAAATTGGTGCTCCCATTCGCGATTTTTCAGGGCTGCTGAAACACGCCCACGAGGTCGGCGGCGCTGCCCTGCGCGCGATGACGTTCCATCGCCGGGCAAAGATACTGAAAGCCCTCGGCGAGGCGATCATTGCCTGCAAGGAAGAGCTTTACGAACTTTCCCACCATACCGGAGCGACCAGGACCGACGGCTGGATCGATATCGAAGGCGGCGCAGGAACGCTGTTCGCCTATTCATCCCGGGGACGGCGCGAACTGCCCAACGATACCATCCTCATCGAAGGCGCCATGGAGGGATTGTCGAAGCGCGGCACCTTTGTGGGCCAACATGTCATGACGCCGTTGCAGGGCGCGGCCGTTCACATCAATGCCTTCAACTTTCCCGTTTGGGGCATGCTGGAAAAATTGGGGCCAACGCTTCTCGCCGGCGTGCCCGCCATCGTCAAGCCGGCAAGCGCCAGCGCATATGTTGCCGAAGCTGCGTTCCGTATCATGATCGAAGCGAATGTGCTGCCGAAGGGCGCGCTTCAGCTGGTGATGGGATCGCTGGGCGACCTGTTCGATCATTTGGGCGGCCAGGATATCGTTTCCTTCACCGGTTCCTCCGAAACCGCGCAGAAACTGCAGCGCCATCCGACAATCGCGCGCGAAAGCGTTCGATTCATCGCCGAGCGGGATTCGCTGAACGCGGCGATTCTGGGCCCCGATGCAGCGCCGGGAACGCCCGAGTTCGATCTGTTCGTCAGGGAAGTCGTGCGCGAAATAACGGTGAAGGCCGGTCAGAAATGCACCGCCATCCGGCGCGCCATTGTACCGGAAGCGCTTTTGGGCGCCATGGAATCCGCGCTCAAAAAAGCGCTGGCGACAATTGTTGTCGGCGATCCGCGCCAGGAAGGCGTCAACATGGGCGCGCTTGTGAGTTGTGCGCAACGCGACGATGTCCGCGCCAAGATTTCACAGCTTTGCACCGAAGCGCGGATCGTGTTCGGCGATCCGGAGCAGGTCGAAATCAGGGGCGCCGACCCCTTGAAAGGCGCCTTCCTTTCGCCCGTTCTCCTGCGTTGCGACGAGCCGGACAAGGCCTCGCGCGTGCACGAGATCGAGCCCTTCGGTCCCGTGGCCACGCTGATGCCCTATCGCAATCTGGTCCATGCCGTTGCGCTGGCAAACCGCGGCAAGGGTTCGCTGGTGATGTCGTTGTTCACCTACAACCCCACCGTTGCGCGGGAAATTGTTTCAGGCGCGGCAGCCTTTCACGGTCGGCTTCTCGTCGTCGATCGCGATTGCGCAAAAGAATCCACCGGTCACGGATCGCCGTTGCCGGCGCTCGTTCACGGCGGACCGGGCCACGCGGGCGGCGGCGAGGAGATGGGCGGCCTGCGCGGCGTATTCCACTATATGCAACGGACCGCTTTGCAGGGCTCGCCGCGGATGATTGCGGCGGTGACCAACACCTGGCTACCCGGCGCTCCCGAGATGCGCGATGGCCCTCATCCCTTCCGGCTGCGCTTCAGCGAACTGGAACTCGGCAAGTCGTTGCACACGCAGCCGCGCACCGTCACGCTCGAGGACATCGAGCATTTTGCGCATTTCACCGGCGACACGTTTTATGCCCATATGGACGAAGAGGCGGCGGCGGCCAATCCCTTCTTCGGCGGACGGGTGGCGCATGGTTATCTGCTGCTGTCGTTCGCGGCCGGCCTGTTCGTCGATCCCGCGCCCGGACCGGTGCTCGCGAATTATGGCCTCGACAATCTGCGATTCCTCAAGCCGGTAAAGCCCGGCGATTCGATCGCCGCGAGCCTCACTGCGAAGGCAAAAACGCCGCGCAACGAACACTATGGCGAAGTGCGCTGGGCCGTCGTTCTCACCAACCAGAACAACGAACCGGTAGCGACCTACGAGTTGTTGACGATGAACGCCGTCTAGGCTGGCGGATGCACCCGGTCTACCCGCAATTTGCATCGATCGAGGAGCTGCACGCCGCGCAGCTGCGAGGGCTTTCACGCTCCATCGCACACGCCTGCGCCAACACGGCCTGCTATCGCGAGAAATGCAGCGAAGCCGGTGTCGTACCGGCAGATTTTCGTTCTTTCGCGGATCTCGCCCGGTTTCCCTTCACGCTCAAGACCGATTTCCGCGAGCATTATCCCGAAGGCATGTTCGCCGTGCCGCGCGACCGACTGGTGCGCCTGCATGCATCTTCCGGAACCACCGGCAACCCGACAATCGTCGGCTACACGCGGGGAGATCTGGAATTGTGGAGCCGCCTCTGTGCGCGCTCGATATTGGCGGCAGGAGGAAAACCCGGCGACATCCTGCACAATGCCTATGGTTACGGACTTTTCACAGGCGGCCTTGGACTGCATGGCGGCGCCGAACGGCTCGGATGCGCAGTGGTGCCCGCGTCCGGCGGTCAAACGGATCGACAGGCGCAGCTTATCTGCGATCTGAAACCACGGATCATCTGCTGCACGCCCTCCTACCTGCTGGTAATCGCGGAGGCGCTCGAGCGAATGGGAGTGGATCCGGGCGAAACCTCCCTCAAGATCGGCATCCTCGGCGCGGAGCCATGGGGTGGCGAGCTCAGGGGTGAGATCGAGCGCCGGTTTCACATTGCCGCGCTCGATATCTACGGGCTTTCGGAAGTGATCGGACCTGGCGTGGCGCAGGAGCGTCTCGATGCGCGTGGAGCGCTCACCCTTTGGGAAGATGCGTTCTACCCGGAAATCGTCGATCCTGCCTCCGGCGAGGTATTGGCGGACGGCGCGGAAGGCGAACTGGTGCTCACTTCGCTATCCAAGGAAGCGATGCCCGTCATTCGCTATCGAACGGGAGATTTGACGAGGCTGACGGCGCCGGTGGGGAGCATCCCCATGCGGCGCATGGATCCGGTGATTGGCCGGAGCGACGACATGCTCATCATTCGCGGAGTCAATATTTTCCCCCGGCAGATCGAAGAACTGATCGTTTCAGAGCCTGGGCTGTCGGCTCATTACCGGATCGATGTGCGACGAGCCGGCGCCAGGGACGCACTC
>DATCBQ010000003.1:0-40126 GCA_036511745.1 Rhizomicrobium sp.
ATTCTGCGCAACGCGCCGCAGACCATCGCCACCATGATCGGCTGCAATGCCCGCGAGGTGCTGGAGCGCCTGCGCGGCACCGCGCCGCTTGTCCTGTGCGGCCTTCTGAAGCTGGACGAGGACAGCGGCGGCTTCGGCGCGCGCAGCGGCTTTGCCGCCGTCGCTCCGCCCCTGCGCCAGGCGCTGCGCGAGAACTGTGCTTCGCGGCGCCAGTGGATCGAGGCGCTGACCGGTCCGGCGCAGACTTCCGATCTGGGCTGGGGCGATTTCGCGCATCTGGGCGAGGCAGCCGAACTTGCGCGCAAGGTTCTTGCCGGCGCGGCCGAGCGCAAAGCGCCAGGTGTCAATCTGCTGGTTCACGGCCCGGTGGGAACGGGCAAGACGGAATTCTGCAAGGCGCTGGCGGCGGCGGCTGGTTTGTCGATCTGGGCGGTTGCCGACAAGGATGAAGACGACGGCGAACCGACCCGTTCCGAAAGGCTTGCCTCGTTGCGATTGTTGCAGCGTCTGCTGTCGCGGCGCGAGGACTCGCTGGTTCTGTTCGACGAGGCGGAAGATTTGCTGGAGCAGCCCGGCGCCGCTTTCCGAATACAGGTCTCGTCGCGCAACGGTTCCAAGGTCCACATCAACCGCCTCTTGGAGCGCAATGCGATTCCCGTGATCTGGACCTGCAACGAGGTCGACTGCATCGATCCCGCGGTGCTTCGGCGCATGACCATGGCCGTGGAAGTGAAGACGCCTTCGAAGCCGGCCCGCACCCGCATCTGGCGCCGCGCGCTCGACCTCGCCAGCGTTGCGCTGGAAGACGATGCCATATCGCGGCTGGCGACGCGTTTCGAAGCCCCGGCGGGGATCGCCGCCAATGCCGCGAAGGCCGCCGCCCTCGCCGACGGTGGCGAACGCGAGATCGAGCATGCGCTGACGGGGCTGCTGGCATTGGTGGGCTCGCGTCCCGCGCCCGGCGCGCCTGACGATCTGCAATTCGACAACGGCCTCGTCAATTGCGCGGAAAATATCGCGGCGTTGACCGAGCGTCTCGCCCGCGCAGGCGCGCCGCTCAACTGGTCGATGTGTCTTTCCGGACCGCCGGGAACGGGCAAAAGCGCCTTCGCGCGCCATCTGGCAGGGCGCATCGGTCTCGACGCCATGCACCGGCGCGCCAGCGACCTGCTTTCGATGTGGGTAGGCGAAAGCGAAAAACAGATCGCCAGGGCATTCGCCGACGCCCGCAATGCGCGCGCCATGCTCATTCTGGACGAAGCCGATTCGCTGCTGGCCGAACGGCGCGGCGCGGTGCGCAGCTGGGAAGTGACCCAGGTCAACGAGATGCTGACCTGGATGGAAAACCATCCCTTCCCCTTCGTCTGCACCACCAACATGATGGAGCGGCTGGATCGGGCATCGCTGCGCCGTTTCACCCTCAAGCTGCGTTTCGAGGCGCTGACGACGAAGCAGGCAAGAGAGATGTTCGCCCACGCGTTTGGCCGCCCCGCGCCGCGCGCACTTTGCGATGCCCTGACGCCGGGAGACTTCGCGAATGTCCGCCGCCGCCTGGGTGTCATGGGCGCGGCCGACGGCGCGCGGCTGGCGGACTGGCTGACCGAGGAGGCCGAAGCGCGCGGCGTGCAGGGCGCACGCATCGGCTTTGCCGCGTGACACAGCCAGTGAATCCCGTCTTCTACGATTGCGAAGCGTCGGGCGTCGATGGCGTGCCGATCGAGATCGGGTGGGCCATCGTGGAGGAAGACGGCGGCGAAATCGTTTCCGAATCCCATCTCGTCAAGCCGCCGAAATCCTGGTGCATCGAGGCGCGCTGGGATCCCTGCGCGGAGGCGCTGCATGGCATTGCGCTCGTGCAGCTCGCTTCACAAGGCCGTCTGCCGTTTGAGATCGCGCGGCGGATGAATGCAGCCCTCGCCGGACGTGAGTTGTTTTCCGACAGCCCCATGGACGAAGCCTGGACGAGGCAGCTGTTCGACGAAGCGGGCGAGGATCCCGCCTTCCTCCTGCGCCGCACGGACGCGAACATCGTCATCGCGGCGTTTGCGCGCTCGCAGGGCGTGGGCGATGCCGCGTTGGCCGAAGTCCGCAAGGAAGCGGAGCGCCGCTCGCCGCGCACCCATCGCGCCGAAGCCGACGCTCGCTTCTGGGCCGAACTTTGGCTTATGCTCTCCACGAAGGGATCGCCCGCGTGACGGGCGGGATCGCAAAGGGTTCGTCGCGGTCCGAAGGGCCAGCGATGCGCTACGAAAAGGCCGATACCGTGCTGCGTCTTGCCCTCGCCATGCAGGGTTCGGCGGAAGGCCTCTCGCTCGAGGACATGCGCCGCTGCAACGGCAACCTGCTGAGCCGGCGCACGGCGGAGCGGCTGCGCGATGCCGTGGAACGCGTCTTCCCGCAGCTTGAAGTTGCCAATCCCGGCGACCTGCCGAAGCGCTGGCGGCTGCGGCCCGGCACGACCAACAGCCTGGCGGCGATCGGCGCCGGCGAGCTTTCCGCGCTCGGCGCGGCGGCGGCACTGTTGCGGCGCGAGAACATGCAGACCCAGGCAGGCGAAGTCGAGCGCGTGATGACGAAGATCAGGGCAGCGCTGAAACCGCAGGCGCTGCGAAAGGTGGAGACCGATCTCGAAGCGCTGACGGAAGCCGAAGGTCTCGCGATGCGCCCGGGCCCGCGCCCGAAGATCGACGGCGAAATCGTCAGCCGCTTGCGCGAAGCCATCCTCGCGATGCGCAAGGTGCGCCTGCATTATCTCTATCGTGGTTCCGGACGGCGCGGCTTTCAGACCGTGCATCCTTACGGATTTCTCTACGGCAACCGCAACTACCTCGTCGCCTGGAGCGAAAACGAACAGGCGCGCGAAGTGCGCTCCTTCGCGCTCTCCAACATCGAACGCGTGGAAATCCTGGAGAAGAGCTTCACGCGCAAGCGCGGCTTCTCACTGAAGGCCTATGCCGAACGCTCTTTCGGCGTCTTCCAGGAAAAGCCCGTCAACGTGGTCTGGAAATTCTCCGCCAAAGCCGCGCCCGACGCGAAGGAGTTTCTGTTTCATCCCACCCAGAAACTGGAGCCGCAAAAGGACGGCAGCCTCATCGTCCGCTTCCGCGCCGGCGGCCTGCAGGAAATGGCCTGGCATCTGGCAACGTGGGGGGAGGAGGTTAAGGTGGTCAATCCCACCAAGCTCGGGAGACAACTTTAGATAGCGCAGGAGAAATCGCATGGGTCACGAAAAGATACTGTTCGCACGTGCCGGCTGGATGAAGTTTTACGCTGGACCCGTTCCCGGCGACGATAAACCGATAGGCGGAGGCAGCTTCAACCAGGAAAATGTCGGTAGCGAGGCTTGGAATTTTGCAATTCAACGTGAAGATTGCCTGTATGGTTTTGTCCAATCGAGATCCGAGGAAATTGCGTTACAGCGAATTGATCCGAAGGTACCTGAGACCTCTTCGGAGTTGAATAATGTTCTTGTGGTTTTTGTCGCTAGAAATCCAATTGGCGGTCAAGTCATAGTGGGTTGGTACGACAGAGCCCGTGTTTTTCGTAAACTCAAAAAGCAGTCTCCAGGCAAACCGCGTGGCCACGGCCACTTCATAGTTGCCGAAAGGACTAACTGCGTGCTTCTGCCAATTGAAAGACGCACCTTTGAAATACCTAAAAAGAGTGGCATGGGGCAGGCAAACGTCTGTTATGTGTTTGAAAACAATGGAAGGCCTAAAAATCAGGCTTGGATCAGAGAGGCGGTCAAATTTGTCGAGAGCTATCAAGCAAGTAACATCCTGTCTGATCCCGAAGCTGGGGCTGAAGGCGAGAGCGCTGCTGCTATCGAAGAGGCCCTCGCAAGGTCTCAAGGGCAGGGATTTGCACGCAATGCCAAAGAGCGGAGGACCATCGAATTGTACGCAATGTGTATGGCCAAACGTCATTATAAAGAACAAGGCTTCAATAAAATTGATGATGTCTCTTCAACGAAGCCATACGACCTCCTCTGCAGGAATACCACCGGTCGAGAAATTCATGTCGAGGTGAAGGGAACGACGACCGATGGAAGAGCTGTTATTCTTACGGCCAATGAGGTGAAGCACGCTGAGAGCCACACCGCCTGCGCACTCGCGACTGTCCACTCTATCCGCTTAAGTGAAAAAGGCGGAAAACCGCGCGGAGGTACCCTTGTCGTATGCGATCCTTGGCATATCAATCGTAAGAACCTTTCGCCTGTTGCCTTTACATATCGTATGACCTGACTGGCAAGAATCCATAATTCGGGGATACATATAGCAATATGGACTCGATAACGATTCAGGCATAGCAGTCGAACTCCCAATTGCCTTCTCTGAGGTGCTCTCACAATTGCAGGAGAGAGAGCGGCAACGTGCAAAGCTGGAAGCCCATCGGTTTGATCCCTTCGATTACATGAAGGGAAATGAGCCGACCTTGAACAGAATTCTTTCTGACCTCCTCCGCCCCAATGGAAAACATGGCCAAGGCGCAGATTAGCAGGAGAGCTTTCTGGCGACGGTTGGAGTTGATCTTTCGAGCGGTTGTGACTTAGCCGGATCAATCGAAAAGCAGAAACGGAATTCCGGACGGCATACGCATTTCGCTTCGCGTGGGCACAACGGGGCGCGAACTCGGACGGTTAATGCAATTCCTTGGCCCGTAAAGATGCGGGAAAAAGCGCGGTCAATGATGATTTCACGGCACGTGGCCGCGCGCTACGCTGGAATGAGATGGCCGTAGGCGGCGATCCACTCTGGAATTGGCGGGTATCGCTCCGGCAACGAGCCGTCCCACATGTAATGGTCTGCGACCATCAGCTCTTCGAAGGTCCACCTGCGCACGCTGCCGGCGGGCTCACGGCCGGCAGCCGGGGTTACTGCGTCGGTCGTGGCCGGCCGAAAAAGCCCGGCCAAGGCGCATGGCACGGCCGCGGCGCAGGCGCCTGTGGCGGCGAGGGAGGCGAGCATCTGGCGGCGCGTGCGTGTCACGGCATCGGATTTCTCTGGTGTTTCCATGGGCGCATCATGACGGGCGCATACGACAGAAGCGGTCGTTCTGCTCTCGCCCGCTCCCTGCATCAAGCTCCCCGGAACATTGAAGCGACAGCCAATGAATCAGAATGGCCGCCGTGGAGGCGACGTTCAGCGAGTTCGCCATGCCGAGCATCGGAATCGCGACCGCCGCATCGACGCCGGCAACGGCTTCGGCGGAGACGCCGCCCTCTTCGGACCCCAAGATCAGACAGGCGGGAAAGCGCGGCGCGAGCCGTTCGGGCGCGACGCTGGCCGTCGTCTGTTCCGCGGCAACGATCCAGGCGCCGGCCGAGCGGGTTTCGTCGATGGCGTCGCTCGCGCGGGCGCGATGCCGCCACGGCTCCCAGCGCTGCGTCCCCCGCGCCGCCTGGACGAGCTTGCGCTTGTGCAACTCCACACGCGTGCCGCAGATGATGAGCCGTTCGACCAGAAAGGCGTCGCACAGCCGGAAGATGGCGCCGAGATTGTAGTTCTGCCTCACGCCATCGAGCACCACAGTAATCGGCCGCCGCGGCAGGCGAAGGAAGGCTTCGCGGTCCTGCTTCCCGCTGCGCAACTCCGCTTTCGAAAGTGCGCGGTACGCACTCACGCCTGTCGCTGTCAAGCCGTCCACCCCGCATGGATTTCGCAGCGAGTATGATGTCGCGATGCGTCAGACGGGGACGTACCGCCGACCAGAGTACAAGAAGGAACGATGCGGACTGCGGGAGATGTGCCATAATTGTTCCGGCAATGCGTCGGCCAAGACCGCCGGCAGAAAATGGGGCAACGCGTGTTCGTCGATTCCGGTCGCATCTTCTTCTCCGCCAGCGACCTGAATGCCTGGCTCGGCTGCCGGCACGCGACGTTTATGGACCTCAAGGTGCTGAACGGCGCCGTGAAGGCGGAAGAGGTTGGGGATGTACAGCTCGCGCTGATTCAAAAGAAAGGCATTGAGCACGAGGAACGATATCTCGCGCATTTGCGGGACTCGGGGCGGGATATCGTCGCCATCGACAAGCGCGGCACCCTTGACGAGCGCGTTGCGCAGACACATGAGGCCATGAAAGGCGGCGTGGAGGTGGTTTACCAGGCCGCGTTTCTGGATACGCCGTGGAATGGCGCGGCCGATTTTCTTCTCCGTGTCGACGGCAAGTCGCGATACGGAAACTACAGTTACGAACCACTGGATACGAAGCTCGCCAGATCAGCGCAGCCCAAGCACGTGATTCAGCTTTGCGTCTATTCCCGGATGCTGTCCGCCGCGCAAGTGTGCACTCCGCAGAACATTCATCTCGTTCTCGGCGACATGAGCCAGGTGATGCTGCCGCTGGCGCATTTCGTCCACTACGCGGAGCTGGCGCAAAGGCGGCTCGAATCCTTTGCCGCTCACCCGCCGGAACATTCGGTGGGCGAGCGCTGCGCGTGGTGCGGGCTCTGCCGCTGGCAGGCGCACTGCGAAGAAGAGTGGGAGCGCATCGATCATCTGAACGGCGTGGCGAACATCACACGCGTGCAGATCGCCACGTTGCGCGCCAATGGCGTTTACACCCTGCGGGCTCTCGGCGATCTGCCGGACCGCTCATCGATACCACAAATCCAGGCCGGGACACTGTCCCGTTTGAGGCAGCAGGCACGGCTGCAGAACCATAAGCGTGACACGGGCAGGAATGTCCACGAACTGCTTCCCCATGTTGACGGCAAGGGGTTTGCCCGGCTGCCCAGGCCAGATCCCGGCGATCTCTTCTTCGACATGGAGGGCGATCCTCTGATCGAGGGCGGACTCGAATATCTGTTCGGCTTCGCGTTCCGCAAGGGCGACGAGATCGCCTTTCAGCCGTTCTGGGGACATTCGCGCGACGAGGAGAAGCGCGCCTTCGAGCAGGCGATGGATTTCATCGGCGCGCGCCTTGAGGCTTATCCGGACGCGCATATATACCACTACGCGAGCTACGAGCAGACGGCTTTCAACGCGCTTTCTACCAGGCATGGCACCCGCGAAGCCGCGCTCGACGATCTTCTGCGCGGGCACAAATTCGTCGATCTCTACCGCGTCGTGCGCGAAGCCATCCGGGTGTCGGAGCCTTCCTATTCGATCAAGAACCTCGAAACCTTCTACATGCCCAAACGCGAAGGCGAAGTGGCGAGCGGCGGCGACAGCATCGTGATGTACGAGCGCTGGCGCGAGCTGGGCGACGCGGCGCTGTTGCAGGAGATCGAGGACTACAACGCCACCGATTGCCGCTCGACGTTGCTGCTGCGCGACTGGCTGCTGACGTTGAAGCCGGCCAACACAAGGTGGTTTGCGCCGGAGCCGGAAACTGACGGTGCGGAAAAAGCCGAGGTAAGAAACGAAGCGCAGGCAAGGCTCGAAACCATGACCGCGCGTCTGTGCGATGGCGCGCCGGAACAGGAGAAGCCGTTTCACCAGTTGGCATCGCAGCTTCTCGAATTTCATCGCCGTGAAGCGAAAGCACAGTGGTGGAAAATCTTCAACTGGCGAGAGATGTCCGGCGACGCGCTTGAGGATGAAGTGGAATGTCTGGGCAACGTGCGCCCGGATCGCGGCCGGCGCCCGGAGTCCGACAAGAGATCGCTCATCCACTATTTCCGTTTCGATCCGCAGCAGTGCAAGCTGCGCGAGGGAAACAGCCCACAATTTGCACACATGCGCAAAGCGGCCGGCGCCATATGGGAGATCGACGCTGGCGCGGGCACCATCGCGCTCAGGATCGGCAATAGCGCTGAGCCTTATCCCAAGACATTTTCGCTGATTCCCGACGACCCGATCGGTACGAAGCCCTTGCGCGAGGCCATCTATCGTTACGCCGAAGCAATCGCAAAAGGCGGGAAGGAATACAAGGCGATCACACGGTTGCTGAAAAAGGAATTGCCCGTCGTTACCGGCGTAAAACTTGGAGAACCCATCGTCGAGGGCGAATCCACCGTCGACAAGTCCGTGGCGGCGATCTGCGCCTTGAAAAACAGCACGCTGGTGGTGCAGGGGCCGCCGGGCGCGGGCAAGACCTACACCGCATCGCACGCCATCGTCGAATTGCTCAAGCGCGGCAAGCGAGTCGGCGTTTCCTCCAATTCGCACAAGGCGATCGTGACCTTGCTGAAGGCCGTCGAGGAAGTGGCGATCGCGCGCAAAATCAAATTCCGCGGCGCCAAGAAATGCTCCGGTGACGATGACGGCGTCGGCGGCAAGATCATCGAAGACGTGAAGGACAACAAGAGAGTTTGCGAAGGCGACTATCAGCTTATCGCGGGCACGGCGTGGCTGTTCGCGCGCGACGAACTGGATCAGGCGCTCGACTACCTGTTCATCGACGAGGCCGGACAGGTGGCGCTTGCCAATGTGATTGCGACAGGCACGAGCGCGCGCAATATCGTGCTGATCGGCGATCAGATGCAGCTGGCCCAACCCTCACAAGGCGTGCATCCGGGTGACAGTGGCCTCTCGGCGCTGGAATATGCGCTGGGTGCGCATGCGACCGTGCCGCCGCAGCTTGGCATTTTTCTCGACCGCACGCGGCGCATGCATCCCGATGTCTGCCGCTTCATCTCGGAAGCGTTTTATGACGGAAGGCTGAACCCCGCGCCCGGCAACGAACGCCAGCGCCTGGTGCTCGGCCGGGATGCGGATGCGTCGCTGGCGCCCACCGGTTTGCGCTTCATCGAGGTCGAGCAGAACGATTGCAGCCAGAAAAACGAAGCCGAAGCGAAACGCCTGGCGGCGGCGTTCCGCAGCCTGTTGCAGCAAAGCTGGATCGACCGCGACGGCAAAAAGGCCCGCATGGGGCTTGCGGATATTCTCGTTGTCAGTCCCTACAACATGCAGGTGGAAGAATTGCGGCTGACGCTGCCGGAAGGTGCGCGCGTCGGCACCGTGGACAAGTTTCAGGGCCAGGAAGCGCCGGCGGTTCTCGTTTCGATGGCGACCTCATCGGCCGACAGCATGCCGCGCGGCATCGAGTTTCTGTTCAGCCGCAACCGGCTCAATGTGGCGATCTCGCGGGCGCACTGCCTCGCCGTCATCTTCGCCAATCCCCGCCTGCTGGAAGCCGCCTGCACGACCGTGGAGCAGCTTCGCCTCGTCGATGCGCTATGCTGGGCGAAGCTGTATGCGGAAGCGTGAAGCCACTCATCCAAAGGCGGCCGTGGATTTTTTTTACGCGATGCAATAAGCGCACACCGCGAAATCGACATCAGGGAATTTTTTCGCTGTTCGTGCGAAGCGGCGGCGGCAGCAATTGCGGCGACGCGTTTCTTCGTTGCGCACGATGCGGTATGATGCCGGATTGCGCTCTTTGACATTGTGAATCGGATTTGAATGGCGGCGGCGCAACGCAGTTGCGTGCGAAGCATCGCGCCCGCTGACTGTGCGGCATCGCAAAAAATGCGGGCTGGAAGCCCGCGGTCCCGCAAAACTTGTTTCCGTGCTTTTTCGCTGCCTGCGGCTGGGTGCGCCGGCCCAAATATCGTGCAAGGCGTTGATTGCGTGGCAGAAAATGGATTTGCCGCGCTCGGGCGCCCGCGGTTTATTCCGTGTTAACCAGCGAATAACAGCGAGTGCAATTCGCTGTTCGCGCCCAGCGCGATTACGCTGCTTTCGTCAGCACGGGATCGCCGGGCGAGGGCGGCGCAGGCGCCGCGGCAAGCCCCGACACGGCAACGGGTGGCCGCCGGTTCGACAGCGCGCTCAGGCATGCGGTCGCGACGCTCGCCGCATAGGGCAGGCTCTGGATGGCGAGCATGGCGGTCCACAGCATGGCGGCGGGATCGTCGCTGTCGCGCTCGTACAACATGGCCGCGATCGCGATGGTACACAGCGTCAGCAAAGTGATTTCCTGCCAGATCATGCGCAGCGCCTGACGCAGATCGGCCGGGTTCTCGCATTTGGGCGTGCGCAGGAAGGCCTGGCGCGAGGTGAAGACGCCGATCAGAACCGCCTTGCCTACCGTGTGGGTGAGCGACAGCCCGGCGACGGAGGCGGCGATGGCGCCGACCACGCCGGAGCCGACTTTCTGGGGATGCAGCAGCATCGTCTTCAGCGACTTGGCCACGAACAGCGCGATGGCGGCGGCGGAAAGGGCTTCCATCGGCACGTCGAAATAATTCGGCGCCATGGTCATCAGAAACGTCCACACCAGCGCGAAGCCGGTGACGATGAGACCCATGCCGTCGGACAGCCAGGGCAGCCAGCCGCAGAGAAACTGGTAGCGCTGCGCCCAGTTGAGCTTCGTGCGGCCGAGAAAAATCGCACCGACATGGCGTTTCATGATCTGCATGGCGCCATAGACCCAGCGGTAGCGCTGGCTCATGAACGCAGCCAGCGTATCCGGCGTCAGGCCCCTGCCCATGCTTTGCGGAAGATAGGCCGCGCTGTACCCCGCCTCGAACAGCTTCAGTCCCAGCTCGGTATCTTCGGTGATGCACCACGGGCTCCAGCCGCCCACCTGCCGCAGCATCTCCTTCTTCACGATGGTCATCGTGCCGTGCTGGATGATGGCGTCGTGCTCGTTGCGCTCCACCATGCCGATGTGAAAAAAGCCGCGATATTCCTCGTAGCACATCGCCTTGAAGACGCTGGCGCGGGCGTCGCGATAATCCTGCGGTCCCTGCACCAGCGCCACCGTCGGCGACGCGAAGCAGGGAAGCGCGCGCCGCAGCCAGAACGGCTCGACGCGATAATCGCTGTCGATGACGGCGATGTATTCGGCCTGCGGATCGGTGAGACGTAGCGCTTCGTTCAGCGCGCCGGCCTTATAGCCTTTGACGTTGTCGAGATGGAAGAACCGGAAACCCGCGCCAAGCCCCGCGCAATGCGCTTCCACCGGGCGCCACACGGCGGGATCGCGCGTGTTGTTGTCCAGCACAATGACTTCGAAATTGTCGTAGTCGAGCCGCGCCAGGGCCTCGAGCGTTTCGATCACCATCGCCGGCGGTTCGTTGTAGCAGGGCACATGGATGGAAACCCGGGGCGCATTTTCGGGAATCGCCGCAAGCTGGGCGCGCCGTTCGATGCGCCACAGGCTCGCGGCCAGCTCCACGCCTTCGGTCAGGATGATGGCGGCGGCGAAAAACACCAGCGGTATCATCGCCAGCGTCATCGCGATGTCGCCGGGGTCGATGTATTGCAGGGTGCCGGCATCGAACAGAATGAGCAGTCCCGTCGACACCAGGCCGACCAGCGCACCCATGACGAGATAGCCCGGCTGGCGCACGCGCGGCATGCGCCCCAGAATCAAAAGGCCCAGCAGCAGCGACAATATCGCGCCGCCCAACGCGTAATTCCGCCACTCGGGAAAGGAGCGCAGCATGCCGGTGAAGCCGAATTTCGGATCGCCGCTGGCATCGAACAGCCCCCAATAAGCGCCGACCTGTCCTTCGTCGCGGGCTTTCCACGGCTGATCGTAGGCTTCGATGATGTAGTAGTCGTAGCCCTTCACGAGTGCCAGTTTGACGAAATTGCGGATGTACCAGGCCTCGTTGGCGAGCGAGGCATCGGCAAGCTTGTGGCTGCGGCCCTGCGAGGGCCAGCCGGTTTCGCCAATGACGACGGTCTTGTCGGGAAATTCCGCCTGCACGAGATCAAACCAGCGTGGCAGCGAATTGAGCGCGTTGCGGACCGGCACGCCTTCCCAGTAGGGCAGCAGATGCACGGTGATGAAATCGACGTTCTGGCCCAGATCGGGATTGAGCAGCCATGCCGACCACGGCTCCGCGGTGGAAACCTTGATGCGGTTCGGCAACGCGTCGCGCACGCGCTTGATGTAATCGTTCAGCTGATCGACGCTGACAAAGCCGAACTGGATGGCCTCGTTGCCGACAATGACGCGGTCGATGACGCGCCGGTTGGCCAGCGCGACGCGGATGCCTTTCTCGACCTCCTTCTCGTTGGCGTCGAGATCGGGCCCGATGGCAATGCCCAGCGTGACGATGAGACCGTGGCGGCGGGCGATTTCCGGAACGCGGTCGAGTCCGTTTCCCACCGAATAGGTGCGCACATGACCGGTGATCTGCGAGATTTGGGCCATGTCCCGATCGATCTGCTCGGGCGAGGTCCACTCATGGTCTTTCTGGGTGAAGAGGTGGCTGGGGGTGTAGGAAATCCCGCGCACCAGACCGTCCCAGTCCGGTGCGATCACGGCGTAGTCGCGGCTTGCCCAGAACAGCGCGCTGGCGCCGACGACGAGGAACAACGCCAGCGCGATGCGCACGCTTCCTCCGCCCAATTGCCGCAATCGCGAAACCATGGAAAATTGGGACTCCCGCTGATCTCGTTCCGACGCCGGATCGGGAACAAGGGTGCCGAGACCGCCATCATAGCAGCCCGACGGGACAATACAGGTGCGTTTCGCGGCCGGTGGTCGCGGTGAGCCTAGTGGCCCGGCTCCTCATCCTCTTTTTTGGCCGGCGGCGCGACCTTGACCAGCTGGAGATCGAAGACGAGCGTCTGATTGGGCGGAATCTTGCCGTCGCCGGCACCGCGGCTGCCATACGCCTGCTCCGACGGAATCACGATTTGCCAATGGTCGCCTTCGCGCATCAGTTCGAGCGCCTCGGTCCAACCGGGGATGAGCTGATTGACGGTAAAGGTTGCCGGCAGGCCCGGCTCGGTGGCGTCGAACACCGTGCCGTTGATGAGGGAGCCGGAGTAGTAGACCGTGACCAGATCGAATGGCCCGGGCCGTTTGCCATAGCCGTTTTGAAGGATCCGGTATTGCAGGCCGCCCGATCGCTGCTGGACGCCTGGCTTTTGCCTGTTCGCTGCCAGAAAAGCGGCGTTGGCCTGCGCGCTTAAGGAGCTGTCGGCCGCGTAAGCAGAGGCGGCGAAAAGGGTAAAAGCGGCGATCAGCAAGGCACAGCAGCGAAGCATGGGGGAACTCCTGTTAGCGGCGGCCGGGCGTGTTTGTTGCGCCGCCGCACGGCAAAAATGCGACGGGCGCAAGGTGAAGACTGCGCCCTGTTCATAGTCAAGTCTTTCTTGACCGTCACTCCGCCCCTGACTGGCAGGTCCGAGGCCGGCGTGGGAATTGAGGGGCAAGAGGGTTCGTCCTTTTCTCGTCGGGGCAAACCAGTCGCCTTCGATCCATTCTTTTGGTTGCCGATTGCGGGAAGGCGAATCGCTGCTCACACTGTTCGCGTCTGAGGGGTTGGGATTGCACTGGTGGCAATTCCTGCATCCCGATTTGGTCAGGCAATTTTGGTCCGCGTGGCGGGAATTTCAGACAGGGTTAGATGCACGAAGATCTCGACTTCCACATCGCCGCGTTGCTCGGCTGTATCGTCGGCTCGGTTTGCGGATTTCATGCCGGCGGCGTGATAACGGCGGTCGACGGCTGTTTCATCGGCTTCGCCGTCAGCGCGTTCTGCACCGCGATCCTTGCGGAACTCTCTTACGCGCTGCGCTCCACGAGCGTCCTGGGCGCGCGGCGTCCGGGCTGGCTGTCGCCGCTGATCACTCTTGGCATACTGCTTGTCCTGGCCAACCGGTTTTGGAAATGAACCTTGCATTGCTGCTCAACCGCCCATTCCCGCCTCCCGCAGGAACGAAAACACCGCCTGATTGAACGCGTCCGGCTGGTCGATGTTGGCGGCGTGGCCGGCATCCGCAATCACCACTTTCCTGGTGCCGGGAATCTTCGCTGCCATATAGTCGCTCGCCTTGAGAAACGCCGCGTCGTTGCCGCCGACGATAACCAGAGACGGTACCTTTATCTTCGGCAAGCTCTCGATGACCCGCGCGTCGCATTGCGCCAGCATGCCGCGCGCGGCCAGCGCGAGGCCCATCGCGCTCGTATGCGCAGCGTCGCGCTGCTCGATGCTGGCGTTGGCAAGGCGCGAGAGTCCTTCGCTCTCGAAACGCCCGGCAATCGTGTTCGCGCGCGTGTTCCAGCTTTCGCGCGCTTCGTCGTTGCGGAATCCCGGACCGGTATCGATGATGAGAAGCGCACGCGTGCGTGTAGGGTGTGCAAGGTGAAACGCGAGGCTCATATAGCCGCCGAGCGACAAGCCGCCAATGACGGCCGTTTGCGCGGCCGCCGCATCCAGCAGTGCCGCCATGTCGGCAACGCTCGCTGCCTCCGAGTACAGCGACGGATCGTCGGGCGACGAACTGCGCCCGTGGCCGCGCATATCCCACAGGACCAGTTTGAACTGCCGCGAGAACGGCGCCACCTGCCCCGCCCACATATGCGAACTGGAGCCGTAACCGTGCGTCAACAGCAACGCCGGACCGTTGCCGTAAATTTCGTAGTACAGCGCGCCGCCACCGCGATCGAGATAAGGCATGGACGTTTTTCCGATACCGGATTTGCACAATCTGAAGGATTCCTCCCGAAGACACGGAAGGACACAGAAAAAACGCGCGACGTGCGCTTGTCGTGAGTTTTGCGCTCACACTCCCGTGAAATTGCCGGGGCGACGTTCGCGCACGGCGCGGATGCCCTCCTGAAAATCCGATGTCTTGCGCAGGATCGCCTGCTCGGCGTGTTCTTTGTCCGTCTGCGCCTTCACCAACTCCGCCAGATCGGCGCGCAGGGTCGCCCGCGTCGCGGCGAGCGCGAGGGGCGCGTTTTCCGCAATCTCGTGCGCGAGCTTGAGCGCTGCGTTGCACAGCTCATTCCGCGGCACGACTTCATCGACGAGTCCCCAATCGAGCGCTTCCTCCGCTTTCACCCTCCGCCCGGTCAGACACATCAGCGCCGCTTTTTGCGTGCCGACAATTCGCGGCAGGGTGCAGGTGAGGCCGAAGCCGGGATGAAACCCGAGCTTGACGAAATTGGCGACAAACCGCGCCTCGGGCGCAGCGATGCGGAAATCCGCAACCAGCGCCAGCCCAAGTCCCGCGCCCACTGCGGCGCCCTGCACCGCCGCCACGATCGGCTTTTTCGTGGAAAAAAGCCGCACCGCTTCGCGATACAACTGGCCCGTTCCGTCTTCACTGCCGCCGCCAAGCGGCGTCGTGGACGAAAAATTCGCGCCGGCACAAAACACCTTGCCGGCGGATAACAGCAGGCTGCAGCGGATTTCGCGCTCGCCGTCGATCTCCTGCAGCGCATCGGCGAGACCGCGCAACAGTTCTACGGTCACATGATTGTTCGGCGGACGGTCGATCTCGATGATCGCAACATGGCCGTCCCGCTTCACCTGGATTTCGGAATGTCCGGAATTCATAAGGTCCTCACGTGTTTGGCGCCATCTCTTACCTTTTCGCGCCCAGCAGATTGCGCGCCACCACCCATTTGTGGACTTCCGTGGGACCGTCGTAGATCCGCATGGTGCGCAGGCGCGTCGCCATCAGCTGCAGCGGAAGTTCTTTCGTCATGCCCATGGCGCCGAAAGTCTGCATGGCGCGGTCCACGACTTCCCACGCCATTTCGGTGGCGTAGGCCTTTATCATGGAAATTTCCTGGCGCACATCGCGGCCCTGGTCGAGTTTCCAGGCGCAGTCATAGGTCATCAGACGCGCGGCATGGATATGCGTCGCGGCATCGGCCACCCACCATTGAACGGCCTGGCGCTCGGACAGCGGCTGACCGAACGTCACACGCCGCGGCGCAAATTCGCACATCATGTCGAGCGCGCGCTGCGCCATGCCGATGGACCACGCGGCCATCTGCACACGCCGGGTGCCAAGGCGTATCTGCATCGGCGCGAAGGCGTGCCCTTCAAGACCCAGCAGCTTCCACCCCTCCACGCGACAATCTTCCAGAGCCACTTCGTAGGTCGCCTGACCACCGATCATGGGAATGCGGCGAAGGACGTTGAAGCCCGGCGTGCCCTTGTCGACGAGAAACGCCGAGATGCCTCCACGGGCCCGTTTCTCCCGGTCGGTGATTGCCATGACGATGGTGAAATCGGCGTCCGCCGCGCGGCTGGTCCAGATCTTCCGGCCGTTCAGCACCCAGTCTTCGCCGTCGCGTTCGGCGCGCGTGATCATCGCCGCCGGATCGGACCCCGCGCCGGGCTCGGAAATGCCGATGGCCGATATGCTCTCGCCGCGCACATAAGGCGCGAGATAGATTTCGCGCTGGCGAGCGGTCACCGTTGCCATCAGCATGCGAAGGTTCGGTGAATCCGGCGGCAGGGTGTAAGGCGTGACAGTGCGCGCCAGCTCCTCATTTACTCCTACCAGCGAAACGGTCGGCAGATCCATGCCGCCGACGTCCTTCGGCGCATCGAGACCCCAGAGCCCGAGCGTGCGCGAGACGTCGTCGATGCGCTTGTGATCGGCAGGCGCGATGCCGAGGCCTTTGCCTTCCGCCTCGCGCGCGAGCACCGCCGGCTCCAGCGGCAGCAGCTGGTCGCGGACGAATTTATGCACGAGGTCCTTGAGCATGCGATCTTCTTCGGATAGCTCGAAATCCATGCCTCACTCCTCGACCATGGCTGCATCGCGCGCCCGCGATGATACAGCGAATTGGCCCTTGAGGCGGACATGGGCGTCCCGCTATGAACAAGTAGCAAACCTCAGTCGGACCCGGGCTTCATGCACGATCTTGTGACGGTTTTCGGCGGCTCGGGATTTCTGGGGCGCCATGCCGTGCGCGCGCTTGCCAAAAACGGCTGGCGAATCCGCGTGGCGGTGCGCAGACCCCACCTTGCCAATTATCTTGTTCCGATGGGCAAGGTTGGCCAGATCCAGCTGGTCAAGGCCAACATCTCCAATCCCGACTCCGTCACGCCGGCGCTGCGCGGCGCAATGGCCGCAGTGAACCTGGTGGGCGTGCTGCAGGAGAGCGGGCGCCAGCGTTTCGACGTGCTGCACGCGCAGGCTGCGGGAGCGGTTGCGCGCGCCGCGAAAGCCGCCGGCGCGGGCGCTTTCGTGCACATCTCTGCGCTGGGTGTCGAGGCAAATACACAATCGGTCTATGCACGCACCAAGCTCGAAGGCGAGCGCCTCGTGCGCGAGGAATTTCCCGACGCCGCAATCCTCAGGCCGTCGATCGTTTTCGGGCCCGAAGACAATTTCTTCAACCGCTTTGCGGGTCTGGCGCGCGTAACGCCCATGCTGCCATTGATCGGCGGCGGCAGGACCAGATTTCAGCCTGTTTATGTTTCCGATGTGGCCGCAGCGATAGATATCTGCCTGCAAAAACCCTGGACAGCCGGCAAATCCTACGAACTGGGCGGCCCTGCGATCTACAGTTTCCGCCAGCTTCTGGAACTGACCCTGTGCGAAACCGGCCGGCGGCGCTGGCTGGTGCCGATACCCTTCCCGCTCGCCACGCTCCAGGCGAGGTTTCTGCAGTTTCTGCCAAACGCGCCGCTGACACTTGACCAGGTGCGCCTGCTTCGGCGCGACAATGTCGTTTCGGAAGACGCGCTCACCCTGGGCGATCTCGGCATCGAACCGGAACTGCTGGAGTCCGTGTTGCCCAGCTACCTGTGGCGCTTCCGCCCCGAGGGCCAGTATACCGTGCCGCCCGAGCGCGTCGAAGCATAGGTTCACGGCGGCGCGAATGCGAATGCGTAGATCCGTTCGTCGGCGGCGACGTAGAGGCGGCCTTCGGCAGCGAGGATCGTTTCAAAATGATGCAGCCCCGTCATCGGCGTGCTGCCGCCGGAGAAGACCGCGTGGCCATTCACGGCATTGAAGCCATGCAGCAGATTGTCGCCTTCCGCGCCCACAACCCAGACAATGGGGTTGGACGATCCATCCGATGTCGTGACAATAGGCGCACCGCGACCGCGAAACGCCGCACACCAGGCGGTTGTAACGGGCACTTTGCCGGCCGCGCTCACCCGCAACATGGTGATGTTGGTCCTGCCGCACTTTCCGCCGCGGTTCGTGAACGCCACCATCGCTGCATCCGGCGTTTCGTAAATGGCAGGCGCCGTGATGATCGCGTTGTCGGACTCTTTCGTCACGGCGAGCGCGCCGCCGATGCCGCCAAGATTTGCGCGGTCGACAAGATAGGCGTTGCCGTCCTTGCCGAATGCAATAACGCGCTTCGCCGCGCCGACGTCGAAGGGCAACGCCTCGGTGCCGCCGAGATCCGCATCGTCGTCGTCCAGGGTTTTCCAGTTGGAAGGCGTAAAATAATCCGCGTTGCCCGCGGAATGGACAAGTCCGGACCGAAGGCGAACAATCGCTTCGCCATCGCTCCAGTCCTGCGCGTCGAAGGTATTGCCGGTGGTGGCAAACAGTGAATCGCCGTCGCTCGCCGTACCGCCCTGCGCCCAGATCCCGCCGCCCTTGGCGCGCGTCTGCCAGCTTGCCACCAGTTTCGGCGGAGAGCTCTGGAGCTGGATGACGGTGCCGCGATACTCGCCACAATCGCCGTACCTGCCGCCATAGCTTACATAAAGCGCGCCGCCGACCAGTTGCAGCGCGCTTCGGGCGCCCTGCACGCTCGAGGAGAAATTCACGCCGCGTTTCGCGAGCTCCCCCTGGATATCGAGCGGCCAATGGGAAACGACCGCCCCGTTTGCAAGCGACAAGGCAGTAACGAGATGGCGCGGACCGGCGTTCGTTCCTGTCAGCGCGTCGAGATAGACAACGCCCGATCTCGCATCGATGACCGGCGTGCCCGTGATGCCATCGGGGTCGATATTGCCGCAAGAAAGCGAACCGAGGGGCACCGGCGCGCCGAGCTTCGTCTGCCAGACGGTCGCGCCGGTTGCCGCATCGAGTGCGACGACGACGTTGGACTCCGTCGCCACGACAACGAGCGAACGTCCGCCCTCCGGATGCCAGAACAGCGGTTGCGCATAGACATGACCCGGCACGCTGCCGTGAAAGCCGGCATCGGGGTGCATGCTAGCGGCGGTCGCGAGCGTCAGGCCCGGTATCGTGTAATCGCCATGGCGGGTCGGCGAATTGTGATAGGTGACGACATTGTCGGCCGCGGCAAACCCCGGCACCGCCGCGAAAAGAACTGCGAATGCCAACGCGCGCATGAGCATCGGTCGTCTCCCTGTCGCGCCAGCGTAGCAGTTCGTCGCCGCGGACGCGCGGGGAGAAACTCAGATAACGGGATTCAAATGAGAAACGGCAGCTGGACGCTGACGATCGCACGCCTTCGAAGAGCGCTGCGCCCGTACGCCGTCTCCGCGGCTGTCGCCGCCGCGCCCGTTGCCCGGGCGCGGCCGAAACGACAACCCGGATCGGATACGACCTTTACGGCGCTACGACGGCGCTGGCGACGGTGCTGAACGTGCCGGTCAGGTTTGAGCCTACCAACTGAACCGCCGCGATGATGACGACGGCGATGCCCGCCGCGATCAGTCCGTATTCGATGGCCGTTGCACCGCTTTCGTTACGCAGAAAATTGACGATGAGATTTTTCATGGGAGCCCTCATTTGCTATAAAACATCCATTGGAGCGATCTTGCGTCGCACGACGTGTGGCACGAAATGTAACCGGCAATTCTTGAATATCTCTGAACTTTGCGTTGGAATTTTTAGCGATCGGAAAATTCCGGCCGCTGGGTGCTATCGGCGGCTCTTCCGGTCGGTATCGCCGCGCCCGCGATCGCAGGCAAACGTCCCTGACCGGCCAGTCCAACTTCATTGCAACGACTCCAGACTCGTCTTGATGCGTGGCGAGATGGGCATCTTCGTTGATGGCGGGTGACCTTCCGCTGAGAATACGATGCATTTCCACTGCGAATGGTTAAGACCTGAAATGGCATAGAACGCCAGGCAAAAGGGTCGGGGTGTTACGCATGTTCGGGAAATTCCTGCGCGGCTCTAAAGAACGCGCAGCGGCTCAAGAAGCGGCTGCGTGCGACGATCGATCCCGCGCCGACATGGGATGGTTTGTCACGTTCGGCGCTTTTCTGCAGGATCGCAAAGGCAACGTCACGATCATCTCCGGCCTTCTGGTCACCGGTCTTATCGGCGTCTCCGGACTGACCGTGGAATTCGGCAACGGACTGCTCAATCACATGGAGGATCAGCGCGTCGCCGATCTTGCCGCCATCGGCGGCGCCAATGTGTACAATGCCGGCGGCACGGCAACCGCAGTCCAGCTGGAAGCGTACGCCGTTGCCAAGCTGAACGGGCTTCCGAATTCCGCGGTGTCTACGTTGGTCGGCGCCTCTCCCAGCGGAGACGGCAACAAGGCCGTACAAGTAACTGTTTCGACTACCGTTCCCCTTGCGCTTTCGCGTATCATCTGGTCGCAGGCATCGCTTCCCATTTCGGTTACATCTTACGCAGAAATGAAACCCGGCGCTCCGGGATGCATCTACGCGCTCAACACGAGCGGCTCGGGCGTCACGCTGAGCGGGGGGACAGCCGTTACGGCGTCCAATTGCGCCGTGGATTCGGACAGCACGGTGAGCGTCCCCTGCGGTACGACCATTACAACGCAGTATGTGGGATACGATTCCGCGACCGTCCCCAGTCAGCCTTGCAACGGCATCCAGCCTCCATCGGGCTTAACTCTTAAACTGGCAAAACAACTCACCACGGACCCGCTCGCGGGCACGGCAGAGGTGAAGACCGGCACAAACCGGCTCGCCACGGTGGCCGCCCTGACGTCTCCCAGCGGCCCAGTCGTGTCGGGGGGAACGTCGCTGTCCTTCGGTTACAGCACGTCGCCGACGCAGGCCCAAATTACTTCGGCGGGATGTTCGTCAACATATTCGGGGGGCCTCTGGAACGTCACCTGCCCCAATGGCGGCACATACACCTTCGGCGCCATTTCCCTGTCGGGCGGCATCACTGTCAATTTCAGCACTGGCGGCTCATCGTCGACAACCTATAACTTCAACGGCCAGGTCGACGACAGCGGGAGCGCTCTGTCTTTCGGTCCCGGAACCTACAACATTGTCGGCGGTGTCGTTTCGGGCGGCGGCTCGACAACGACGTTCGGCGCCGGCACTTTCAACATCGGAAAAAGCACCACCAGCTGTAACAGCTATACGAGCTACAGCATCTGCAATCTCGGTACGCTGATGAGTTTTGGAAGTGCTGCGACGGCAAGCAAATTCGTGCTGGCGGGCGGTGTCTACAACAAGGGTGGCGAAACTCTCGTTCTCGGCGGCACTTCGGTGACGTCCACCAGCACGGGCAACAGCTACAACATCGGGACGGCAGCCAATGGCGACAGCTCCGACATGGGCGGCGGCTCGATCACCATGTTTGCCGACGCATCCGGCTCCGGCAACCTGTTCCAGATGGCCGGAAATCTGAATGTTTCCAGCGGCGGCGGAAGTTGTCTGTGGCTGGGCAATGCGAGCCAGCACGACATCAACGGTTTCATATCGACCGCCGGGGGCACGACGCTCGGGTCGGGCGTTTACACCGCAACCAAATATGTCTGGCTCGGCGGCAGTGGCGGCGGCGACGTGACCTGCGGCGGCACGCTAGTGGGCTTGACCGGTACCAGCGTCACGCTGGTTATCGGAGCTAGCACAGTGCCCTCCTCCGGAACCTGCGGCAACGAGGGGTTTTGCGTAGCCGCGGGCTTTGGCCATGTAACCCTGACCGCGCCAACGTCGGGCGCAACGCAGGGGCTCATCGTCATCGGCCCCACCTCCTCCAGCAACACGGCCGGCGGGAATTTCGCCGAGGGCGCGTCGAACACCAGCATGTCCGGTGCCTTTTACATCCCCTATGGCCCGGTAACCCTGTCGGGATCGGCAAGCGTCGGCAACGGCCCCGGTCAATGCCTTGAAGTGCTGGGATCGCAGGTGACGCTGTCCGGCGGATCCGAACTGGCGTCCTCGTGCAATATCCCCGGCTCGAACGGCAGCGGCGGCAATACAGTGGCGCTGGTCCAATGACGCGCGCGAAACCGATAAAAGGCCGCCGGGCGGCGGCGATGTCGTTAAACGGACTGCTTTCCCATCCGCTGGACGAAGGCCTTGCGGCCATCGAATTCGCGCTTGTCGTCCCGGTCTTCCTGCTCATCCTGGTAGGAGCCGTCGATTTGGGCGGTATGCTCTACACCTCCTATCAGCTCGAAACCGCGGTCGCGGCAGGAGCGGAATATGCCGCGCTCAACGGGTCGAACGTCAATTCGACCAGCGGCGCTACGCTTGCCAGCTCCATCGCCGGCGTCGTCGAAAATGCCAACGGTGCGACTTGGGCCAACGACTCTGTGGTCGTCAACGACGGCCCCAGCGTAACGGTGACGGCCGGCGTGGTCTCGTCCGGCGGCACCGCGTCGAACGCCAATAGTTGCTACTGCCCGACAGGCTCTCCGCCGAACTGGGTGTGGGGAAGTGCCGCGACCTGCAACAGCATCTGTGCCACAGGCGGGCAGGCACAGCAATTCGTCATGATCACGGCAACCAGGGCCTATACGCCGCTGCTGTCCACCTTCGGCTTGATCAAGAACGGAACGCTGAGCCAGAACGCCACGGTTGAAGTCCCATGAGGCGGGGCTCGTTGCGGAACATCATCCGGGCGCATGACGGCACTGCCGCCATCGAGTTCGCCATCGTCGCGGTGCCGCTGCTCATGCTGGCGCTCGGCATCTTCGAATTTGCCCGCATCTACTGGACCCAGGAAGCGTTGCAGGAGAGTGCCACGGCGGGCGCACGATGCGTCGGCATCTTGCAAAGCTCATGCGCTTCGGGCGGCGTGTACAGTTCCGGGAATGCCGCCAGCTACGTGGAAACGGTCGCCAGCGGTTGGGGCATAACGGTCCCGGGCGCGGACGTCACGATAACGAATGCGGCGACGTGCGGCGGCGTCTCCGGTTTCTCCCAGGTGAGCATCAATTTTACGTATGTTGCGCTCGGCGCATCCATATTGCCGGCTTCGTTGAAGGGAAAATTGTTACAAGTGCAGTCCTGCTATCCCAACAATTCCTGACCGGAATGCCGCGCAGGCGGCGTTCGGGACGCGCTAGCGTTTGCGTCTGGTAAGACGGCGCCTGTTGGCGCGCACGAGGCTGCGGTATCGTCGCATGACCTGCTCCGCCGAGCCGCCGCCGGCGAGCGTCGCGGCAGCCCGCGCCGAAGCGGCCATTTTTTCCGTGACCATTCTGCGTGCTTCCCTGTCGGCTTCGGGGCCGCCCCGCGCCAGCTTCAGCAGCCGCAACGCGATGACGCATTGCGCTTCGAATCCCGCCGCGGCGAGATCGGACGAAAACTTCCACCAATATTTCAAGCCTGTCACCCGAGGGATCGCACCAGGGAAGGAACTCACCCGGACGGCGAAAGTTCGCTCCCCTCGCCGCGGCCGATCGGCGCCAGGCGCAACCTCTCGATGGAGCGGGCGTTACCGCTGCACCCCCAAAGCGAATCCGCGCGAAACCCGAGGCGTCATGGAAGACAGGCCGTTACCGTCCCACGTTGAAGAAACGGTGCGTGCGATCCAGCAACTTCATGTGGAACACCGCGAAGAGGCGACGACCGCGGAACGTGCGTTCGAACGCGCGACCGGACTGCTTGGACGCCCGGCGTTTCTGGGGTTCATCACCGTGCTTGTGCTCTTCTGGGTCGGGGGAAATCTTATCCTCTTCCGGCTTGGAAGTCGGCCCATCGACCCGCCCCCATTCCCCTGGCTGGAAGGCGTAATCTCGCTGACAGCGCTTTACATGGCCGCGCTGATCCTCACGACCCAGCGGCGCACGGACAGCCTGGCCGCCCATCGCGAACAGATGACGCTGCAGCACGCCATTCTCAACGAACAGAAAGTCGCCAAAATTATCGCGCTGCTGGAGGAGCTCAGACGCGACAGCCCCGAAGTCCGCGACCGAATCGATAGCGAAGCGAACGCGATGGAAACGCCTGCCGATCCCCAGGCCGTATCCGCGGCCCTGAAGGAGATGCAGCCGGCCGACGCGACCGAACCCCAGCCGATGCGAGCAACGTCCGGCTATGATAAGGTTGCGGGCCATTCGCCCGAAGGGACCGAAGGACCGGATTCGCCAATGTCGAAACGTCCCCCGGAGCACAATGCTGTTCAATGACAAACTTCTGTTCGTCCACACCCCCAAGACGGCCGGCACGTCGGTCACCAGCTTCCTCATCGCCAATCTGCCCCGCGGCGTTACACTGACTGAGCCGCCCGATCGGCCGGATCCTTCACTCCCTTTGTCGACCACCGCGCGGCTGAAGCTGGAGTTGCGGCGATTGCGCCGGACCTTGGGGCTGTCGCTTCGGGCCTCGCTGAAACGGATCGACGGCACCCGTCATGAATCGTTGCAGGAAGCCGCCGAAGCGCTGGCGCCGCTCGGGAGAAACCTCCGGGACTTCGAGGCGATCGTGGCCGTCATCCGCAATCCCTATGATCTGGAGGTTTCGCGCTTTCACTTTTTCCGGCGCGGTCATCACGGCGTAAAAGGACTGGCGCACGAATATGCCGAGGAGCTGGCATTGGCCGGCGATTTTGGCGCATTCGCGCGCAAGGCACCCTATCACGGCCGATTGCCCGGCCGGATCGAGGATTGGTACGAGATCGACGGCGCGATGCCGCCGAATCTGCGTCTGGTGCGATTCGAAACGCTTGAGGAGGATCTGTACCGGATCGTGGGTGGACTTTATCCCATCGGCTCCAAGCTTCCCAAACTGAACGCCACGAAACACGGCCCCTACGCGGGTTATCTCACGACGGAAATCGAAGAGGCGATCTATCGGAAGTATCGCTGGCTGTTCGACCGGCAGTTCTATCGCCGCGAGCGGATGTAAGACTTGCGGCGACCCTCCCGACACATCGTGCGGCGTGCCGCGCTTCGCGTAGCGTCCGTTGTCGCGGGCATAACGGCAGGAGCGCGGCCATGTTGCTGACACCGGGTACGGCCCTCGATACGGCGGCCGACGGCAACTGGCAGCGGATGGAAACGGCCGGGCATGCCGCGATCTGGTGTGGATTTCTTTTCGTCAGAGGATGGAAAGCGGGCCGGGACAGCGTCGAACAGCTGTTGCGGACATTGCAGCAGGCGGGAGCACCGGAAGCATTAGCGCAGGCAAAGGGTTCTTTCGCAATCCTCGTTCACGAGAAGGACACGAAGCAAACCTTCTGCAGCGTCGATCCGTTCGGTCTCATGCGGCTGTTTGTGGGTGGCAATTGCGTCTCTGACGATCTCTTCGCGCTGGTGCGCCAGATCGGCCATGATGAAGACCGGCTCGATCGCGTCGCCATCGCTTCCTTTCTGAGGTTTGGCTTCTATGGTCTCGGACGCACCGTCGACCGGCGCATCCGCTCGCTGGCCGGCGACAGGATTCTGCTGCTTTCTCCGGGCAGCGATTCCACCGAGATTGCAAAAGCACGACCTTCCGCGGGCGCCGATTTCGATTGGGATCTTTACGTCCGCGACGTCATCACGGCGATCGACGGCGAACGCGTTTCGCTCGATCTGACGGGCGGCTACGACACCCGCCTGCTCGCTGCCAGCCTCGTGGGCCGCACGCGCGCCGTTGTGGAATGTGCGACGTCGGGTCAGGACGGCAACGAGGACCGTCGTGGGGCAACGCGCATCGCGCAAATCCTCAGCTTTCCTCATTTCGAGATGCAGCATCGCGTCGGCGGTCTCGAAGGCAGGTTGCCCACCTTGCTGCGTCTCACGAACGGCCAATCGGCCATACTCACCTATGACTCCATTTTTCAGTTCACGGTTGCCCGCTCCGAACGGGGCGCGACCTTGAGCTTTTCCGGCGTTGGCGGCGAGTTGTGGAAAGACATTTTCTGGTTGCAGGATTTTCCCTTCCTGAGCGGACGTCCGGCGCTGGACCGTTTCTACCGCCTGCGGATCGAGCCGCGCGCCCAGCCGACGGCTCATCTGTCGCAGGAATTTCTGGGCGCCTACGCTGCCGCCGGCGTCGAATGGCGCGAAGCGATGCAATCGCGCTTTGGCGCGCTCGGGCGCACCGCCGCCTATGACAGCATCATCGGATATCTGCGCATACCGGCAATCACCGGCCCCACCGTCTCGGCGTCGGTTCACTGCGGCGTGCCGACGTTCTTCCCGCTGCTCGACAGCGACGGTGTCAAAGCCTCGATGGCAATGCGCAAACGCGAGCGGCTGTTTTCGCGCTGGCAGCGCCGGACAATCCATCGCAAGGCGCCGGAGCTTTCGCCGCCGAGAACAACCGACGGATTATCGGCCCGGGTGGGAGCAGCGGCGCTGGGCGATTTGCCGTTTTATGCCGCCAACAAGACGGCGCGGTTGGCCCAGAAAATCGTGCAGAAGCTAGGCCTTCCCGATTTGATCCGGCTTTCGCTCGACGACCCGCACACCCTCGAAACGGGCAAAAACCTTGCCGCCGCCACACACGCGTTCCAGCGGCTGAGAGAGGTAAAAATACTGGCTGCAACGGCTGAGCCGCAGGCGCTGGGGCGCATTGCGTTCGACCGCTTGCTGACGGCGGGACTGACGATCGCGGAAATATCGGACTGAGACGGGCGACGGCTGCAATCGCGCAGCCGTCGCCCGGACACTCCTGTCGCGCCTGGAGAAATCACACCGGCAGAGGGGGGGCTACCGGAATGCAGCGCCATCGCGATATTGCGCCCTCGCGCCAAAACCACCAGTGAGAAATTCTTCATGAAACCGCTGCAATGTGCGCCAATTTTCGCGAAGATTTGTAAAAACAGGGTCAGAGTCGATTAGATCGCCTTGACCTTCCGGCGCCTCTTCTTTTTCGACCTGCCTCTTGGCAGCGGCGTGGCGCGGCGCCCGGCGGCCTTTGCGATTTCGCGCCGGAAGCGCTCGCCGCCGAGCGCCCAGCCGCCATTGGTGGCGATGCGCAGGGCGTCGAGCGATTCTTCTGCCGGCTTTTCGCGGAACAATGCGCGATAGGCTTTTGCCCTGTCCGCACGCGAGCGCGCCAGTGCGCGGTAGAGCGCATGCGGCGTCAGCAGCGCATCGGGCTTGCCCTCGGCGCTGGCGCGATAGCTGGACCAGCGCCACAGCCGCGGATGTTTCACCAGACGGGCTCGCACGGGATTGAGCTCGATATAGCGGCAGCAGATGAAGAACCACGCTTCGCTGTCGATCGGCGCGGCGCGGTATCGCCCTTCCCACAGCGTCCCCGTGCGGCCATAGGCGTCGTTGATGCGTCGCACATAGCGCCGCCCCAGCGACTGCAGCATGCGCGGAATGGATTGGGCGTCCGCGGGCGTCGCCAGCAGATGCACGTGGTTGTCCATCAGCACATAGGCATGCAGCGCGCAGCCGTATTCCTCCGCCGCCTCGCCCAGCCATTGCAGGTAGACCACCCGGTCGTCGTCGTGAAAAAAGATCGCGCCGCGATTGTTGCCCCGCTGGATCAGGTGCAGGGGCTGGTCGGGAACGAAGTAACGGCCGAGACGGGACATGCGCGGGGTTTCCCTGTGCAGGCGTCCGCCATTATTGGTGCCCGACTTCGCAAGTCAACTCCGACCCCATATGCGTTGACTTTGGAGCGAGTGGCGCTACGTGCTGTAGCGCGCCGCACTCGCTTTCCCGTATATGAATAGATACTTCCGGTAGCAAAACGCCCGCCCGACTTAACACTGCTCGCGCGAATTGTTTTCTTTTGCATTGCGGGCGCCAACGCGCGTGATGTAGAACCCGCATCGGATGGTCGCACGGATAATTGCGTGACGGTCCTGCGGGACTCGGGTCGTTCGCAGGATCGATCCGCTTCAGCAGAAATCGCCGGTGGAATATCCGGCACGCTCATGCAGGCCGCCTGATCTTGCTTGCATGTCGCAGATGGGGGAATGGTCGGTGAATAAGGCGATTCTGGCGGGGATTCTGGTTGCGCTGAGCCTGCCGACCGCGGCACGTTCGCAAACGAGCCAACAGCTTCCTCCGGCGGATGCGCCGGCGATTGCCGGCGACCCGTCATGGCTGGTCTGGCACACGGACGATTTCTTCGCGAGTTGCGAGGGCGAGTGCAGCGTTGCGCTCTACGGAGGCCGCGAAATCAGGACCCAGATGACGAGTGCCTTCCTGATCAGAAATCCGGTTGCGCCCTGGAACTGGCAGGCGGGCGACGCGGAAGACCTTGCCGGAGCTTTCTCGCGGCGCTTTGCAACCCTGTTCGGCGCCCTCGACCTGGAAGCGGAAGCGGGCATCGAGCAGCGCTTCGGCAACATGCACGCGACCGTGGGATGGCTGGCGGTCGATTTCCGGTGGACCGATTTTCCGTGGAACCGCTATCTGGCGACGACGATCGCTTTGGCCGACGGTCCCAGCTACGCGAGCCAGATTGACGAAGAGGAGCGATTGCGTTCGGGCGACAACCGCGGTTCCAATTTGCTGAATTTCTTCTCTCCGGAAATCACCTTCGCCCTTCCCGATCGCCCCGACGATCAGTTGATGCTGCGCTTTCAGCACCGTTCCGGCATTTTTGGCCTGATCAATGGTGTCGAGGGCGGCTCGTCCTTCGCCGTCATCGGCTATCGCCGCGCCTTCTGAACGCCGGGCGTCGCCGATCTGAAACCCGATTGAAAATCGGGGAGAATGGCCAGAGGCGGCGAATTGCCGGTGGGAACCTCGGGCACTCTTCTGCATTGGATGCTGCCGCTGGCGCGATGCGCTCACGCCGCAGTTTCAGGAGCGCTACCGACCCAGCAGATCCTGGCGGCGCGGAGCGCGATGCGCCAACCCTGTGCAGACGATACGGCGAACTTCTGCATAAATGTGGAACCGGGCTGCGGGCGGCCCTGGAATGCCTCAAGACGCATGGCGCCCAGCTTTCGCCGACGCGTTCGGGCGTCCTTCAGCAATTTCGCGCCTTCAAGCCGCGTCGCTGAGCGTGCGACCGCCCCGCGATTTGCGGGCATGATGTTCATCGGACTATGCAGCAATTGTTCGTCCCTTGCGGGCGTCTGCTGCAGGGACGAACATCTGCGATAATACTTTAGACAGGCGGACCCTTAGGCAGGACAGGCGGATCAACGACGATCCGATGGGCCGAACTGAAGGACGACGACCCTGTATGTCGTCCCGTCACGCTCGAGGGGGCCGTATGCAGTCCGGTTACGCTCGAAGAGGTCGTATGCAGCCCCGTCACGCTCGAAGGGGCCGTGTGCAGTCCCGTCACACTCGAACGAGCGCTGGTTGAGGAGTCCGGGCGGGCGAAGGACGTTCCGGGAATGCGCGAGGCGGTGCCTTCATACACAGGAAATGACCGCGCGGAAGTAATGGACCCAGCAGTCCCGCCGCCACCGCGCGCGGCCATTGCGCCGGCTGCCGCGGCGCCTCTGCCACCGCCGCCGCCGCCGTTCGCGTATGCGCCCGTCGAACCAAGCACAACCGCCAAGGCCGCCGCGCAAACTGTCGTGTAAGCCATATTCTTCCATTTGACAGACATGATCTGTCTCTTTTCTCTTTTTTTGGGGGGCCATGAACTCCGCATGGGGTTCATGCTGTCTTCCAGAATGAGAACGGGCTCATCGCGCCGCTGTTCCTACTAACATCGGGCTACAACCTATGTGTGTCCCACTAACGTCAGCCTGCGGATTAAATGCACCGGACCGAAAACAAAATGGCGAAATGGTGGCAAAATGGGGTCAGAGTCGTTTTGATCGCTCCCGGCGGGAAGCTTCTCAGCCCGCGAAAGGCGGCGGCCCACTGCCCCTTGCCGTTTGCACACTGCCGGTCGCGGGGCCATGATGCGGCGCTGGGACAACTCGCCAACCCGCAGGAGATGTTTATGCGCGCACGCTTTTTCTATGCCGCCATCATGTTCGCGTTCGCTGCCCCCGCTGCGGCCCAAATGGGGTCGCCCGCGTGCAACCGACCCGCCGTCTCGCGGGCGCTGCCGACGCAGCAGGTCCTGGCCGCGCGCAATGCCGTGCGGCAGGCCTGCGCGGCCGATTCGGCGAATTTCTGCGGCAGCGTGGCGCCGGGCTGCGGACGGCCCATGCAATGCCTGAGAGCGCATGGCACACAGCTTTCGGCCTCCTGCTCGGGCGCCTTGCTGGGACTGCGCGCTGCCGCGCACCAATCTCTGCGCTGACCCCGACGAAGCCGCGTCATTTCCTACGGCGTCGCAACCACGGTGCTGTAGACGTCGCTGCTGAAATTGCCGTTGCTGAGCGTGTCGCCGATACACCACACCTGCGTCTGGCCGCCGCCGAGGTTGCGCGAGGCGCAGGCGCCCATCTCGTCGCCGGTGGTGACATCGAGCGCCCAGGTCTTGCCGCCATCGGAGGAATAGTAGATCCCGCCGACGCCAGCGTAGATGTCGCCGCCGGCGGCCCAGCCGACCTTGGCGTTCAAAAACGCGATGTCGCGGATCGGCCACGGCGCGTTGAGCACCCGGCCGCTCCAATGCGTGCCCCCGTCCGTCGTGCGATGCAGCCATCCCGCGACGCTGGGAGAAATCTCGCCGCCGCCGGTCCAGCCCATCCTGTCGTTGACGAATTCGGTGGGACCGTCAAAAACCGAATCGGCCGGCGGGGCGCAGCTCCACGTCGCCCCGGTATCGGCGCTCTTGCAGTAATTGATGCCCGAGGCGTAAGCCGTCTGATCCTTCAGCAGTGTGAACTGATAGCCGAACCAGCCGCCGGTCGGATCCGGCGCGACCTGCGTCCAGTTGTTCGGCGCGGTGGCCCACCAGGCGGCATTGGGATTTGCCAGCCCCTCGCCGCTCATGGCCAGTCCGTCCGTCATTTTGTGAACGAAGCGCACGCGACCGCCCCACGCGTTGCTGCTGAGCACGGTATCTGCCGACCAGGTTTTGCCGGCGTCGGTGCTCTGCGAAAGAATCGCTTCGCTGTTGGAATCGTTGAAGCCGGAGGCAACCACCGTGCGGCCCATAACCGCGACGCCGTAGTAATAATAGGGATAGCCGCGATTAAGGATTTCCGTCCACGTCGCGCCGCCGTCCGTCGTCTTCCAGACCTGGCCCTCTTCCGCGGCGGCATAGCCGACCAGGGGCGACGCGAACGCCACGTCATGCACCACCGCGCCGGGAAGCGTGGCGAGCTTGGACCAGGTGTTGGCCGGATGTCCCGCCGGCGTCATTGCCTTCGCGGCCGGCGACAACCCTGCCGGACGCATAGCGGCGATTTCCACCGACGGCGCCGTCATCGGCAACCGCGCGGTGACATAGCGCGTCTGCGCCGCATCGCCGGCCGGCGCGGCATGGGCGACCGTGATCGCGGCCGGCAGCACAACCGCGCAGACGGCGCACGCGCGCAACGCGGAACGGGCAGGCAAACGCAGGGTGGTCATTCGAGTGGATCTCCGGCTGTTTGATCTCGGGGGACGGTTGCGGATTACCAGAACCCTTTGGCGCCGGCTTTGCAAGCGGCACCGCGAATGATGTTCTCGCTGCGTCCGGATTGAAGAGAGTCATTTGCGGGCGCCGACGCGCGCGCGCTGGTTCCCGCTTTCGCGGGAATGACAGCGAAGGTGAATGCGATTGTGCGAGGAATTCTTCCGGCTGAAACCCTGCGGTTGCGGACGAGATCACAACCAACCCAAAGACCTGGGTAACCGCATAGCCAGCTCCCCTTCTATCCAACCATTCCCGACGAAGGCACCAACGCATTGAAGCCATGCGGTACGAATCTGATCTCCGCGGTGCGCGGAAGCCTGATGGCCTCGCCATCGAGGATGGAGGGAATCCGCCCTCTCGCTGAAATGCGCGCCAGCTTCGTGGTTGCTCTGGAGACGCTCGCATCGGCGCGCCAATCCGCGCAGAGGGCATTCCAAGCCAGGCGTAACGCTTCTCGCGAACCCTTGGGATCGAGCGCCACGGCTTCCAGCCCCGGTTCGTTGGAAGCAAGCGCGGCGGAGACAAGCGGGCAGATGACGGCGACGGCGGCGGACGACCCGCTCCCGTTTGCGCCGAACCGATAGGTCACCTTTCCGGACAATGTCGCGTGGAAGGCAAACATCGCGCGACGGCCCGCTTCCAGAAAGTGGCTCTTGCGAACCGCCTCCCGCGCACCGGCCCACAGCGACGGCGATCCGAAGATGCCGGCGCAGAAGAAGCGCTTGCCCTCGACCTCTCCGCCGCTCACCGCCACAAGGCGAGGATCGGCCAGCGTTTGACGAAGCGCTTCGCGCCAGTCGCGCGCGCCATACAGCGCCTTGGACATCATGTTCATTGTGCCCCCCGGCAGCGCGATCAGGGAAATGCCGGCAGCGCCGCATTTCTCGGCCGCGGCCCGCAGCGTCCCGTCGCCGCCCAGCGCGATCAGCACGTCGATTCCCGAACCAACCAACTGTGCCAGCGCCTCATCCAGCTCCGCGCCTTCGACGCATCGGACCTCGACCGGCGCAATCCGCGCCTCCGCGAGAATGCCATCGAACTGTGCTTGAGTATCGGCGTCGCAACCGCCGCTGGAGCGGTTCAGCAGCGCTGAGATCCGAAGCGCGCCAAGATCGACCGGCGCCGGTTCGGGTTTCTGCGGATTTGCCATTTCGGATGTTAGCATATTGGTCGCGCGGTGCGCAGACTCTAAGGTGCGGGGAATGGCAACCCGCCTCGTTCACGTCTCCGATCTGCATTTCCCCGCTCGCAACAGGGCACAGGTCGATGCTCTGGTCGAAAGCATAAAACAGTCGGCGCCCGATCTGATCGTCGTCACGGGCGATCTGACGCGTGCCGGCAGGGACACGGAATTCCGGGAGGCGACCGACTTCATGGCTGCGTTGCCCGGACCCAGGCTCGTCGTGCCTGGCAACCACGACGTGCCGGTGCCGGGGCTGTCCGACCGGCTGTGTGCCCCGTTCGGGCGATTTCAACAGCATTTTCCTTCCGGCGATCCTGTCCTGGAAACGCCCGACATGCTTGTCGTCGGGATGACCACGGCAATGGGCATCCAGCTCGGATGGGACTGGTCGCTGGGCAACGCCGGCGCAGCGCGCGTGGACGCCGTGTGCGGCATCCTGCGGCAAAAGCGCGACAGCCGCCTCGCGATCGTGGCCTGCCATCATCCGCTACGCCCCAATCCGCTCGACAGGCGACGGTCGCGCACGCGGGGCGGTGAAAAGGCGTTCGACAAACTGGCGGCGGCGGGCATGGGCCTGCTGCTGCACGGCCATCTGCATCGCGCGACCACGAACTGCCGCGAAGTGAACCGACTCCAAGTATGCGAAATTTGCGCCAATACCGCACTGTCGGACCGGCCGCGCGGCGGATCGGCAGGATATAACATTTTGGATGTCCAACAGGGAACGTGGAATTTGACCGTGGCGACCTGGAGCGATGGCCGCTATCGAGCTCCGGCAACCGCATAATCGGGACCAGGGGAATTTCCGACGGAGAATTGATGCCTATAATAGCGCCGATGACGGCTGCAATATTTCGATGCCGTAACGAAGGAAGTCGGCTGCATTGAAGGTCAGGATTCTTCGGACACCGTGCACGTTCATGAAAGCAACAGTCGGGCATCATGGACCTTCACGCCGAGCACACCGTGCAGAACCACCAGACGCTTCCACTCGGGGTAAACAGCCGGCGTATCCGGCAGCAGCGTCAGTGCCGCCTCCAGCTTCTCCACTTCCGAGAGCGCCACAGCCGCGGAGAAACCGAAGCCATTATTCCGCTCGGGGCGGGTGGCGACGTTCCAGAATTCGGCGACGATCTGCGGGGCAATGTTCACCGCCTCGCCGTCCGCGAGCAGACGGGCGACGCTCTCTACTGCGATGGCGTGATGTTCGTGAGAAGGCTGCGTGCGGCGCAGAAGGACATTGGTATCGACGAGAACGCCCATTCAACCGCGGGAGCCGTATATGCTCTCGCGGGTGATGGCATCGTCCGCAAGCGGCCTGGTGTCCGGCAGTCCCCGGACCGACTCGCGCCAGTACGCGGCACGAATCTCGGGCGAAAGCGTCTTTCGCAGGGCGGGCATCGTCCGATTTTCCAGGAGCTGCCGCAGATAATCGGGCAACGCAATGCCCTGCGCGGCGGCCTGTGTCGCGAGCGCGGCCTCCATTTCCGGCGTCAGCTCAATGTTCACGGACATGACACGACCCCGGATTCAATTCGGTCGAAAAGTAGATGGTTTCGTGTTCACGGGTCAAGCCGACCTGGGTTTTCATTTGTTCCGCGAAGTGATTCACGCGCTATGGATGCACTGCGCGACTACTGCAAGCGGCGGTGCTGTGCATGAAGACCCCGATGCGCCCTGAAGATCTCAATGGGAAGGTTCCGTGTGTCGCTACTTCGAAATCATTCCGATCGTCCCCAACCACGTCTCTACCAGCCGAGGCCATGCGGTCACCGGAAGTTTCGTGCGCCGCAGGCCAAACCCATGGCCGCCCTGTGCATACAAATGCATTTCCACGGGAACTCCGGCCTTCTTCAGAGCGATATAATAGACCAGCGAGTTCTCTACCGGATCGACATTGTCGTCTTCATTTTGGAGGAGGAACGTCGGCGGAGTTTTGCCGGTGACGGGAATGGCCGGATTCAATTCAAACGTGTTGGCGGTGTACGGCCACAGATGTCCGGGATAAAGAGCCACTGCGAAATCGGGGCAGCAGCTTTCGTTGTCGGCGGCATCGACAGCCGGATACGATCGTTTGTCAAAGTGCGTGCCGATGTCCGCCGCCATATGCCCACCCGCCGAAAATCCAAGGACGCCGACCTTATGCGGATCGATGTGCCATTCCGCGGCGTGGAAGCGCACCAGCCCCACCGTCCGCTGCGCATCCTCCAACGCCATGGGAGCCGGATCGACGTGGCATTTACATTTCTTGTCCCAATAGGGGCCCGAAAACGGCACACGGTATTTTAGGAGCACACATGTGATGGCGTTGCCGGTGAGCCAGTCACAGACCTCCGAGCCTTCAAGGTCGATTGCCAGTCCCTGATAGCCGCCGCCGGGAAACACGACGACTGCAACGCCCGTGTTCTTTCCCTGCGGCGAATAGACCGTCATCGTGGGCTGCGAGACCCGTTCAACCCAAAGATATGGCCTTCCCGCAACGTAATCGTCCGGCGAAGTTGTCTTTACTGTCTCCGAGCCCGCGACAGGGTGCGAATCAGGAACCGCCGCTGGCCATATCGGCACTTGCGTATGTCCCGCAGATGGCTGCCACGAATTCGCCAGTGCGCCTTTGCTGCCGATCGCAACGACAACACAAAGACCAAAGATCAATAACTTCATCGCAATTCTCGCGGTTTCGGATTGAAGGGGAATCGCCCTGCTTGAGTATACGCTCCAGTGAGCTTCAATTGGCTTCCGAAGGACCGGCGGCCGGCGTGGACCGCTTGCTAGCGCCTGAGCGCCGCGCCCGCATCTGCCCACGTTGACCACGGCGGCAAAGCAGGCGCGCGCCAGCGCAGCGAAGGGGACGGCCGGTAAAGAGCGATATCCGGACGGGCAAGGTCAAGGTCGCCCATAGCCACGTCCGGCTCCCGCCGGATCTCCCGCATATGATCTTGACATCATATGCTCTCTGGAACATATAGGAGCGGAATATTCTCAAAGGACAGCCGTGACACATAGGGCCGAAAATGGCGAAGTCAAAAGAATGGGACGTTGTCTTCGATGAGGCGTTTCAATCGGAGTTTGATGGCTACGACGAGGCCGTTCAGGACAAGATCCTGGCGCGCGCCGGATTGTTGCAGCAATTCGGACCCAATCTGCCAAGACCCTACGCCGATACTTTAGCGGGATCGAAGTTCACGAACATGAAGGAGTTGAGAGCCCCCGTCGGCAAGCAGGTATGGCGCATCGCTTACGCCTTCGATCCCGTTCGCCGGGCCATTCTGTTGTGCGCCAGCAACAAGGAGGGCGGTAACAGCAAGACGTTCTATGCGGAACTTATCGCAACGGCCGACGAGAGGTTTGGAAAGTATAAGTAGCGAATGGAGTGCGTGATGGCCAGGACGCTTACGAATGTGATGAAGGCGTTGCCGAAGGAGCGGCGGCAGCGGATCGAAGCCGGGACCGCGCGCGAAGCGGCGCAGATCATGAGTCTCGGAGACGTGCGCAAAGCCTTTCAAAAGAGCCAGGAAGCGGTCGCAAAAACACTCGACATGGAGCAGGAGAGCGTGTCTCGCATTGAGCGGCGCGCCGATTTGCTGCTTTCGACCATGCGCAAATATGTGGCCGCGATGGGCGGCCATCTGAAACTCATTGCAGAATTTCCGGATCGACCGCCAATCCAGATCGACACCTTCGAAGCGCTGCGCGAACGAGATCGCCCGGTTGGGAAAAAACGTAAGCGGGCTTGACACGGTGCGCACTGTCGCGGGGCGCTGGTGTGGCAGTTCCGCCTGTGCATCCGGCTAAACTTGTATGCTCCTACTTCCGTATTTGTCGACTGTAGCCAGTCCTCCGAGGCAAAGACAATCGAGTCTGACTCCTTTTGCTGGAGAAAGCGATCACCCGCAACATCTGCCTTCTCCCTCCTGCAAGGGGCGAAAGAAGATTCCTGCTCTGCGTTCCAACTTCTGTGATCGCGGCGGCAGGCGCGGAAATTTGTGTATCCTTTGCGAATCGTGACCGCATCGACTCCCTCAAAGAATTTGCAGCGCGGCCGGCGCGGGCGACGCGCGTGGGCGCGCATCGCGGCCGGCGTCGCGGCGGCGGTGTTCGCGCTGCTGGTGCCGCTGCCCGTCATCGTGCTGCTGGCGTTGCGGTTTCTTCCCGTGCCGTTCACGCCGCAGATGCTGGGCGAGGCGCTGACCGGCACGGCGGTGCATTACCGCTGGGTTTCGGCGGCGCGCATTGCGCCGGCGCTGGGGCGCGAGGCGATCGCCTCGGAAGACGAAAGCTTCTGCGCCCATCACGGCTTCGACTGGCGCTCCATCGATCAGGCCCTCGCCGCGCACGATGCCGGGCGCCGGCTGCGCGGCGCCTCCACCATCAGCCAGCAGACGGCGCGCAGCGTGTTCCTGGCGCCCGTCAGAAGCTGGGTGCGCAAGGGGGTCGAAGCATGGCTGACGGTGCTGATGGAGGCGCTGTGGCCGAAGGAACGGATATTGACGGTTTATCTGAACGTGGTGGATTGGGGCCACGGCAATTTCGGCGCGGAAGCCGCCGCGCGCGGTTATTTCCACACCTCCGCGGCGGCGCTCACCGCGAGGCAGGCGGCGCGGCTGGTCGCGGTGCTGCCCGACCCCGACGACTGGCGCGCGGTGCGCCCCGGGCCTTACGTCGCGGCGCGGGCGCGCATTGTGCTCTCCCGCATGGCCTGGGTGACCCGCGACCGGCTGGATTCCTGCCTGCGGCGGTGATTCCGTGTACGGAGTGTTATGGCGGGTCGGGGCTTCGCAGGCTTTTCGGGAACCAAAATGTTTCACGTGAAACATTCCGCGCCACCGGCCAACAGACGATACACACAATAACAGACGGTAACAGGCGCGAAGCTTCCTGTTACCGGAAATATCGCGGCCCGCGATTCCTGCAGAATTCCCCGATTTTCGGCGCGAAAACCGCGCGGCGCGAAAAATCCCCTGTATTTCGCCTGATAATCAGGAACGCGGCCGTTGTCATGCCACCATCGGATCGAAGGCCATCAGCGTTTCGCCGCCGGCGCGGATGCGTTCGAGCAGCATCGGACATTCCGGAATCATCCGCTCCATCCAGTAGCGCGCCGAAACCAGCTTGGCTTCGTAGAACGAGCTGCTCGGCGGATGTGCGGCGCGTTTTTCGGTCGCGAGCTTCGCGATGCGCGCCCACATCCAGCCCACCGTGACGATGCCCATCAGGCGCAGATAATCCACCGCGCCGGCGCCGGCGTTGTCGGGATTGGCGATGCCGTTCTGCGCCAGCCACAGCGTCGCCTGTTGCAGCAGATCGAGTCCGCGCTTCACCGGCTTCGCATAAAGGGCGAGCTTTTCATCGGCGCCGTTGTCGTCGAGCCAGCCGCCGACAAGCGCGAAATACGCCATCGGTGCGGCGCCGCCCTTGCGGCCCAGCTTGCGGCCGACCAGATCCATCGCCTGCACGCCGTTGGCGCCTTCGTAGGTCTGGTTGATGCGGGCATCGCGCACGAACTGCTCGACGCCATTGTCGCGGATGTAGCCGTGGCCGCCATAGCATTGCATGGCCATGTTGGCGGCCTCGAAACCCATGTCGGTGAAAAAGGCCTTGATCACCGGCGTCAGCAGATCCGCCAGCAGGGCTGCGGTTTCGCGTTCCGCGCGATTCGAGTTGGCGATCGCCATGTTGAGCGTCGTCCACATCGCCACCGCGCGCGCCCCTTCCACGAACGAGCGGCAATGCAGCAGCATGCGGCGCACATCGGGATGCACGATTTCCAGATCGGCCGGCTTGTCGGGCTCTTTCGGCCCGGTCAGGGCATGACCGACGCGGCGTTCGAGCGCATAGGCCAGCGCATTCTGATAGGCCACTTCGGCCACGCCGATGCCCTGCACGCCCACGCCCAGCCGCGCCGCGTTCATCATCCCGAACATTCCGCGCATGCCGGCCGCGCTTGAGGGCTTCTCGCCCGCTTTGGCCGGTTCCGGCTTCGGACCGAGGCGCCAGGCGACCGCATCGTCGAAATTGAGCACCGCGGTCGCGTTTGCCCTGATGCCCATCTTCTTTTCGATGCTGCCGCACATCACGCCGTTGCGCGGTCCCGGCGTTCCGTCTTCCTTCACGATGTATTTGGGGACCATGAAGAAATTCACGGTGGAAAGGTCGTCGCGAATCGCGCCGTTTTCGTCGGGGATTTTTGCGATCACCATGTGAATGATGTTGTCGGCGAGATCGTGTTCGCCGCCGGAGATGAAGATCTTCGTGCCGTTCATTTTATAGGTGCCGTCGTCCTGCTCCACGACGCGCGTCTTCATCAGGCGCAGATCGGTGCCGCAATTCGGCTCCGTCAGACACATCGTGCCGGTCCATTCGCCCGATACCATCCTGGGAACGATATGCTCCTTCATCCAGGGCGCACCGGCGCCCATCAGCGCGGAATACGCAGCCATGGACAGCCCGGGATACATCGCGAACGCCTGGTTGGCCGATTGCGACATCTCCGCCACCGTCATGGTCACGAATGAAGGAAGGCCCGAGCCGCCGAAGCTCGCCGGCGCGCTCAGGCCGCTCCAGCCGCCTTGCGCATAGGCTTTGTAAGCCTCCTTGAATCCCTTCGGCGTGCGTACGACGCCGTTCTCGTAGTGGCAGCCCTCTTCGTCGCCCGATTGATTGAGCGGTTGGAGGATCTCTTCGCATAGTCTGGCGGCGTTGGTGAGAACGTCTTCCACCAGATCGGGCGAAAGCTCGCCAAATCCCGGCAGGTCCTTTTGCTTCTCGATCTCGAACAACTCGTTCATCAGGAAGCGGTAGTCCTGCAACGGTGCGCGATACACGGGCATGCGAGAGCCTCTCCCCTTGCGGCAGTCGCGACTGTATAGGCGGAAATTGCGGGGAATGTCGATTAACGGAGAGGTTTTGCATTGCGTCCCGGGCCGCTCGGATTGGTGCGAAGCGATGCGCCGCCCCCGGGCCCGGCTTGCCGGTTGCGTTCGCTGTCGCGTACACCTTTACGTGTACGCTTGCGGCCCGGGCGTTTTGCCCCGGCATTGTCGGCGGCGCGCGACTGCCACTATTGCGTGTTTCGGGCGTTGATTTATTGTTTGGGCACGAGATCTCACCAAAAGAACTGGACGTTCATGTCGTTGCCACCGCGTTTGCGTAGTATCGGGGTTGCCGTTCCTCCCTACGTTCTCGATCAAACGGTGGTTCGCAAATACGCGGCCTCGTTGTTTGGGGAGCGACACGACATAGCTCGCCTTTTGTCGATCTTCGAAAACACCGGCATCCACCGGCGGTATTCGTGCGTCCCCATCGAGTGGTATGCCGAGCCGCATGGCTGGGTCGATCGTACCGCCATCTATCTCGACAGCGCCGCGTCGCTGCTCGAAGAGGTTGCGCTCAAATGTTTGCGCGAGGCGGATCTACCGCGCGAAGCGATCGACATGATCGTGGTCGCGTCCACAACCGGCATTGCGACACCCAGTCTGGACGCGCTGGTGGTCGAACGTCTGCAGCTTCGGCGCGACATCAGGCGATTGCCCATCTTCGGGCTTGGCTGCGCGGGCGGCGTGACCGGTCTGGCGCGCGCGGGCGATCTTGCCAGGGCGAATCCGCAGAGCAACGTGCTCTTCCTCGTCGTGGAATTATGCGCCCTGACATTTCGCCGCAACGACCTCGACAAGAGCAATCTGGTTGCGACAGCCCTGTTCGGCGACGGCGCGGCGGGCGCCATCGTTTCCTGCGCGGGGAGCGGATCGCGCCTGACGGCGGCGGGAGAATATACTTGGCCCGATTCCCTCGACATCATGGG
>DATCBQ010000004.1:0-11833 GCA_036511745.1 Rhizomicrobium sp.
GCCCGCGAGGCCAGAAACACGGCCGCGCCGGCGATTTCGTCGGGTTCGCCGATGCGGCGCAAAGGCGCCCCGGCCGTCGAGTGTTTGAGGATTTCCGGATTCTCCCACAGCGCGCGCGCGAAATCGGTCTTGACCAGGCCCGGCGCGATGCAGTTGGCGCGGATGTTGTGCGGCCCGTATTCCACGGCGATGTTGCGCGCGAGCTGGAAATCCGCAGCCTTCGAAATGCAATAGGCGCCAAGCACCGACGAACCCCTGAGTCCGCCGATGGAGGAGACGATAATGATGGAGCCGTCTTTGCGCGCCACCATCTCGGGCAGCACAAGCTGGCAGAGCCAGTGATTGGAGCGCACATTGGCGCCCATGATCTTGTCGAAGGCCTCGTCGGGGATTTCCATCTGGGGCCCGAAATAGGGATTGAGCGCGGCGTTGCAGACCAGCACGTCGATCCGGCCCCAGTGCTGCCGTGTGGCCGCGACCAGTTGCTGCAGCTGTTCCTTGTAGTTGATGTTGCAGGGGATCGGCGTCGCGACGTTGCCGCTTTTTCCGTGCGCCTTGTTGATTTCGGCGGCAACGCGCTCGCAGGCGTCCTTTTTGCGGCTTGAGACGACAACCCGGGCGCCATGCTCCGCCAGGCGGTGGACGATGGCCTCGCCGATGCCCCTGGTGGAACCCGTTACCAGCGCGACCTTGCCGCCGAGGTCGAAGAGAGTCATGGGGCGTTCCTCTGGTTGAAACCGGATGCCGGCGGGAGCATTCTGAAACGAGGGCCTGGGGAAGCGCAAATGCGCTGGCCCGAGCGCCGGAAAAAAAGGACAAAGTTCATGTCGCGAGCCTTGCCGATAATGTTGGGGGCGCTGCTGATCGCGGGTTGCGCGATGGAACCGTCGCGGCCTCCGCCATACAGGTATTACCCGCCGGCCGCCGAACGCATGGCCCCTCCGGCAGCGGAAACCCGTTCCGCACCGGCCGAGCATGTCGCCGCTGCGCCGAAGCCGGTCAAACCCATCGGCGCGGGGATGCTCGCGTCGAACGCGGTGGAAGGCTATATGGACAATCAGGAGAGCGAGATGCGCGCCGCGCTGCACGGCAGCGGCATTGTCGTGGCGCGAACCGGAGACAATCTACTTCTGAACATCCGCAGCGATTCGCTGTTCGAGGCCGGATCGCTTTCGCTCTCCGATCGCGGCAACGATCTGCTGCAACGCATTGCTTCCGTCGTGCGGAAATTCGATTCCTCGCTTGTCGTTGTCAACGGCTTTACCGACACAACCGGTTCCCCCGCGCGCAACCTTGCCGTTTCGCAGAAGCGCGCGGAAGCCGCGGCGGCACGGCTGGCCGATGACGGCGTGGAGCGCAAACGGCTGGCGGCAAAGGGCTTCGGCGACGAAATCCTCAAGATTCCGACCGGCCCCAATGTCAGCGAGCCGCGCAACCGCCGCATCGAATTGCGCATCGCGCCGCTGATGAAGACGTGAGGGGGGCCTGTTGGGACCGCGGCCATCCTGGCCGCACCACATTGGGGCGCCGCCAAATGCGCGCAAGATGCGCGCGGTCCCAGCGATGTCAGCCTAACGCTGCGTCGATTGCCGTTATCAACGCGCTCGCATCGGGCGTGGTGCGCGAGCCGAAGGTGCCGGCGATGGCGCCGTCGCGTCCGAACAGATATTTGTGGAAATTCCATTTGGGTGCGGCGTCTTCCCCCAGCTCGCCGGCGATCCATTTGTAAAGCGGATGCGCCTCGGCGCCGATCACATGTTCCTTGGCCGTCAACGGAAAGTCGATCGCGAAGCGCGTCTCGCAGAAGGTCTTGATCTCCTGCTCCGTTCCCGGTTCCTGGCCGCCGAAATCATTGGCCGGCACGCCCAGCACGACAAGGCCCTTGCCGCGATAGCTCTGCCAAAGGGCTTCGAGCGCGGAATATTGCGGCGTCAAACCGCACCGGCTTGCGACATTGACGAGGAGAAGAGCGTTGCCCTCGAAATTCGACAGCGGAAGTGCTGTCCCATCGATGGAGCGGAACGCAAAATCGTAAGCGGTTTTTGCGGACATGGGCGCCTCCTGTCTCAAGCGAACGCTAGAGTTCGCGGTGCATTCCGGCAAGTCCTGGCGGTCTCCGCGCGCCATTGACCGCCCCCAGAGGGCCGTGCAACGGCATCGAACGATGACGAATCCCCCCGACATTTTAAGCGGTCTTTCGCAAATCGCCGGCGATTACGATGCGCTGATCTGCGACGTCTGGGGGGTGCTGCACGATGGCACATCGGCGCGCGCCGGCGCGATCGAAGCGCTGAAGCAATTCCGCGCGGCGCAGGGCCCGGTCGTGTTGCTCTCCAACGCCCCGCGGCCCGTTGCGGTGCTGGAAGAACAATTCGCGCGCATCGGTGTGCCGCACGATTGCTACGACGCGATTGTCACCTCCGGCGTCGCCACCCGCGAAGCGCTGGCGATCCGCTGCGAGGAAGGGCCGTTAAGGATGCTTCATATCGGGCCCGAGCGCGACCGTGGCGTGTTCGAAGGTCTGCCGATTGAATGTGTGACGCTGGAAAACGCCGGCGTCGTTCTCTGCACGGGGCTGTACGACGATGAAAAGGAAACGCCTGCCGATTATCGCGATCTGCTGGCCGCACTGAAAAAACGCGAATTGACGCTGCTCTGCGCCAATCCAGACATCGTCGTTCAGAGAGGCGGCAGACTGATCTGGTGCGCCGGCGCCGTTGCACGCGCCTATGAGGAGGCCGGCGGCGACGCCGTCTATTACGGCAAGCCCCACAAGCCTATCTATGCAACGACGCTCGAAGCGGCGCGCAGGGCGGCCGGACGCGCCATCGAACGGCCGCTGGCGGTGGGAGACGGGCTCGAGACCGACATCGCCGGCGCGAATCGCATGGGGCTCGACGCGCTGTTCGTCGCCGACGGGATTCACGGCGAGCAAATTCCCGCACTGACGCCGCAGGCCATGAAGCAATTTTTCGAAGCCCATCATGGCAGCGCGCGGGCCGTGCTGCGAACCCTTGTCTGGTAGGGTTGCTTGCCGATAAGAGAGCCGGCCACAGAAGGAGCCGCAATGGCTTATGCGATCGAAGACCTGAAACCCGGCATGTCGGAAAGCTTCACCAAAACGGTGAGCGAGCGGGACATCGAGCTGTTCGGCGAAGCCAGCGGCGACATCAATCCAATGCATTTCGACGAAGCGTTCGCGAAGACGACGCCTTTCAAGGGCCGCATCGCCCATGGCGTGCTGACCGCGAGCTACATCTCCACCGTGCTGGGCATGAAGATGCCCGGCCCCGGCACGATTTTCATGAGCCTGACCACACGCTTCAAGGCCCCCGTGCGTATCGGCGACACGGTCACCGCCCTTTGCACCGTGCGCGAGGTCATCGCCGAAAAGCGCCGTGTTGCCTTCGATTGCGTCTGCAAAGTGGGCGACACGATCGTCGTCGAAGGCGAAGCGCTGGTCATGGCGCCCGCTCGCCGGGTCTGAGCGCGCTCGTGCGCATCTTCCGTCATTATCGCGATGTCCCTGACCATTCGAAAGGCGCGGTTGTGGCGGTGGGCAATTTCGACGGTGTCCATCGCGGTCACCAGGCGCTGATCGCAGCCGCACGCGGTCTTGCCGAGGAGCGCAAAGCGCCCTTGGGCGTGCTCGCCTTCGAGCCGCATCCGCAGGAGTTTTTTCATCCCGGCGCGGAATGTTTCCGGCTGACGCCGTTTCGCACCAAGGCGCGACTCCTGGCGGAGCAGGGCGCCGACGCGATGTACGCGCTTGCCTTCGACGCGGAGATCGCGGCGAAATCGGCGCAGGATTTCGTGATGGAGATTCTCGTCGACAGTCTGGCTGTCGGCCAGGTCGTCGTCGGCCCCGATTTCCGCTTCGGCAAGGCGCGGACCGGGGATACGACGGTGCTATCCACCATGGGCGAGATGGAAGGATTCGGCGTTTCCATCGTCGCGCCGTTGAGCGACGATGCGCACGGCAAGATCTCGTCCACCCAGATCCGCGATGCGCTGAAGGCGGGAAGGCCGCAAGAAGCCGCACGCCTGCTCGGACATTGGTGGACGATCGAGGCGCGGGTCGAACATGGCGACAAACGCGGCCGCACCATCGGGTACCCCACCGCCAATATGCGGCTCGACGATTATCTGAAGCCGGCATTCGGCGTCTACGCCGTGCGCGCGACAATCATGGACGGCGAGACAAAACTGAGCCGCCATGACGGAGTGGCCAATCTCGGCGTGCGACCCATGTTCGAGACGCAAACGCCGCTGCTGGAGACGTGGCTTTTCGAATTCGCCGGCGATCTCTACGGCAGGCACCTCGCGGTGGAGCTTGTCTCCTATATCCGCCCCGAAGCGAAGCTCGCCGGCCTTGAGGCGTTGCAGGCGCAGATCGCGAAAGACGCGGATGCGGCGAGGGCGGCGCTGAAGAGTCTCTCGTAGCTTTTCCTCCCTCCAAGATTGTCATCCCCGCGAAAGCGCCCGGCTGTCCGGGGAACCGGAAGATGTCGCATTTTGTGTCCGACGCGGGTGTCGCGACCAATCCGGCAAGCATCGTGGTGCAGGTGCTCAGATATTGCTCACGCGGAGATGAGGAGAACGCGGAGAAGGTGCCACTCCGCACAAAGCGCCAGACGAGATTTCCGGCAAGATCGCGGATGCGAACTTCAACCCTCCACTTGAGGGAGGGTCGAAAAGTTCGCAGAACTTTTCGGGGAGGGGTGATGGCGAAAGTTACGGATGCTGCAACATCACCCCTCCCCGAAATTCGTCTTCACGCTATCGCGCGAAGCCAAATATCGACCCTCCCTCAAGGGGAAGGTTGGACGCGCTTCCGCGTCTCCCTCTCTCCGCGTGAATCAATCGCCGGGACAAACGAAAACCTGAGTCGGAAATCCCCGTGTGTACCAATCCCCTTGTTGCTGAAGCGGCTTTCGCGATGATTCGGAAAATTTCCCGGACAGCCGTTCACTTTCGCGGGAATGACAATTGGGGATATTTGCCGCATTGTGCGGGTGGGACGCCCGCCCTCCCAAAAAAACCGCGACTTTACGGGCGGAAGCGGCGCTGATAGAAGTTTCGCCGCCGAATTCAGGGCTTGGACCATGAGTCTCTTGGGGTGTGGGGGAAGCGTTCGAATTCGCCGCCCGGCGCCGCGGCGGATGGGATAATTCATCCCCGAAGATCGCGGCAAGCCGGGCTTTAAGCAGCCGCGAAACCCAAGAGCCTCGAGACCATGAACGATTCTCCGACCGCCGAAAATCAAGCGCGCGATTACCGCGCCACTCTTTTTCTGCCCGCCACCATTTTTCCCATGAAGGCCGGATTGCCGGAAGCCGAGCCGAAGCTGCTGGCGCGCTGGGCGCGGATGGACCTCTATGGCCGCATCCGTGCGCAGGCGAAAGGCCGCCCGCTGTTTGTGTTGCATGACGGTCCGCCTTACGCGAATGGCGAGATTCATTCCGGCACCGGTCTCAACAAGATTCTGAAAGACTTTGTCGTCCGCAGCCAGGGCATGCTGGGCAAAGACGCGCCTTATGTGCCCGGCTGGGACTGCCACGGCCTGCCGATCGAATGGAAGATCGAGGAGAAATACCGCGCCGAAGGCAAAACGAAAGACGATGTGCCGATCGATGAACTGCGGCGCGACTGTCGCGAATTCGCCGCGCATTGGATCGGCGTGCAGCGCGAACAGTTCAAGCGGCTGGGCTGCATCGGCGAATGGGAGACGCCGTATACGACGATGGATTTCCGCGCCGAAGCGACGATCGCCGGCGAGCTGCACAAATTTGTCGCCAACCGGCTTCTCTATCGCGGCTTTCGCCCGGTGATGTGGTCGCCTGTCGAGAAGACGGCGCTGGCCGAGGCCGAAGTCGAATATCGCGAAAAATCGTCGCCGACGATCTATGTGAAATTTCCCCTGACGAACGGCCCGCAGTGGCTGAATGGGGCGACGATTGTCATCTGGACAACGACGCCGTGGACAATCCCGGGCAATCGCGCTATCGCCTATTCGCCTTCAATGTCTTACGGGCTGTATGAAGTCGCGACAGCGGGTGAAGGCGCATTGGCGGATGTGGGCGAGCGTCTGTTGCTGGGAGACGCGCTGGCCGAACAGACGGCAAGCCACGCGAAATTGACACTCAGGCGGCTGCGCGATGTCGATCCCGAAGGATTGATCGGCGCGCATCCTTTTCGCGGTCGTGGTTTTGAGTTCGACGTGCCGCTTCTGCCCGGCGAACATGTCACCGCCGATGCGGGCACCGGCTTTGTGCATACCGCGCCCGGTCATGGCGAAGAGGATTTCGAACTCGGACGCATGCACGGCCTGGAAGTGCCGCGCACAATCGCCGAGGACGGCAGCTTCTATCCGGACGTGCCGCTGTTCGCGGGCAAGCGCATTCTCACACAAGACGGCAAGGACGGCGACGCCAACGGCGCCGTCATCCGCGAACTGATCGCGGCCGGAAAGCTGCTCGCCAAGGGCACCTTGCGCCACCAATATCCTCACAGCTGGCGCTCCCGGGCGCCGGTAATTTTCCGCGCCACCCCGCAATGGTTTGCGGCGATGGACAAGCCGCTGGCGCCGTTCGGCGGCGACACCTTGCGCGGACTTGCCATGAAAGCGATCCGCGCCACAGCCTGGTATCCGCCGCAGGCGCAGAACCGCATGGCGTCGATGGTGGAGACGCGGCCCGATTGGGTGTTGTCGCGCCAGCGCGCCTGGGGGGTCCCCATCGCCATCTTCGTACAAAAGACGACGGGCGATATTCTCGACGATGCGGCGGTGAATGCGCGTGTCATCGAAGCCTTCCGGCTGGAGGGCGCCGATGCGTGGTTCAATTCGCCGCCGCAGCGCTTCCTCGGCAGCGACTACAACCCCGACGATTACGAGCAGGTGAAGGACATTCTCGACGTCTGGTTCGATTCCGGCTCGACCCATGTGTTCACGGTCGAACAGCCCATCGAGGCCTCCTGGCCGAAAGCCGATCATGCGGATTTGTATCTCGAAGGGTCGGATCAGCATCGCGGCTGGTTTCAGTCGTCGCTGCTGGAAGGCTGCGGCACACGCGGGCGCGCGCCTTACGATGCGGTGCTCACCCATGGCTTCGTGCTCGACGAGCAGGGCCGCAAAATGTCGAAGTCGCTCGGCAACACGCTGCTGCCGCAGACCATCGCCGACAAGCACGGCGCGGACATCCTGCGCCTGTGGGCGGCGAGTTCGGATTTCACCCAGGACCTGCGCATCGGTCAGGATATCGTCAAGGCCAATGTCGATGCCTATCGGCGCCTGCGCAACACGATCCGGTTCATGCTCGCCAATCTGGCGGGCTTCGAGGATGGCGAACGCATCGGCCGCGACGAGATGCCGGAACTCGAGCGCTACATGCTGGCCCGGCTGGCGGAGCTCGACGTCCTGGTGCGGCAGGGCTACGCCGAATATGATTTCAACCGGGTGTTTTCGTCGCTTTTCACCTTCTGCACGAACGATCTTTCCGCGTTCTATTTCGATATCCGCAAGGATGCGCTCTATTGCGATCTGGCGCAGTCGCCGCGCCGGCGCGCGGTGCGCACGGTTCTCGACGCGTTGTTCCGCTGTGTGGCGATCTGGCTTTCGCCGGTGCTCTGTTTCACGATGGAGGAGGCGTGGCTGCTGCGTTTCCCGGGTGAAGAGGAAAGCGTGCATCTGCAGCTCTTCCCGCAGGTCGCGAAAAATTGGACCGATGCCGCGCTGATCGAGAAATGGAACCGCATTCGCGTGCTGCGCCGGGTGGTGACCGGCGCGCTCGAGATTGCGCGGCGCGACAAGGTAATCGGCGCCAGTCTCGAAGCCGCACCCGTGCTCTGCGTGAGCGATGCGAAGGATGCAGCGCTGTTCGACGGCGTCGATCTGGCCGAAATTGCCATCACCTCGTCCGCCCGCGTGGAAACGGGGGACGGCCCGGGCGACGCCTTCCGGCTGCCCGATGTTGCGGGCGCCGCCGCGGTGTTCCGGCTCGCGGACGGCAACAAATGCGCGCGCTGCTGGATGGTCCTGCCGGAAGTGGGAATGGACTCCCGGCATGCGGATCTCTGCCGGCGGTGTGCGAATGCGGTGGGGGCGGAATCGTGAATCTGCGAATGACACCGCGCGATATTGGCGTGGCCTGCGCGGCGTTTGCGCTGACGCTGGACCAGGGCTCCAAGCTGCTGCTGCTCTACGGATTCCACTTTATCGACATGGCGCCGGGCGACCGGGTCGCGGTGCTGCCGTTCTTTAATCTGGTGATGGTGTGGAATCCGGGCGTCAGTTACGGCCTGTTCCCCGCGCATGGGCCCACCGGAACGGCACTGATCGCGGTATTCTCGATTGCGGCCGTCCTCGGCCTGGGCTGGTGGCTGTGGCGGGCGGCGCGCGGGATTCTGGCCGCCGGATTGGGCCTGGTGATCGGCGGGGCCTTGGGAAATCTCATCGACCGGATCATTTACACCAGGGTTGCGGACTTTTTTCACTTCTATGTTCGCGGCTATGACTGGTATGTCTTCAATATTGCCGATTGCGCCATCGCGTTGGGCGTGGGCGCGCTGCTATACGACGCCGTGCTGCGTCCGGAACCGCCAAGCGGGCAAGACGAACGGCTAAGCGGGAGAAAAACAAATGATGCATGACCGGATGGGCATTGCCTCGCGGCTTCTGGCGTTGGGCGGGTTGGCGCTTCTGCTCGTGGGCTGCGAAAGCATCCGCGAAGCCGCGGGCATTACCAAGGAGCCGCCCGACGAGTTCGCGGTCGTGACGAAAGCCCCGCTTGTCATTCCTCCCGAGTTCAATCTGAGGCCGCCCAAGCCCGGCGCGTCGCCGACCAACCAGATTTCTCCCACCGCCGCTGCCCAGATTGCGCTGTACGGCGACGACCCCAACGCCATCGCGGCGGGGCTGACCGGCAATTACAGCCAGGAGGAAAAGCTGGTAATGGCCCAGACCGGCGCGGCGACCTCCGATCATGCGGTCCGCCAGCAGATCGAGGCTGACAACAAGAAAATGGAAGCCTCCGACCCGAGCTTTACGGAAAAAGTGCTTTTCCAATCCCCCGAACCCGACCAGGGCAAAGCCGTGGACGCAAATGCGGAAGCCGAGCGCATCGCTCAGGCCAAGGCGCAGGGCAAGACGGTAACTCCATCTTCAGGCGCACCCGCCGCTCAGCAGCCAAACGAGAAAAAACCTGACGATGCGCCCACCATTCAAAAGGACGACAGTGGCGGCTGGCTCGATGGGATTCTGGGCGGGATTTTCTAGAGCCGGATTTTTCAGAGCGGTTGCCATCGCGATTCTGATCGGAGCGACGGATCGGCCCTTACAGGCGCAACAGGATCCGAAAGTCTTTCAATTCGCGCTGCAGAACGGCATGCAGGTGGTGGTCGTGCCCGATCACCGCGCGCCCATCGTGACGCAGATGCTGTGGTACCGCGTCGGCGCTACCGACGATCCGCCGGGTCTGTCGGGGCTGGCGCATTTCTTCGAACACATGATGTTCCGCGGCACGGCGAGCCTGCCGGGCGACCAGTTCGCCCGTACGATCGCCAGAAACGGCGGTGAGGACAATGCCTTCACCACCCATGACTACACCGCCTTCTATGAGCAGATCGCCAAAGACCGTCTGCGCCTCGTCATGGGCCTCGATGCGGATCGCATGGCCAATCTCGATCTTTCCGATTCCGGTGTCCGTACCGAGCGCGACGTGGTTCTCGAAGAGCGCCGCATGCGCATCGACAACGACCCCAAGGCGCTGATGCGCGAACAGATGGAGGCGGCGCTCTATCTGTCGCATCCCTATGGCCGGCCCGTGATCGGCTGGCCTGAGGAAATCCGCCACATCGGCCGCACCGACGCGCAGGACTATTACAACCGCCATTATTCCCCGAACAACTGCATCCTCATCGTCGCCGGCGACGTCACCACCGACGATGTGCGCAACGACGCGGAGGCGACCTATGGCAAGGTTGCCGCGCGGGAGCTTCGTCCGCGTGCGGAATATGCCCAGCCGGCGCGGCTGGGCGAGACCCGGCTCACGGTTTACCGCGACGACGTCAAGGTGCCGATGTTTCTGAGGCTCTACCGGGTGGCGAGCTACACCGAAGCCAGACCCGGCGAAGCCGAAGCGCTGGAAATGCTTTCGCAGCTGATGGGCGGCGATCCGACCTCGACGCTTTACCGCGAGCTGGTCGTCAAGCGCCGTCTCGCTTCCGATGCCGGCGCGTCCTATGACGGCTATGCCCGCGACGACGGCGAGTTCAGCATTTATGCGCTGCCGCGTCCCGGCGTGCGGATGGAGGTGCTGGAACAGGGCATCGACGCCATCGTCAGGAGCTACGCGATCGCAGCACCCGGCGCCGCCGACATGGAGCGCGCCAAGACGCAGCTTGTCGCCGGCGCCGTCTATCAGCGCGACAGCCAGCTCGAGCTTGCATCGGCCTATGGTCAGGCGCTCGCCATCGGACTGACGGCCGGCGACGTGCAAGATTGGCCCGACCGCATCCGCGCCGTCAGCGCCGATGCCGTCAACAAGGTTGCCATCAACGATGTGCTCAAGCGGGAGGCGGTGACGGGCTATCTGTTGCCGGCGGTGCATTGACGCTTCGCACCCCGGTTCTGGCGGCGCTGGCCGCGCTCGCAATCGGTTTTCCTGTCGCCGCGCACGCCCTGGACGTACAGGCATTCAACCTCGCCAAAGGGCAGCAGGTCTGGTTCGTCTCCGATCGCACCCTGCCGATGATCGCGATGACGGTGGCTCTCCCGGCGGGCTCCGGCTATGACCCGGCCGCCAAACCCGGTCTCGCATCCTTTGCCGGCGACATGCTCGACGAAGGGGCGGGACGGCTCAACGCCAACGCGTTTCAGACGGCGCTGTCGAACCGCGCGATCAAGCTTTCGGTGGCGGCCGATCGCGACTGGCTGGTCGTCACCCTGGTGACGCTGAGCGACAATGCGAAAGACGCGTTTCAGCTTCTGGGCATGGCGCTGGCGCAGCCGCGGTTCGACCAGGATGCGATAGCCCGTGTGCGCGCCCAAGTTCTTTCGGGCCTGGCGGAACAGGAGGAGGATCCGGCCGCGGTCGCCGAAAAGGGCTTCTACCGCGCCTTTTTTCACGATCATCCGTATGCGCATCCCGTCGGCGGCGATGCCGGGGGCGTGGCCGCCATCAATCAAGGAGACCTCAAGGGCTTCGCCGCCACCCACTGGGTTGCGGGCGGAATCCGAATCGCGGTTGCGGGCGATGTCGATCGCGCGGAGCTCACATCGCTGCTGAAGTCCGCGTTCGGCAAATTGTCGCCCCGATCGCCGCCGGCGTTTGCCTTCGCGCAGCACGAAGGCCGGCCCGGTATTCAGGTGATGGCGATGAACGTGCCGCAGCCGACGGCGATGTTCGGCCTGCCGGGCATTTTGCGCAACGATCCGGACTATCTTGCGGCCTATGTGGCCAACGACATTCTCGGCGGCGGCGGTTTTGCCTCGCGGCTGACCGGCGAGGTGCGCGAGAAACGCGGCCTCACCTACGATATCTCCACCGATCTCGAAACGGATCGACGGGCGGGCTTTGTGCTGGGCGAAGTGGCGACCAAACGCGACGCCGTGCAGCAGAGCATCGCCGTCATTCGCGCCACTTTGCGCGATTACGCGGCGAACGGCCCCAGCGATGCCGAGCTGGCGGATGCGAAAACCTGGCTCACGGGCTCCTTCCCGCTGGCCTTCGGCTCCAATGTCGATATCGCCGCCCAGCTCAACACGTTTCAGCGGCTGGGTCTCGCTGTCGACTACCTGAAGAAGCGCAACGCGCTGATCGAGGCCGTGACGCTC
>DATCBQ010000005.1:0-2734 GCA_036511745.1 Rhizomicrobium sp.
GAGCGACAGCGCGCTTGTGCTTGACCAGCCGAACGCTGCGTTCACATCGATGTTGTTCGCCTGCACGCCGGAGCCTGTCGTCGTCACTTCAACGTTGCCTGAAGCCAGCAGGTTTGTCAGATCGGTGACGTTGAGTACGGCATTCTGCGCGGTCGGTGTACATACGCCACCGGAGCATGACATGCTTTGCGTTTGCGCCGACGAGATCGTCACGTCGGCATGAGCGCCCCGGGCCGCGAAGACCAGCGGAACCAAGAGGGCGAAAAATCCTGCGCGATGGTGCATCGTTTCCCCGAATGGAAAGCTGTGTCGCAGCGATCCTACCTCTTCGGCGGCGGGTTGGCGATCAGATAGGGCAGTCCACCGTTGATCTTCGGTTTCTCCCCCCAGATCGTGGGATCGAAGCCGGCTGGAAGGCCGGATTGAAGCTGGGTTGTCGTCAAGCCGGTGACGCCGGTGAGATTTCCTTCGTTGCCCGAGGCCTCATTGGTCCCGCTCGTCGTCGTGTCCCAGTAGACATTCTGATACAGGAACCCGGCTGGCTGTGACGAGCCCACGAAGCCGCCCACCAGACTCGACGTTCCGCCGGCCACCGCGCCCGTAGAATAGGATGTTTCGGTCAGGGCCTTGAATTTCTCTGCCCTTATTTCTTGTCCGATGAAGCCCCCAATCATGCTCTGCTCTCCGCCGGTCACAGCGCCTTTCGCATAGCAGTTGGCTATAGTCGTAGTCGGTCCGGCCGATGACGCGTCATAGCCGACAAGGCCGCCGGCTATGCCCGATTTGCCAACCGTCACAGAACCGGTCGAGAAGCTGTTGCTGATCGTGCCCTCCCCATTTTGCGCCGCCAGTCCGCCCGCAAGCAGGGACGTCGCTTTGCTGCCATCAATGCGAATGTCCGCGAACGATTGGTCGATGGAAATATTGGCCGCTCCGTTGACGCCAGCCAGTCCGCCGACCACGCTGTCGCTTTCCCGCATATTGATCTTGCCAGTGACAAAATCCTGAAACAAATGCGCCTCGTTGAACACCACTAGGGCGCCAGCGACGTCGCGCCCCTCACTCGAACCGACAAAATTCACTCGCAGAACGCCCAAGTGCTGTATCGTTCCGCCATTCATGTAGAACAAGCCCAATCCGGTGCTGGATGAGGTGTTATCGATCAACAGATTTGAAATCGCGTTTCCGAGCCCGTCCACCGTGCCTGTGGGGAGTGCCTGAATCGGAGGCGCCGCATAAGTCCCGTCGCCCGACGCATCGTAAGGACCGGCGAGCGCGAAATCTCCCGCCGGGTTGGCCGCGATGGCGGCGGCCATGCTCGAAACGCTGTTCACCAGCATATAGGGGCTGCCGTTGACCGTGAGTTGGCTGGAAAGATTCTGAAAGACGATGCTGCCCTTCCTGGTGATGGAGAACGTGCCGCCGCTGCCGCCGTCGTTGGTAGCAAGCGACAATCCGCTCGGACCCGTGACCGAAATTGCGCCATTGATATTGAGGGATTGATAGGCGTCGAGCGTGAGCGCGCTGGCGCCTGCCCAGCCAAACGCTGTGTTCACATCGATATTGTTCGCCTGGACGCCGGAGCCCGTCGTTGTCACCGTGACGTTGCCCGACGCCAGCAGGTTTGTCAGATCGGTGACGCTGAGCACGGCATTCTTCGCCGTAGGGGAACACACACCACCGGAGCACGACATGTTCTGCGTCTGCGCCGACGAGATCGCCACGTCGGCACGGGCGCCCCCGGCCGCGAAGACCAGCGCAACGGAGACGGCGAAAAATCCTGCGCGACGGCGCATCGTTCCCCCGAATTGAAAGCTGTGCCGCACCGATCCTATTTCTTCGGCGGCGGGTTGGCGATCAGATAGGGGAAGCCGCCGTTGATCTTCGGATTCTCCGCCCAGATCGTCGGATCGAATCCGGCTGGAAGGCCGGCCTGAAGTTGCTGTGTCGTCAGGCCGGTGATGCCGGAAACATTTCCGTCGTTGCCGGTGCCCTGGTCGGTGCCGCTTGTCGTGGTATCCCAATAATTGTTCGTTGGGGTGATACCTGAGCCGTACGTGCCGAAGAAGCCGCCAGCGTATGTCGATCCTACGGTCTTGCCCGTCGAATAGGAAGTCGCGACGTTCAAAGCGTCGTTGTCGGTAGAACCAATCAGGCCGCCCACAGCGTAGGCGCGCACCGGGCCCACGGCGTAAGAATTGAGGATGGCTCCTCCGTAACTAGTGCCGGCCAGCCCGCCAACAATTGAATCCTTTGAATCCTTGTTGTCGGATGTGACGGAACCCGTGGCGTATGAATTGCTGATCGTGCCTGTAAAGGTAGCCACCAAACCGCCCCCGGAGGATTTTTTTCCTACGACTACGCTCGCGCTTGAGGAACAATTGGCAATCGTTCCAAAGCTCAATGCGGCCAAGCCGCCCGCTTGGCTGTACCTGCCAACGGTCCCGCTGACGTGATCTCCGAACAACAAGCCTCTGTTATAGTAAACAAGACCGCCAGCAACCCCGGTGACCGCCGCCAGGTTCAGATCCTCCACCGCGCCGGCCGGCCCAATATCCGAGAACAATCCACCGAAGTCGCCGTATTCGCCTTTGACGACGGTGATGTTCGAGATTGTATTGCCCAGGCCCTGGACGACACCGGTGAAGGTAGTGGGTACCGGAGAATTGCGATAAGTGCCGTCGCCGCTTGCGTCGTAATTGGCAGAGAGCGCGAAATTGCCCGCTGGGTTGGC
>DATCBQ010000006.1:0-26070 GCA_036511745.1 Rhizomicrobium sp.
GTCGTGCCGTAAAGAGCGCCGTTCTCGTCGAGGGTAACGCCGCCCTGGAGAAAGCCTCCATCGCCGTTGTTGTTGCCGAAACTGTGGAGTATGGTCTCCGTCCACACACCACCGGATTGTGTCAGTTCAAACACGGTTCCAGAACCGGGATCGCCGCCATTGGAGGTCGTCCCGTAAAGGCTGCCGGACGGACCCCAGGTGAGCCCCGCGAGTGGGTTGGCGCCATCCCCATCGGCTCCGAAATTGTGGAGCACCTGTTCTTTCCACACACCGCCAGAGCGGGAGAGCATGAACACGGTGCCTACATCGGAGTAGCCACCGGAAACGCCGCCGTTGCGAGTTGTGCCGTAGAGCGCGCCGTTTTTGTCCCTGATCAGCGTCCCCCAGGGCTCATAGCCATCGCTGCCGCCGAAGGAGTAGATCACCTTCTCCTTCCACACGCCGCCAGACTTAAACAGTTTGAAAACCGTGCCGTCGCCGCCACGGTCGCCGCCGTAGAATGTGGTCCCGTAAAAGGTGTCCGGTCCGGCCATGAGGAGCCCGGCATAGGGGAACCAGCCGCCGCCGTTTTTTCCCTCGAAAGAGCGGAGCACAGTCTCGGTCCACGCGCCGTTGACTTTGCTCAATTCGAACACGGTGCCCACATTGTAAGTTCCACCATTAAAGGTCGTTCCGAAGAGATTGCCGGATTTGTCCATGACAAGATCGCACTCCGGCTGCATGCCGTCGCCCGCTGTCCCGCCGAACGCCCAGATCGTGGAGTTGACCCACTTTCCTCCCTTTTTGGACAGCGCGTACACGTTTCCGCCGTTATAGGCATCGCCATAGGCAGTCGTGCCGTAGAAGACTCCATCCGGACCGCGGATCGGTCCCGTAAAAGGCGTGGAGCCATTGCTGCCATCGAATGTCAGCAGCGTGGTTTCTTTCCAGGCACCGCCGGAGTTCGTCAGTTTGAAGACCTGTCCGTCGGCCGCTTTTTCGTCGCCCGAACCGGTTCCGTACAGAGAGCCATTATCGAAAGTCAGCGTTCCGAGGGGATAGCCCGTCCCGGGATCCGGAAAACTGTAGAGCACGGTTTCCGTCGCCGCCGCGGCGGGCAGCGCCAACGCCGCCAGAGCCGCGAAACCGATCGCAAACCGACCGATGCGAAGACGCTTCATTTGTTCCCTCGCGAACCAAGAGCACGCCAATCGGGCAATCCTACGCCGTTACCGCATCCGGAGCCAGTGGCTCATGCGCAGGCAAGCGACCCGCTTCGGCAGACCGCGCCTGCTTCACTGTCCGCAGGGTGATCCCCATGGGGTAACCGACTTCAGCAGGTTCGGGTTGTTCAGCCAGTGTTGTCGGAGAAGGCGCCGCGAAAAATCGCGGATGCTACTGCTTTGCCCACCTGGAATTGATCCACGGCGGTAGCGCAAGAGCATTCCGCGCTCTACAATCGGGCGCGCCCAACCGATCGGCTGCCAGTGGGGACGTTCAAAAACGCATTTCTTGCACGCAAGCTCGATCGCGTCGCGGCGGCATATGCGGTAGCGGGATGGCTGCTCGTGCAGGGCGCCTCGATCGTGCTGCCGGCATTCGGCGCACCTGCCTGGGCGCTCAAATTTTTTATCGCGCTGGTCCTGGCCGGATTTCCGATTGCGATCTGGTTGTCGTGGCACGCCGTTCCGCACCCGCATTACCGGCGCAGCACACCTCCAGCTTCCACCTACACAGACATCGCGCTGCTTTCCCTGTTGGGGGCCGTGGTTCTGCTCTCAGTGGCGCAGCTTGTTTTTCAGATCAGACTCGTACCCGTTACGCCTCGATCCTCTCCCGGCGTGGACTCCGCTGCTGCTTTTGGCTCTGGCGCGACAACAGCCGGGCAATCGCCGGCGGCATCCATCGCCGTGCTGCCGTTCATAAACATGAGCGGCGACCCCACCAAGGAATATTTCAGCGACGGAGTTTCCGAGGAGCTTCTCAACGATCTCGCGAATGCGCCAAATTTACGCGTTGCCGCGCGCACTTCGTCATTTGCGTTCAAGGGACGCAACGAGGACATCCGGACGATTGCGCGCGCCCTCAATGTTCACGCCATATTGGAAGGCAGCGTGCGGGAAAGTGGAGAACAAATCCGAATTACGGCGCAACTGATCAGCGCCGCAGACGGCTATCACCTATGGTCAAAAACTTACGACCGTAATCTCGGCAATATCCTTGTAGTTCAGGACGAGATCGCCCGCGAAATAACCACCGCGCTCACACATCGTTTGCTGGGAAGCGGTTCAAACGTAGTTGCCCGCAGGCAGAGCACCATCAATCCGGACGCTTATCGCAAATACCTTGAGGCGCAATGGCTGTCCGCGCGAAAGACCGACGAATCCGACGGCAATGCGATCCGGCTCCTGAGGCAGGTTACGGTCGAGCAGCCCGATTTCGCGCCCGGTTTCGTAGCGCTGGGACGGGTCTATCTCCATTGGGCCGAGCTTCACGAAGAAAGGCCCGATCTTGTCTCTGCCGCCGGTCTGGCGCTGCACCAGGCCTTGAGCCTCGATCCCAACAATCTCGAGGCGCTTTTTTTGCACCTCGTTCTCGCCCTGGTTAATTGGGACTGGCAAGATGCTGCCCAGGATGCCCATCGTCTGCGCTCGATTAACCCTCACAGCGTATTCACGCTGCGCGGTCTTGGTTTCTTCTATGGCGGTCTGGGCTTTCCCGACCGCCAGATTGCGGCGCTCAAGGGAGCCATAGCCCTCGACCCGCTGTCTTTCGTGGACCTGAACAATCTGGCTACATCCCTTAGCTATCGCGGCCAATATCGCGATGCTGCAGCAAACGCAACGGCTGCGCTCGTGCTGCAACCCGGCCGGCCTCTCGCACTTTACACCCTGTGTTGGGCCTATTCCGGAATGAACCGCATCGGCGATGCCAGCGCCGTGTTGCGGCAGCTCTCGGGAGCACAGGAACAGGGCGCGGCCGATGCCTGCTCACTGCGAATTGCTGCCGCAACACGCGACAGGCTTCACCTTCGTTCGCTGGCGGACAAAATTGGCCGCCGATTTCCGGTATTCGTTTTCGACGAAACCGACGTGGCAGAATTCTATGCTGCTGCCGGCGATTTCGATCGCGCGATAGCCTGGTGTGAAAAAGCTTATGCGGCGAAGAATTACGATTTGTTCGCGAGCGAAAGCCTCGCAAATATGCCGGCCGGTTCGGCTGCGGCCGGACGTTGGAGGATGCTGATGCAGCGGCCGGAAGCAAGGAAATGGCAAGCGGTGCATGCCGCTTCCGAAATCCAACCTGCAGGTCCGTAGTTCAAGGGGAAGCCATTTCCGGACCCAGCCACGGGCTGTGCGGCTGGTTGTATTTTTCTTTAAGATATGTTAATAACCCTTTTCCGATTGGCATTCCCATAGCATCAATGGAGTAATCGACTTAATCTGAACGGGGAACATTCGATGTCAGAGACGAGAAGAGGCTTACTCGGCGCCTCGCTGCTTTCGGCCTTTGGGCTAATGTCGGCGTCCTCCGTTGTGAGGGCCGCGGCTGCGACGAGCGATGACCAGGGCGAAACCGGAATACCGATCTATGCGAAAACACTCGCCGGCGGCGCGGTGCTGTTGGTACCGGAATCGGACCACAAAATTCGCGCCTATGATGTCGTTCCAAGGGATGGCGCGCGTCTTCCGGAGCCGCCATTCGATACGAACGAGCTTATCCGAAACTCCAGATTTCGATTGGTCGCCATCGAATCGCGCGTGGTAAGGGTTCGCGGGATGCGGCTGCACATAAGCGGAGGATTTCTCCTAAATTCGCTCGCGTCGCTCGATGTTACACCCATGAAGTGGGGTGAAATCCATCCTCCGCATCGTCATCCTCATAGACCGCATGATTGAGGGCCCGGGGGGCGCCAGCGATCGCGAATTTGTTTTTGTCGTAAAGCTCTCCAAATTTTGCAATTTGCGATGCCGCTACTGTTATGAGCACGCCGAGCTGCACGTTCGCGAGCGAATGGGTCTTGCAACGGTTGAAAAACTGTTCGCCGACATCGACAAATTCGGCGAGTATTTGTCTGCTTTCGGGATCTCGCCGACCTTTTCCTTCGTATGGCATGGCGGCGAGCCGCTTTTGGTTCCTTCGCAGTATTTTCGCGAGGTAACCGCCCTTCAGACGAAGCACATTCGGGATTTCCCGTATAGCAACAGCGTTCAGTCCAACCTGTACGGCAGCAACGCGTCCGCGCTCGCCTATATTATCGCCTCCAACTGGCAATTGGGGATTTCAATCGATTTCGCACCGGGCGTTCGGGAGGGCCGCACACACCGGGATTCGCATCCCACCGTGATCGCGAACGCCGAAGCCCTGCACAAGTCCGGCATGGCGTTCGGCGTGGTATCGACGCTTGGAAAACACAATGCCGGTTCTATCGTGGACGCCTATGACTGGGTGGAGGAATTCGCCCATAGCTGGCGCATACTTCCGCTGTTTGAAGGCGGCCCCGAAACGGCAATCGAGGAACTCCGTCTCCCCGATGACGAAATCGCCGAAATATACTCGGCCATATTCGATCGGCGTTCAAAGGGGCGCAGACACATTCCCATCGATCCCATTGACGGTCTCGCGAGTGCCGCATTGCTGAAAATGGCTGGCGCGCGGGATGAACCGGATTTTCGCCGCGATGTTCTGGACTGCGTTTTTGTCGTCAACGTGAATGGCGACATTTACACCCGTCCCTTTGCCTATGACGCACGTCATTGCATGGGAAACATCAACGTAAACGGGATGTCCGGGTTGATCCGATCGCCGGCCTACCTGGAATGCCAGCGGATTATCCAGCGCGGAAAACAGGAGAACTGCTCAGTGTGCCGGCATCGCGGCTACTGCAATTCGGCTTTGATGCACGAGCACTGGTCGGTAACGCCGAAGGACGGCCGGCGCTTGTGCGTCCATCCCAGGCTGGGGATAGACGCTATAGAAAACGAACTCCGAAATGCGGGGGTCGATCGCTCGACTATAGGGGCCTGGGCCCGCAACTGGCTGGGCGCGGTACCGACGGAACTCGACGTCCCCGCTGCGTGAGGTTTGGCTCGGTTCGATTTAACGGATATCGAGTGGTCGACGATCGCGCTTTTGCTGCTGAACAAGCTGCTCACCGCGGCGGCTGGCGTGCGGCGTGGGCGCGCAGATAGTGGGGATAACGCGCGGTGAACAGGATCGCCACTGCCAGAATCAGCAGGCTCACCGCCACATCGAGCGTGACCGGCAGATGCTTGTCCTTGTTGGCGACGGCTTCGATCAGAGCCATCAGGGCAAATGCAAGTGCCCACGCCGCCGTCACCAGATAATTCGTAAATACAAACCGGGCGGTGTTCCAGAATTCCTTCGGCACCTGTTCGCGGGCGTATTGCAGGGTCAACGGATGACGCAGGACAATCGACAGAATTGCCATCGCAAACAATCCGCCATCGACAACCAGCCGCGCCATCTGGACGGAAATACCCGGCTGGATGAATCCCACATACAGGGAAAACAAACCGAACAGGGCCACGCAGCCCATGTCGAGCATCCGCAACAGACGCGATTGGGCAAAGTCGCGGATGGCAATGGCAAAGGAGGCGGCGAACGCCACCCACAAGGCGAGGTCGACAGAAACATTCGTCAAAAGGGAAAAGGCGATGAACGGCGCGAAGCCCAAAAGGATCGCCACCGGCGCCACCCGCACTGCTTTGCGCGGCGGCGCGATCGCGTTTTTCGGCATGCGGCGCCCGTTCATCCGGTCACGCAGGGCTGTCCGGGAAAAGGCGAACGCGAAGGAAGTAATTTGCCTCGCCCCTTGTGGGAGAGGCAAGCGCAACGCGCCAAGCGTTGCGCGCGGTGAGGGGTTCGCGCGCGCCTGTGGCCGAATTTAATCCGGCCATCCCGCGCAAGAGATGCGCTCAACCCCGGACTGCGATCCGGGGAAAGCGGCAGCGCGTGAAAAAGAGTCATGCGCCCTATCGCGTGCGCGCCCTCATCCGGCCTTCGGCCACCTTCTCCCGCAAGTGGAGAAGGCAGGTAACGATGCCCTTCATGCCGCATTCCTTTTCACTGCGCCGGAGCGGGGGTGGCAGCGGCGGGCGCGGCCGCCGACGGTCCCTTCTTCGTTTGCGCGTAGAGCGTCCACAGATGCGCGGTTTTCTTCGCCGCCTGATTGCCGCCGACCTGGCCGAAGGCCTGGGTCGCTTCGTCGTATTTGCCTTGCGCCGCCAGCGACATTCCCAGGATCAGCGGACCTTCGGCGGGATTTTTCATGCCGCCCTTGCTGACGGCGCGGCGCGCGGCTGCTTCGGCGTCGGCGTAACGGCCATAGCCCCAATAATCCTCCGCAAGCTTGGCGTCCTGTTCGCCGGTTTTTGCCTTGGCGGCGGAGGCGGCGATGGAGGGCAGCTGCCTTTCGTCGGTCGCGGCTTCGTTGCGGGACTTGCGCAGGGTGTCGCCGCCCTTGCCGCCCTGCTGCAGCACGCGCACCGCTTCTTCGGGATAGCCCTGAAGATACGCGGTGTTGCCCAACTGGGTGTAATCGTCGGCGGTCATGGCGCCGGCAAGAAGCTTCAATCGCAATAGATCGAAGAAATACAGATCGTTCATGCCCGGTGTGGACAGCGACACGTCGATGAGCTGGCCAAGGGCCTTCGGATCGCCCGTCGTCTGTACCAGCTGCTCGAGAGTCTGTTCGGCGCCGCCCTGGTTGTTCTGCTTGACCTGGGCGTTCATGACGATCTGCAGCAGAGAGGGATTGGGCTGTTTGCCGGCCGCCTTCGCCAGATCGATTCCCTGCTGAGCATATTGCTGGGCATGGGGAACATCGCCGGATTCGTAATAGGCGATCGCCAGATCCGCCGTGGTCTCGTCATCCATCGCGTTCAGCGCCGCGAGCTGCTGGCCGTAAGCGATTGTCTTCGCGTACTGCTTGGCCTGTCCGCTTAGCACAAACGCGTTGTGCAAAACGCCTTTCTTGTCGGCGTCCGGCATGGCGGGCGAGTCGGCGGCCGCTTCCGCGGCGGTGGTTGCGGCGGCGTAGTCGTTCAACTTGATTTCGATGGCGGCGAAAAACTGATTGATCTCGTAATCGTCGAAAGGTTTTTGCGTCGAAGCCGCCTGGGCTTCCTTCACCTTGGCGAGCGCGCCCTGATTATCGCCGGTTTGCATGAGCTTTTGGGCTTCGGCGAGCGGCTTGGCAACCGCGGAGCTCAGCTTGTCCGCAGCGGCGGCCACTCCGCCTGCAAGAATGGCGGCGCCCATCGCCGTTGTGCAAAGAAGCGAGGCGCCGAATATGGCGCGGACGAAACTGGTCTTCATGGCAATTCCTCACTGGTGGCGAATGGCGGCGTGTTCCCGCATGACTGAAAATGCGGGGACACTCTAATCGGCTCGTCGCTAGTTTCCAATGCGGGCCGCACACAATGTTGCGCCGCAATGCAAAACTGCCTGTGCGGCGCCGGCGGAGTGTCATTGCTGCCGGCTCGCCGACGTGATGATCTACGCGCTGGGGATTCGCGACGAACATGGCACTTCTTTCGTCATTCCGATCCGGGCGCGAAACCAGCTATCCGGAATCGCTTCCGGGGCGCCTGCGCGGCTTTCCGCTGCTGGCGGACCTCGCGGACGCAACGATCCGCCGGCTGCTGGCGGAAGCGAACTGGTTCGGGCTTCCCGGCGGCGTGGTGTTGCCCAGGGACGGCGAGAACGATCATGCGCTGTTTCTTGTCCTGACCGGCTCGCTCGGCGTTTTCGCGCTGGACGAAAAAGGCACGCAACGGCAGGTCGCCCATATCTCCGCCGGCGAAACGGTGGGCGAAATGTCGCTTATTTCCGGCGACGCCCATTCGACCAAAATCGTGGCCCTGCGCGACACCGAACTGTTGCGCATCGGACGCGAAGGCTTCGAGGCGCTGATCGCCCGCCATCCCCGCGTGATGGCGAATCTCATGCGCATCCTCGTGCGGCGGCTCCAGGATACGACGCGGCGCGCGGTGGACGCGACGCAGCCGAAAACCTTCGCCCTGGTGCCGCTGCAGGACGGGCTCCAGGAGGAAGCGATCGCCCTGCGCGTGGCCGCGGCACTGGTGGAAATGGGCTCGAAGGCCGCAGTGGTAGATAGCGGCGCGGCGGAGCAATCCGCGGAATGGTTCAGCGCATTCGAAGCGGCGCACGACGTGGTCTTTTATCGCGGCGACCTGCCGGACAGCGCGTGGACGCATCAGTGCCTGCGGCAGTCCGACCGAATCTTTCTGCTGGCCCGCTCCGACCGGCCGTTACCCCTGCGACCGCTCGATCTGCCCGCCTTCAAGGAACGCGCCGGCGGCCTCCCGCAATTGCTGCTGCTGCATCCCGAAGGCCGCAAAAGCGGATTGCCCGAGCATTTCGCGTTGCGCAGCGGTCTCTTCGAATCGCATCACCATGTGCGCGCCGGCGTTCCCGACGACATTCGCCGATTGGCGCGGTTCATCGCCGGACGGGCCGTGGGCCTCGTGCTCGCTGGCGGCGGCGCGCGCGGTTATGCGCATATCGGCGTCATGAAGGCACTGATGGAGGCCCGCGTTCCGTTCGATCATCTGGGCGGCACTTCCATGGGCGCGATCGTCGCCGCCGGCATCGCCATGGAGTGGACTCTCGACGAACTTTCCGAGCGCATGCGGGCTGCGTTCGTCAATGCGAGGCCCCTCTCCGACTATACCTTGCCGTTCATTGCAATGCTGCGGGGCAAGAAGGTCTCGACCCTTCTGCACGATCACTTTGGCGACGTGCGCATCGAAGAACTGGCGAAGCCGTTCTTCTGCGTTTCGTCGGACCTGACCACGGGCCGCATCCATGTGCATCGCCAGGGCCTGCTGTGGCGAGCGCTGCGCGCCAGCGTCGCGCTGCCGGGAATCCTGCCGCCTGTCACCCATCACGGCCATCTGCTGGTCGATGGCGGGGTGATGAACAATCTTCCTGTCGATGTCATGGCGCAATACGCCCATGGCCCGATCATCGCCTCGGATGTGACGGGAGAGGTCGATCTGCACGTCACGGACGATCGCTACGGCGAACGTTCGATCTGGTGGCTGCTGGCGCAGCGCATGCGCGGCACACCGTCGATCATTTCCATTCTGATGCGCTCGGGAACCGTGGGCTCCGAAGCGCAGCGCCGGCTGGTGCGCGAGCAGGCCGACTATCTGTTCGAGCCGCCGCTCGAGGACATGGGACTGGGGGACTGGAATGCCTTCGATCGCGCGGTCGCCGAAGGCTATGCGCACGCGCTGACGGTGATCGAAGCCCACGGCGTGCCGCTCACCGATGTCTGGGCGGACGGCCCCGCGGTTGCCATCCCGCAACCGGCAAGGTGACGAAAACCTCCCGAGCCACCTTGTTGCGCATTATTATTCTCGTCACGCCTCAATGGGGAGCTGCTGTGCGGTCGGGAACAGGCCATCGAAGTCGATGTCGCGCTTCCGGACGAGCCACCGCTGCGGGCGCGTTGTCTGCGGGCAGAACATGTTGTCGCGACCGCCGTCCGGCTCGGGCGGCTCAAGAATCTGGCGCGGATCGAGGTTTTTGTGAATCAGCACGCCGTGGACTTCGGCGCGCTCAAGGCCGTTTTGATGCGGCACGGCTGGAGGACGCGTGGCAAAGCTTCTGTCTGAAGGCTGGAAAAAAGATCCACTCGGGTAACATGGGCCATGGCCGACGCACCTGCGCATTATCCGGACATCGCCGACATATTGGCCCGCAAGGTTGAGGGGCGCCGGCAGCGCGCCTCGCTTACCTTTGCCGAGAAGATCGCCATTCTGGATGCGATGCGGGAAAGACTCGCTCCGATCACGCACGCACGCGAATCGCGCAAGCGTTAATGCTTTAGATTGGCGCTTTGCGAACCGGCAGCAGATCGTCGAAGATGGCGGCGCGCTTTTCCTTTCGCGCGGCAAGCGCTTGGCGCATGTCCGTTTCGGGATTGTACATGCCTGCCTGCCAGGTCGCGATATAATCGAGCCCGTCGGCGATCGAATGATCGCGGGCATAATTGATCATCACCTTCGAGCCGTGCACCGCGAGCGGCGACTTTTCGGCGATCTCCTTCGCGACCGCCATCACATGCTTCATCAGTGTCTTGTGATCGGCGAACACTTCGTTGACGAGCCCGATCTCCTTCGCTTTCCGCGCGGAGAGTCTGCGGCCCGTATAGGCAAGCTCGCGCACCCAGCCCTGCGGCATCAGATGGCAGAGACGAGGAAACGTGCCGACGTCCGCCGTCATGCCGATATTGATTTCCTGCACGACGAAGAACGCATCGGCCGTCGCGTAGCGGCAGTCGCAGGCGCTGGCGAGATCGACCGCGCCGCCGACGCAGCCGCCCTGGATGGCGATCAGCACCGGCATGCGCGCGCGATCGAGGACGGTGAACGTCTGCTGGATGTCAAGCACGGCACGGCGCAGCTGCGCCGCCGCGCGCCCGCGCTCCGGCGGGTTTGCGGGCGCTTCGTCCTGCGCCGCCTTGAACACCGACAGATCCATGCCGGCGGAAAAGTGTTTCCCCGTCGAGGAAATCACGATGACGCGGGCCTTTGCGCCATCATCGATTTCGCGCACGATCTGCGGCAATTCGCGCCAGAACTCCGGCACCATCGTGTTGAGCGCGTTGCCCCGGTTCAGCCGGACATGCGCAATCCCGTCGGCGATGGCGACGTTGAAGCAGCGATAGGCCATGGCGCGTCTTTCCGGTTTTGCGGTGCCTAGTATAACACGTCCGAACGCGAATCGCATTTGGCGGGGTTGAATAGCTGCTGCAGCAGTGACGGTATGAGCCAAGCCTATGGATATCCGCGGGATATCGTGTTAGACAAATGCACCATCGGGGATTTGAAAACATGAAGGCCAAGATCGCGCGTTGGGGCAACAGTCTGGGTGTGCGGATTCCGCGCGAGATCGCGGGCCGCATCGGGCTCGCGGAAGGTGCCAGCGTGGAGATCGAGGCGAAGAACGACAGGATTGTGCTATCGCCGATGCGACCGCGCTACCGGCTGGAGGAGCTGCTTGCCGGAATGACGCCCCGCGCCATGCGGGCGGCCTACAATTGGGGCGCCGATAAGGGTCGCGAGGCGATCGACGAATGAGCTACCGGCCGGAAGCCGGTGATCTTATCTGGACGGATTTCGATCCGCGGGTGGGTCGCGAGCAGAGCGGCCGGCGGCCGGCACTGGTGGTGTCTCCATCCGCGTTCTGGCACGCCAGCGGCTTTTTGATCGTTTGCCCGATCACGTCGAAGATTCGGCCATTCGGCACCAGCGTCGTGCTGCACGCAGATTTGCCGGTAGAGGGAGAGATTCTCGCAAGCCATGTCCGCAGCATCGACACGTCGGCGCGGCCGATTGCTTTCGCGGGCGCAGCCGTGCCCGACGTGGTCCTCGCCGACGTCCGCGCGAAACTGGCGGCGCTGATGGGACTGTAAGGAAGGAAAACAAATCCGTCGCGGGACAATTTCTCCAGCAATCAGGATTGAACGAGATGAAATTCATTGTTCGAGCAGTTTCGGCGTTGCTGCTGCTTGCGCTTCCTTCGCTTGCGTCGGCCTCGGCTGCTCCGTCGATCGCGATTCGGTTTTGTCCCGCGTCGCACCTCTATACCTACCCGCTCGATAGCGCGGGAAAAACGAAGAGCCTGCTGCTGCACGCTTTCACCATTATCAATCGCGGACCAAGGCTCCTCGACGTCCAAACGATTCGCCTCGGGCTTTTGCAGGACGGTCGGACCATCGATAGTCGCACGCTGCCGCAGGCTTACGTGAAACGCTGGGGCGACAACGCGTCCGGTTTCCAGCGCGTTCTGCCGCTGTTCCCTTTGGAGTTCTGCGGCGATGCCATGATCGATCCATCGGTGACGTTGGGCGGACCGGTTCTCGCCCGCAATCAGGGGTTGTTGATCATGAAACAGGTTTTCGCGTTCGATGGCGTGCGAGATACCTTGCGCGTGCATCTCGAAGGCCAATCGTCGGGCCACCCGGTGCAGAGCGACGCGACGATTGCCATACGCGACGGGTTCGCCAAAACCCGCTTTGTCTTTCCGCTGAAAGGCACCTGGTATGTGGGCTGGGGGCCGAGCTTCCACACCGATCATCGCTGGCACCCACCGGAGGCCTTTGCGCTGGATATCGCGCGGCTTGGCGGCGGCGGCCAAACATATCGCGGCGACGGCCAGCATTTCGAAGACTATTACGCCTTCGGCGCCGACGTGCTCGCGGCGGCCGACGGCGCTGTGGTCAAAGCCGTCGGCGGCAGACCGGAAAGCCCCGATGCCATTCAGCGGCCGGGCGAGACGGCGCGGCACTATGCCGACCGGCACAATTCGGAGGAGATGAAGCTTTTCGGGGGCCGCGAAGACGGGGCTGCCGGCGACTACGTCATGCTGGATCACGGCAATGGCGAATATTCGCTCTACGCCCATTTGCAGCCCGACAGCATCCGGGTTCGCGTCGGAGAGCGGGTGAAGACCGGCGAGGTTCTTGGCAAGCTGGGCTCGTCGGGCAACTCCACGGAGCCGCATCTGCATTTTCAGGTCTGCGATCGGCCCGACCCGCTGCTGTGTTCCGGAATTCCGGTGTCGTTTTCCGACGTCGCCATTCTATGGGCCGACGGCCCGCGCGCGCTGCAGAGCGGCGACATCGTAACAACCCATTGATGCCCAAACTCCCGCCATCGTCGCGGGCAGGCTATCTCGACTCATTCTCCTGTTCCGCCAGCGGGCGGACATCTTCCACCAGATGCACAAGCACGCGGCCCGGTTCTTCGATCTGCATCATATGCGCGGAGTTCTCGAACCAGATCAGCTTCTTCACCGGCGCATGGACGCGCGCGAACCAGTCGGCGGTGACCTGCGCCGACACGGTGTCGTCGTGGCGGCCATTAAACATGATGATCGGGCAGCGAAACCGCGTCACATGTTCGAAATCCGCCGAAGTGAACCCCTTCACCAGCCGCGTCAGCGACAACAGCGAGCCCTTGCCAATGGCGGCGCGGTCGGCGTCGGTATAGTCGGGCGATAGTTTCGCTGCGTCGTAGTAATAGTCGTAGCTATCGCGGCCCCAACTCAGCCCGCCATATTTTACCGACCATTTGCGTTCGACATTGATCTTCTCGATCGGCACCGCGCCGTCTTTCTCGGGATAGGGGGCGATGGCGCGCAACTCCGCGATCGCCGCGGCATCCTGCGCGTTTTCCGCCGCTCGGAGCGTATGCTCATAGCCGAGCTGCTCGCTCCTGCGGCTGTCGATGATTTGTCCCATGCCGATATACGCATAGAGCCATTCGGGATGATCTCGGGCCACGCTCAGCCCGAGAAACGATCCCCAGGAATGGCCGAGAACGAAGATCTTGTCCTTGCGATACGCCGCGCGCAGATAGCGAACCATCGCTTCGGCGTCGGAAACCATCTGCGGCACGGTGACGGTGGGGGCGATCTTCGCGGGTTCGTTGGCAAGATATGTCTTGCCCGATCCGCGCTGATCCCACTGCACGACCGTGAACCAGTCTTCCCAGTCGTTCTGAAACGTCCAGCTGGTGGGCATTTCCGGTGCGCCCGGGCCGCCATGAATGAACAGCAGGATGGGATTGTTGCGGTCGCGCCCCCGCACGGTGATCCATTGGTCCGAACCGTTGATGGTGACCTTTTTCTGCTCGTCGATGCCGCCGGGCGAGACGATCTTCTGGACGCCGGCGACGATGGCGCGGGCGTCGTCCTGCGTAAACGCAGACTTGGCGTTGTCCGCCGCAGCGGCCGCGCCGGACGCAAGCAGGATCGGAATCAAGACAGCTTCAAGACGCATCAAAACTCCCTATGGACTCATCAATGATTGCACCCGCACGACCATTCAAAATGGTGCCGGAACCCAAGTCTGCAAGGCCGGAGCTCTCACAAGCTCGCCCCCGCGCATTGTCGTCAATTTTCGGCGGCGGCGGCAACCGGCGAGACGCCGCGCTTGCCTCACTCGTTCTCCGGCGCTCTACTGGTCCGGAAAAACCGCGGACACACGCGATGCTCATCGGATATGACGAGATCATGCAACTGAAGGCCAGCGGCGACGCCTTCGGATACACCGAGCGCGACACGATGCTGTACGCGCTGGGGATAGGCTTCGGGCGCGACCCGATGAACGAGGCGGAACTGCCTTTCGTTTACGAAAACGGCCTGCGCAGCGTTCCCACCCTGGCCACCGTTATCGCCTGGGGCAGCTCGGTCATCGGCCGCACCGGCATCAATTACCTGATGGTCGTGCATGGCGAGCAGCGATTGACGATCCACAAACCGTTGCCGATAGCGGCCGACATTCTGTCGGACGAACGCGTGCTCGGCGCCTTCGACAAAGGCAAGGACAAGGGGGCGCTGCTGGTGACGGAGAAAATCATTCGTCTCAAGACAACAGGCGAAAAGCTCTGCACCTTGGTCAATACCACCTTCGCGCGCGGCGATGGCGGTTTCGGCGGCCCGAAAGAAGGCGCGCCCGAACCGCATGCCGTTCCCGACCGCAAGCCCGATCTCGTGCAGGATTGCGACACGCGTCCCGACCAAGCATTTCTCTATGCCCTGTCCGGCGACCGCAACCCCCTGCACCGCGATCCGAATGTGGCCAGGATGGCCGGTTTTCCGCGACCCATCCTGCACGGCTTGTGCACCTACGGCACTGCCTGTCGTGCGATCGTCTCGACGCTGTGCCGCTACGATGCCACGAAGATCACCGGCTTCGACGTGCGCTTTTCCGCTCCCGTTTTTCCGGGCGAAACCATTTCCACTGAGATGTGGGTCGATGGTCCGGTGGTTTCTTTCCGCTCGAAAGCAAAGGAGCGCGATCTGGTCGTGATCAACAACGGCAAGTGCACGCTTGGGTCCTGACCGCGATCCTGCCGACGATCCTGTCAGCGATCCTGTCAGCGATCCTGTCGGCGACGCGCAAAGATCGATCGCAACCGGGCGCCCCGGCGAAGCCGTAGCGAGATTGCAAAGCCTGCTCGCGAGCGGTCGCGGCGGTCTCCTGCTGCGGGTCACCCTCGTCAGGGCACTGATCGCTTCGGACGATATATCCTCGGCCATCGCCACGGCACGCGAAACGGCGCTCCTCAATCCCCAGGCGGCAATCGCGGCGGCGTGCCTCGGCGAAGCATTGCTGGCCGCCGGCAAGCTCGCCACCGCCATCGGCGAATTCCAGCGCGCGCTGAGACTCGATCCGAACCTCGTACAGGCGAGAGTCCTCCTCGGCAACGCGTGGCTTGCAGCGGGAGAAGCGGAAAAAGCGCTGGAAGCCTATGCCGAAATCGCCGCAGCGGATTCATCGCCCGCTGTGACCGCGGCAATCGCGCAGGGGCACGCCATGCGCGCGCGACCGCGCTGCGATCCGCGCTATGTGCGCCATCTCTTCGACGAATTCTCCACGGACTACGACAGGCGCATGTTGGGTCAGCTCGCCTACACTGCGCCCGCGATCCTGAAGCAGCTCGCCGCAATGCTCGGCATCGTCGAAGACCGCAAATTTTCGGTGCTCGATCTCGGCTGCGGCACAGGACTCGCCGGAGCGGCATTTCGGGCGTTCGCGCAGACATTGGCCGGCGTCGATCTCAGCCCCGCAATGATCGAAAAAGCCCGGGAGCGCGGCATCTATGACCGGCTCGAAGTGGGCGACCTCGAAACCGCGCTATTCGAGGACGGACAAGCCTTCGATCTTATTCTTGCGGCCGACACGCTCGTCTATCTGGGCGATCTGCGGGCAGTCTTTGCGGGCGCCGCGCGCAGGCTCGCAGGCAGAGGCCTGTTCCTGTTCACGGTGGAAAAATCCGACGCGGCGGATTTCGCGCTTGGCCCGAAACGCCGTTGGCGGCATTCGCAAGTCTACCTCCACAACGAAGCCGAACATGCCGGCCTGGACGTCGCCGGGCTGCTGGCGTGCCATCCGCGCAGCGAAGCCGGCGTTCCCGTCGAAGGCTATGCCGTAGCCTTGCAGAGGGCTCGAAGCGGAGACATCCTGACCGCACCATGATGCCGCAATATCAACCCAGGATAAAAACCGGCGCGCCTGGGAAGAAAATCGCTCCATGAGCGGCGCCATCGGCATTCTGATTTTCGACGACGCGGAGGAGTTGGACTTCGTGGGACCTTACGAAGTGTTCACGATGGCCAACGAAGTCCTGTCGCGATCCGGCAAACCCCGCGGCCATGAAGTCCTGCTCGTGGCCGAACACGACAGGGCCGTGACCTGCGCCAAGGGTATGCGCGTCCTGCCTCACGCGACGATCACCACCTGCCCCAGGCTGGATATTCTCCTTGTGCCGGGCGGCCAGGGCACCCGCCGGGAAGTGAAGAACGAAGCCCTGTTGGCCTGGATCGCGAAAACGGCCGCCGGCTGCAGCTGGATCACCAGCGTCTGTACTGGCGCGTTGTTGCTGACCGCGGCCGGACCGGCCCGCGACAAACGGGTGACGACGCACTGGAGCTTCATCGGGCAGCTTCGGACGCGGAACGAGGCGGCCGAGGTTCTCGAGCGCATTCGCTATGTGCGCGACGGCAACGTCGTCACGGCGGCCGGGGTCTCGGCGGGAATAGACATGGCGCTGTGGCTGACCGGGCAATTGCACGACCCGTCCGTCGCCCGCGCCGTGCAGCGCGCCATGGAATACGATCCCGCGCCGCCCTACGCCGCCGATGTTTGAGCCCGCGGCCTTTATTCCGCCGCACCGGATGTGCTCTTATCGAAACGAAAGCACATTTTTTCACACGGGGGCATGGCATGTGGAAGGCGTTGGGTGTCGGGTTGATCGTGTTGGTTGCGTCGGCTGGCGGGGCAGTCGCGGAAAACAAGTGCGGCGACGAGCCGATCGCACCCGAGATTCCAGGCGTTGCGGACATGAAGCAGAAACCGCCGATGGACGCGGCCACCATCAGACACGGCGCATTCCTCGAAATCAGGCGGTGGCAGGGATCTCTAAAATCCTATCGCGACTGTCTCGTCGCCATGGAGAACACCGACAAGCGACTGGCCGGCGAAGCGCAGCGTTCTGACAAGCCGGATGCCGACAAGATCAAATCGTTCCAGCAGGAGATGTCCGATGCGGCGCATGCCTTCGACGCCTCGGTCGACGAGGAGGAAAGAACGGTCAACGAATTCCATGCCGCGCAGGTCGCCTATTGCACGCGCAGCGATGTTGACCGCTCGCCCTGCCCTAAGCTGTAGAGACCGCGCGCGGCGCCCCAGATCGGCGTTAGCACGTAGCGCTTGCGAATCGCCTATGATCGCCAGCCATGAGAGCGAGCGAATCGGTTAGGAGCGAACGGCGGGCAAAGGCGCATCACGCCGCCCGCGCCTCGATCCTCGATGCGGCGCGCCTTGTGGCGGTACGAAACGGGGCACGCAATCTTTCGCTGAGAAGCGTCGCAGCCGAAGCGGGTTATGCGCCGGCCGCGCTTTATGGCTATTTCGCGAGCAAGAACGAATTGCTTCTGGCGCTCGCCGCCGACGACCTTTCCGTCCTCGCGAGGGCCATGAAGAAAGCGGCGGGACAGAAAGGGGCGGAACAGGGACTTTCGGCCGCGATCGGGATTGCGCTGTCGCAGCTTGAGCACGCCGAAACGATAGTTGCCGCAGCCTCCGCTCTCTGTCCGGTGCCCGGAACAAGCGATGCCGAGCGTCAATTCAATGGGCGGCTCATCGCCGCGTTGAACGCGCTTTCGGATGCAAGCGGCCGGCGCGCCGAAAGCCGTGAAGGCCAGTGCGACGTGCTTCTGCTGGCCGCAACGCTGGCCGGCCTGTCGGTATTCGGCCGGTCGGGCCGGCTCGCGGCGCTCGGTTATTCGCAACGGGAACTGTTGGAGCGCCTCGCAGCGAGTTTTTCGCGAACCCTTTGAATTGCTGCCGTTCCCGGCCCCGCGGGAGATACGTTTTGCCAAGGCACGGGCATGCCGTAATGATGGGCCAATCGTCGTTTCGAGGGCCGGCCCTTGCACCCAAGCGTCATCGTCCGGAAGACCCCGGACAAGCTTGCCATCGTCATGGCGGCAACCGGCGAATCCCTCACCTACCGCGAGCTTGAGGATCGCACCAACCGCGGTGCGCAGCTTTTTCGCAAGCAGGGCCTGCGGCCGGGCAATGCGGTCGCCATCTTCATGGAAAACCACATCCGGTTCCTCGAGATTTGCTGGGCCGCCCAACGCGCCGGACTCTATTACACCTGCATCTCTTCGCGGCTCACCGCCGCCGAGGCCGCATACATCGTCAAAGATTGCGGCGCCAGGCTTCTGGTCGCCAGTCATGGGCTTTCGACGGTGGCGCAGGATACGGCGGTTCTCGTTCCCGACGTGAAGCGCTTCATGGTCGGCGGCGGCGCCGATGGCTTCGACAGTTGGGAAGATACTGCCGATGCAATGCGCGCCGAACGCATAGCCGACGAGGTCGCCGGCGCGGACATGCTCTACTCGTCCGGCACCACCGGCCGGCCAAAGGGCGTACGCCATCCGTTGCTTGGCCTGCCCATCGATACGCCGAGTCCGCTTGTCGCCATGGCGACGGCGCTGTTCGGTCTCGACGAACAGACGATCTACCTTTCGCCCGCGCCGCTCTATCACGCGGCGCCGCTGCGTTACTGCATGACGATCCACCGCCTGGGCGGCACGGTGATCGTGATGGAGCATTTCGATGCGGAGGAGTCGCTGAAGTATATCCAACACTATGGCGCCACCGGCAGTCAGTGGGTGCCGACGATGTTCATCCGCATGCTCAAGCTGCCGGCGGACGTGCGTTTGAAATATGACGTCTCGACGATGAAATCCGCCATTCACGCCGCGGCGCCCTGCCCGATCGACGTCAAACGCCGGATGATCGAATGGTGGGGGCCCATAATCCACGAATACTACGCCGGTACGGAAGGCAACGGCTTCTGCTATGCGAGCAGCTCCGACTGGCTTGCCCATCCGGGAACCGTCGGACGCTCGCTGCTGGGCGAAATCCACATCTGTGGCGAGGACGGCGCCGAAGTTCCGATGGGCGAGGAAGGCACCATCTATTTCGCCGGTGCGACAGACTTCGAATACCACAACGATGCAAAGAAGACCGCGGAGTCCCGCCATCCCGGCCATGCCGATTGGTCGACCCTCGGCGATGTCGGCAGGCTCGACAAGGACGGGTTTCTCTACCTCACCGACCGCAAGGCCTTCATGATCATCTCGGGGGGCGTGAATGTCTACCCGCAGGAAACGGAGAATGTTCTCGTTGCCCACCCGAAGGTCGTCGATGTCGCGGTCATCGGCGTGCCGAACGAGGAGTTCGGCGAGGAAGTGAAGGCCGTGGTGCAGCCCGCCAACTGGCGCGATGCGGGGCCGGCACTCGCCGAAGAACTGATCGAATATTGCCGCGGGCGCCTGTCGCCGCTCAAATGCCCGCGTTCGATCGACTTCGAGCCCGAACTCCCCCGCCACCCCACCGGCAAGCTTTACAAGCGCCTCATCCGGGATCGCTACTGGGGGCAGCGCGACTCCCGAATCGTCTGACATTTCCGGGTCTCTTATCCGCCGAGCGCAAAGCGGGCGGCGTGCAATTTGTCAGCGAATTCACTATCGAGATCGAAGGTCGGAACGCCCGGCGCTCATCGCCGAAACCATTGGCCTGCTTTACAGCTAACGGCTCGCCCGATTGTGGTGGAATTCCGATCGGCTATGGTCAAAGATGAGCGCCGCGCGAGGGAAAACCATTCATGAAATTCAGGGCCTTCTGGCTTGCGACGGCATCGGCTGCCGTGCTGGTTACGTCATCGCTGCCGACATTGCACGCCCAGGCGCCCGGCGCCGCGGCAAATATCGATTCGAGTCTTTTTCAGGCGCTGCGCTGGCGCGGCATCGGCCCCTATCGCGGCGGACGGGCTCTCGCGGTGACGGGCGTGCCGGGCCAGCCCGACACGTTCTATTTCGGCGCCGTGGCGGGCGGAGTCTGGAGAACCACCGACGCGGGCCAGACCTGGACGCCGCTGACGGACCGGGAAAAATTCGATTCGATCGGCGCCATCGCCGTCGCGCCCTCTAACCCCAACATTATCTATGTCGGAACGGGCGAAGCGGCGCCGCGCGGCGACATCACGTACGGCAATGGCATCTTCAAATCGACCGATGCCGGCAAGACCTGGAAGAGCCTTGGGCTCGAGGACACTCGCCAGATCGGCGCCCTGGTCGTCGATCCGCACAATCCCGATATCGTTCTCGTCGCGGCCCTGGGGCATGTCTTCGGACCGAACGCCAACCGCGGCGTCTACCGCACCGCCGACGGCGGCAAGACCTGGGCGAAAGTTCTGTACAAGGACGATCACACGGGCGCCATCGATGTGGCCTTCGATCCGCACAATTCCCAGATCGTTTATGCGAGCCTGTGGCAAGCCTTGCGCCAGCCATGGAATTTTTCCAGCGGCGGCCCCGGCAGCGGGCTTTACCGCTCGTCGGACGGCGGTGCGACCTGGACACAACTCAAGGGCAACGGCATTCCGGCCGGTATTTTGGGACGCATCGATGTTTCCGTTTCCGGAGCGGATTCCAAACGCGTCTTTGCGATGATCGAGGCGAAGGACGGCGGGCTCTTCCGCTCCGACGATTCCGGCACTCACTGGACGCGCGTGAACAATGACGGACGCCTGACGCAGCGGGCCTGGTATTTCTCGAAAATCTTCGCCGACCCGAAGAATGCGAATACGGTCTATGCCGTCAATACCGGCCTTTTCCGCTCGACGGACGGCGGCAAATCGTTCCAGCTTCTGCCCGCGCGCCATGGCGACCATCACGGCCTGTGGATCGACCCCGAAAATACCGGCCGGCTGATCGACGCCAGCGACGGCGGCGCCAGCGTCTCGCTCGACGGCGGAAAAAGCTGGTCGACGCAGGACAATCAGCCTACGGCGCAATTCTATCATGTCTCCGCGGACAACCGCTTTCCCTATTACGTCTATGGCGCACAACAGGACAATTCGAGCGTCGGCATTGCGAGCTACGACGACGAAGGCGCAATCGTTGCGCGCGACTGGTATGACGTGGGGGGTGGGGAATGCGGCTTCGTGATGGCCGATCCGCGCGATGCCAACATCGTCTATTCCGACGCGGAAAACACGATCATCCGCTTCGACAAAAAATCCGAACAGACACAGCTGGTTTCGGTGTGGCCGGTGGACGTTTCGGGCCATGCGGCAGCCGATCTCCCGCATCGCTTCAACTGGACGTCGCCGCTCATCGAATCCGCGCATAATCCCGACACGCTTTATGTCGGCATGGAGCGCGTCTTCAAGACGAGCGACGACGGCAACAGCTGGACCGCCATCAGCCCGGATTTGACCCGCAACGACAAATCGAAACAGGGACCCTCGGGCGGCCCCATCACTCACGACATCACCAGCGTCGAATATTACGACACCGTTTTTGCGATCGCCGAATCGCCGTTGAAAGCCGGTCTGTTGTGGGTGGGAAGCGACGACGGCTTGATCCATCTCACGTCCGACGATGGGGCACACTGGGCCGATGTGACACCGCGCGACATGCCGCAATGGAGCACGATCAGCATGATCGAGCCCTCGCATTTCGACCTCGGCACGGCCTATGTTGCGGTCGACCGGCACAAACTGGATGACATCAAGCCCTACATCTACAAGACAGCCGACGGCGGGAAGACCTGGAAGAGGCTCGATGCCACGCTGCCGTCCGGTTCCTTCGTCCACGCCGTACGCGAAGACCCGTCAAGGCGCGGACTTCTTTACGCAGGCACGGAAACCGGCGTCTTCGTTTCGTTCGACGACGGCGCGCACTGGCAGTCGTTGCAGCTCAATTTGCCGCAATCGCCGGTGCACGATCTCGCGGTCAAGGGAAGCGATCTCGTTGTAGCCACGCACGGCCGCTCGTTCTGGATTCTCGACGACCTGACACCGTTGCGCCAGATCAATGCGCAATCGAACCAGCAGGCCGCGAATCTCTATGCGCCCGAAACGGCTTATCGCCTTTACTATCCCGATTCCGTGGACGCCCATCCGCCCATCGGCACCAACCCGCCCGCCGGCGCGCTCGTCGACTATTATTTGCAAGCGGCTCCCAGGAGCGAAATTACCCTCGATATTCTCGATTCGAACGGCAAGGAAGTGCGCCATGTTTCGAGCACGAAATCCGCGCGTCCGCAGCAGCCGCCGGAATGGCCCGACCAGGTACAGCCGATGGTCAAGCTGCCGGCCGCCTCCGGCATGAATCGTTTCGTCTGGGATTTGCGCTACGGCGATCCGGCGCAGATTACCCCGGTTGCATTTTACGAGGGCGTGGCGCCGCGCGGACCCATCGCATTACCGGGACGCTACACGCTGAAGCTCACGGTTGGCGCTCAGACGATGACGCAGCCGCTGACGATCGACCAGGATCCGCGCTCGCGCGGCTCCGTGGCCGGCCTGTCGCAGAAATTCGCCTTGGCGATGGAGGCGTATCGCGATCAGGACGCGTTGCACCGCGCCGTAAACGAAATCCGCGGCGTGAGGACGCAAATCGCAGCCGCGCAGAAGAAGCTTGCGGGCAAGCCGGGCAGCGCGGCGGTTCTCGCGGAGGGCAACGGCGTGCTTAAGAGCATGGCGCCGATCGAAGGCACGCTCATGCAGGTCAACATTCACGGATCCGAAGCCAACCTCAATTACCCGGGCATGCTCAACGAGCAAATCTACACCTTCGCTTCCGGACTTGACGATGCGGACAGCGCTCCCACGAAACAGGAAATTTCCACATACGCGGACATGCATGGGCGGCTTCAGGCCCAGCTCGGCGCGTGGACGGCGCTCAAACAGGGAGCGGCGGCGGCTTTCCTCGCACACACACAGGGAACCCCGCCACATAAAATCTGAAGTGGCCGCAATTCCGGATCCGGCAGGGCCGATCCGTCCGCCGTGCCGCGACTTTTTTTTCCGACGCAAGCCGGACGAATTGCGTTTCTTCCGTGGCACCAAATCGATTTCCCGCGGTTTCCCTTTGGCAGCTTCACAATGGGCGATCGGCGCGTGGACGATTCCGCCGGAAGGGTCTCCAGGCATGAAAATTGCGCAAATCGCCCCGCTTTACGAGGCCGTGCCTCCGCTGCTTTACGGAGGAACGGAGCGCATCGTCGCCTACCTTTCCGATGCCTTGGTCGAGCTTGGCCACGAGGTCACACTGTTTGCGAGCAGCGAGGCGCGCACCCGCGCGCGCCTTGTGCCCGTGCGCGACCAGGCGATAAGGCTCGACACCTGTCCCCTCAAGTCGGATTTGGCGGCGCATCTCGTCATGTTGAACGAGGTGCGCCGACGCCAGGACAGCTTCGACGTGCTTCACTTCCATACCGACCTCCTGCATTTTCCCTTCTTCGAAGACGTGGCCGACCGCACCGTGACGACCGTGCATGGGCGCCTCGACATGAAGGATCTTCCGCAAGCCTATGCGCGCTGGCCGGACTACCGGATGATTTCGATCTCCGACCGTCAGCGTCTCCCGCTGCCGACTGTCAACTGGGCCGCAACCGTTCAACACGGCGTGCCTGCAGAGCTTTACCGCTTTGCGCCCAGCCCGCAGGGCGGGTATCTCGCCTTTCTCGGGCGCATCTCGCCGGAAAAGCGCGTCGATCGCGCCATTGCGCTCGCCCGTGCGTCGGGGCGTTCGCTCAAGATCGCCGCCAAGGTCGATGACGCGGACCGCGCCTATTTCCGCGAGCAGATCGAGCCGCTGCTGAATCATCCGCTGGTGGAGTTCATCGGCGAAATCGGCGACAGGGACAAATCCGAATTTCTGGGCAACGCTTCGGCGCTGCTCTTTCCCATCGACTGGCCGGAGCCCTTCGGTCTTGTCATGATCGAGGCAATGGCCTGCGGCACGCCGGTGATCGCGTGGGATTGCGGCTCGGTTCCCGAAGTGATCGACAACGGCGTCACCGGGTTCATCGTGACGAGTGAAGACGAAGCTCTGGCGGCGCTGCGGCGGGTGCAATTGCTCAACCGCCGGCGCATCCGGCACGTCTTCGAACGACGCTTCTCCGCCACCGCCATGGCGCGGCGGTATCTGGGCGTGTATGCACGCCAGATCGGAGCGGCGGAATACGAAGAGCCGCTGAAGGACGCGGTTTGATCGCTTATGTCGCAAGCTGCGCAGTTCGCTGTCGTCCCCGCCGGTGAAGCAACGCTTCCCATGGACATTCCAACCGGACCGGAAGGCTTCTATGCACTGAAGCACGGCGACACATTCCTCGTCGCGGATCGCTTCGGAGACATCAACGGCCACAGCGACGGATTTTTCTGCAACGATACACGGCTGCTTTCGTGCTGGCGGATTCTGTTGTCTGGCCATCGGCCGTCGATCCTCAGCGGCTCCGTCAGCCAGGACAATGTGCTTTTCACCGCCAATCTCACCAATCATCCCCTGCCGCTGCTGGGCGGCGAATCCATGCCGGAAGGTGTCATCCATATCGAGCGGGTGCGCTTCCTGTGGGAATCGCGGCTTTACGAATCCGTTGCGCTCAAGAACTTTTCGGAACGCGACGCAAAGCTGCCGTTGTCGTTGCTGTTCGGCGCGGATTTTCACGACATGTTCGAGGTTCGTGGCAAGCACAGGCCGGCGCGCGGGCGCAAGCTTCCCCCGATCGTACAGAAAACCAGCGTGCTTCTTGGCTATGAGGGCCTCGACAAAGTGCGTCGCTCTACCGAGATTCGTTTCTCCGTCGCTCCCGATCGGCTGACTGAGTCGCGCGCCGATTTCGAGTTGAACCTGCAACCGCAGGCGCGCCGTCAAATCTTCATCGAGATCGGACAGAGCGAACAGGAGGCGCCGAGCGTTGGCCGCTTTCGTGCCGCCGCGGCGCGGGCGCGCTTCGCCATGCGCAGCGCCAGACGGCATGGAGCGGCGCTCAGGAGCTCCGGACGCCTCTTCAACGACTGGATCGTACGATCGCGGGCCGATCTGGCGCTGCTCACGACGGCGCTGCCCACAGGTCCATTCCCTTATGCCGGCATCCCGTGGTTCTCCACGCCGTTCGGCCGCGACGCGATCATCACGTCGCTGCAGATGCTCTGGCTCGATCCGCTGCTGGCGCGCGGCGTGTTGCGTTTCCTGGCAAAGAACCAGGCCCACGAAAAATCGGCTTTCGCGGCCGCCGAGCCCGGCAAGATCATGCACGAAACGCGCAAAGGCGAAATGACGACACTGCGCGAAGTGCCGTTCGGGCAGTATTATGGCGGCGTCGACACCACACCCTTGTTTGTCATGCTGGCGGGCGCCTATGCCGAACGCACGGCCGACATGGGCCTGATCGAGGAATTGTGGCCGTCGCTTGTGGCTGCCATGGAATGGGTGGACGGCGACGGCGACTCAGACGGCGACGGCTTCCTCGACTACAACAGCAGCGGCGCCGGAATCGGGCTCGTCAACCAGGCATGGAAAGACAGCAACGATTCCATGTTCCATGCAAACGGCGCGCTCGCGCATGGAACGATCGCGGTGGTGGAAGTGCAGGGATACGTCTATGCCGCGCGCCGCGCGATGGCCGAGCTTTGCCACCGGCGCGGCGACGAGGCGGCGGCAGCCGATTGGCGCAGGCGCGCCGAGACGCTGCGCGCGGCGGTAGAAGCGCATTTCTGGATGCCCGAGCGCGAATTCTACGCCATCGCCCGCGACGATTCCGGCCAATGCCGGGTGCGGGCGTCCAATCCCGGACATCTGCTGTTCTGCAAACTGCCGACGCGCGAGCGGGCGGAAAAAGTAGCGGCGCAACTGCTTTCGCCGGCCTTCAATTCCGGCTGGGGCATCCGCACGCTGGCCACGGGCGAGCCCAGGTTCAACCCGATGTCGTACCATGACGGTTCGGTGTGGCCGCACGACACGGCAATTTGCACGGCCGGGATGGCGAATTACGGCCATCGCAACGGCGCCGTGCAAATCATGGCCGCAACATTCGAGGCGGCGGTGCGCTTCGATATGCGCATGCCGGAGCTGTTTTGCGGCTTTGCCCGCGCGCCCGGCGAGCCTCCGGTCGCCTACCCTGTCGCATGCCTGCCGCAAGCCTGGTCGGCGGGCGCGGTG
>DATCBQ010000007.1:0-20856 GCA_036511745.1 Rhizomicrobium sp.
TTGCCCGCCAGGTTCGCTTGCGGATAATCGCCTGGAAAGGTGATTTTCACCTCGCGCTCGTCGCCCGACCTGGCGCCTATCAACCGATCCTCGAACCCCGGCAGGAACTGGCCGGAACCGAGAACAAGGTTCAAATCTTCAGCTTTACCGCCAGTGAATTCCTGGCCATCAACGCGGCCCACAAAATCGATCCGAACGGAGTCCTTGTTCTCGGCCGCCTCGTCTTCCCCGCGCGCAGAATACGTCCGTGCCTGCTCCGCGACGCGTTGCAGCGCATCATCGTGATCGGCGTCGGTGATGTCAGCGACCAGTGTTTCGACTTCCAGTTTCGAGACATCGGCGAGTTCGAATTCGGGCATCAGATCGACTTTGACTGTGAACTCCAGATCGGACTTCCCTTCGACCACCTGTTGCATCTGGCTGACGACATCGACGCGGGGCGGAAAAGCCGGCTTGAGTTCACGCTCGGCGACGGTCTTCTGGCTCGTCTCGGAAACCGCCTGTTCGACGATCTCGCCCATCAGGGATTTGCCAAAAGTCTTCCTAAGATAGGAAAGAGGCGCTTTACCGGGACGAAATCCCTTCAGATGAAGCCGGGGCTTCATCTCCTCGATCCGACCTGTCAGGCGTGCCTCAAGGTCGTCGGCGGCGATGACGATCGTGTATTCACGGCGCAAGCCTTCGGAGACGGTTTCGGTGATCTGCATTGTGAGAAATCCCTGAGGCTTGATCCCCGGCGCTGGTGCGGGCGGAGGGACTTGAACCCCCACGACTTTCGTCACGAGAACCTAAATCTCGCGTGTCTGCCTGTTCCACCACGCCCGCGGCCGGGCCCGGCCGCGCCGGAAGCGCGCCGCTATAGCAGGGGTTTTTTAGAGTGACTAGCGTAATCCTTCCGGTTTTCGGCAGTGCGTCGCGTAGAACCGATATCTGGAAAATAAATACCAATCCGGTAGTCACTCCTCCTCTCGGCCAAGCGCTGAGAGAACTGCGGGCAGCATCTCGGGCAAATCTTCCGAAATAAGCCCGGGCCCTACACGATTCGCGGCCTCCCCATGCAGCCACGCTCCGGCAGCTGCCGCGTCGAATGAGCCCATGCCCTGGGCAATCAGGCCCGCGATCATTCCTGTCAAAACATCGCCGGCGCCCGCCGTGGCAAGCCACGGCGGCGCGTTGGCATTGATGGCCGCCCGGCCCGACGGTTCGGCAATTACCGTGTCCGGACCCTTGAGAAGCACGGTGCAGCCCGCAGTCGCGGCGGCAGCGCGCGCAGCCTCGACGCGCGACCGCGAGCGGTCGAGCAAGCCTGGAAAGATGCGTGCGAACTCGCCGGCATGCGGTGTCAAAACGCAGGGTTCCCGCAATTGGCGGAATAACTTCTCGGGATTATGCGCAAAGCAGGTGAGCGCATCGGCATCGAGCACGACGCCCGCACCGGTGGCAAGCACCGCCGCGACAAGTTCTACCGTCGCCGGCCCAACACCGCTTCCGGGCCCGATGGCTACAGCATTGAACCGCTTGTCCTCCAGCAGCGCTGCAAGTCCCGCCGTGCCCGAGAATGGCTTGACCATTACTGCCGTGAGCGCAGCCGCATTCACCGACACCGCGTCGAGAGGACTTGCGACGCTAACCAGTCCCGCGCCGGTTCTCAGCGCCGCGCGCGCCGCCAATCGTGCGGCACCCGTGGCATGCGCTGGACCACTGACAACGACCGCGTGTCCCCGCGCGTATTTGTGATTAAGCGGCTCCGGCCATGGATACCGCGCGCCCCACAAATCCGGTTCGTTCTCGAACAATTGCGGTCGAAGCGATTCGATGGCGGCGTCCGGAATGCCGATATCCACGACCAGCGTTTCGCCGCAGTAGAGGCGCCCGGGCATCAGCAGGTGCGCAGGTTTTGGCCTGAAGAATGTGATCGTCAGATCGGCATGCACGCAGATACCGTTGTCCGGCGAGCGCCCGGTGTCTCCGGCAATGCCGCTGGGGACATCGACGGCAATAATGGGCAATCCGCTGGCATTCGTCGCTTCCACCATTTTTCCGGCGAGCCCGTCGAGCTGCCGCGACAGGCCTGCGCCGAACAGGGCGACAACAACAAGCTCGGCGCTCTCGAGAAGCGCCGGCGACATTGGTAATATTTGCCCGCGCCAGCGCTTCGCCATTTCGGCCGCATCGCCCTTGAGCGCGGCAACCTCGCCAAGCAGCGAAAGCGCAATATCCCACCCCTGCTCCGTCAGATGGCGCGCCGCCGCAAATCCATCCCCGCCATTGTTGCCTGGGCCGCAAAGCACGACAGCACGGCGCGGCGAATAGTTCATCGTCATCGCATCGGCGATCGCCCTGCCGGCATTCTCCATCAGCGTCAGCGAGGAGACGCCATGTTCGGCGGCAAAGCGATCGGCTGCGTAACATTCGGCGACGGTTAGAATTTCACCGGACATCCATCGGGCCTTACGGTTGCGACGACAGAAAAAGTGGCAGTCTGCAGCATCTTCACGGAAATGTCGCAGGAAGGCGCAGTCGTTACAATCGTCGCGAGGACCTGTTTCGGATCTTGCAATCGAAGGGTTGGAGAAATGCCACTGCGACCCCCGATACCGGGCGACCCGTCAGAACCCCTCGGGTGTCCGATCGCCAGCCGGATTTGCAGCTTCGTATGCCGCCGATGCCTGCAGCACGTCCGCGTCGTCGAACATGCGGCCGACGATCTGCAGACCGACCGGCAGTCCGTCGCGGGTGAAGCCGCAATTGATGCTGGCGGCCGGCTGCTGCGTGAGATTGAACGGAAAACTGAAGGGCGTCCATGCCATCCAGGCGTTGCCGTCTTCGTCGAGCGGGGTCAATTGCCCGATGTCAAAAGCGGGCGTTGCAACGGCAGGCGTCAGAAGAAAATCATACTTTTCCATGAACCGGCGCATCCTGCTGCCATACGCGCCGCGGGCAGCAGTGGCCGCAAGATATTCTTTCAGCGAAATGGCGTTGCCTTCCTCCGCCATGCGTCGCAAGCCCGGATCCAACCGGGTCATTTTCTCCGCCGGCAGATCGCCGAGCAGCAACCCCGCACCAGCCCACCACAATGTGCGAAAGACCGGGCCCGGATCGCCGAAATCCGGATCGGCCTCTTCGACATCCGCGCCCATCTCCGCGAAACGATTGGCTGCTGCTGCCACAAGCATTTCGACTTCGGAGTCCACTCTTTCGACGTAACCGAGCCGCCGGCTGAACGCGATGCGTTTGTTCTTCACGCCCTTTTCCAGCCCTTGTGTATAATCGGCTGCGTCGTAATCGAGAGAATGCCAGTCGCGCGCATCGGGACGCGAGATGACGTTCATGAGCAGCGCACTATCGCGCACCGTCCGGCTCATCGGGCCGACATGGGCAACCGTCCCGAACGGCGATAGGGGATAGGCCGGCACGCGCCCGAAACTCGGCTTCAATCCGAAGACGCCTGAAAAACTCGCGGGGATTCGAATGGAGCCGCCTCCATCCGTCCCCAGCGCAAGCGGCGTAAAGCGCGCCGCAAGCGCCGCGGCAGAACCGCCGGAGGATCCGCCCGGGGTTTTCGCCCTGTTCCAGGGATTGCGGGTAATCCCCGTCAGCGGACTGTCTGTCGAGCCCTTCCAGCCGAATTCCGGCGTGGTTGTCTTGCCGATGAGGACGGCGCCGGCTTCCCTGAGTCTGGCGACACAGGGCGCATCCTCCGTCCACGGACCACCGCAGTCGATGGTGAGCGACCCGCGCCGTGTAGGCCAACCTTTCGTCAGCAGAAGATCCTTGACTGCGACGGGCACCCCGTCCAGCGGAGAAAGCGGCTCGCCCCCGCTCCAGCGGACCTCGGACTCTACGGCTGCGCGCAGACTCATTTCGGCATCGACCAGGCAGAAAGCGTTGATCTCCGCATCCAGCGCCTCGGTGCGTCCAAGGCAGCTCTGAGCGACCTCGACCGGCGAAAGATCGCCCGACTCATAGGCAGCGGAGAGTTCAGCTGCCGACAGCTCGTGCGGTTCTTTGGGCATTCGTTCGCAATTCCTAGTTTATCTTCGTTAGTGCAACATCACAGCCTTTTTCGACCATACGTAATCGTCCGTCTGCCACTTCGAATATCGTCACCGAACAATTGTCGGGCGAAAACACGACAACGCGATCGTCGCCTAGCGCCGCACCAGCCGCCACGTTGATCGCTATATAATGCGAGAAGACCACGCAATCTTCCGGCAGCGAGAGAAGCGCAGCAATCGCTCGCTCGCGCCACCCGACAAGCGACGGAGTGGCATTGCGCCAAAACCCGGCCATGAATCCTCGGAGCCACGCCCCCCGCGCCCGAAGGTCGCTGGTTGGCGAAGGTATTTCTGCGAGTGCCTGCTCTATTGCAGGCTCGCTATTCCAGTATTTGGCAAGTGGTTCCGCGGTTTCGCGCGCGCGCGCAAGCGGACTCGATAAAATGGCGAATGGGCCCAAAGAGCGGAGCTGCGCGGCAAGCTTTTCGGCTTGCGTTTTCCCGAGCGCGTCGAGACTCGGGTCCATGGACTCGCCAAATCCCGTCGCCGCGCGAGCGTGGCGAACCATGTAGATCCGGGGCATTGCCGCGCAATCTCCCTACCACGGCAAACCGAGCCGCTCGGTGCGCCGCCAACCTTCTTCGCCGTCCACGATTTCGATCCGCATTTCAATCGAACTCAAAGAGATTGTTCAGCGGCGTCACGCTCACCCGCCCCACGCGGCCCAGCATTTCTTCCCGCATCATCCGGTTGAGCGTAACAGTGTCGGCCCGGGAGTTGGCGAGAAAGCGCGTGCCGTCCTCAAGTCTGCCGATAACGATACCGAAACGCTTACCTTTGCGGTCTGTCACTACAGTGTAAGTCTCGATCTTCGCCCGTCCGCCGGGCGTTTCCGTTACCGACGGATGCGGCATCGCGTTGATGTCCTTCTGGTAATTCTCCGGCTGCTCGCGTTTCCAGCGGCCCTCGACCGGTTTTGTCGAGTAAATCCCGGCGGAATGCTTCGTCACATACCAGCCATTACCCGTACACAGCCCGTAGGTGCCCGGTTGCGCACGCAGCCTTTCCATCATCGTAGCGATCGCATGCATGACGTAGTTGCTGCCGGGACCGCCGAAATAGGGCAGCCCTCCCGTGACCGTCAGTCCGCGCGGATCGTTCTCGTCGATGCCGAGCTCGTGACAGGCGATCTGCACAACCGAAGGAAAGCAGGAGTAAAGGTCGATGAAGGAAAGTTCGCGCGGGCCCACGCCGGCCATCGCAAACGCGCTTTTCCCAAGCGTCCGAATGGCAGGCGACGAGTGATAGTCGACGCGCTCGCTGAGATGCCACAGATCGCTCGCGTCCGCACAACCGTGCAGAAAAACCCATAGGCGTTCGTCAATGCCGAGCTTGCGCGCCTTGTCGACGCTGGTCATCACTACGGCCGCCGCCATATCTACTTCGATGACCGCGTTCAGATACTTCGTATACGGGAATCCAACATAACGGTTTTTCTCCGACGGCGTGGCAATTTCGGCCGGCGTGCGATACGTGGCAAACCACGAATGGGGATTTTCCGATGCCACCTTCGAGAACGGCGAAAACAGCTGGCCCATCGTCTTGAGATGGCTCGCTGAATCGCGACCGCGCTCTCCGCGGATGGCGTTCTCGAATAACGGGTAAGCGTTCACGGGGAAATGCAAACCGTATTTTCGTTCGTACGGACTTGTGCCGGAGCGCGTATCGCCGATTTCGTCCGGATCGCAGCCGAGATCGACATCGCGGTTCGCGCTCCAGCTGAGATCGAACCCGGCTTTGATCGATGCGAGCAGCGTTGCGATATATTCGGCGCCGACCAGCAATGCCGCCTCGCATTCGCCGTTCGCGATCTCGTCCGCCGTTCGATTCACGAGCCATTGTGGCGTATCGCCGCCGGCTGCGACGTAAGAAAGCCGTCGCGGCGATATGCCCAGCCTCCGCGCCAGGGATAACGGCGGATTGCGGAACATGCGCGTGGGCAATCGCCCCTGCTCTCCCGGCGAATCCGCGGTAAATCGGACGACGGCAACGGTATCGATGGCAGGCATCGCTGCGTCACTACCGGTGTCGCGCATTGCAAGCTTCGCGGCTCTTGCCAACATTGCAATGGGATCGAGGCTATCGCCAAGCCGGCCTTCGCGAGCGGTGCGTTGCGTGAATTGGCCGGCGCCAACCAGAACCGGCGTTCGGGGATCGATCATTTTCGTTTGCCGTGGCCGGTGAAATAGCGCTCCAGACGGTTCAAAGCTTCCACAATCATTCCGCGTCGCTTGCAAAAGGCAAAACGAACAAGATGATCCGGCGAGCGGTTGTCGAAGAAACTGCTCAGCGGAATGAGGGCCACGCGCGCTTCGCGTACAAGACGCTGGCAAAAAGCGAAATCGGACTCATTCGTCAGTGACCGGATTCCCGCCGTCAAAAAATAGGAACCTTCGCAGGGCAGCACGTCGAAACCGAGTCCCGCGAGACCGGCGGCCAGAAGATCGCGATTGACCTCGAGTGACCTGGTCAGCGCCAGAGTAAAATCCATCTCATGCTCGATCGCGTGCGCGATGCCAAGTTGCAATGCGGGCGATGTCGTGAAGGTAAGGAATTGGTGCGCTCTGGCGATGACCTCGATGAGCGCCGGTGCGCCGGTCACCCAACCGATCTTCCATCCCGTCAGCGAAAACATTTTTCCGGCGGACCCAATGCGTACAACACGCTCCCGCATGCCGGGCAGCGTCATCAGCGGAATGTGGGCTCTCCCGTCGAACACGAGATGCTCGTAAACCTCGTCGCAGATCGCGACCGCTTCCGCGTCCCGCACCACCTGAGCCACCGCTTCGATCTCCTCGCGACTGAAGACGCGTCCCATGGGATTGAGCGGCGTGTTGAGAAGAATGGCCCGCGTCTTTTGCGTTACGGCAGACGCGAGAGCGGCGTAGGACAGCCGCCAGTCCGGCGGCGTCAGTTTCACAAATCTGACTGTTGCCCCGGCAGCCTCGGCGATCGGCTTGTAGGAATCGTAGGCGGGCTCAATCAATACCACTTCGTCGCCAGGCCCCGCCAGAGCAATAATGCTGGCAGTGAGCGCTTCGGTCGCCCCCGAAGTTATCAGCACCTCGCGTTCGGGGTCCAAATTCAGGCCGTAGAATTTTTGTGCATGCGCAGCAATCGCGCGGCGCAATTCCATTCGGCCGCGAGTCGGGGGATACTGATTGGGACCTTCGATCAACGCTCTGGACGCCGCTTCGCGTATCGCGAGCGGACCGTCCTCGTCCGGAAATCCCTGACCCAGGTTCACGGCGCGGTATTCGACCGCCAGCGCCGACATAACGGTAAAAATCGTGGTTCCCAGGCTGCCAAAAACAGGATTGAAACGGGAAATTGGGGTTGATGAGGGCATCACGCTTCTTCCGGAACCGGGCCGCACACGGCGAAACGGGCTGTGCCCGCGCAACGCCGAGGCGACGGAGCCGCACCTGCCGGCACAAAATCGGGCACGGTGGTGAACATTTGAGCATCTGGCATTGCGGCTGGTCAAATAACCCACCGAAATCACCTGTGCCTACGGCGGATGCATCTGGCACGCGGCGTGCCAATTCTCTAATCGGGATTGGCGGTCGGCACCGGTCCGGAGCCAGGAGTGCGTCCATGAAAAAAATCGAAGCCATCATCAAGCCCTTCAAGCTGGACGAAGTGAAGGAAGCGCTTCAGGAAGTGGGCATACAGGGCATCACGGTGACGGAAGCGAAAGGCTTTGGCCGGCAAAAAGGCCACACCGAGCTTTACCGCGGCGCAGAGTATGTCGTGGATTTTCTCCCGAAGGTGAAAATCGAGATCGTCGTTACGAACGAGCGGCTGGAAGCGGCAGTGGAGGCAATCCAGAAGGCCGCCCGAACCGGACGCATCGGCGACGGAAAGATTTTCGTTTCCGAAATCCAGGAAGCCATCCGCATCCGCACTGGCGAAAACGGCGCGGACGCCATTTGAATGCCAATCGCGGATCGAACCGTGCAATTGTCAAAGGAGCCGCCATGAGCAATGCGAGTGACGTTCTGAAACTGATCAAAGAGAAGGAAGTCAAATTCGTCGATTTGCGCTTCACCGACCCACGGGGGAAGTGGCAGCACGTCACCTTCGATCTTTCGATGGTCGACGACGATTTCCTCACCAACGGCACGATGTTCGACGGCTCCTCGATCGCAGGGTGGAAGGCGATCAATGAATCGGACATGACACTCGTGCCCGATTGCGAGACGGCAATCATCGACCCATTTTTTGCGCAGACCACGCTGGCGATCGTTTGCGACGTCATCGAGCCCACAACCGGCCAACGCTACGCGCGCTGCCCACGTTCCATTGCTAAGGCTGCAGAAAATTATGTCACCGCTTCCGGCGCCGGCGATCAGGTTTTCTTCGGCCCGGAAGCCGAATTTTTTATTTTTGATGACGTGCGTTTCGATGTGGGCATGAACCGGGCTTTCTATTACCTGGATTCTGCGGAAAGCGCCTACAATTCCGGGACCGAATACGAATCGGGCAATCTCGGGCACCGACCCGCCGTGAAGGGGGGGTACTTTCCCGTTCCTCCTGTTGATTCGGCGCAGGACATCCGCAGTGAAATGCTCGCCATCATGGGTGATCTGGGAATCGAACCCGAAAAACATCACCACGAAGTGGCCGGCGCGCAGCATGAACTGGGCTTCAAGTTCAAGCCGCTCACGCGCTGTGCCGACGCCATGCAAATATACAAATATGTGATCCACCAGGTCGCCGCTGCTTATGGCAAGACTGCGACCTTCATGCCGAAGCCGATTGCAGGGGACAATGGTTCCGGCATGCATGTTCATCAATCGATCTGGAAAGCGGGCAAGCCGCTCTTTGCCGGGTCGGGCTACTCCGATCTCTCCGATACATGCCTGTATTATATCGGCGGCATTATCAAGCATGCCAGGGCCGTTAACGCCTTCACCAATTCCCTGACCAACTCCTACAAGCGACTCATACCGGGCTTCGAGGCTCCGGTATTGCTCGCCTATTCCTCGCGCAACCGCTCCGCTTCGTGTCGCATCCCTTTTTCTGCCAGCCCCAAAGGCAAGCGGGTGGAAGTGCGTTTTCCCGACCCCGGCTCCAATCCCTACCTGGCGTATGCGTCACTTCTGATGGCTGGTCTCGACGGGATCGAGAACAAGATTCATCCGGGCGATCCGATGGACAAGGATCTTTATTCGCTTCCGCCGGAAGAGCTGAAGGAAGTGCCAACTGTCTGCGGCTCGCTGAGGCAGGCGCTGGAATGCCTCGATGCCGACCGTTCGTTCCTGAAGAAGGGCGGAGTGTTCTCAGACGATTTCATCGACAGCTATATCGAGCTGAAAATGGGCGAAGTTTACGCTCTCGAACACACCCCGCATCCGATCGAGTTCAAGATGTACTACAGCGTCTGAGTGTTTTTTGGGACCGGAGACGCGGGGAACAATCTCGCTCTGTCGGTAATGTGCTCCAGCGAAGAATGGCGCGCCGGATCAAGCGGCTGCGGTTGCCATATTCGCGTTGCGTTCGATTGCGCTGCTGCGCGGTTCTGGTCCGCGCGGTAGGACCACATAGGCCCGGCAACCGTTGCCGTAATCGCTCTCGATCCAGGCACGGCCGCCATGCAACTCGGTCAGACCTCGAACGAGAGCCAGACCCAGCCCGGTGCCGCCACCCTGACGGTCGTAGCTGTTATCGACTTGGCTGAACGGCCTAAATATTCCACCAAGCTTTTCGCGCGGGATTCCCGGCCCGTTGTCTTCAACGATAATCTGAAAATCCCCGCAAGGCGCTCGCGAACCGACAACGCGTATCCGTCCCCCCACTGGCGTGAATTTTACCGCGTTCGACACGAGATTGATCAAAATCTGTTTCAGTGCGCGTTCGTCGGCGAAGAGCTGTGGCGAAGCGGGGTCTATGTCGATCAAGAGATCCTGCCGCCGGTCGCGGGCCTTCGCGCCTATGATCGTGAGAGCCCCCTCGAACGTGCGGCGTACGTCGAGCAAGTCCGGCTGGATCTCCATCCTGCCGGCCTCGATCTTTGCAACGTCGAGCAGGTCGTTGATCAGGCTCAACAGGTGCGACCCGGACAAGTGAATGTCGCCTGCGTATTCCCGATAGCGTTGCGAACCGACCGACCCGAAGCACTCCTTGGCGATAATTTCGGAGAATCCAAGAATGGCGTTCAAAGGTGTGCGCAATTCGTGGCTCATATTGGCGAGAAAGGCCGTCTTGGATGCGTTTGCCGTTTCGGCCTCGAAGCGTTTGCGCAATGCTTCGTCGCGAGCCTCCTCCAGTTCATGCGCCAGGTCTTCAACTTCGAACCTGAGGCGCGAATCCTCGTCCAACCGATGGATCAGCCTACGTCCGTCAAAAAAGAATTGGGCTGCGAAAAGCGGCAGGAACAAGGCGATCCCGATGTCGATCCAGGTTCCTCCGGTCAGGAAACGAAGCGTGTCGATTGCGACAAGCGGCACCAGCGCAGCCACGAACATATCCATGTGATTGACGCGACTGACTGCGAGCGCACCCAGAACGCAACTGACGGCGACCGCCAGAAACATATGGTTGAGAGAGTCGCCCGGGACCCACAACAGCCATGGTGTCAGACTCCATGACAAACTGAGTGCAATCTGTACGCCCACGAAACGTGGAAACCAGGCCTGCAACTGTTCGGAGCTTACGCGGCCGGAAGATTCGCGTGCATATCGGTCGATCAGCTTTGTCGAAGTCCAGGCTGTAAGAGCAACCGCGGCGGGCAGAATGGCCGCAATTCCGATTTCGCGGTGGCCGAAAAAACCGAAAGCATCGCACCCCAACCAGGCGATCACGGCGGCGTAAAGCGGCGCCGTGAACCGCGCCGAGCGTACAACGCTGGCAATGAGATCCAGCTGCGCCTTCAGGACGCGGACATCTGCGCTCCGTTGCATGCGCAATCGCTGTCCATAGCCCACGGCGGCTTCCCTCTTCAACACGGCGGAATCAGATCCTGGTTGCCGACCCCTAAAATCTGCTTGAACGATTACATCGTGCGTTCCCGATCCTAAGCGTAAAGCCGCTTCCTCGTTTGCACGGCTATCGGGGCGTGGAGTGTGGGCGGAAAATAGACACAGGCCTTCACGCCCGCTCCCTCCTGGCTCTCGATCCAGGCGCGACCGCCGTGCAGGTTCGCGAGACCCCTGACCAGCGACAGGCCGAGACCGGTTCCGCCGGCCTGGCGGCTATAGCGGTTGTCGATCTGATTGAACGGCATGAAGACGTTCTCGATCAGTTCGGCCGATATTCCCGGTCCGTTATCTTGCACGCGGATTTCGTAACCTCCATCCGCCGTCCGCCCTCCAGAAATAGTAATCATGCCGCCCGCCGGCGTGAATTTTACCGCATTCGACACCAGATTGATCACAATCTGCTTAACCGCCCGCTCGTCGGCGATCAGGCCGACTGCGTCGATCTCCGATCTGACAATCTGGCCTTTGCCCCGCGCCCGCGAAAGTACGACCAGAAGCGCCTGCTCGATGACGGTCGCGGGATTGAGCAGGCGGGGTTCGAGATCCATCTTGCCCGACTCGATCTTCGCGATATCCAGGATATCGTTGATAAGACTCAACAGATGGGTGCCAGAGGAATTGATATCGCCAGCGTACTCACGGTAGCGGGTAGTTCCCACCGGCCCGAGTCTCTCGTTGGCGATCAAATCGGAGAAACCGAGTATGGCGTTGAGCGGCGTGCGGAGCTCGTGGCTCATATTGGCAAGAAAGGTCGTCTTCGACGCGTTGGCGGCTTCGGCCTCGAACCGCTTCCTGAGGGCTTCGTCGCGCGCGTTCCTCAATTCGACTGCCAGATCATCGTTGACGAATTTGGTACGCAGCATGGCGTCGTATCGCAGGCGCGAGATATGGGCGAATGCGACCGAATAGAAAAAGGTCACCGCGACAATCACGGTGAGCGGCCACGCTATTCCGTCCGGGTGATACAGAAAACGCGCGATAGCCATCAGCGCAATCGGGGTCGTACTTGCGAGAAGTGCGGCAAGATGCGTACCTCGTGAAAAGACGTAGACCCATAGGACTACTGCAACAACGCCCACGACGAGAACGTGGTTGACCGGGTTTCCGTTCGCCCATAAAAGCCAAACGAAAAGACCCCAACTGGCTCCGACAAGCGCCTGGAAGGCGGTAATGCGGTGAAGCCACGAAACGTCGTCGCGGTCGCTACGGCAATATTCCTTGCCAAGATGAACTGCGATAAGGCCATTGAAGATGTGAAGACCTATGGCCAGCAGCAGCCGCCAGGGCGCGATCGCGCCGAACATTGGAACAACACCTGTGAAAGGAAGAACGCAAAGTGCGGCCCAGGACGGATTGATCAAGGTCGTAACGGGCAACGTCGCAATCAGAAAATCGAGCCGCGCGCGCAGCATGCGGGCTTCGTCGCTCGCGACGGCTTGGGAGCCTGTAGTCTCTTCTTTCATCTGCGTATCCCGAACGCTCCGATCCGGCCGGCGCCGACCCACTCCGCAACTCTATGACAAGGGCCTTAAGAAAAACCTGTAGGTTTCGCGCCGCGGACTTGTCGGCGATGAATATACCGTTCTGCGCGCACAACCGCGCAATGTTCGTTAATGTCGAGTTACCGCGAATCTTGTTTTCTGTTGTGTGGATGTGAATGGCGAAATCTCCCGACCTTTTCGAGGACAAACCCGGAGCTGCTCCGAACGGCTATACGGCCAGGGATATCGAAGTCCTGGAAGGGCTGGAACCTGTCCGCCGCAGGCCGGGGATGTATATCGGCGGCACCGATGCGCGGGCGATGCACCACCTTGCCGCCGAGATCCTGGACAATGCGATGGACGAAGCCGTCGCCGGACATGCCACCCGGATCGAGATCGAGTTGGCTGCCGACGATGTGCTTATGGTCCGCGACAATGGTCGCGGCATTCCGGTCGATCCACATCCCAAGCTCGGGAAGCCGGCGCTGGAAGTGATCATGACAACCCTGCACGCCGGCGGAAAGTTCGGCGGCAAGGTCTACGATACGTCCGGTGGGCTGCATGGCGTTGGGGCGTCCGTCGTTAACGCCCTCTCCGAATGGATGGATGTCGAAGTCGCCCGCGAGAGGCGCGGATATCGCATGCGGTTCTCCCGCGGCAAGGCCGTCGGGAAATTGAAGGAGACGGGCGCCGTCAATCGGCGGGGAACGATCGTCAGCTTCAGGCCCGATGTCGACATATTCGGTAAGGACGCGCATTTCTCGCCGGCAAGCCTTTATAGAATGGCGCGGTCGAAGGCCTATCTGTTCCGCGGCGTCGAAATCCGCTGGAAATGCGCGGCCGAACTTCTTAAGGCCGCCAGCGACACGCCTGCCGAAGAGACGCTCAAATTTCCGGGCGGCCTTCTCGATTTCCTGGCCAGCGAGATCGAAGACCGCGCCAGCGTCACCGCACGGCGCTTTTCGGGGCGAACGGAAAACCGGGATGGCAAAGGCGCGGTCGAGTGGGCAATCGGCTGGGTTCCGGAAATGGAACCGTTCCTGCATTCCTACTGCAACACGATCCCGACGCCGCAGGGGGGCACGCACGAGCAGGGCTTGCGAAACGGGCTCACGCGGTCGCTCCGGACCCACGGCGAAAGAGCCAACAACCGCAAGACCGCTCTGATTACGCCAGAAGACATCATGGCCTGCGGCTGCGCCGTGCTTTCGATCTTCATCCGCGAGCCGGAGTTTCAGGGACAAACAAAGGAAAAATTATCGACCGCCGATGCCCAGCGGCTCGTCGAAAATATCGTGCGCGATCATTTCGATCATTGGCTGGCCGAAGATCCGCAGGAAGCCGACAAGCTCCTAGACTTCGTCGTCGACCGGGCAGAGGAACGACTCAAGCGCAAACAGGAGCGCGACGTTTCCCGCAAAACCGCGACCCGCAAGCTGCGGCTGCCGGGCAAGCTCGCCGATTGTTCCCGCGACGCGGCAACGGGAACGGAAATCTTCCTCGTGGAAGGGGATTCAGCCGGCGGCTCCGCCAAGCAGGCCCGCGACCGGGCGACGCAGGCCGTGCTTCCGTTGCGCGGCAAAATTCTCAATGTGGCGAGCGCCGCCGCGGGGAAACTGGAGCAGAACCAGGAACTCGCCAATCTCGTGCAGGCGCTTGGTTGCGGCACCGGCTCGCGCTATTGCGACGACAACCTGCGCTACGAGCGGGTCATCATCATGACCGACGCCGATGTTGATGGCGCACACATCGCCTCCCTGTTGCTGACGTTCTTCTATCGCGAGATGCCAAACATCATCCGCCAAGGCCATCTTTATCTCGCCATGCCGCCGCTCTACCGCCTCGCACAGGGCGCAAAGACCGAATATGCCCGCGACGAAGCGCACCGCGAGTTGCTGCTGAAAACCATCTTCCGGCAGGGCGCCAAGGTGGAAATCTCGCGCTTCAAGGGCCTCGGCGAGATGATGCCAAACCAGCTCAAGGAAACCACCATGAAGGCTGGCTCGCGCAGCCTGCTTCGTGTCGAAATCGCAGAGGACGAAGCGAAGGACACCGAATCGCTGATCGAGCGCCTGATGGGAAAGCGCCCCGAGCTGCGCTTCCAGTTCATCCAGGAAAACGCGAAATTCGTAACTGACGTGGATGTTTAAGTTGCCTCAGATACGCGACGCGCTAAGCGCGACTCGCCTCGGCCGATAATCTATTTCGCTAGATGCAGGCGATTAATCAGCAGCACGCCGTCGCCGTTCTGTGACGGAACGGCGGTATCAGGCCGGCTTTTCAACAGGCGGGTCTCTCCCGGCGGCAGGCCGAAACGATCTTCCACCAGAATCGCGTCGAGCGGTACATCGTTTCCATAGGTCAAAGTCAATGTGATGGACGCACAATCGCGGCTCATGCAGGCAAACATCACGCGATCAAGTTTCGCCCATTGCGGCGGCGAATCGAAATGCCAGTTGTTGACGTCGACGGTCTTCAGGCCGCGGGGCGTTGCCAGGATCAGTGCCATCTGGTTCGCGTGGATGGAACCATGAAGGGCGAGCGCGATCTTGTGTTCATTGCCGATTCGACGGTCGGTCAACAGACGCGCCGTTGGCAGCGGAATGTGCAAATCGACCGCTGGCGCGACGTACGATGACCCCCTGGCAAACGGTGAAATCTTTTCCGGCACAGACGAGAAATGCGCGATTGCTTTCATCGAGGGCGGCACCGGTGCCAGCGCATCCACGGTCCATAGCGCGCGGTTGTTCTCCTCCACATAGGTGACATTCAAGCGTTGCGGCGCGATGGCGCTGTAGGCAGGCTGCAATCCGGCAACGATCGCCGTGGCAACGGCAGCAACAAGAACGGCCGCGACCGCCATCATCCAGGCGCGCCGCGGCAAAGAATGCGCGGCGAATAGCGGCACCAGTGTTGACATTCCAACAGCGACGGGAATGGTGAACAACGGATGCAGCTTCAGGCCCATGACCGTTTCGCCCATCGCGCCGAAGCCTATCCACAGCAACAATGCCGGCAGCGCACCGAGCAGAAGCGCGATCTGACCTGCGACGCCCTCCCAGCGTCCAGGCCGGAATGCAACGGCAAGCAGCAGCAAGCCGGCGACGAGTGACGGAAGCAAGAAATAAGGTGTGAGGCCGGGAACAAGGACTGCTGCGACGATTCCCAAACCGGAAAGCGACAACCAGACAGCGGCTGCTGCCGCGCGCATCGGCGCCAGGCGCGAAACCATCAGTGTCATGAATGCGACTGCCAGTGCGAGCGCTATGCGCAACCCGCAAGGGTACGCATAGGAGGGATCGGCCATTCCCGACACGCCAACCGCAATCGCATGCAGCAACCAGCCGATCAGCCCCGCCCCGATGACAAGCGTGGGCAGGATGGCGAAGGCCGCACACCAGCGCGCCACTCCAATCGGCGAGCCACGCGCCATCAATGCTGCAACGAGCAACAATACAAACGCGGCCATCGAAAGGGGGATCGCCCAGCCTGCGCCGATGCGCGGGAGAGCCCGACCCAACAGATCGACGTAGATGTCGTTGCCACCTTTCAGGCTTGCAAAATTCGTTCGCTCAAGCCCGCTCGCCACACCCAGGAGATTGTCGCCCTGCTGCTGCAGGCTTTGCGGATCGAGATTGGCGCGCTTATCCAGCGACGTGTGGTAATGCGCGATGTTTTCCGAGAACGCAAAATTGAACGAAGGAAAACCGTCACGCATGAACAGCGTCAGATCGGTATCGTTGGGAAGCAGGCGATAGATCTCGGCATAAAGCGAGCTGGTGGCATATTTGGCGACACTTGCCGCATAGAGATCGGTCAGCGGTCCGTCGCCGGGGCTGGTCTGAAACAACAGGCTGCGCCCGCGATTGCCGCGCGCTTCGACGTTGATGACGGCGCCGACGCGGGCGCGCAATGCCGGATCGTGCAGAAACGCCGCGGCGCCGAGCAGACCGGCCTCTTCACCGTCGGTGAGCAGCGCCAGGATGGGGTGCTTGCCGGTCAGCCCTCGCGCCTTCAGGGCGCGGGCGGTCTCGATGACGCTCGCGACGCCGGACTCGTCGTCCGCGGCGCCGGGACCGGCGGGAACGGAGTCGGTATGGGCCATCAATACGACAGCCTTTCCGGCACCCGGTTTCACCTCGCCCAGAATGTCGTCCACCGAGGCGCAGGTGATGACGCCGGCGCTGCGAACCTCATTGCAGCCAAAGCCGCGATAGAGGGTGGCGGGAATACCGAGCGAAGCAAACTCCTTGAGAATGCGCGCATGGACGGCTGCATTTTCGGCCGTCGAAACGGGATGCGGCCGTTCCGGCCCGAGGATGCGCGCTAAGATTGCCTCCGCACGATCCGCCGAGAATTCCGTTGCCGGAGCGTCAACGGGCTGAACTGTCGGGCGCGCGACCCAATCCACCTGTGCGAACCAGAACAGCGCCGCAAGCGCGAACAATACGCCGGCCGCGACGAGTCCGTCCAACAATCTACGCTCGCCCATCTAACCCCCCTCGCGCTTCGCAAAAGATTGTTGAAATCACAGCATCCGTCGAGGTTTCGTAAGACCACAATCATCGCTCTGGTTGACTTTTGAAATTAAATTACTATGTTGCAGTGCATGATGATTCCGCAAGCCAATCTGGGCTGGCGGTGCGGGCGCCCGAAGTGCGCCCCTTTCAGGAGCGCATGACGAACGAAACGATCTCCGGCACGCAAGCCGGCCCGGAAGTTGTACAGGACACAACTTCCCCATCCCCCGCCCTTTCCGCCTCCGGCATTGGGTTCGAAGACCTCGGTCTTTCGCCTGAGGTGCTGAGAGCAGTCACCGAAAGCGGGTACGCCACCCCTACTCCCATCCAAGCTCAGGGTATTCCCCTGGTGCTCAAGCGCCTCGATATGATCGGAATCGCCCAGACGGGCACCGGCAAGACGGCGTCGTTCACCTTGCCGATGATCGAGATGCTGTCGCGGGGCCGCGCCAAGGCGCGCATGCCGCGATCGCTCATTCTGGAGCCGACGCGCGAGCTTGCGGCACAGGTCGCTGAGAGCTTCGAGCGCTATGGCAAGTACAACAAGCTTTCCATGGCGCTTTTGATCGGCGGAACTTCGTTCGAAGACCAGGACAAGAAGCTCGACCGCGGCGTGGATGTGTTGATCGCTACGCCGGGCCGTCTGCTCGATCATTTCGGGCGCGGCAAGCTGATGCTGAGCCAAGTGCAGATTCTCGTCATTGACGAAGCCGACCGCATGCTCGACATGGGCTTCATTCCCGATGTCGAGCGCATCTGCAAGCTGATCCCCTTTACGCGGCAGACCCTGTTTTATTCGGCCACCATGCCGCCGGAGATTCAACGGCTCACCGACCAGTTCCTGCACAACGCCGTTCGTGTCGAGGTGTCGCGCCCCGCCACAACGGCCGACAACATCAAGCAGGAAATCGTCAACGTGCCCGCCAACGACTGGGCAAAACGCGAATCGCTCAGGCGCCTCATCCGCGAAAACGAGGTGAAGAACGCCATCGTCTTCTGCAACCGCAAGCGCGATGTCGATGTCGTTGCCAAGTCGCTGCAAAGCCACGGATTCTCCGCCGCTGCCCTGCATGGCGATCTGGATCAGTCGGTTCGCACGCGGACGCTCGACTCCTTCCGCAACGGCGAGCTTCGGCTTCTGGTGGCGAGCGACGTTGCCGCCCGCGGTCTCGATATCCCCCTGGTCTCGCATATCTTCAATTTCGACGTGCCCTTTCATCCCGACGATTATGTGCACCGCATCGGCCGAACCGGCCGCGCGGGACGCGACGGCCACGCGCTGATGCTGGCGACACCGCGGGACTCAAAGCTTGTCGATGCCATCGAGAGCCTCACCGGCCTTCCCATCGAAAGACGAACGATGGAAGGACTGGAAATTCGCGAAGAACACCGAACGCGGGAACGAAGCCATGGCGAGCGCCGGCCCCGTCGCGCGCACGAGAGCCCGCCGCGCCGGGAAACCGATGCCAAACGCGAACACGCTCCCCGAAAGGCCGCGCCTCATATCTCGGTTGCTGTGCCTTCCGAACGCAAACCCGAACCCCGCCACGCTGCAAAGCCGCCGCAGGTCCCAAAGGCGCAGCATGTCTCCAACCCGCAGAATACGGAACGCACGGCCGACGATCTTGACCGGCTGCCGGCGTTCCTGTTGCGGCCCGTGATTCTTCCGGTGAAAATCGAAAAACCGGAAAAGCCCGCGCCCGCATCACGCTCGCGCAATAAGGCGTCAGCCGAAGCGTAGTTCCTCTACGTCCACGGACCTGGTTTACCGCTTTCTGCCCCGGCAATGGGTACAGGCGCGGCGGGCAAATGGCCGCCAAGCGCTTCCAGTACACGGATGCGCTGGGCGATGGGCGGATGGGTGGCGAAAAGGCCGCCGACATCGAAACCACTTTCCGGATTCTCGATGAACATCTGCCGCACTTCGCTCGGCACATGTGGCACCAGCGGATTCTTCGAAATCTTGAGAAGGGCGGCGATCAGGGCATCCGGGTTTTTTGTAAGCTCTACCGATCCGGCGTCGGCTTGAAGCTCGCGACGGCGCGACAGCGCAAATCGCAAAACCAGCGCCAGCACATAGCCGACGAACATCGCGATGGCGGCGATGATGACCATGATGAAGACACCCCCGCCGCCCTTGCGCGACCGCCCGCCGCCAAAAGCGACGACCTGAAGACTGCGCCACAGCAACTGCGTCAGAAACGAAATCATGCCGACGAAGACGACGGTGACGATCAGCAGCCGGCAATCGCGGTCGATAATGTGGGTCAGTTCATGCGCCAGGACGGTCTCGAGCTCCGCGGAATTGAGCTGATCGAGCAATCCGCGCGTCACCGTGATGGCATAGCTTTTGTCGTCGATCCCGCTCGCATAGGCGTTCATCACATCGGTGTCGATGATGTAGAGTCTGGGCAGGCGCATGCCCCGCGAGATGCACAGATTCTCCAGCAGATTGTAGAGTTGCGGCGCCGCTTCGCGCGTCACCGGCTGGGCGCCGGTCGCCATGTGGATGATCGTGTCATTGAAGAAATAGCCGATCAAAACCCAAACGACCGCTATCCCGAGCACGATGGGCCAGAACTCCGCCATTGCCGACAGCGCAAGGTCGGCGGGGCTGCCGGTACCCAGCACCGGAGTCATGCCGAATTGCTGGAAAGAACCGGACGCCGCGCCTCCCTGATTGCCGCCGGACATAAAAAGACCGAAGACAAAAAAAACGCCTCCGACCAGCGCCAGCAGCAACGCCGGGAAAGCCAGCAGCAGCAGAATCGATTTGAAATTGTTGCTCCGGCGATAGGACGTCAGCCCGAGCATCGCGGTTGGCGGCATGGCGCTAGGCCGCGTGCTGCGACAGGCTCGGCATGAGGAAATGCCTTAGTGCCATCAGCGTCGGTGCAACTCCAATTCTTCTCATCCCGGGCCTGTCGAAGGATGCAGCGGGTATCACGCGCTAGCTGCCGAACGAGACTTTCGGCGGTTCCTTGCTTTCGGCGCGTTCCGTCTCGTCCAACTCGAACATGGCTGCCGGTGCGAATCCCATGGCGCCGGCAAACAGGGTCGCCGGAAACTGCTGGATTGCGGTGTTGTATTCGGCGACGGCGTTGTTGAGGAAGCGCCGCGCCGCCGCGATCTTGTTCTCGAGATCGGCCAGTTCGTCCTGCAACTGGCGAAAGTTCTCGTTCGCCTTGAGCTGGGGATAGTTCTCCGCCACGGCCATAAGATTGCCGAGCGCGCCCGACAGCGCGCCTTCGGCGGCGCTTTTCTCGGAGACGCTTGTCGCGCGCATCGCCGTGGCGCGGGCCTCGGTCACGCTGGTGAATACGCCGCTTTCATGCGCGGCATATCCCTTCACGGTCTCCACCAGATTGGGAACCAGATCGTGGCGCTGCTTGAGTTGCACGTCGATATCGGCAAACGCCTGCTTCCAGGCCTGCCTGAGCGCGACAAGACGATTGTAGCTGAACACGGCAAAGAGCGCGATCAGCGCAATGACAACGAGAATGATGATCATGGTCGATTCGGTGTGATGCCCCGCGCCAGACTATCGCATGCGCGATCCCTGGGCGAGAGCCTGCCGTACCGCCGCGAAAGAGTTATCACGGGTTCTTCGGCGCTGTCGGGGCATGCGCCTCGGCAGCCTGCGCCTGAGTTGCTTTCTGCTCGCGTGCCTTGACCGCGAGGTGATGGCCGACTGCGCAGCCGGCCATGGCGCCGAGGATGGCGTGGTGATGCGCGTAGTGGCCGGCGACGGCGCCCACAACCGCGCCTTTGAAACACCCCGCCTCAGCCGCGGTCGACATGGAAGCGGCAAGCG
>DATCBQ010000008.1:0-26495 GCA_036511745.1 Rhizomicrobium sp.
TGAGAAACGCAATGGCGGCCGAAGCGTCGATGACTACTTCTTCTGCGCCCATCTGCCGTCAATGAAAGCCTGGATTTCGGGAAGTGAAACCGAGAGGCGCGCAATCCGATCGTCCCATGCGCGCTTTTCGTCGGGCGAGACCAGCCCCTCTTCGAACAGGGCCTCGATCCGTCGCGCGGCGATCAATGATTCACTGGCAAGCATCTTTGCGGCCGCCGGAGCCGGCGACGATTTGGCTCTGAACGAAGAGAGCATCGCGGCGATCTCCTGCGGTGATGGCCGTCGCCTGAACCGTTCCGCCAATGCACGGCGGGCCTCTTCCTCCATTGAGCGGCGATGCCCGGCGGCCTCCTGCCGAAGGGCATCGTGAACGTCATCTGGAAGATTTCGGATCGTCAGAGTCGGCATAAGGTATGCTAGCATTGCTGGCGATGCTGTCAACTAGAGTCCTTGTCCGCCGGCCCCGTGGACCGTGTAGGCGCCTGAACACGCCGCACACGGGCTGAAGGGGTCGTCGTCAGTTCCGTGGCCCGGACGTCAGCGCGCGCGCTCAAATTCCGGAACTGGATGCCGCGCGCCGGTTCTCGAACAGTTTCACGCACCAGATCGACACTTCGTAGAGAAACAGTAGCGGCACGATCAGGCTGATCATGCTGAAGGCGTCGGGCGGCGTGACGATGGCGGCAAGCAGGACAATGCCGACAATGGCATAGCGGCGCATGCTTCGAAGCTGTGCGCTGGTGACGAGCCCCACCCGTCCCATCAAGGTCAGCGCCACGGGAAGCTGAAAGGTGACGCCGAACGCGACGATCAGGGTCATGACGAAATCGAGATATTCGCTGACTTTCGCCTGCAGTTCGATTCCAAGCGCCCCCTTGCCGCCCGCCGTCTGATAGCTGAGGAAGAAATGAATGGCGAAAGGCAGCATGACATAAAACACGAACGCGCCGCCCAGCAAAAACAGCACCGGCGTCGCCAGCAGGAACGGCAGGAAGGCGCGGCGCTCGGCGCGATAGAGACCCGGCGCCGTGAACAGCCAGAGCTGACCGGCGATGACGGGAAAGGCGAGGCAAAGCCCGGCGAACATTCCGACCTTGACATAGGTGAAGAAGGTTTCGGAGAGAGCGGTGTATATGAGATGATCGTTGGGCTGCCCCGCCAGCGCGTGCGCCAGGGGCATCGTCAAGAACGCGTAGATGTATTTCGCAAAAACGAAACAGAACAGAAAACAGGCGACGAAGGTGACGGCGGACCAGATCAGCCGCTTGCGCAGCTCGATCAGATGATCCATCAGCGGCGCCCGGCTGGACTCGATCGCCGCTTCATCCGCTGCCGCAGCCGGCATCATTGCGCCGGCGGCTCCGCGCCGGTCGCAACGGCCTCGGTTGCAGACTGAGCCGCTCGTTGCGCGCGCGCGGCCTCATAAGTCATCAGGTATGGCGCAGGATGAGTGCTGTCATCGGGACCACCGGAACCGTCCATGCGGTAGCCGGCGCGCAAGGAACCAATCTCCTTGCGAAGCTCGTCCAGCTCGGACTGCCGCGTCATTTCGTCTAGGCTTTTGTGGAACTCGCCGGCCATCGCACGGGCCTTGCCCATCCATTGCCCCGCCACGCGCATGATCCGCGGCAAATCCTTCGGGCCGACCACCACGAGAGCCACGATCAGCACAATGAGAAGATGGCTCCAACTGAAGAGATCGAACATGCGCGCCCCGTGACGTGCGAGACGGGTTTCAGCGCACGACCGGCTGGTCCGTCGCAGGGACGGGGCTGGCAGGGATGGGGGCGAGCCGCTCGGGGGAATTGTCGGCGATCGGGGCCGGCGGTTCGGGTTCGTTCAGGCCTGAGCGAAAACCCTTGATGCCTTTGCCCACGTCGCCCATCAAATCCGAAATCTTGCCGCGGCCGCCGAACAGCAGCAAAGCCACCACCGCCAGAATCAACAAATGCCAGATGCTCAAGCCACCCATGGCTACTCCTTTGTCGGTTCCCGACGACAATCCCGCAAGAAAGTGATCCGAACAGGAATACAGTATTCATCAACCGAACGCAGTTACGCCCAATCTGTCTCAAAATAAATTTTGTCTGAGCGGCGGCCGAAAGCACGCTGCTTCGGTTATATTAGAAGGCATACGGACGAACCTGTCCGCCGGATCATCCCGCGCGCGATATTTTCCATATTTATTATCGGAACGGTCCGCTGTCCCGCCGCGTCTCATTGGAGAGAGGATGCCGCTGCCGAAAGTACCCGGCGCCGCGATCTTGTCGATTCGATCCCAGTCGTTGCTTGCGGGTTTTACGATCATGTCGCCGCCGCCTCCTTCGGACCCGCAAGCCGCCGCCCTGAATTGGGGTGCAGCGCCAGCCGGCGCGCCGGGTCTGGTCCAAGTTCCTGCCAGCGCGCGTTTCTGGATGAAGCTCATTGCCTTTTCCGGACCCGGATATCTCATCGCCGTCGGCTATATGGACCCGGGCAATTGGGCCACGGACATCGCCGGCGGCGCCAAATTCGGTTATGCGCTGCTCCCGGCGATCGTGTTTTCGAATTTTGCGGCGATGTTCCTGCAATGGCTCGCCCTGCGGCTGGGCATCGCATCGGGACGCGATCTGGCCCAGGCCTGCCGCGCCCATTATTCGCCCGCGGTAGCCCGTTCGCTGTGGGTCACCTGTGAAATCGCGATTGTGGCCTGCGATCTTGCGGAGGTGATCGGCACCGCGATCGCGCTCAAGCTGCTGTTTCATCTGCCGATACTGCTCGGCGTCTGCCTCACGGCCTTCGACACCCTGATCGTGATGGGACTCCTGAAATACGGTTTTCGCTATATCGAGGCCTTTACAATTGCGCTGACCGCCGTGGTGGGCCTGTGCTTCGCCTACGAACTGGCAGCATCCCATCCGGACGCAGCCGGCATCCTTGGCTCCTTCCTGCCTTCGAAACAAACTTTGACCGACCCTTCCGCCCTCTACCTGGCGGTCGGCATTTTCGGCGCCACAGTCATGCCCCACAATCTCTATCTGCACAGCTCCATCGCCCAATCGCGAAAGATCGAGCCCACGGTTTCCGGCAAGCGTCAGGCGATCCGGTTTTCGACCATCGACTGCTTCACCGCGTTGACCTTCGCGCTGCTGATCAATCTGGCGATTCTGGTGCTGGCGGCGGCCGTCTTTCACTGGTCCGGACACGCCAACCTCGAAAGCATCGAAGACGCCTACAAGCTGCTTTCGCCGACAATGGGCGTTGGCATTGCCAGCGTCGTCTTCGCGGTTGCGCTGCTGGCGGCCGGGCAGAATTCGACCCTGACGGGAACCATGGCCGGGCAGATCGTGATGGAAGGATTCCTGGGTCTGAAAATGAACCCCTTCGCACGGCGGCTGCTGACGCGGGGGCTGGCAATTCTGCCGGCGCTGGCGGTCACTGCCATCGCCGGCGACAACGGCACCACACAGCTTCTCATTCTGAGCCAGGTCGTCTTGAGCCTGCAGCTCGGTTTCGCGGTGGTGCCGCTGGTGCGGTTCACCAGCGATGCGAAAGTGATGGGTTTGTTTGTCAACGGACTCTGGGTGCGGCGCAGTGGCTATGCCGTGGCCGCAGCGATCATCCTGGTCAACGGTTGGCTGGTTGTCCAGACAGTCTTTGCCTGAAGGAGAAAACGCGCTCAAGTCAGCTGACAATGCAGATTGATACCCGGCTGACAGTTTGTAAAAGCCTGCTGCGATGAAGCGTACCTGGTTTGTAATCAGATGCGCCGTTTCTGTGTGTGCCGTGTGGCGGATAGTTCAACAATAACACAACCAATATCGATTTTTCACGGAACAATTTGATCCAAATATCAATGCAATCCGTATTGTAAGTGCGGAAAAGATGCTCTCTGCGGCCAGGGGGTTGTTGCGCATATTTTTTCGCTAGATGTAGCAACACAGGAGATCATCCATGATCGAACTCAAAAGCTCCAATGCCGGGTCCGCAAAGACCAACGGGGCCAATCGGCGGCTCGTACTGAAAACCAGTCTGGCGACGCTTGCGGCGCTGGGCGCAGGGGGCGTATCGACGCTGGCGAAGGCGCAGGGAACATTCAGCCCGAATAACGATGCCCTTACCGACGTCGATATCCTGAATTTCGCCCTGAATCTCGAGTATCTCGAAGCCGAATACTATCACTACGCAGTGTATGGCCACGGTCTTTCTCAGGACAAGAGGACCGGCACGGGCATGCAGGGAAAGGTCGTCGGCGGAAGCATGGTCCCCTTCCAGAATATCGCAACCCAGCAATACGCGACGGAGATTGCCCAGGACGAACTCAAACATGTCGAATTTCTGCGAGCCGCGCTTGGCAGCGCCGCCGTCGCGGAGCCGTCCATCAACCTCCAGAGCAGCTTCAACAGGCTGGCAAAAGCGGCCGGTCTGGGCGACGCATTCGATCCCTTCTCCAGCGGAGAGAACTTTCTGATTGGCGCCTTCATCTTCGAAGATGTCGGCGTCACCGCCTACCATGGCGCAGCGCCGCATATCAAAAGCAAGGCGTATCTCGATGCGGCCGCCGGTATTCTTGCAGTGGAGGCTTATCATGCGAGCCTTATCCGCGTGCTCTGCTACCAATTTGGGCTCGCCAGAGAGGTTGGCGCAATTTCGAAACTCAGGAACAAATTGAGCGCCGAAATTGGCAAACCCCTGATCACCGATCAGGGAATCGAATTAAACGGCATGGCGAATATCATTCCTGCCGATGGCGACGGCATTGCATTCCAGCGCACCCCTCAGGAAGTTCTGAACATCGTCTATGCGGGAGGCCAGTCGGGCGATTACGGCTTCTTCCCGAACATGCTGAATGGTACGATCCACTAGACATCGACTGGAAGTTGGCGCGCGATTCCGCGAGGGGTCGCGCGTTACATCCCAACAGGCGAACGCGCTTCAACGCAACATGTTCTTCGCCACCCGTTTACGCAAATCCGGCAACAAATCTTCGGCGAACCAGGAATTTCTTTTCAGCCACGCGCTGTTGCGCCACGACGGATGCGGCAAGGGAAGCTGGCTTGGCGCATAGTCTCTCCATGCCTTCACCGTTTCCGTCATGCTCGCTTTGGCTCGCGTCGCCAGATAACGCTTGTGCGCGTAGGTTCCCACCAGAAGCGTGAGCTCGAAGGGGGGCAAAAGCGCGAAGAGCCTCTCATGCCAGGCGCGGGCGCATTCTCCCCTGGGCGGTTTGTCGCCGCCATTTGCGTCATGGCCGGGAAAGCAGAAGCCCATGCCGATGATGGCGACGCGGGTTTCGTCGTAAAACATGTCGCGGTCCAGCTTCAGCCATTCGCGCAGCCGGTCGCCGGAAGGATCGTTGAACGAAAGCCCGCTTTCGTGCACGCGGATGCCCGGCGCCTGGGCGACGATGCAGAGCTTTGCGGTTGCGCTGGCGCGCAGAACCGGACGCGGCCCATGCGGCAGATGCGCCTCGCAGATGCGGCAGGCGCGAATTTCTGCGAGAAGTTTTTCGAGTTCACGCATCGGCCTTCAGCATGTTGCGCGCAATGACAAGTTGCTGAATCTGGCTGGTGCCTTCATAGATGCGGAATATGCGCACGTCGCGGTAGAAGCGTTCGATGCCGTAATCGGCCACATAGCCGGCGCCGCCGAAAATCTGCACGGCGCGGTCGGCGACACGGCCCACCATCTCCGACGCGTAATATTTGGCACAGGCCGATTCCAGGGTAACGGCATCGCCCGCATCGCGCCTGCGCGCCGCGTCCAGCACCATCGTGCGCGCGGCATAGGCTTCCGTGCGCGAGTCGGCGAGCATCGCCTGGATGAGTTGAAATTCGCCGATCGCCTGTCCGAATTGCCTGCGCTGGCGCGCATAAGCGACACATTCGCGGATCAGGCGCTCCGCCACACCGACGCAGACTCCGGAAATGTGCAACCGCCCGCGATCGAGCACGGCCATGGCCAGCCGGAAGCCCTCGCCTTCCGCGCCCAGTCTGAGGCCTGCGGGCACGCGGACGTTTTCGAAGACCACATCGCAAATATGCGCGCCCTGCTGACCCATCTTCTTTTCGGGCCTGCCGGTCGTAATCCCAGGCGTGTCGGCCGGCACAATGAACGCGGAGATGCCCGAAGCACCTTTCTTCGCAGGATCTGTACGGGCGAGCAGTGTGAACATGCCGGCGCGATTGGCGTTGGTGATGAAACGCTTCGTGCCGTTGACGACGTAATCCGCGCCATCGCGGATCGCCGCCGTGCGAAGCGATGCGGCATCCGAACCCGCTTCCGGCTCCGTCAGTGCAAAACTCGCGATAACATCGCCGCGGGCGAGCTTCGGCAGCCATTCGCGTTTCTGCTTGTCAGTTCCGAACATGACCACGCCCTGGCTGCCAATCCCGACATTGGTACCGATCACCGAGCGGAAGGCCGGCGATGTCTGCCCCAGCTCGAAGCAGACAAGCACCTCCTCCTCCATGGTCAGCCCGAGGCCGCCGAATTCTTCCGGGATGGACAGACCGAACAGTCCCAGCGAACGCATCTGCGCAACAATCGCGTCGGGCACGAGGTCGTCTTCGGCGACTTTCGCTTCCATCGGAACGCACGTCTCCCCAACGAAGCGGCGCACCGTTTCGATAAGCTGCGTGCGCGTTTCGCAGTCGAGCGCCATGCCGGCCTCCACCAGTTTCCTTCGCCGGCAAGACTAGCGTATTTCTTGGGACTGCGAAGCAACGCGCCAGGAGATCCGCAAATCCAGATGCGATTGTCCGTTCTCGATCAATCTCCGATCCGCAAGGACGGCACGCCCGCCGATGCGGTGGCCGAGACCATTGCGCTCGCCAAAGCCTGCGAAGCATTGGGCTACCATCGCTACTGGGTTGCCGAACATCACAGTTCCACCGCGTTCGCCGGCTCGTGCCCGGAAATTCTCATCGCCCGGCTCGCTGCCGAAACGACCGCCATGCGGATCGGCTCGGGCGGCGTGATGCTCTCCCACTACAGCCCCTTCAAGATCGCCGAGCAGTTTCGCATGCTGGAAATTCTCGCTCCCGGCCGCATCGATCTTGGTGTGGGGCGCGCCCCGGGCTCGGACGAACGCACCTCGCGGGCGCTGCAGGCCGGCCCGCAAGCCTGGAGTATCGACGCGTTTCCCAGCCAGGTGATGTTGCTGCGCCAGTTTCTCGACGACGCTGCCGGAATGTCTTTTCCCGACGATCATCCCTATCGCGGCATTCACGCCATGCCGTGCGGACCGGGCCGTCCGGAAATGTGGATGCTGGGATCTGGAATCCACGGCGCCGTCTACGCGGCAGAGCTGGGACTGCCTTTCAGTCATGCCCATTTCATCAATCCCGACGGCAGTGAAGAAGCCTGTGCAGCCTATCGCCAGCGGTTCAGGCCATCGAGCGGATGCACGCGACCGCTCATTTCCATGGGGGTGGCGGCGCTGGCAGCGCAAACAAACGAAGAGGCGCGCCGCCTTTCCGCTTCGCGCAACCTCTGGGTGGTGCGCCTGCTGACCGGCCGCCCGATCGCCTTTCCTTCACCGGATGAAGCGCTCGCCCATGAATTCACCGAACAGGAGCAGCGACTGCTTCACTCGGTCGAGACGCGCTCGACGGTAGGAACGCCACAAATCGTTCGCGCGAAGCTGCTCGATATTGCCCAACGTCACGGCGCCGAAGAGCTCGTGGTGGTGACGATCACCTACGATTTCGCCTCGCGGCTGAAGTCCTACGAACTTTTGGCCGAGGCGTTCGCTCTGCAGAAGCGGTGATTGACTCCCGGTGCTCACCTCACGTCACCGGCAACAGCCCGATGATGGCGCCCGTCATGCCGCTTGCCATCGTGCCGGACAGCAGCGCGCGCATCGCCAGCGGCACGATCTCGTCGCGACGCTCCGGAACCAGACTCGACACGCCCGCGATCATGATACCCACCGAGCCCAGATTGGCGAACCCGCACATGGCATACAGCATGATCAGCCGCGAGCGGGGATCGAGCGCGTCATTCGGGAGGGACGCAAGCTTCAGATAGGCCACGAACTCGTTGAGCACCGTCTTCTGACCCATCAGCGAACCGGCCGTCGCGGCCTGGTCCCAGGGGATTCCGTAGAGCCACACCACCGGCGCGAACAGCCAGCCGAAGATTCGCTCCGCCGTGATCGGGGTACCCGCGAAATCGGGGAGATGCGACAGAACGATGTCGACGAGCGCCACCAGCGCCACGATCACCAGCAGCATCGCCACGATGCCCAGCCACAGCTTCAAACCGTCCTCCGTGCCGCGTGCGATGGCATCCATGCTGGAGCGATAACGCAGGCCCGGTTCTCCTTCAGCCTCGTCAGTTACGTGGGGGGCGCCGGGAATCATGATGCGTGCGATCAGGATGCCGCCGGGAAGCGAAAGCATCGATGCAACGAGAATATGTCCCAGTGCACCGGGAATGACGGGCTCGAGGATGGTGGCGTAAAGCACGAACACCGTCCCGGCGACGGTCGCAAGTCCCACCGAAAACAGCATGAAAAGCTCCGACCGCGTCATGCGCGCGAGATGGGGGCGGATCAGAAGTGGCGCTTCGATCATTCCGAGAAAGACCGTCGCCGCGCTGCCGAGACCGACGGCTCCCCCGATCCCGAGCGTTTTGCGCAGCACCCAGGCGAAGCCGTTGACGACGACCGGCAGTACGCGCCAGTGCCACAGAAGAGCCGCCAACGCGGAAATAACGATCACCAGCGGCAGGACCTGAAACGCAAAGCTTGTCAGGCCGCCGGCATTCGTCACGGCGAACGGTGGCGGCGCGCCGCCCATATAGCCGAAGACAAAAGACGTACCCGCTCCCGTCGCATGCCTCAGCGCATCGACGATGCCATTCAGCGAAAACAGCGCGTTGCGCGCGACCGCAACCTTGAGGAGCAACAGCGCCAGCGAGAATTGCAAGGCAAGACCGACGACAACGGTGCGGACCGGAAAGGCCCTGCGATTCTCGGACAAAGCCCATGCCAGCGCGATAATCACGCAGATTCCCAGGGCCGACTGGAGATGCAAGAGCCACATGCACGCCGCCATTGGCAAGAGATTGCAACCCGCGCGACAATGCCTACACCGATTCGAGGGTTTATGAACGAAACCCGCCCCGTTGCGATTCGCGCCCTTCTCGGCGCGCGAGCTCTGCCGCCGCTCATCCTCGTGTTGTTCCACTATTGCGAAGGGCATGGCTATCGCGGCGCAGCATGGTTCGACCTGCCGGTCGCCAAAGGCTATCTCTGGGTGGAATTCTTTTTTGCGCTGTCGGGTTTCGTGCTCACCTATGCCTACGCGTCGCGCGCGGCCGAATTCTGGCGCGCCAAAGCATATTTTGCATTCCTCAAAGCGCGGCTGGCGCGGCTTTATCCATCCCACATTTTCATGTTGCTGGTGATCCTGGCGATGGTGATTGCCTTGCGCTTCCTGGCGGCCCGCGGCGGCTACGTTTCGATTTATGACGAGCCCTGGCACCCGATCGACACCTGGCCCACCTTTGTCGCCAATCTGTTTCTGGTGCAGGCGTGGAACATCTTTCCCTATCTGTCGTGGAACGGCGCGTCCTGGTTTGTCAGCGTGGAATTCCTTCTGTGCCTGCTGTTCCCATTTTATGTTCTGTTCGCGCGCGGCGGCTGGACGACGGCGCTGCTTCTCATATTCGCGGGCGCCGGCGCCCTCGCCTTGCTGGTGCATCCGCGCTACGGCCTCGATCTCACATTCCACAACGGCATCTGGCGCGGCATGGCGGCTTTTGCCGTCGGAGTCGGCATGGCGATACTGCACAACACGATACGCAAGCACGACATACGAATTTCGGACACGGCCTGCTCGGCGATGCAACTCGCAGTGCTCGCATGGCTCTTCTATGGAATCTATTGCACCGGCTGGTCGCACCGGCCGCAGGATATCTATACCGCGCTTCCCATCATGGCGCTGGTGTTCGTGCTTTGCTTCGATCGGGGATTTCTCGCCACCGCGCTCAAGACCCGTCTGCCCGTCGCGCTTGGTGAGTGGTCTTATGCGATCTATATCGGGCAGACGGCGGTTCTGCAGTTTCTGCGCTTTGCGCAGATGCGACTCTATCCCGCGCCGGCAGACATTGTATTGGGACGGCCGTGGTCGGCATGGCAACCTTTCTGGCACTGGCTGGAGCCGACGCTGCTTGTCGTCGCCGCAGTCGCCTGGGGCTGGCTGGTCTTCACCCTGATCGAACGACCGGCGAACGCAGCCCTGCGCAGGCTGTTCGCCGGTGCGCCCGCGCGGGCCGCGACATCGGCTTGACCGCGCGAAGCTCCTCCGCCATCACTCGCCGGAACGCACCATCCCTTTCCCGGAGAATTGTCTCATGGCCATTCGCTTCGACGGCAAGGTCGCCATCGTCACGGGCGCCGGCGGAGGTCTCGGGCGCAGCCACGCGCTCGAATTCGCGCGGCGCGGCGCCAGGGTCGTCGTCAACGATCTGGGCGGCGCGGTCGATGGTTCTGGCGGTTCGTCGCAAGCGGCGCAAAACGTCGTCGGCGAGATCGAAGCCGCGGGCGGAACAGCCATCGCGAACGGCGCCTCCGTGACCGACGATGCAGGCGTTGCCCACCTCATCCAGCAGACGATGGACGCATTCGGACGCATCGACATCCTCGTCGCCAATGCCGGCATTCTCCGCGACAAGAGTTTTTCGAAGATGGAGATCGGAGATTTCGAGGCGGTGATGGCCGTCCATGTGATGGGCACGGTCAAGCCCGCAAAAGCCGTCTGGCAGATCATGCGCGACAGGCAATATGGCCGCATCGTCGTGACCACGTCTTCGACCGGGCTCTACGGCAATTTCGGCCAGACCAATTACGGCTGCGCCAAACTCGCGCTCGTGGGTTTGCACATCTTTGAGCGGCTGAAGGACACACCGGCAGCGCCATGACCCTATACGTCCGTTGCGACGCACCATAAGGAACCACACGATGACCACGATTCTTGTTACCGGCGCCAATCGCGGCATCGGACTTGAGTTCGTCAAACAATATGCCGATGCGGGAGCCGACGTGCTTGCGTGCTGCCGGCGTCCGGCCGAGGCAGCGGAACTGCGCGAGATCGCACAAAAGAGCGGTAAAGTGAAAGTTCTGGCGCTCGACGTCGCCGATCCCCATTCGATCCAGGCACTCAGGACCGAGATCGGCGATGCGACCATCGACATTCTCATCAACAATGCCGGCATCGGCGGCCCGGATCCGCAGACGGCAGATGCCATCGACTACGATCAATGGCTCGAAACCTTTCGCGTCAACAGCATGGCGCCGCTGATCGTGGCGCAGGCCTTTCGCGACAATCTGCGCCGCGGACACGACAAGAAGCTCGTCACCATCACTAGCGGGCTCGCCTCGATTGCCAACAACAGCGGCGGCAGGTATGGCTATCGCGCATCGAAAGCGGCGGTGAACTGCGTCATGCGCGGGCTGGCGCGCGACTGGGCGAAGGACGGCATCCTTGTCGGCCTATTCGCGCCGGGATGGGTTCGCACGGACATGGGCGGCAAAGGCGCGACGCTAACCCCGGAGAAAAGCGTGGGCGATCTGCGGGCGCGGATCGATGAATTGAACGACAAAACCAGTGGCCAGTATCTGGATCACAACGGCCAATCGATTCCCTGGTAAGGTCATTCAATCTGGCACAATCGACGAATTGCTAGCAAAGGCTTGCGTATCGTTTGAGGTGGTGATCGACATTGCCATACAGCGCATCGATCATGGTCAGCCGTTTGAAATAATGTCCGATATTCAACTCGTCGGTCATGCCCATGCCGCCGTAAATCTGCACGGCATTCTGCGCCACGAAGCGGCCGGCGTTGCCGATCTGCACCTTCGCTGCCGATGCAGCCTTCTTGCGCTCGATTTCGCTCTCGTCGAGCTTCAGCGTGACCATCAGGGTGATGGAAGCAGATTGTTCGCACTGCATGAACATGTCCACCATGCGGTGCTGCAGCACCTGGAACTTGCCGATCGGCACCCCGAACTGCTTTCGCGTCTTTGAATATTCGACCGTCGAATCAAGCAGAACCTTCATGGCGCCGACAGCTTCAGAGCAGTGGGCGGCAATCGCATAATCCGTCACCTGCTCGACGAGGCCCAGACCATTATCGATTTCCCCGATGACATTGTCTGCGGGAACTTCGACGTTCTCGAAGGTGATCTCCGATGCGCGCAAACCGTCCATGGTCGGATAATCGCGGGTCGAGACCCCGGTACTTTTCCTGTCAACGACAAAAACCGTGACGCCTTTTTCATCGCGTTGTCCGCCCGCGCTTCGTGCGGTGACAAGGAGCGTGTCGGCCCATGGTGCACCGACCACGACGGCCTTGTGGCCGTTTATGATGTAACCCGAATTTCTTTTTTTGGCCGTAGTCGCCAGGTCGGCGAAATTGTAGCGTCCCCGAGGCTCTGCGAAGGCAAAGGCGATGACCGCCTCGCCATTGGCGATTCTGGGGAGCCATTCGTTTTTCTGTGTTTCGTTTCCGCCGAGCCGAAAGAAATTTCCACCGACGACAACCGTCTGCACATAGGGCTCGACAACGAGCGCGCGGCCAAATTCCTCCATCACGATCATGGTCTCGACCGGACCGCCGCCGAGTCCGCCATGGGCCTCCGGCAGTGATGCACCCAGCAGGCCCAACCCCGCGAACTGTTTCCAGCAGTCGCGCCTCCACCCCGGCTCCGTGCGCGAAACCGCCTTGAACGTCTCGAAGCTGTAATTATCGGCAAGAAATCGGGCGACCGAGTTGCGCAGGAGTGTCTGCTCCTCGCTATAGGAAAAATCCATGAGTGCTTCCCCGAATAGCGGCCTCCGGCATTTGCGCCTAGAGACCCAGGACCGCCTTCGCAATGATGTTGCGCTGTATTTCGTTCGATCCGCCGTAGATGGAAGCCTTGCGCATGTTGAAGTAACGCGCCGCTTCGCCCACCGCATAATCGGGACCGACGGGATATTCGTTGTCGCCGAAACCGCGATGGTCGGGATAGGCGTAATAGCCGATCGCTTCCAGCGTGAGTTCGGTGATCCGCTGCTGAATCTCGGTACCCTTGATCTTGAGGATCGAGCTTTCGGGACCCGCGTGGCCGCCCTTCGCTTCCGCCGACAGGGTTCGAAGCTCGGTGAATTCCAGCGCCAGCAGGTCGATCTCCAGCGCCGCCAGCTTGCGGGCGAAGCCGTCGGTGTCAATAAGCGGCTCGCCGTCGATCAATTCGGCCGCCGCAATCGCCCGCAGACGCTCGATGGCGTTCTTCGAACGCGCGACGCCGGCAATGCCCGAGCGTTCGTGGACCAGCAGAAACTTGGCGTAGGTCCAGCCCTTGTTCTCCTCACCGATACGGTTTTCGAGCGGCACCTTCACATTGTCGAAAAACACTTCATTCACTTCCTGCACGCCGTCGAGCACGATGATGGGCTTCACGGTGATGCCCGGTGACTTCATGTCGATGAGAAGGAAAGTGATGCCCTCTTGCGGCTTTACGCTCGGGTCCGTGCGCACAAGGCAGAATATCCAGTCGGCAAATTGCGCCAGCGTCGTCCATGTCTTCTGGCCGTTGACGATGTAATGGTCGCCTTCGCGAATCGCGCGGGTCTTGAGGCTCGCGAGATCGGAGCCTGCGCCGGGCTCGGAATAGCCCTGACACCACCAATCCTCGCCCGAAAGAATGCGCGGCAGAAATTTCTTTTTCTGGTCGTCGTTGCCGAAAGTGTAGATGACCGGACCCACCATGGCGATGCCGAACGGCAGCGACTGCGGTGCTGCGGCCCTGGCGCTTTCCTCGTTGAAGATGTAGCGCCGGGTTACATTCCAGCCGGTGCCGCCATATTCCTTCGGCCAGAGCGGAGCGATCCAGCCCTGCCTGTAGAGAATTCGGTGCCAGACGAGGTAGTCCTCGCGCGAGGTGAAATCGCTGCGCGCTTTGCCTTTCACGCCGGACGGCAGATGGGAAGAAATGAAGCTGCGGACCTCGCTGCGAAAGGCCTCTTCTTCGGGCGAGAAGCTCAGATCCATGGGGTCGCTCCCGACAATTTGTCAGGCTCGATGATACAGGCGAAAGCACAGCCCGCAAGCACCGTCGCGAGCCTTTGGTCCGGGCGCAGCCGGCAAACCCGATCAGCGTCTAGCTTCGCGGGATGGCTTCGTGGTGGCGGATCACTTCCTGCACGATGAAGGATAGAAATTTCTCGGCGAAGTCCGGATCGAGCCTTGCGGTCCTCGCCAGCGCGCGGAGCCTGGCAATCTGTCTGCCTTCCCGCTCGGGATCGGCCGGAGGCAACCCGTGTTCGGCCTTCAACTCACCGACGAGCTTGGTGCATTTGAACCGCTCCGCCAGAATATGAATCAGTGCCGCATCGATGTTGTCGATGCTGTCCCGCAGGCGCTGGAGTTCGGGATCGACATGCGGTTGGAAATCGTTGCGCTCGTTCATCATGGCCTCGCCGGATGCCGAATTGCCATATACAACCGGCAAGCGCGCTTGCGAAGGCACCCGCGGCTCTGGCGCCAATTCTTCAATTGTTCGCCGACAGGATGGGCATGGATGTTCATCGCGGCATAATAGCCCTAGCCTGCGCACGATCGCCATTACCTTGCAGGTAAGGGTCGTGTATCGGGACCGGGAATCCAAAATGTCCAACGAAGCGATGAACGGAGCTGAAAGCCTCGTGCGCACCCTTGTGGCGGCGGGCGTCGAGGTTTGCTTCGCCAATCCAGGAACGTCCGAACTGCATTTTGTGGCGGCTCTGGATCGGGTGGAAGGCATGCGCCCGGTTCTCGGCCTGTTCGAAGGCGCCGTGACGGGAATGGCCGACGGTTATGGCCGCATCGGGGAGAAGCCTGCCGCGACATTGCTGCATCTGGGACCCGGACTGGCCAACGGGCTCGCCAATCTCCACAACGCGCGGCGCGCCTCGACACCCATCGTCAACATCGTGGGCGATCACGCGACCTATCACGCGCAATACGACCCGCCGCTGGCCTCCGACATTGCAGGGATTGCGCGACCGGTTTCGGCCTGGGTGCATGCGTCTACGAGCGCGCTGACAGTGGCGGCAGACGGCGCGCGCGCCGTTGCCGCCGCCCTCGAGCCTCCAGGGCAAATAGCAACATTGATTCTGCCGGCCGACACGGCCTGGAACGCGGCCTGGCACCCCGCGGCGCCTTTGCCCGTGCCGAAACCAGCGCATGTCGCATCAAACGTGATCGACGGCATCGCGGTCGCGCTCCAATCCGGCAAGCGGTCCGCGATGCTCATGCGCGGGCATGCGCTGAAGGAGCGCGGACTGATCGCCGCGGGTCGTGTTGCGGCCAGGACCGGTGCGCGGCTTATCTGCGATACCTTCGCGCCGCGTTTGCAACGCGGAGCCGGTCGCGTTGCGGTCGAGCGGATTCCCTATTTTGCCGAGCAGATGGTCGAATTTCTTTCGAAGATCGAACAACTCGTCATCGTCGGAAGCAAGCCACCGGTTTCCTTCTTCGCCTATCCCGGCAAGCCGAGCTGGTGTCTGCCGGAAGGCGCGCAAATCCTCTATCTCGCGCACGCGCATGAAGATGGGACGCAGGCGCTGGAAGCGCTTGCCGAAGCGCTGGGCGCACCGAAGGAACCGGCGAATATCCTACCCTTCCGGCGGCCGGACGCGCCAAAGGGTCAATTCAATCCGTACACGGTTGGCGAATCCATCGCGCGCCATTTGCCCGAAGGGACCATTTTTGCCGACGAGGCGGCGACATCGGGGTTGGGCACCGCGATCGCGACCGCGACCGCGGCGCCGCACGACTGGCTTTCCCTCACCGGCGGTTCCATCGGGTTGGGCATTCCGCTGGCCACGGGAGCCGCGATTGCCGCACCGGAACGCAAGGTCGTTTGCGGACAGGGCGACGGCGGCGCCATGTACACGCTGCAGGCGTTGTGGACCCAGGCGCGCGAGAAGCTGGATGTGACGACCGTGATCTTCGCCAACCGCTCCTACGCAATTCTCAACATCGAACTTGCCCGCGTGGGCGCCGGCAATCCGGGACCGAAGGCGCTCTCCATGCTGGATCTGCACAATCCGGAACTCGATTGGGTGAAGCTCGCAAACGGCATGGGCGTCGAAGCGACCCGCGCGATAACCATCGAAGAGTTCGACGCGCAATTCGAAAGCGCCATGCACGGACGCGGCCCGCGGGTGATTGAGGTGGTGCTTTGAAAGCCAGTTGCTTTCATATCATTACCGTGGTAATGTGAATCCATGACCATCGCGCAATCAAAACTAACGTCACAGGGACAGATTTCTGTCCCCTCCAAAATCCGGCGGAAGCTCGGCATCGGGCCGGGTTCGGTCATCGAATGGGCCGAGGCGAACGGCCACGTTATCGTTCGCAGAGCTAATCGTTACACATCGGAAGAACTGCATCGCCTGCTCTTCCCTGAAGGACCGCCCAAGGGACCTCCGGTGGACGTTGACGAGGCGATTCGGATGCACATGCGCAAGAAGCATGCGCGCCGCTGATACCAATGTACTATTGCGCGCGTTGGTTCGCGATGACCGCAAACAGGCACAAATCGCGGACGCATTCATCGCCGAGGGAGCTTGGGTGTCACACGTTGTCCTGGCCGAAGCAGCATGGGTACTTGAGTCAACCTACAGCCGGACCCCGCACCAGATTGCCACGATAATCGATGGGCTCATGAAGCACGCATATCTTACGATTCAGGAGCCGGAAATTGTCAGCCACGCTTTGGAGCGCTTTCGCGATCATCGGGGAGTTGAATTTGCCGATTGTCTTATCCTCTCAATAGCGCACAAGTCGGGATATCTGCCTCTTGGCACCTTTGATAAGCGCCTTGGCAAGCTCGATGGCGCCGCGGGCCTGTAAGTCTACGCTTTCGCTTTCAGAACCCTTATAAATCCGAACTCCGTGTGGACAGTGTCATGACTCTGAAAGCAGGACGCGTAGGAGTTTCTTACCGCTCTGCAGGCCCACTTGAACTCGGCTTTGCCTCGCGTTCAGCGCCTGCGCAAGGAAATCTCGGCGCGCTGGGAGACACCCACACTTGAGAAGCCGCATGAGCGGGTCATGCAAATTCAGGGGAAATAATGCAAGCTGTACCACGACCGATTTGCTGGGCTGGGCAAACAAGAGTCCTCATGCGCGGCGCCATCGGGCAATCGCGAGGGTTGCAGATATTGGTTTTTGTGTTACAATTTCGTTCCATGGGTAACACATTATCAATTCGACTGACGGACGAACTGGCTGCGTGGCTGGTGGCTACGGCAAAGCGTACCGGCGTCTCGCAGGGTCAGATTATACGCACGCAGCTCGAACGTGCCCGCTCGGAAAAGTCGGAGCGCAAATTCATGCGGCTTGCGGGTTGTGTAGAAGGACCGAGAGACCTTTCCACGCGACGGGGTTTCGCGAAGCGATGATGGGCATCGCGGACACAGGGTTGCTGGTCGGCTTTGTCAACCGTAACGACAAATTCCACAAATGGGCGATCGACATCGTGGCGCAGATTTCCGAACCTCTGCTGTCATGCGAGGCGGTTCTCGCCGAAACGGCGTTTCATATAGGGAGTTGCTCGGTGGTTTTGTCGATGGTGCGGGACGGTTTGGTAAAACTTGCGTTTAACTGTCAGGAGCACATTCCCCAGCTGGGAGCATTGGCGGCCCGTTACGCGGACCGCAGCCCCGACCTCGCCGATTTGTGTCTCATCCGAATGAGCGAGTTGCACCCGGAACTGCCCGTTATCACCGTCGATCGCGAGGATTTTCGCGTTTATCGGCGCAACACGCGCGAAACGATTCCCATCATATGTCCGCCATAGGCGCATTGCCCGAAAAGTTGGCTATAACGTGACGACCGGAAAGACTCACCGTTTCTGCATCGCGCCCATGATGGAGTGGACGGATCGGCATTGCCGGTATCTTCACCGGCTGCTGACGCGCCATGCGCGGCTGTACACCGAGATGGTCACGGCGGAAGCGGTCATTCGCGGCGACCGCGAGCGGTTGATCGGCTTCGATCCGTTCGAGCAGCCCGTGGCGTTGCAGCTCGGTGGCGCGGACCCCGCCCGCCTGGCGCTGGCGACGGCCATCGCCTGCGAATTCGGGTATGACGAAATCAATCTCAATGTCGGCTGCCCTTCCGACCGGGTGCAATCGGGCCGGTTCGGCGCCTGCCTCATGCGCGAGCCGGCGCTCGTAGCGGATTGCGTCGCGGCCATGCGGGTGCGCGCGACGGTGCCGGTCACGATCAAATGCCGCCTTGGCGTCGACGATCAGAATCCTGAAGAAAGCCTGCGCGGGCTTATCGCCGCCTGCACGCAGGCGGGCGTGACGAGTTTCGTCGTGCATGCGCGCAAGGCATGGCTCCGGGGGCTGTCGCCCAGGGAAAACCGCGACGTGCCGCCGCTCGATTACGAGCTCGTCTATCGCATCAAACGCGAGAATCCGGAGCTGACCATCGTCGTGAATGGCGGGGTCGCCGATCTCGACCAGGCGGCATCGCACCTCGCATTCGTGGACGGTGTCATGCTGGGGCGCGCGGCGTATCATTCGCCGGCGCTGCTCGCCGACGTCGATGCGCGCTTTTTCGCCGGCGCGCCCCGCCGGCCGGACCAGGCGGTCGAAGCCTATCTTTGCTATGTCGAGCGACAACTCGCCAGGGGCGTTCCGCTCAATGCGATGACGAAGCACATGCTCGGGCTTTTCAATGGGCGGCCGGGTGCGCGCCAGTTTCGGCGCTCCCTGAGTGAGAACGTCATGCGGCGCGGCGCCGGCATGGAAACCCTACGCGCGGCGCTCGCGCATCTCTCGCCGTATCCGCTGCGCGCGGCAGCCTGAACGGTGGATATATTTTCAGGCACCTCGTCGGGCGATCTTGGCGTCCTGGCGCTCGGGCTGGTCCTCACCGGCATGGTGAGCGGACTCGTTGCCGGCATGCTTGGGGTCGGCGGCGCCATCGTCGTCGTGCCCGTGATGTACCATGTGCTCGCAACGCTTGGCGTCGATGAAACTGTCCGGATGCATGTTGCCGTCGGGACTTCGCTGGCGGCGATCATTCCCTCGGCTTGCGCAGCCGCGAGCGCGCACAGCCGCAGCGGGACCATTGACCGGGCGCTGGCGGGACGATGGGCAATTCCTGTGTTTCTCGGCAGCCTGCTCGGGAGCGCATTGTCCGGCGTTGCCGACGGACGCACCCTTTCGCTGCTCTTCGCCATCGTGGCGTTTCCCGTCGCCGCGCATCTTGTTTTCGCCGGGGAACGCCGCATCGCGGATCGCCTGCCGCAGGGCGCGACAGGACTGGCGATGGCGGCACTGATCGGCGGCGTCTCGACCGCGATGGGCGTCGGCAGCGAAGTGAGCGTTCCGTCGATGACGCTTGGCGGTATGTCCATTCCCCGCGCTGTGGGAACGGCATCGGTGTTCGCCGCCATCATCTCCCTCACCGGCACGATCTGCGCGCTCATTTCAGGCTGGCATGCAAAGGATCTGCCGCCCTGGTCGCTGGGATATGTGAACCTGGCCGCGTTCCTGCTCGTCGCGCCGGGATCGTTCTTCGCGACATCTTTCGGTGTGAGCATCGCGCGGATGACGGACATGAAGCGCATGCGCATCGTTTTCGCCGTCTTCATCGCGATCGCCACCGCGCGGATGCTGCTCGACGCGCTGGCGTAACCCCGCCAGGCGTCAAATCTTCTGGTCGTACTCGCCAACTTCGGGATGACTGGAAAGCCGTTGATCGATGTCGGCAAACATGGCGCGCATGTTCGCGTCCGAGACGGGGCTTTCGGCGACGACGACCAGTGACGGCTTGTTGGACGAAGCGCGCACCAATCCCCAGGTGCCGTCGTCCAGCACCACGCGCACGCCGTTGACGGTGAGTATGCGCGCTATTCTCTGGCCGAGAAGGGTTTCGCCGCGCGCCTTGAGTCCTTCGTATTCCGCCGTCAGCGCCTCCACCACCGCATATTTCCGGTCGTCCGGGCAGTAGGGCGCCATCGTTGGCGTTCCCCAGGTCTTCGGCAATCCTTCGACCAGCGCCGACATTTTCCTCGTCCCGGCGCGGTCGAGCATTTCGAGGACGGCGATTGCGGCGACGATACCGTCGTCATAGCCGCGCCCGATCGGCGGATTGAAGAAATAATGCCCGCTCTTCTCGAAGCCGGCCAGCGCGCCAAGCTCCGCCGTACGCCGCTTGATGTAGGAATGGCCGGTCTTCCAGTAGTCGGTGACGACGCCGCGCGCTTTCAGCACCGGATCGGTCTCGAACAGGCCCGTCGATTTTACATCGACCACGAATTTGGCGTCGGCGTGCCGCTCCGAAAGATCGCGCGCCAGCAGCACGCCAACCTTGTCGGCGAAGATTTCCTCGCCGCGATCGTCCACCACCCCGCAGCGGTCGCCATCGCCGTCGAAGCCGATGCAGAGCTCCGCTCCATGCGCGCGCACCGCATCCGCCATGGCGTGCAGCATCGTCATGTCTTCGGTGTTGGGATTGTATTTGGGAAAGGTGTAATCGAGATCGCAGTCGACCTCGATCACGTCGGCGCCGATGCGCCGCAGCGCCTCCGGCCCGTAGGCGCCCGCCGTGCCGTTGCCGCAGGCCACGGCCACGCGCATCGGCCGCGAGAGCCTGTGACCGTCGGTTACGGCATCGAGATAGCGCGCGCGGATATCGCTCACACGCTCGAAGCGGCCGCCGTCGCGCGGCTCGCCTTTGCCGCCCAACACGATCTCCCGCAGCCGGGCCATCTCGTCGGGCCCGAAGGTGAGCGGCCGTTGCGCGCCCATCTTGACGCCGGTCCAGCCGTTCTCGTTGTGACTGGCGGTCACCATGGCAACGGCCGGCGCGTCGAGCGCGAATTGCGCGAAGTACGAAACCGGAGTCGTCACCATGCCGATATCGACAACATGGCAACCCGCGCGCATCAGCCCCAGCGTCAGCGCCTGTTTTATCGACAGCGAATAGGAACGGTAGTCGTGTCCGACCGCGACTTTCGCGACGATGCCGCGCTCGTGAAAATATGTCCCCAGGCCCAGGCCGAGCGCTTCGACCCCCAGCAGATTGATCTCCGTCCCGAACAGCCAGCGCGCGTCATATTCGCGAAAGCCGTTGGGCGTGATGAGGGGCTCGCTTTCGTATGCATAAGTGTTGGGCTTCAAATCCGCGCGGGGGATCATGGACGGCCACCTTTGGGAAAAGTCAGCGCGTCAGCGGTTTGGACACTCGCCCGTCGCGCATCACGAAGCGGATGCTCATCAGCTCGGCGATGTCGTCGAGCGGGCTGGCGGCGGTGGCGATGATATCGGCGGCCCTGCCGGGCTCGATCGTGCCGAGATGGGCGGATTGGCCGATGTGTTCCGCCGCGGTAACGGTCGCCGCGGCGATGGCCTGCATCGGCGACATGCCGGCCTGCACCATCAGCGCGAATTCCTTTGCGTTCTGACCATGCGGCGAAACCGCCGTGTCGGTGCCGAACGCGATCTTGATCCCGGCCGCATGGCTGCGCTTCAGCGTTTCGAGGATGTTGGGGCCGACCGCGAGCGCCTTCTCGCGAATGGCGCGCGGCATGAAGTCCTGCGTCCTGGCATATTCGGCGACCGTGGTGCCCGCGAGCGCGGTGGGGACATAGAAGACGCCCCGCTCGAGCATCGTCTCCATGACGTCTTCGTCCATGAAGGTGCCGTGCTCGATGGCATCGACGCCCGCCTTCAGCGCCGCCTTCATGCCGTCGGCGCCATGCGCGTGCGCCGTCGTCCTGCGCCCCAGCATATGGGCGGTTGCCACGATGGCTTCGTATTCGTCATCGAAAAATTGCCGGTCGGTGCCGGTGTCGGTGTCGGTGAGCACGCCGCCGGTGGCGACGAACTTGATGAAATCCGCACCGCGCGAAACCTGCCGGCGGACGGCATGGCGGCAGCCATCGGCGCCGTCGGCGCGGCCGCTCGGATCGAACATCAGGTTGATGTCGTCGCGATAGCCGCAGGTGATGCCATGGCCGCCGGTCGGCGAGATGATCGAGCCGGCGGCAAAGATGCGCGGGCCCATGACATAGCCTTTGGCGATCGCGCTTCGCAGCGCAAAGATCGCATTGCCCGCGCCGCCGATTTCGCCCAGATCGCGCACGGTGGTGAAGCCGGCTTCCAGGGTGACGCGGGCATGGCGCGCGGCATGCAGCGCAACCGCCTCCGGTCCCTCCTCGACGATGTCCATCTTGTGGTGCGCGCCGAATTCGCCCGTCAGGTGGACGTGGCAGTCGATCAGGCCCGGCAACACGAAATGATCGGACAGATCGACCAGCGTGTCGCCCGATTTCGGCGCCGTGAAACCACCGGTTACCGCTGCGATCCGGCCATTCTCGATGGCGATGGTCTGCTTCGCAAGCGGCTCCTGGCCGGGCTTCGCGAGCAATGTTCCGGCGTGAACGAGCGTGGTCATTGTCTTACCTTCCTGGGACCGCGGGCATCTTGCCCGCCATTGGTGTTGCCGATCCGTCATGCGGGCTGGAAGCCCGCGCTCCCAGGATGCGCATGATCCCGGCGCGTTCTTCCTCAGCCATCGCGCTCCAGCGCGCGATCTGGTCGAGCGTGCGTCCGCAGCCGAGGCAAATCCCCTGCGCGGGATCCATGACGCAAACCTTGATGCAGGGGGAATCGATCACCGCGCCCCCGGCAGTTCGTTGAACGGAAGCTCCTTGTCCACCCGGATGTCCGGCGGCAGGCCCAGCACACGCTCGGCGATGATATTGCGCAGGATTTCGTCGGTGCCGCCGGCAATGCGCAGGCCCGGCGCCGACATCCACCCCATCTGAAAAGCGCCGTGCATGGGCGCATCCTCGCCCTTGAGCGCGCCCGCTTCGCCTTCCAGTTCCATGGCGAAAGCCGACAGGTCCTGCAGCTTGGAGGCCACGACAATTTTCGCGATGGACGCCTCCGGCCCCGGCTGCTGGCCGCGCGACAGCGCGGTCATCGTGCGATAGGTCGTGTATTTGAGGCCGGCGGAGCGCACATACCAGTCGGCGATGCGCTCGCGCACGCCGGCGTTTTTTATCGCCGGACCGTCTTCCAGTTCGAGCGCGCGGGCGAGCGAAAGCAATTCCTTCACGTCGAGGCCGCCGCCGAGGCCGCCGCCGACCGCAAGGCGTTCGTGCATCAAGGTGGTCAGCGCAACCTTCCAGCCTTCGCCAACGGGCCCCAGCCGCTGAGCATCCGGGATTCGCACGTCGGTGAAGAACACCTCGTTGAAATTCGCGGCCCCCGAAGCCTGTCTGATCGGCCGCACCTCCACGCCCGGCGACTTCATCGACAGATAGAACATCGTCAGACCCTTGTGCTTTTGCGCCTGGGCATCGGTGCGCGCCAGCAGCAGACCGTAATCGGAAAAATGCGCGCCCGAGGTCCAGATTTTCTGGCCGTTGACGATCCATTCCTCGCCATGCTTCTCCGCGCGCATGCGCAGTCCCGCCACGTCGGAGCCTCCCGCCGGCTCGGAGAAGAGCTGGCACCAGATCTCGTCGCCCCTCAGCGCCGGCTTCACATGGCGTTCGATGCTGTCCTTTGAGCCATAGGCCATCAGGGTCGGAATGCACATGCCAAGACCGATCGCGAACGGGGCGCCGGAGGCCGTGTCGAACTTGCCTTCTTCCTGGTTGTAGATCACCTGCTGCATGGCGCTGCCGGCGAGGCCGCCCAATTCCTTCGGCCAGGTGACGCGGGCAAACCCCCGCTGCGCTTTTTTCGCCTGCCAGGCTTTCGCGGCCGCCATGGAGCCGCGATCCTCGTCCACCGCCATGGCATCGCTGGCCTCTCTGTGGCGGCGGGGTTTGGCGTTCGCTTCGAGCCATGCGCGCACTTCGGCGCGGAAAGCGGCTTCTTCCGCCGTGTCTTCGAAATCCATCGATGGTCTCCGGCCTTTTGACGGAACACACGCTTACGCGGCGTTGCTCAATTCGAGTTCGTTCACCAGCTTGTCTTTCCACACACGCTGCGGACCCAGCGCGAGCGCCAGATGTCGCGAGCGTTTGTAGAACAGATGGCAATCATATTCCCATGTGAAGCCGACGCCGCCATGGGTTTGCATGTTCTCTTTCGCCGCGAAATCGAATGCCTGGGTGGCGCAGATACGGGCCGCCGCCGCGGCCAGCGCAAGATCGCGCGCCCCGGTGGAAAGCGCCCAGGCACCGTAATAGGCATTGGAGCGCGCCAGCTCGTTGCCGATGTAGATGTCGGCCAGCTTGTGCTTGATCGCCTGAAACGAACCGATCTGCCGCCCGAAGGCAAAGCGCGCGAGCGCGTAATCCTTTGCCATCGCGAGACAGCGATCCGCGCCGCCGACCTGTTCGAACGCCATCAGCACGGCGGCGCGATCGAGCACCAGCGACGTCAGCGACCACGCTTCGCCCCCTGTTCCAAGGCATTCCGCCGCTGCGCCGTCGAAGACGATTTCCGCATGCTTGCGCGAGGGATCGATGGAGTCGAGCGCGCGGCGCTTCACGCCCGCGCCGTCGAGATCGACCACTGCGAGCGCAAGGCCGCGTTCGCCGCCGTCTTCGCCGGCGCGCGCCAGTATCACGGCATGGCGCGCATCCATGCCATCGGCGACGGGTGTTTTGGTGCCCGTCAGCTTGCCGCCTTTGAAGCCGGTCCGGATGGATTTCGGCGTCACGGCGCCGGGCCTTTCCGCGCGGGCGAACGTCCCGATGCGTTCGCCCGAGGCGATCCTGGGCAGGAGTCGCTGTTTCTGTTCTTCGCTTCCGGCCGCCAGAATCGCTTCGGCAAAAAGATAGACGGTGGATGCGAACGGCACGGGCGCGAGCACGCGCCCCAATTCCTCGGCAATGACGCAGAGTTCGAGATGCCCCAGGCCCAGGCCGCCATAGGCTTCGGGGATGGCGGTTCCCGTCCAGCCCATTTCCGCGATGGCTTTCCATAGCGCGGCGTCGTGGCCGTGGGCGCCTTCGAGAACGCCGCGCACCGCCTTGACGGGGCACCTCTCCCCGAGAAACCGGCGCGCCTGGTCGCGCAGCATTTTCTGGTCGTCCGAAAAATCGAAGTTCATCGGTTCTGCCCGGTCGCGGATAGCGGTTGCGAACCACAATAGAGGCCGAAAGTGCTCCGGCCAACTCCATCGCCTTAACCCGGATTTAATGCCGGTTTCCTATACTGACGCTTTTCGAGGGATGCCGCTCCGGATGGCCAAGGCGCAATTCCATAAGAGTCAGCGCGTCTACGTGAAGCCCGTGGGAACATGGGCACTCGTCGAGCGCGTCGTTCCGCAATGGACCAAGGGCATCGACGAGCCTTTGCGCGTCTTTTACGACGTGGGCCTGGGGCGCGAGTTCGCCACCGACGAGTTGCAGGCCGAACAGTCGCTGGCGGAAGACGCGCAGCGCGACAACGAAAGCTGGCGCGTGGTGCGGGCCCGCAACAAGTGGCAGCCGGCGGAAGATTGCGCCCGGCATCCGGTTCCCGGCACCTATCCCGTCGTCATCACCGGACAGGCGGATTGGGGCGGCTGGCGGGTTCCCGGCGCCGAATACGATCTCGATCCGGTTCGCATCGAGCGCCAGGCCCGGCTGATCTCCCACGCGCCGCTGTTCGAAACCTTCGCCCAGGAACTGGTCGACTGGGCGCGCAAATCGGGCGAGGAAATGCCCAAGGCGCTGGTCGATCTTGCGCACGAAGCCCAGGATTTGCTGGCGCGGGTAAACGACGCCACAAGCTGACGCGCGGGCTTTCCCGCGTCGGCTCATGGCGTATGGTGCACGGGTCCCAAACGTCGGGAAAGCGCACCAACAAGGGGAGATTGCCGTGAACAAATATCTCATGATGAGCGCGGCTGCCGCTTTGGCGACAATGGCTGCTGGTACCGCCGAGGCCGGCACCTACAGTGTCCATTTCGCAACGCCGGCTGGCGCCTCGTACTGCGACGGCATCATCGGCACATCGAATGGCGCCGTGTTCGCCGGCTGGCACATCTACCAGCATTGCACTAGCGCCCACGCGACCAATCTCCGCATCGAAGGCCTCATGGAAAAGCTGAAGGGCGATCCTGTCGGCAAGCACAACGTCAATTTCTCCGACGACTCGCTTGCGTTTAACTATCACGAGAATTACGCGATCTCGTTCGATATCCAGACGCCGATCGTGGCCGGCAACAAGTGGGATGCGTGGATCAACAATACGGGCTCGACCGCATTTATCGCCAATTCGGGCATTCTGCTGGCCGGGCAATACGCGAAACAGATTCCGCCCGGACAGAAGGGCATCAGCACGCTTTCGAAAGTGGTTGCGGCGCTTAAGCTGAAAAGGCCTGCGACGGACAGCGAAAAATAGCTTGTTCCTGTTCAGAAATGGAAACACGGTGACGGTTGGTACATTACCGCATTCAGCGCTGTTATCTCGCAGATGGCATCCGGGCATGTAGTTCATGTCACCGCAATTAGAGCGTTTTCGGAATGCGTTGGCACGCATCTCCCTTCTCACCATGGCCGGCCTCCG
>DATCBQ010000009.1:0-14580 GCA_036511745.1 Rhizomicrobium sp.
CTACGGGTCCAGATTCCGACGCGCATTCTTGTCCAGGGAGCCGATGGCACCGTCTTCATAAACCGCGTCTTTCATCCCGGAGACTCGTATCGGGTTCCGGGCAAGGCCGGGTTGACCCTTACCACACCGGATGGCGGAGCCGTCGGTCTTGAACTTGACGGGAGGAAAATGGGCGCGGCAGGGTCGGGAGGCCGGGTCATCGAGGCACTCTCCCTTGACCCCCAGGCCATCGTCGACCGTTACAGTGGGGGAAACCACGACTAGTTTCGCAGTTATGGTGAGCGGCGGCGATGTGCGAGCCTGCATATATGCGCCTAACGAGGAGTTGCAGGTTGATTCGGCCTGGCGCGAACGGATGGCACCATGAGCATTAGACCCTACCGGGATATCGCACGGCGCAAGTCCCGCAAAATTCGAGTCGGCCAGGTCGAGGTGGGCGGCGATGCCCCCATTTCCGTCCAAAGCATGACCAACACGATTACCGGCGACGCCGCCGCCACGATTGCCCAGATCCGTGCTCTGGAAGAGGCGGGCGCCGATATCGTGCGGGTTTCCTGTCCGGACGAAGACGCCACAAAAGCCCTGCGGCAGATCGTGAAGGCGGTGCGGGTCCCCATCGTGGCCGACATTCACTTTCACTACAAGCGTGCCATCGAAGCGGCGGTCGCGGGCGCGGCCTGTTTGCGGATCAATCCCGGAAATATCGGCTCGGCGCAGCGCGTTCGCGAGGTTGTCGCCGCCGCCAAGGATCACGGCTGCTCGATGCGCATTGGCGTCAATGCGGGTTCGCTCGAAAAAGACCTGCTTGAGCGCTATGGCGAGCCGTGTCCGGAAGCGATGGTCGAAAGCGCGCTCGACCACGCCAGAATTCTGGAAGACAACGACTTTACGGAATTCAAGATCAGCGTGAAGGCATCCGATGTCTTTCTTGCGGTAGCCGCCTATCAGGGATTGGCGGACGCATGCGACTATCCGCTCCATCTGGGAATAACCGAAGCCGGCGGACTCATGTCGGGCACGGCAAAATCGGCAATCGGACTTGGCATGCTTTTGTGGTCGGGAATCGGGGACACGATACGGGTGTCACTCTCGGCCGATCCGGTCGAGGAAATCCGGGCGGGTTTCGACATCCTGAAATCGCTCAATCTCCGGCACCGTGGCGTCAACATCATCTCTTGCCCGTCCTGCGCGCGTCAGGGCTTCAACGTGATCGATACCGTCAGGACACTCGAAGAGCGGCTGAAACACATCGCGACGCCGATGACACTGTCCATTATTGGCTGCGTCGTGAACGGGCCGGGCGAGGCGCGCGAAACCGATCTCGGCTTTACCGGCGGCGGCGCCGGCGGCAGCGCTGGCATGATTTATTTGAACGGCAAACCGGCCTACAAACTCAATAACACCAAGCTTGTCGATCATGTCGTGGAGCTCTGTGAAAAGAGGGCCGACGAAATCGAGACCTCGCGCAACCGCGAAGCCGCCCTTGAGCCCGCGCAATAACGCCGTCGTTTTCGTGCCGTGATTCCCCAATCGAAGCTATTGCAGCTTGTCGACCGCTTTCAGGCCGTCGAAGCGGAACTGGCATCGGGAGCCGGCGGCGCAGGCTATGTGAGGCTTTCGAAGGAGCACGCCGAGCTTGCTCCGGTGGTTGCAGCCGTCGAATCCTACCGCGATGCGCTGCGCGAGCTCGAACAGACGCAAAGGTTGCTGGAAGATCCCGAAATCGATTCCGATATGCGGCAGCTGGCCGAAGAAGAGCGTGCGGCGCTGAAGGAACGATTCGGAAGACTGGAACACGATCTGCAACTTCGGCTGTTGCCCCGGGATGCGGCCGATTCTTCCTCCGCGATTGTGGAAGTCCGCGCCGGCACCGGCGGCGACGAGGCGGCGCTGTTCGCGGGCGATCTCATGCGCATGTACCAGCGCTACGCGCAGCTCCAGGGCTGGCGAACGGAGATTCTTTCGCTCAGCGAAAGCGATCTTGACGGCGTTCGCGATGCGGTGATGGAAGTGGAGGGCCAGGGCGCCTTTGCCAAGCTCAAGTTCGAAAGCGGGGTGCATCGGGTGCAGCGCGTGCCCGTAACGGAAGCGGGGGGCCGTATTCACACCTCCGCCGCTACGGTGGCCGTGTTGCCGGAGCCCGAGGATATCGACGTGACGGTCGATGACAAGGACCTTCGAATCGACGTTTTCCGCGCCAGCGGCGCCGGCGGCCAGCATGTCAACAAAACCGAAAGCGCGGTCCGCATCACCCATTTGCCTTCGGGCATCGCGGTGTCGATGCAGGACGAGAAATCGCAGCATAAAAACCGCGCCAAGGCGATGAAGATTCTCAAGGCCAGATTGTTCGAAGCCGAGCGGGAAAGGCAGGCAAGCGCACGCGCCGCCGAGCGCAAGGACCAGGTTGGCTCCGGTGATCGGTCGGAGCGCATCCGCACCTATAATTTTCCACAAGGACGCGTTACCGACCACCGCATCAATCTCACCCTCTACAAGCTCGACCGGATCCTTTCCGGCGACGAATTGAGCGATGTGATCGATGCGCTGATCACCGACGATCAGGCGAACAGGCTGACAGCCCTCGAAAGCGAGGGAGCGCGTTGATCGTTGTAGCGGAGCGCTGCTATCCGGCGACGGCTCGACAATGGCGTCATGGGCCGCCTTCGGAAGGGAACGGCGAGCGCAACAGGGCCGTTGTCTGGCGGAAGGCAGGAAAGACCGGCCGTTGCTCGATAGCGCACTAACCGCCCAGACGCCCAACGATCCCAGGGAAGATGCCGAGGGTGCCGGTTTGCGCTATGTCTGCGACAGCCAGCCCGGAATCCGGCGGAGGAAATCGGGAAAAGGGTTTACCTATCTGGGACCGGACGGCTCGGCGCTCCGCGACTCCACGCAATTGCGGCGCTTTCGATCTCTGGCAATTCCGCCTGCCTGGACGGATGTGTGGATTTGTCCCCGCGCAAACGGGCATCTTCAGGCCACGGGACGCGATGCGAAGGGGCGCAAGCAGTACTTCTACCACCCGGAGTTTCGCGCGGTACGCGAGGACTCAAAATACGAACACGTGGTGATATTCGCGAATGCGCTGCCAACGATCAGGGCGGCCGTTCGCGAGCATATGACTTTGCAGGGCCTGCCGCGCCAGAAGGTTCTGGCTACCGTCGTGCAACTTCTTGAGATCACCCTCATTCGAATCGGCAACGACGACTATGCAAAGCAAAACGACAGCTACGGCCTGACCACGCTGAAGAACCGGCACGTCGCCGTCAAGGGTGCGGAGGTTCGTTTCCGGTTCACCGGGAAAAGTGGAAAACAATGGTCCCTCAGAGTGAAGGATCGTCGGATCGCGCGAATCGTGAAATCCTGTCAGGAGCTGCCCGGTCAGGAGTTGTTGCAGTATGTCGATGAAGACGGCAACCGGCAGGACGTGACCTCCGCCGACGTAAATGCCTATCTCCGCGAAATCACCGGCCAGGAAATTACCGCCAAGGACTTCCGGACCTGGGCGGGCACCGTCTTGGCGGCTGTCGCGCTTAAGGACGTTGTCGATTTCGACTCCGCGGCCGAGGGCAAAAAGAATCTGAAGGCTGCGATAGAGAAAGTAGCCGGCAGATTGGGCAACACCTCTGCGGTTTGCCGAAAGTGCTACATCCATCCCAGAGTTCTCGATTCCTATCTGGAAGGCTGTTTCATTGTTAAGATCGCGGATACCTCCAACGGAGGGCAGAGACAGGACAGCACGGGATTGAGGCCTGAAGAAGCGGCCGTTCTCGCGGCGTTGCAACGCGGTTGATGGCAGTAAAACAGTAGAAGCCGCGAGCCATTCCGCAAGCGCTCGCGGGCGCTGCAATTTTCGCATATTGTGGTACCAGTTATCGCTTCACAGCTTAGCCGCATACATTTGCACTTCATCGGCATGCATCGGGGGCGTCCAATGCTGACAATCGAGCATCTCACCCATGTCTATCCCGGGGGCGTGAAAGCCCTGGACGACGTCAGTTTGGAGATCGGCCCTGGCATGTTCGGGCTGCTCGGTCCGAACGGCGCCGGCAAATCCACGCTGATGCGCAACGTGGCGACCCTCCAGACTCCCACGAGCGGCACGATCCGGTTCGGCGATATCGACGTCATCAAGGAGCCCGAAAAGCTGCGCCGTCTGCTGGGCTACCTGCCGCAGGATTTTGGCGTCTACCCCCGTGTCTCTGCCTACGACATGCTCGATCACATGGCGGTCCTGAAGGGCGTCACCGGACGTGGCGAGCGGCGCGACACGGTCGAGGCGTTGCTAAGCCAGACCAATCTTTGGTCCCTTCGAAAGAAAGCCATCGCCGGCTTTTCCGGCGGAATGCGACAGCGTTTCGGTATCGCACAGGCTCTGATCGGCCGACCGGCGCTGTTGATCGTGGACGAGCCGACGGCCGGCCTCGATCCCGAAGAGCGCAACCGTTTTCTCAACCTTCTCGCCGAAGTGGGCGAATCGATCATCGTCATTCTTTCGACTCACATCGTCGAGGATGTTTCGGAACTGTGTTCGCTGATGGCGATCATCGCCGACGGACGAATTGTCGCGCTGGGCGCCCCATCCGACCTTACGGCAAAGCTCGAAAACCGCATCTGGCGCAAGATCGTGGCGAAATCGGAGCTCGATCGCCATCGCGAGAAATACGCGGTAATCCTCACGCGGCTGCTAGGCGGGCAAACGATGATTCATATCGTGTCCGACAGCAATCCGGGCGACGGCTTTGCGCCCGTGGACGCGGGTCTCGAAGATTTGTATTTCGCCACGCTTGCCAGCAACCGCCGCGCGGCGTGAGGCGATCCATGTTCCGCAGGATTGCCGGCTTCGAGCTGCGCTACCAGTTGACGTCTCCCGTGTTGTGGGTGTCGTTCGGCATCTTCTTTCTGCTCACCTTCGGCGCCACGACGATCCCGCAGATCCAGATCGGCGACAAGGGCAATACCAACATCAACGCGCCCGCGGCGATCGTCCAGATGCTGCAGATCATGAGCATTTTTGCGATCTTCATTTTTACGGCGTTTGTTGCCAACGTCGTCGTGCGCGACGATGAAACCGGCTATGGCCCGATCCTGCGCGCGACGCCAGTCCGCAAATTCGATTATCTGTTCGGACGATTTACGGGAGCTTTCGTCGCGGGGCTCATCGCATTCGCCAGCGCGCCGCTTGGCATTCTCGTGGGCACTCTCATGCCGTGGCTCGACCCGGTGAAACTCGGCCCTTTCCACGCCGGATATTACCTCTACGCATATTTCTTCATGGCGGCGCCCACCCTGTTCGTGATGGCCGCAGGATTCTTCGCGCTGGCGACGGCCACGCGCTCGATATTCGCGACCTATGTCGGAGCGGTCGCCTTCCTTGTCTTCTATTTCGTGCTGACCGGTCTCTTCGACAGGCCGCAATACGACCACATCATCGGGCTGCTCGAACCATTCGGAATCGGGGCGGTGAGCGAGGCGACAAAGTACTGGACCGCCTCGGATCGCAACACGATGCTTCCGCCTTTCTCCGGCATCGTGCTGGAGAACCGGCTCATCTGGTTTTCGCTGTCCTTTCTGCTGCTGGCGGTTGCCTTTGGCTGTTATCGCTTCGCCGCCCGTGGCCGGCGTTCGCAAAAGCCGGCTCCTCGCGACACCTTCGCAAGATCACGGACGGGGCCGTTACCGGCGCCGCGGTATGACGCGTCGGCCACGCGCATCCAGCTCTGGAAATGGACCAGGTTCGAGATGGCGCAGGTGTTTCGGAGTCCGGCATTCTTTGTGCTGCTGGCGATCGGACTGCTCAATGCGCTGGGTTCTCTGTGGTATGCGGATACCGTCAGGGACTACCAGATCCTTCCCGTGACCAGAGTGATGATCGAGGCGCTTCGCGGCGCCTTCACCATCATTCCCGTGATTATTGCCATCTATTATGCCGGCGAACTGGTGTGGCGCGAGCGCGACCGGCGCACGCACGAGATCTTCGATGCCTGCCCGGTGGCCGACTGGATTTTCGTGCTGCCGAAGATCGCCGCCATCGGCCTTGTGCTTCTCTCGACGTTTCTGATTTCCGTGGCCGTGGCAGTCGCCGTCCAGGCTCTCAAAGGCTATCACCTGTACGAACTCGATCACTATCTTCTCTGGTACGTGGTGCCCGAAGCCATCTGGGCCATCGAACTCGCTGCTTTCGCGATCTTCGTGCAGTCCGTGTCGCCACAAAAATATGTCGGATGGGGCATTATGGCGCTCTACCTTGTTGCCCGGGTGACGTTCGTCAACATCGGTTTCGAACACCATTTGTATCTGTTCGGTCCGCTCGAAGTGCCTCTGTCGGACATGAACGGCGAAGGCCAGTTCTGGATCAAGCGCGCCTGGCTCGACGTGTATTGGGGCGCCTTCACCCTGATGCTGGCCGTGCTGGCATATGCCTTGTGGCGGCGCGGCACCGAAACGCGCCTCAGCCCGCGCCTTGCACGTCTTCCCGGCCGGCTGAAGGGTATGGGGGGGGGCCTCATGGCGGTTGCGTTCGCGATTTTCGCAGCAAGCGGCGCTTACATCTATTACAATACCAACATCCTCAACGAATATCGCACTACCATCGGTGACGACGACCTGAAGGCAAAATATGAAAAGACCGTGCTGCGTTTCGAAACTCTGCCAAAGCCCCGGGTTACCGATATTACATTGAACGTTGCCGTTTTTCCGCATGCGCCGCGGGTGGAAACAACGGGAACCCTCGCATTCCAGAACCGCACCGCAAAGCCGCTCACACAGATGCATGTGCGCTGGGACCGCGACCTCGAAATGCGATCGCTGAAAGTCGAAGGCGCACGGCCGGTCAGGACCTATGGAGTGTTTCACTACGCGATATTCGCCTTCGGCCGGCCGTTGGCGCCGGGCCAGCGGGGGATGTTGCATTTCCGCTCGGTACTCGAACAACGCGGGTTCAAGAACAGCGGCGATACCACGCGAATGGTCGACAACGGAACGTTTGTCGACAGCTTCGATATCGCGCCGGTTATCGGGATGGACCGTCAGGGGGGCCTGTTGACAGATCCGTCGAAGCGAAGGCGGCACGGATTGCCCGCCGAGTTGCGACCGCCCAAGCTCGAAAACGATTCGGCGCGTCAATACAATTATCTGCGCCACGATGCGGATTGGGTGAACTCCGACATCACGGTCTCCACCGTTGCCGACCAGACACCGATCGCGCCGGGCTATAAGGTCTCGGAAAGCGTCTCCGGCGGCCGCCGGACGGTTCGGTTCAAATCCGACGCGGAAATTCTGCCGTTCTTTTCAATTCAGTCGGCGCGCTACAGCGTGAAGCGCGCGAAATGGCGCGATGTCGATTTGGCCGTGTATTACGACGCCAGGCATCCTTATGACATCGACCGGATGATCGCGGCGATGAAGGCCTCGCTCGACGTCTACACCAGGGCCTTCGGTCCGTATCAGTTTCATCAATTGCGCATTCTCGAATTTCCGGCTTATGCGAATTTTGCCCAGTCGTTCGCCAATACCGTCCCCTATTCGGAGGGCATCGGCTTCATTCAGAATTTTGCGGCGGTCAAGAGCGATCCGGACAAAATCGACCTTGTTACCTTCGTGACCGCGCATGAGATCGGTCATCAATGGTGGGCGCACCAGGTGATCGGCGCCGACATGCAGGGCGACACGATGCTGTCGGAAACCTTTGCGCAATATTCGGCGATGCTGGTCATGGAACATCTGTACGGCCCGGAGCATGTCCGCAAGTTCCTGAAATATTCGCTGGACCACTATCTGCGCGCGCGCGGCGGCGAAGAAATCGAGGAACTGCCGCTGGAACGGGTCGAGGACCAGGGCTACATCCACTATGACAAGGGGGCCGTCGTCATGTATCGCCTCAAGGAGGCTGTCGGCGAGGATGTCGTCGACCGCTCGCTGCGACGGCTGCTGGCGCAATATGCGTTCAAGCCCGCGCCGTACCCCTCGTCAAAGGATTTTGTCCGTATTCTGCGACAGGAAGCCGGGCCCCGATACGATCAGCTCATTACCGATTTGTTCGAGAAGATTACGATCTACGACCTGAAGGCGACGGATGTCCGCTTCAAGAAACGTGCAGACGGCAAATACGATGTGGCGCTGACGGTCGAGGCGCATAAGTTCTATGCCGACGGCAAGGGCAAGGAACGCGAAACGGCGATGAACGAGGCGGTTCCGGTCGGAGCGTTTCTTGTCGAGCCGGGAAAGCAGGGCTTCGACAGGTCGAAGATACTTTCGTTGCGGGATGCACAAATCGGGAGCGGCCGGCAGACACTGCACCTGATCGTGAACCGCGCTCCGGCTTTCGCCGGCATCGACCCCTACAACGAATGGATCGATCGAAACTCGGACGACAACGTGATGAGCGCGAGCGCCGCGCCGGCATCCTGATCGCACCGGTCCGCTGGTCGATAACGCGAAATTCGTCCGACGAATATGCACAGCGCCGAGCGATGACACGAAACGCCATACGAGAGGTTCTCGCCAGTGCTGCAGGTCGCCTGGCGCAAGCCGGGATCGGCTCCGCGAGGCTCGACGCGCGCGTGTTGCTTGGCTGTGCGCTGGGCGTTCGAAGCGAAGGGGTGTTCGCGGCGGCCAACATTACCGCGGAGCAGCTTGAGACATTTCATCGGCTTGTCGCGCGCCGGGCGGCCCGCGAACCGGTGGCATACATCACCGGCCGCAAGGAGTTCTTCAGCCTCGATTTCGACGTCGGCCCCGGGGTGCTGATCCCGCGGCCGGAAAGCGAGACGCTGGTCGAGGAGGCTCTTCGGAAATTTCCCGACCGCGACGCCGATTTGAAGGTGCTGGATCTGGGTACCGGCAGCGGCTGTTTGATTGTCGCCTTTCTTTCACGCTACCGGCAGGCGCACGGTGTCGGTGTCGATGCCTCCGCGAAGGCCCTGGTCTGGGCAGCACGCAACGTCGAACGGCACGGTCTTGCGGGACGCTGCGGGCTTCGCCAATCGGGCTGGAACGTTTCGGGCGCCTTCGATGTTGTCTTTGCAAATCCGCCCTATCTGACCGAAGACGACTTCGCCCGTGCGGAACCGGAAATTCGGCAGTCCGAGCCGAAAGAGGCGTTTGTCGCCGGGTGCGACGGTTTGGCCTCCTATCGCGCCCTGGGACGGGAATTCGCGAGTACGCTGAAGCCCGAAGGGTTGGCCTTTGTCGAGATCGGAGGAGGCCACGCGCAGGCTGTAACGGCAATTATCGAGGAGAACGGGCTTGAATTGCGTCATATCGCACCCGATCTCGCAGGAATACCTCGCTGTGTCATTGTGGGCCGGCCCGGCCGAATTCGGCCGGCCTCGCAAAAAACAGTTGGAAAGGAACCCGCGACTCGCTAGCTTCCTCCCGATACAGGGGGACCCCGCCGAAGCATCGGGTTGCACATTTCGATGCTGGGGATACCGCGGAGATGAAGGTGCCGGATCGGCGCTGGGCTCTGCGAAACGCGAAAGACGAGTCTCGCGCTTTATGCGACACCAGATGGACGCGCCCGCGGGCGCGGCTGAAACGATGATGCAGGAAACCTGCTTGCCGGCTGCGTGCGGGAACCGCGCGCGAGGAGCGATTTGTTTGATCGACGATGACAGAGGGGCCAACTTGGCATGAAACGCTCTCGTGGACGTGGCGGGCGCAGGCCGCCAACCAGCAACAATGGGGGTAACAACAACAACCCCAACCGGACCTATGACTCGAACGGACCGGAGGTGAAGATTCGCGGTGCGGCTTCCCATGTCTATGAGAAGTATCTCCAGCTCGCACGCGATTCGAATGCCTCGGGCGACCGTGTCATGGCCGAAAACTACCTTCAGCACGCCGAGCATTATTACCGTATCCTGGCCGCCAATCAGGTTCAGCAGCAGCAATATCAAACGCAGCAGGGTTCGTATGCGGGCAATGGCGGCGCCCGCCCGCAAGCCAACGGCAATGTCGATGGCAACAGCACCGGGGCGCAGCCTTATCCCGCCATTGTTGGTCCTTCATTCTCGCTGGCCGAAGATGAGGACGAAAGCGACGCAGCGCCCGAAAGCTGATTTCGCGTCCGCAGTACCTCCGCCTTTTCGACATTACGCGCCATCGGGGCAACGACGCTGCCGAGAGGCTGGCATCCGCGCGAGCTCGGTTCGGGGCCTTGCGTCGGATGGCCATCGCACCACATAGGCGCTTGGGGTGTGGCGCTCCCGCGAGGCCACAATTCCCGAGCGCGGGGCTTTGCGTTCGGCACCGAAAGGGCCACGAAAGCCGCTGAGAGGTTTACATGGACACCGAAAAATTTACCGAGCGGGCGCGCGGCTTCATTCAGTCGGCCCAAGGGCTTGCGCTTCGTTCGCAGCACCAGGCTTTCAAGCCCGAACATCTTCTCAAGGTTTTGCTGGACGACGAAGAGGGCTTGTCGGCGCGGCTCATCCGCGCGGCGGGAGGACGCGCCGAGGACGCGCTGCGGGAGACCGAACGCGCGCTCGCGAAGCTGCCCCGGGTCGAAGGCGGTCAGATGTATCTGGCGCCCGAAACGGCGCGGCTGTTCGATTCCGCCCAGGACATTGCCAAAAAGGCCGGCGACAGCTTCGTCACGGTCGAGATGCTGCTTCTCGCGTTGGCGATGGCGCAGGGTTCCGACGCGGCGCGGATCTTGAAGGATGCGGGCGTCAAACCGCAGACTCTGAACACGGCGATCGGTGAGCTTCGCCAGGGCCGCACCGCCGACAGCGCCGGCGCCGAAAGCGGCTACGACGCGCTGAAAAAATATGCGCGCGATCTGACCGAACTCGCCCGCACCGGCAAGCTCGATCCGGTGATCGGCCGCGACGAAGAAATCCGCCGCACCATCCAGGTGCTGTCGCGCCGCACCAAGAACAATCCCGTGCTCATCGGCGAGCCTGGCGTCGGCAAGACCGCGATCGCGGAAGGCCTGGCGCTGCGCATCGTCAACGGCGATGTGCCCGAAAGCCTGCGCGACAAGCGGCTGATGGCGCTCGACATGGGTTCGCTGATCGCCGGCGCCAAGTACCGCGGCGAGTTCGAGGAGCGCCTGAAGGCCCTGCTGTCGGAAATTACGGCCGCCGCGGGCAAGGTGATCCTGTTCATCGACGAGATGCACACCCTGGTGGGGGCGGGTGGCGCCGAGGGCGCCATGGACGCCTCGAACCTGCTCAAGCCCGCACTGGCGCGCGGCGAATTGCACTGCATCGGCGCCACCACGCTCGACGAGTACCGAAAGCACGTCGAAAAGGACGCGGCTCTGGCACGGCGGTTCCAGCCGGTATTTGTCTCCGAACCGACGGTGGAAGACACGATCTCGATCCTGCGCGGGCTGAAGGAGAAATACGAAGTCCATCACGGCGTCCGCGTCACCGACAGCGCCATCGTTGCGGCGGCGCAGCTTTCCAACCGCTACATCGCCGACCGCTTCCTGCCCGACAAGGCCATCGACCTGATGGACGAAGCGGCGAGCCGGCTGCGCATGCAGATCGATTCCAAGCCGGAGGAGCTGGACGAGCTGGACCGCCGCGGCATCCAGCTCAAGATCGAGCGCGAGGCGCTGAAAAAGGAAACCGACAAGGCCTCGAAGGACCGCCTCGCCGCGCTCGAAGCCGAGCTTGCCGAGGTCGAGCAGAAATCCGCCTCGCTGACGGCGCGCTGGCAGGAAGAGAAAAAATCCGTCCATGACGTGCAGGGTCTGAAGGAAAAGCTCGACCAATCGCGCCAGGAACTCGAGATCGCGCAGCGCAAGGGCAATCTGGCGCGCGCGGGCGAGCTGACTTATGGCGTGATTCCCGAGCTTGAAAAGAAGCTCAGGGCCGTGGAAGACGAGCAGGGCAGCGCGCTCGTCAACGAAGCGGTGACGGCCGAGCACATTGCCGGCATCGTCTCGCGCTGGACGGGCATTCCGGTCGACAAGATGCTCGAGGGCGAACGCGCCAAGCTGCTTCAGATGGAAGCGGCGCTGGACCGGCGCGTCGTCGGGCAGGAGCGGGCGGTGCGTGCGGTTTCAAACGCGGTGCGGCGCTCGCGCGCGGGGCTGCAGGATCCCAACCGGCCGATCGGCTCGTTCCTGTTCCTCGGGCCGACAGGCGTCGGCAAGACGGAACTCACCAAGGCGCTCGCCGAATTCCTTTTCGACGACGACACCGCGATGGTGCGCGTCGACATGAGCGAGTTCATGGAGAAGCATTCCGTCGCGCGGCTGATCGGAGCGCCTCCCGGGTATGTGGGCTATGAGGAAGGCGGCGTGCTGACGGAAGCCGTGCGCCGGCGCCCCTACCAGGTGATCCTGTTCGATGAGGTCGAGAAAGCCCACCACGACGTGTTCAACGTGCTGTTGCAGGTGCTCGACGATGGCCGGCTGACGGACGGTCAGGGACGTACCGTCGATTTCCGCAACACGGTGATCATTCTGACCTCGAATCTTGGAACCGAGTTTCTCGCGGCCGGCGAGGGGGCCGAAACGGCGCATGAGCGCGCCCAGGTGATGGGCGCGGTGCGGGCGCATTTCCGCCCCGAATTTCTGAACCGGCTCGACGACATCATCCTGTTCCACCGGCTTTCGCGAAAGAACATGGACCGCATTGTCGATATCCAGATCGCCCGCCTGGCGAAACTTCTGGCCGATCGCAAGATCGTCATCGCTCTCGACGATACCGCGCGCGAGTGGCTGGCGCAGGCGGGCTACGACCCGGTCTATGGCGCGCGACCGCTCAAGCGCGTGATCCAGCGCCGGCTGCAGGACCCGCTGGCGCAGCTTTTGCTCGAAGGCGCGATTGCCGACGGCGACGAGGTCAAGGTGAGCGCGGCAAGAAACGGGCTGCTCATCAACGGACGAAGTTTCGACGGCGAGGAGGATTCGCTTGACGCGGTCTCTGCGCCAAGTCACGCCATTCATTGACAATCGAGGCCCTCCGGGGTTCGGTCGACGGCGCGGAATGGCAGGGGAGAACGATGGCCTGGTCGTGGGATTTCATGCTGCAGGTGTTCCGCTCCCTCGGCGGCAAGGCCGACAATATCGCGCGGACAAACGGCCCCGGCGGTCGCGGGCTCGTTGCGCTCGATCCCGGAAAATCGGTCCTCCTGCACGCGCCGCCGAATCTGATTTTCCCTGTCGGCGACGTTGAATTCGTGCAGAGCCACCTCAGGATCAGGAACGGGGCGAAGATCGGCAACGCCGAGAAGACCTTCTTCGAGAATTATTACGACGCGTTCTCCTGGGGCAGCGGCGGGCGGGCCGAGAGCGTCGCTTTCATCAACGCACTCGCCGAGCTTCCGGCCGAGGTTCGCGCCCTGTTGTCGGCGGATTTCGGTCTTGCCGGATTGGCGGAAGGCGGCGACGCGCGCGCGGAGCAGTGGTTTCTGCGCAGCAGGCGTTTCAGGTGGCGCGACGTGGCCGTCCTGGTACCTGTCCTGGAATTGGTCGATCACGGCGCCGACGCCAACCCTTACGGCGAGGAAAACGGCGTCACCATCGCAACCGACCCTTCGGAAGACATTCTGGTATTGCGCAGCAAGGTGGGTCCGTTCGGAGCCTTCCTGCGATTCGGCTTTGCCAGCCCGGAGCGCGTGGCGTTCAGCCTTCCCATGACCTTCGGGACGGAGGGCGGCTGCGAGATCGTCATCGGACAGAACATCAACACGAATTCCACGATGGGCTCGCTGCCCGTGCCGGATTACGAGGTGGATGGCGCAGCGGTGCGATTTTCGTGCCTGATGATCGGCAATGCCAGGCTTCCCCGGGTCTCACGAGGAATTTTCTACCGGGTCATGAAGGAGGCGGGTCAGCCGAACCCCGAGCAGGTATTCGACGTTATCCTGCACAAAAACAGGCTGGCGTTTCTGGGGCTGCTCGAAGCGATTGAGCCATATGAAGGCGGACTTATTCCGGCGCTCAGGAAGGCGGCGCGCCATCAGCTCGAAGCCATGTCCTGGTGCATCGGCGCGCGCGAGCTTTGATGCCGCAACCCCAAGATGAACAGGATCGTTCCCGCCAATTTCGGGCCGGGAGCGTTCTTTTGTTGCTTGACGCGATTGTGACCCGTAGGTAATGTCCCGCATGGCCGAATTCGTCGGCTTAAACCTTAAGGGGGTTCCCTCATGAATAAGTATCTTCTGATGAGTGCGGCTGCCGCTCTGGCAACCACCGCTGCCGGTACCGCGCAAGCGGGCACGTACAGCGTGCATTTCGGAACGGCCAGTGGCGGTTCCTATTGCGACGGCGAAATCGGCACGTCGAATGCCGGCGTCTATGCCGGTCGTCACATCTACACGAAGTGCTCCACCCTCGACACCAACCTTCTGACGGAAGGCCTCGGCGAGAAGCAGAAGGGCAATGCGGTCGGCAAGAAGAACGTGAACTTCTCCGACATGACCTTTGGCTATAATTATCACGAGAACTACGCGATCTCCTTCGACCTCGCCACGCCGATAGCGGCTGGCGGGAAGTGGGACCTGTGGGTCAGCTTCGTGGCTTCGAGCTCGTACATCGGAAATTCGGGCACGCTGAAGGCCGGCCAATTCGCGAAAGTCAACCCCGGGCATCACGGCACCTCCACAGTCACGAAGCTC
>DATCBQ010000010.1:0-11805 GCA_036511745.1 Rhizomicrobium sp.
TCGGCGGTCCCCCTCCCCCGCTCCGCTAGCGCTGCGCGGAGGAGGAACCCAAAGCGCGCAGTGCGAGGAATAATGGAATCAGCGCGGCCAGTTCGGCGGCAACCGAAACGCCCGCCAGCGCGCCGAGCGAGCGGTCGTAGAGCAGGCCCATCAGCACGCTGCCCAGAAACCAGGCGATGCCATAGAGCGCGGTGAAGACGCCGTAGGCGCGGGCGCGTGCGTGTTCGGGCACCAGGCGCGCGACGCCGGCATTCATGATCGCGTCGTGCACGCCCATCGAAAGTCCCCACGCGACGACGCCCGCGACGGCGAAGGACGCGCCGCCCAGAAACGCCAGCGGCGCGGCCACCGCGCCGATCAGGATGCCGGGAACGAGGACCCCCAGGCCCCGCGCATCGAACCAGCGGCCGAAGGCGAGCGAGCCCGCGCCCGACGCAGCCATCGCACCGGCGTAAAGAATCGGCACCACGGCTTGCGAAAAAATCGCGCTCTTGGCGAAGTGAAAGGCGATCAGCGAAAAATCGGCGAAGCCGAAGGCGACCAGCATCGCGCTCGCGGCATAAAGCCAGAACGGCCGCGACAGGTCCGCGCCCGCCGGGGCATCATGGGGCTTGCGCGCGACGTCGCCGGCATGGGGAAAGCGCCACCGCACCGTCACCACGCTGACGATGGTCAACACCGCCGGCACGCCCAGCCACAGAAACGCCAGGCGATAATCGTGATGCAGCGCCAGCACCAGGGCTGCGATCAGCGGTCCGGCCAAGGCGCCCGTCTGATCCAGCGCTTCGTGCAGCCCGAAGGCCCAGCCCTGCCCGATCTTCTCGCCCGCCCGGCTCATCATGGTGTTGGCGGCCGGATTGCGCACCGCCTTGCCGGTGCGTTCCAGAATGATGAAGATCGCCGCACTCCACCAATTGCCCGCCAGCGCCAGCGCCGGAACCGCGGCCATCTGCAGCGCATAGCCGGCAAGCGCCAGCGGCCAGTAGGCGCCCGTGCGCTCGGCGATTCTGCCCGAGCCCAGACGCAGCAGATAACCGAACAGCTCTCCGGTTCCGGCGATGGCGCCGACCGCCGCGCCGCTGGCGCCCAGGCCCGCAAGAAACGGCCCGGAAATCCCGCGCATGCCTTCATAGGCCATGTCGGCAAACAGGCTGACAATGCCGAAGGCGACGATGAAGGCGAGGCCGGAGCGGCGATCGAATTGTTTGTCGGTTGTGGAGGAAGCGTTGGCCATGGCGGCAGAGTTAATTGTTTTTCGAAGGATTGCATACGCGCGGGCCGGCACCTTCGATGTTCGGGCCGTCCCAGATTAATGCGGGAGCACTACTAAACTACCGAATCGAGCCGCGCGGCTTCCGCTTCGATGTCGGCACGCCAGCGCGCTGCTTCTTCGGCATCGGACAACCGGGCATAGAGCTGTGGCGGAACGACGTCACGATAGAGCTCCAACAGGGCGCCCTCCCACGGCCACCGCTCCGCCGCGCGCATTTCATCCAGAAGGCCCTGCAGCCGATTACGCACATGCCGCGGGTTCGCAACATGCACCCTGGGTTTTGGGCCCATCTCGTTTTCGGCAAACAGACTCGACTGGACAGCGCTCAAGGACCGGTCTCGCGAATCGCTGATTCGTTGCAGAGTTTGCCGCAACCGGACGCACCCGGCGAGGCCGTTACCGCGACAGCTTACCGAATCCCCCGATCTTGCGCGGACGGGCCACACCGGCCCGCAGAATGGGAAATCCAGTGACATGAACTACAATTCCCAATTGACGGCGCCGCATCATGGATTCTCGTGGGGAAATGCAGTTTGTGTCACCGCTATTTCGCTATTTGCCAAATCTCGCTCAACCCGAGTCAAGGGGATAAGCATCCTATGAGGATCATTGCTGTTAAGCTCGCTTCGGTAGCAATAGCAGTCTGCTTGAGTTGCGCTGCCCACGCTCAGTATGCAGGAGCAGTACTCTTGAATAGTGCGGCTCAGTGCCTATCGGCGAAGGGTTTTCTTCCGCACACCAAAGCTACAATGTTGACGTTCGGGTACCTTCTCGACGAGAAGTCTTACCCTGGAGAAAAGATGCTTTACGTCGTCAATTACCCGAACCCTTCGCGACCGGATGGACTCGTGTTTACGATCTTTCTGACCAAACGCGATGGCCGTCAGCACGTGAACATTCAGAACAACGCTCGGTTCACGATGTCCAAGGGCAGCGATGAAGGGGTGTCTTTTGCGACTCCTCCGCTTGGTGGCACGTGGAGTGCCCAGCATCTCGTGTCAGCCATCAAACAGATCGCGAAGCAGCCCAGGTTCACTGTTTTGCCTGAGTACCTGCTTTCGAAATCCAGTGACATGAACTACAATTCCCAATTGACGGCACCGCATCATGGATTCTCTTGGGGAAATGCAGTTCGTGTCACCGTAATTACGCCAGTCCCTTGGGATGGCGATACGTGTCGAAGAATTATTTCGATTTCGCGTGCGCTTGCTCCGCGCCGCCCCAGCGAAGAACTTACCTCGGCAATTCGCTTGCTCGCATAGAGACGGCGGCGGGCCTTCGTTGCGTATGCCGGCCGAGCGTACCGAGTCGCTCTCTACTTCCTCACGCTGAAAACGACGCCGTCATTGTTAATGCCACCTGTTGTGGTTGTTCCATAGAGAAGGCCGTTCTTGAGGAGCAAAGGAGCGGCAGGATTGGCGCCGCGTGGCTGCCCGTGACCCTTGAAAGCGTAGAGCACCGTCTCTGTCCCGTCCGGCGCCAGCTTGAATACGGTACCACAAGCGCCCTGTTTGCAGCCCCTGCCGTAGAACGTCGTGCCGTACAGATTGCCCGCCTTGTCTGCGACCAGGCCTGCTTCTGGCCTTTTGCCATAGCTTCCGTCCCCAAAAGCGTAGAGCACGGTCTCGGTGCCGTTCTGCGCGACCCTGAACACAGTGCCTCTGTCATATTCCCCACCCTGCCCGGTCGTTCCATAAAGATTTCCCGCATCGTCGAGTAAAAGCGAGCCGTATGGCCAGCTGCCGTCGGGGGACCCTCCAAAGGAATGAAGAATTGTCTCGCCGCCACCCGGCGCTATCTTGAAAACGACTCCGTATGGACCTCCTTGGCCATCACCTCCTTGAATCGTCATCCCGTAGAGATTGCCGGCTTTATCCATCAGCAATGCCCCACTGGGCGCAATCCCATCGCTTCCACCCTGAAATGCGTGGAGAACGGTCTCCTTGCCGTCCGGCGCAATCTGGAACACTGTACCGCAGCCGCCAACACCAAGCGGGCAACTGGTGTCGCCCCCGAACTGAGTCGTTCCGTAGAGATTCCCGCCGCTGTCTGCCACCAGACCGCCTACCGGGTACCAGCCATCGCTGCCACCCTGGAAGGCATAGAGCACACTCTCGGTACCGTCGGGCGCCAGCTTGAACACCGTACCGCATCCACCCCTGTTGCAACCAGTGGTGCCACCCTGCGATGTTGTTCCATAGTAGTTGCCGGCATTATCCGGGATCAGACCACCCAAGGGGAAGGCCCCGTCGGTACCGCCGGCGAAAGCGTGCAGCACGGATTCAGTTCCGTCCGGCGCCAGCCGAAAGACGGTGCCGCAGCCGTAGCTGCCTTGGCAGCCTGTGCCGCCACCACCATTGGCTGTCGTCCCATACAAATTGCCAGTATTGTCTGCAATCAAGGTGCTGGCGGGATAAGAGCCGTCGCTGCCGCCCTGAAAGGAATGGAGCACCTTTTCCGCGCTCATTGCTGGTGCGATGCAGAAAGCGGAAACGATCATGAGCACGCCGCATGACAGGATCGTTATTCGGTATCCAGACGACGCCATTGCGCTTCACTCCAATGCTGTGCCCGACGAGAGCGGTCGCCTGTCGAAAAAAATACTGTAACCCGACACTCCCAAAATAACCCGGGCTTCAGTGGACGATAGCCTTTTGCAGAGGTATCCGAAAGCCAAGGACGCCATCTTCCTCGCGGCCATCCGCGAATCACGAAGTGAAGCGAGCACCCTCTTTTTCGCCTTCCGGGCGAATCGCCTAAGTTGGTACAGTACCTCCCGCCGCTCAATGGAGGTAACGTATCGCGTTCATTGCGCAATGATCGAATTTGGCTGATAAATCCGGTGACATGAACGATCCCAATTGACGGCACCGCATCATGGATTCTCCTGGGGAAATGCGGTTCGTATCAGCGCAATTGGTCTTTCCGCGAAACTTCCGCCGACAAGGACGAGATCCAACTTCCGGATCATGGATGCCTCCCGCGAGAGCCTGGGTGTTCCCGTGCGCCGTGGCGCGATTGTGACCCCCCATTTCACCATGGCCGGGCTCGACCGGCCATGGTGAGGGAGGGGTTAGGGTCACCCGCCTGAAAAAACCGGCGAGAACAGCGCCATTATGCAGCACTCACACCCGCCCCGCATGACCAGGGAGTGACGGGTCGGCCAGGTTTTTTATAAATCCAGTGACATCAACGACAATTCCCAATTGACGGCACCGCATCATGGATTCTCCTGGGGAAATGCAGTTCGTGTCGCCGCAATTACCTTTCGGCAAAATTCCGCTTGACTTATTCCGACATTTCCGGAATCAATGAAATATGGAAACAACGGACGCTGTGAAACGCCTCTCGGCGTTGGCCCAAGACGCTCGTTTGGAAGTCTTTCGCCTGCTGGTGAAAGCGGGGCCGGAGGGCCTTCCTGCCGGAGAGATCGCACGAAAGCTCGACACGCCTCCCAATACCATGTCGGCCCAACTACTGCTTCTTTCGAATGCCGGGCTGATCCGGGCGCGGCGCGACGGACGCTCGATTATTTATTCCGTCGATTTTTCCGCCATGAGCAACCTGCTGATTTTCCTGACGCAGGATTGCTGCGGCGGCCGCGCGGAAATCTGCGCGCCGCTCGCTGCGGTCGCCGCCTCTTGCTGCAAACCATCGAAGGGAGTCCGCCGTGAAGCGCCTGCACGTTCACATCGCCGTCGATAATCTCGACCGCTCCATCGGGTTCTATTCGACCCTGTTCGGAGCCAGGCCCGGCGTCCTCAAACCCGACTATGCGAAATGGATGCTGGATGACCCGAAGGTCAATCTGGCGATTTCCCGGCGCGAGAACACCGGAGTCGATCATCTCGGAATTCAGGTCGAAACGGACGGCGAGCTTCGCGAAATTGCCGGTCGGCTCAAATCGGCCGGTGAATCCACCCGCGACCAGGAAGCAACAACCTGCTGCTATGCAGAGTCGAACAAGGCGTGGGTCAACGATCCGTCCGGCGTCCGCTGGGAGACGTTCTACACCTTTGGCGAAGCCACGACCTACGGCGAGGCCGAACCGGCACCAGAGCCCACGCCTTCGTCCTGCGGCGCGAAATCCGCCTGCTGCTGAGGGGCGACGGTGATGCGATCCGAAGTGCCGGAGCGCCCCTCCTGGAGCGCCGGATTGCGCTATTCGCGAATCTCCCGGGCAGGAGTCTGGACCGCATGTCGCTCAAGAAACGACTCGATGAAATCGGCAAGCATGTCGGCAACTGAGGTCGCGGCGTCGATCCATCCGGGCGAACCCGCCGTCGCCATCGCGCGCCGGATCGCCGCCGAAGGGTTGGGAACAGCCTTCCTCCTGATGGCGGTTGTCGGCTCCGGGATCATGGCGGAGCGCCTGGCAGGCGGAAACGTCGCCCTCGCGCTGCTCGGCAATACGCTCGCGACCGGCGCGGCGCTTGTCGTGCTGATTTCGATCTTCGGGCCAATCTCCGGCGCGCATTTCAACCCGGCGGTGACGCTGTATTTCGCCATCCGGCGCGAGATTCGACCGGCGACGGGCCTGAGCTATGTTCTGATCCAGGTCGCCGGAGCGGTTGCGGGCGTCTATCTGGCCCATGCGATGTTCGCAATGAAGCTGGCGGAGGTATCGACCAAGCTCCGCGACGGCCCGGCCCAATGGCTTGCGGAATTCATCGCCACCTTTGGCTTGCTCGCGACCATCGCCGGCTCGATCCGCTTTTCGCCCGCGCTGACGCCCGCGTTGGTGGGCCTCTACATCGCGTCGGCGTATTGGTTCACGGCTTCAACATCGTTCGCAAATCCCGCCGTCACGATTGCCCGCATGCTCACGGACAGTTTCTCCGGGATCGCTCCCGCGTCCGCCCCGGCCTTCGTCGCCGCGCAGCTTGCGGCAACCATTGTGGCTTATCCGGTTTTGGGCTGGCTCTTCATCGCGGATGTGGCAGCGAGCAGGCGGTGAGATGCCTCTTGCAGCGCGCGGAATTGCCATTTCGCATCGCGGGTGAACGCGCTGAGATGGAAATTCCCTTAAGTTGCATTCAACTCAACTTTCGTAAACACACTTGTTTCACTTTGGACGGCGCATGATGCAGCCAGATGAGCCGTTATTTCGATTGCCTCCATACATCGCGCATCATTTGCATTTGATCCGGGCCAAGCGCCTCGTCTCTATATTGCAGGTACTGCATTACTTCACCGCCAAATCGGCCGCCTTGCCGATTGTGCGGAGGTTCTGAGGCACTTATGAGAATTGCCTCTATGTGGTTCAACACCTTGCCAGCGGTCGTGTGCGCGCCGTCCGCCTCAGCAGCAAGTTTGTCTCCCTTAGTTACCCATCGAATTCCAAACCACGAGAATCGCTGCCAGCGATCCGCAAGTGCGTCAGTTCTATGCTGCTTTAATCTATCAAACATGCGTTGGTTATCATTTGCCCCCGCTTGACCGACATAGACCAAATGGAAGTTGTCGTCATAGAGGCAGTAGACGCCCTGTTGGTTCCTAAAATCTACCGTTCGAAATGCGCCCCGTGCTGGATATCCCCGCAAATGCCCTGACACTTTCGCTCGGCCCCAAAATATATCGCTCCGCCGCCAGAAAAGACCGTAATTGTGAATAAGCACCTTACCCTCCTTTCCTCCATGACCGTCACACGAGATCAGCGCTTTTGTAGCTTAAACCGTTTGGCATGTTCTTCAAGCTTATCGCCCCACTCTTTGATGCCAAGCTCGGCCATGTCTGGAAGGTGGCCTTTGACGCCACGAGCCGCCGCAAGTGCCTGATCGAAGAAAAGACGAATTACCCGTAACGGGTGTTGGCCAGTCCTGTCGGAGGAATCAAACCCGAACGTTCTTGCGCATTCCATCCGGTCGTAATCGTTTTTGAGATCATGGTCCACTCCCATGCCGTTCAAACAAATCCAGTGACATGAACTACGATTCCTAGAGCGTTTTCGGAATGCGTTGGCTAAATCCAGTGACATGAACTACAATTCCCAATTGACGGCAACGCATTATGGATTCTCCTGGGGAAATGCAGTTCGTGTCACGGTAATCAGGATGTTGAAAAATTACGTCGACGCAGTCCGTGGGGCGCGCGTGGCGCGATTAAGCAGGAACATACGTCAACCTCATCACGTCCTCGCCAATCAGGTCACTGGCCACAAGGCGGAGCGGTGGCCGGGGGCCGGCGAAGAATGGCTTGCCGCGACCAAGCACGACGGGGTGGAAGTAGAGTCGATACTCATCGATAAGACCAAGGTCCGTCAGGCTTCGCGCCAAGTCTGGTCCGGCGACTTCGATCTCCCCAACGAGCGTGGCTTTCAGCGCGCGGATCACCGCCGCGATGTCATCCCCGACAAGTGTGGCGTTGGGGCCGACTGACTTCAACGAGCGCGACACGACCCACTTCGGTTGGCGCCGCCACGCCGCCGCGAACTCGTGTTCCTCCAAACTCCATTCAGGACGGTCTTCGTCCCAATAACGCATGACCTCGTACATGCGCCGGCCATACACACTGCCGGTCAGGTCGCGCACTTGCTCAATGAAATGACGAAAGAGCGCGGGGTCCGGCCGCATTTCAAGGTGGTCGACATAGCCGTCCAGGGACTGGTTCAATCCGAAGACGAGCTTCGCCATGCCACAAAATCTCCACCCCAGGTTCTTCGGAATAGCATGAGCCGCCGTTACGCAGAAGCGAGGTTCCAGTGACATGAACGACGATTCCCAATTGACGGCACCGCATCTTGGATTCGCCTGGGGAAATGCAGTTCGTGTCACCGCAATTACCTAATCGCGCCTCCGCTGGCACACAGATGCTGGCGATCCTTACTTCACGATCATCTGCCCCTTGAGTTCATAGATGGTCCCGCACCCGCGACCATGATAAAAACAGCCGGTATTCGAACCGCCTGTAAACGTCGTGCCATAGAGATTGCCGACACTGTCCGCGAACAGACCGCCCGCAGGGTATGAGCCGTCCTTTGTCACGCCCTTGAATTTATAGAGCACCGTCTCAGCGCCAGACGGTGAAATTTCAAAAATGACACCGCACCCCGATTTTCGGGGAACTACCTTTCTGCAGTCAAGTTTCCCTCCTCCTGAAGCCGTGCCATAAAGATTGCCCGCACTGTCTGCGATCAAGCCGCCGGTCGGGTAGGCGCCGTTGCTCCCGCCGGTAAATGTGTAAATTACCGTTTCCGTGCCATCTGGCGAAAGTTTGAAGATGACGCCACACCCCGAATAGCAGTTAGTTTTGTCCCCGCCTTCCTGCGCTGCACCGTACAAATAACCCGCGCTATCCTCCAGCAGGCCACCAGAAGGTAACCCGCCGTCGCTCCCACCGGTGAATGTGTGAAGTACCGTTTCGGTGCCATCAGTTAAAAACTTGAACACAACGCCGCAGTTGCAGCCATGGTCTCCGCCAAACGCAGTCTCACCGTAAAAATTGCCACTGGGATCCAAAAGCATTGCGACGGGATAATTCCCGTCCGTGCAGTTCGATTGACTACAGAAGGAATAAAGCACGGTCTCAGTGCCGTTTGCCGCGAGCTTAAAGATTGTGCCGCATCCAACGGAGCAATTCATGTTAGCACCGCCAAGTGATGTGAGGCCGTAGAAATCGCCGGTGCCATCCGAAATCAAGGCGCCGGGCTCAGCTCCATCCGGGCAATTCGGCTGGCTACAAAAAGTGTAGAGAACGGTTTCTGCCCCGTCCGGCGAAAGCTTGAAAATGACGCCGCATCCAACGAGGTCAGGACAGTTGTTCTCGCCAAGTTCGTTCCCTCCTCCTGCAGCCGTGCCGTAAAGGTTGCCCGCACTGTCTGCGATCAGAATGCCGGGTTGGGCGCCATCCCTGCATTTCCGCGCGCTACAAAAGGTATATAGGACTGTCGCTCCACCATTCGGGACGAGCTTGTACACGGTACCGCAACCTGCGCCACTGTTGCAGGCAGTGTTAGCTCCGTAGAAGGTAGTGCCGATGAGATTGCCTGACTGATCCATGATGGGTGGTACAGCGGGGTCGGCGCCGTCCGCGCAATTCGGCTGTGTGCAAAAGGAATAGAGCACGGTTTCGGCGCCACTTGCGCGAGCGCCTTCATGGAACCCGACAAAGCCCAGAGCCACTGCGGCGGCGACGAATACTCTGCGGCAGCCTGTCATGGAGAACGGCATGACCCCTCCCTCGTTGTCTGGTGAAGATCGTACCAGTTAGGCTCGGATTACCAAGACAAAACATGAGCCTTGCGGCGCACGTAGAGGAGTGACATGAACGACAATTCCCAATTGACGGCACCGCATCCTGGATTCTCCTGGGGAAATGCAGTTCGTGTCACCGCAATTGGTCTTTCGTAATTAGTCTTTCCGCGAAACTTCCGCCGACAAGGACGAGATCCAACTTCCGGATCATGGATGCCTCCCGCGAGAGCCTGGGTTTTCCCGTGCGCCGTGGCGCGATTGTGACCCCCCATTTCACCATGGCCGGGCTCGACCCGGCCACCCAGCGCGCGAGCGTCGCGAGCGATGACTCTCGTACCGTCCCGCCCAAGCTTTCAGCGCGCGGACGCGCGCTTGCTGGGTGGCCGGCTCGGAGGCCGGCCATGGTGAGGAGGGGTTAGGGTCACCCGCCTGTTACAACAGGCGGGAACAGGCGGACAGCGCCTGTTCCCGGGGGAAACAGAAGCGTACTTAAGCGTCTGATTTGATTGACAGAGTCGTAAAATCGCCGGGCCAATAACAGGCGCTGCGCAAAACTCCCCTGTATTTCGCCTGATAAACAGGAAAACGGCAGCCTCAGACCCGCAGGGTTGCCCCCGTCGCTTTCGTTACGGCGGCGACGATTTTCTGCGCCACGGCTTCGATTTCGGGGTCGGTCAAGGTCCTGTCCTTGGGCTGCAGGCGCACGGCGATGGCGATGGACTTTTTGCCGTCCGCCACGCCTTTGCCCTGATAGACATCGAACACCTCGACCCGCTCGATCAGCGCGCGGTCGGTGTTGCGGGCGGCCTTGACGATCTCTTCGGCCGCCATTTGTTCGTCGACCACGAACGCGAAGTCGCGCTCGACCGCGGGGAATGGCGATGGCGCGAAGGCGCCGCGCGTTTTGCTCTTGTTCTTCGGTTCGGGAATCGCATCCAGAAAAATCTCGAACGCCGCCGCGGCGCCTTTCAGGTCGAAGGCGGCGAGAATGCGCGGATGCAGTTCGCCGAAAATCGCCAGCGTCTTTGGTCCCAATGCCAGCGTGCCCGAGCGGCCCGGATGATACCAGCCGGGCGCGCCGCTTTTGATGGGCGCCGTCATCGCGGCTCCCATCGCGGCTTCGAGCGCAGCGAGCGTGTCGGCCTTGACGTCGAAGGCGTCGGGCGGATGCGCCGGCCTGCTCCAGCTGCGCGCGCCGGCGCCGGTCCGGATTCCGGCGGCGACCAGTTTTTGCGCGCCCGGCACGCCGCTTTCGAATTGCGGGCCGATTTCGAACAGCATCGCGTCGGAAAATCCCCGCGCGGCATTGCGCTGTGCGGCGGCCAGCAACGACGGCAAGCCGCTCGGCCGCAAGGCATCAAGCTCGGCGGCAATGGGGTTTTCGATCTGGCGCGCCGCGTCGCCGCCGCCGAACAGTTTCGCCTGTTCGCGGGCGATGAAGGAATAGGTCACCGCTTCGTTGAAGCCGCGCGCCGCCAGCGCCCGGCGCACCAGCCGGACGCGCCGTTGCGCCGGCGTCAGCACGGCGCGGGCGACCGCATGGGGTCGCGGCATGGGGATGGCGGGGACGCGATCGAGGCCGTAAATGCGAACCACTTCTTCCACCAGATCGGCGCCGCCTTCGATGTCGCCGCGCCAGGATGGCGGTGTGACCCGCATCGGCTCGCCGTCGTCGATCTCGCAGCCGAGGCTCGTCAGGATGCGAAGGATTTCCGCGCGCGGCACCTCGAAGCCGGCAAGCCGTTTCACCGCGGCGGGCGAGAACGCGATCGCGCGGCGCCATGCGGGCGGCGCTCCGGCCACCACGATCCGCGAAGCCTCGCCGCCGCAAAATTCAAGAATGTATTTCGTCGCCAGTTCGAGCCCGGGCACCACGAATTCGGGATCGACGCCGCGCTCGAAACGGTAGCGGGCGTCGGACAGAATGTCGAGCCTGCGTCCCGTGGCCGCGATGTGTCTCGCGTCGAAATATGCCGACTCGATAAAGACGTTGCGCGTCGCTTCGGTGCATCCCGATTGCGCTCCCCCCATGATGCCGGCGATGTCGTGGACCGCGGCGTCGTCGGCGATCACGCAAATGTCGGAATCGAGCGTGTAGGTCTTGCCGTCGAGGGCGCGCAAATATTCGCCTGCTTTCGCCAGCCTGGCGCGCATGTCGCCCGTGAGTTTGTCGGCATCGTAGACATGCAGCGGCCGGCCGCGGTCGATTGCGATCAGATTGGTGACATCCACGAGCGCGGAAATGGGGCGCAGGCCAATGGCGCGGAGCCGCTCCTGCAGCCAGGCCGGACTCGGCCCGTTCTTCACGTTGCGCACCACACGGCCCGCAAACATCGGGCA
>DATCBQ010000011.1:0-16373 GCA_036511745.1 Rhizomicrobium sp.
TCTTGCAAGAGGGGTTCGACTCCCCTAGGGCGCGCCAGCCACATTCGGAGCGCGGGCTTCCAGCCCGCATGTTCTTGCCAGTTGGGCGGTTCGATCGGCCAGCGCTTGCGCTCGTTGTCCTCGATGATCAATGCGAGAAGATCGAACCGATCGGCGGCCGGCGTATCCGGCCACGTGCCGTCAGGGCTGCCCGGCGGAAGACACCATCACCGGAGTTAGGGGAGAAGGCGGAGCGGCGGCGATTTGACGGCGACCTTCCTTGATCTTCTAGCTATCAGGGGCAAGAGTAGAGATGCTAAGGTGACGGGGGCCAATATGCGGGGCGGTTCGGATTTTCAAATAGATATTGCAGCGCGCGGCCGCCCTGTCCGTCGCGGAGGGCGCGGAACTTGAGCAAATTTCTCCAAACTTTCGCCGTGTTGATGTGCGCGTTCATTGTCGCACTCGTCATAGACACGATCTCAACGTCCGCTAGTGCCGATCCCGGCCACGATCTGAATCAATGGTACAAGAGTGACAATTGGTCTTGCTCATCAATTGTGCTCGGGAATCCGCTCTATAATGTCTGTGTTCCTTGTGAAAGAGCCAATATGGACTTTTTCCAGGACACGAACACGACCGGTCATTGTGTTCCCCGCCCTGGAATATCATCCTCAACCGCGCGTCGAACCTATTCGGTGCCGACTTCGGTCTACGCGGTGCCCAACAATTGCGGAAACTCGCTCGGCGCCACAGTGGGCGGCACACTGTTTGGCCGCAGCGGTGCGCTCGCGAGCAGTCTGGGCACGCTGGGGGGCAGTCTGATTGATCTTGACCAGTGCAACAAGGAGCAAGCGCGACAACAGCAGGAGCAGGAAGAAGAGCAACAACGTCTTCTTCAGCAACAGCAAGAAGACGAACGTCAAGCCGGAATAGCGGACCAGCAGGAGGCGGCGCGGCAGGCCGAGCTTCGACGCCAAGAAGCCGAACACGAAGCTGCCATTGCCGCCGACGACGAACGCCGCGCAAACACCCCCGACCCGTTCGGGGGTGCCGATGGGCAGGTTGCATCCAATGAGCCCGATCCCTTTGCCGCCGCGCAGGCCGCTGAAGATCCTTGCCCCGATCAACATCACGGGTCCGCGACTGCCGTGGGCTGTTGGTCGGAACCTCCAGGTGAAACTCCTTCACGCTGGAGTGGCTCATCGACTGAACTGCAGGATTCTTTTCAGAACTGCCTGGCGAATGGAAGGAGCGAAACAGATTGCAAGAGCGACTTGATAGAGCAAGTCGAACAGAAATGTGAGGCCGAGGGCCACGCCGCAAAGCAATGCCGCAGATTGGCATTGAATGTCGCTGGCGCGGTCGCAAAACACGCCAGCGGAGCCGCGCCTCAATCTCCGTCGCCGGCAGAAGCTGATGCAAGTGACCCGTTCGCGCAGGCTCAGGAATCTTATGCGACGACGCCGGCCCGATCACACAAACCGACTTCGGTCACATCTGACCCGTCAGTGCAGACGAGGGACGAATGCGTACACGGGCCGCCGCACGGTAAATGGACGCGCAGTCCGCAGGGCGAAATGGTTTGTGCTCCACAAATCCAACCCGGCGAGCGGTAGTGGCTTTTGGGGAGATGGGGCGGATGTTTAGAATTGCGGTTGTCGCGGCCGCGCTAATGATTTCGGGTTCTGCCGCCTGCGCCGACGATCAATCGGCCTGGTTGCCGCAACGTCAGGCGCAATTCGCTCAATGGCAGACAGGGCATCGAAGCGTCGAAGCGCAAATCACGAACCTGAAGACGAAGACGGCGGCGCTTGTCGCACAACATCAGGCGCGGGGCACCGACCCGAGATATCGCGACCTCCTTGCCCGCTCGCGCGCGATGCGACCTGTCGAGCGCAAGCAGGCGCTCGCCTTATTCGATACCGGCATCAGTTTGTGGAAGTCGGGCGATTTTACATCCGCAGCGGCGGCGTTCAGGCAAGGTCTCGATATCGACCCCGCCAATGGTCCAGCGAACTATTATCTGGGCGATAGCCTGATGCGTCAGGGCGATCAGTCAGGCGCGGCGGAATACATGTCGCGCGCGGCGACGCTGGGCGGAGCGGGAGCAGAAGCATTCAAGGCGAAGACGGCGCTCCAGGGGTTGCCTGCCGCGGCCGATCCGGCGCTGATGCAGCCACCGGCGATCTTCCATGTAGCAGGCGCGCCAACGGAAATCTGGGATGCGCCCGCAGCGCCGCAAATGGTCGTGATCCCCGCCGGAGAATACACGATGGGCTCGGCTGCGTCAGAGCAGGGGCGGTTGGACGACGAAAGTCCGCAGCACCGGGTCACAATCGCCTACTCGCTCGCCGTGGGGGCCTTCGATGTCACGCGGGACGAGTATGCGGAGTTCGCCGCGGAGACGAATCGGCAAGATCCGGATAGTTGCTTCGCATTCGATCCTTCATCGCACCGCTTTAACGACACCAAGGGCCGCAACTGGCGCGATCCGGGATTTCCCCAAACGGGACGCGATCCGGTCGTATGCGTGAACTGGGACGACGCAATGGCTTACGCGCAATGGCTATCACTAAAGACGGGACATTCGTACCGGCTGCTCTCGGAATCCGAGTGGGAATATGCGGCACGTGCCGGCACGGCGACCGCCTATTACTGGGGCGACTCTGCAAGCCATGAGCAAGCGAATTATAGTACGGACGGTTGTTGTGATGGTCTCGTAGCGGGACGCGACCAATGGCTGTATACATCGCCGGCAGGGTCGTTTCAGGCCAATGCGTTCGGTCTTTATGACATGCTTGGCAATGTTTGGCAGTGGACGCAGGATTGCTATAATAAGAGTTATGAGGGCGCGCTGTTGAACGGTTCGGTTTGGCAATCTGGCGACTGTGGCCAGCGCGTGCTGCGCGGCGGTACCTGGGGCAGCGGCCCCAGAGATCTCCGTTCGGCCAACCGCTTCTGGGACACCTCGTCCGACCGGGTCAGCGTCAACGGATTCCGCGTCGCGAGAACACTCTAACCTCTTTTATCCTCAACTCTTTATCTCCAGGGGGTTCCAAGGGGGCGTGAGCCCCCTTGGAGAATCGGCTAGTCCTGACAGCACAGCATCCAGACGTACCGCACACGATGACGAATATGGCAAACATGCGGACGGGGGGCGGCGGTTCGACGCACTGGACCGGCCCTTGAAGCCGCATACCGATTTCAGCTTTGGCTGATTCCTACGGTCGAGAAATTTCCACGCAGCCAGAAATTCCTGCTAGGAGACCGTATCCAGACTACTGCGCTCGACGTTCTCGAACGGTTGATCGAGGCGACTTATGTCAGAGCTCGTGGCGACAGTCTTAAGTCGGCAAATCTCGGAATCGAGAAGCTGCGCATTATGTTCCGATTGGCTTCGGAACTGCGCCATTTGGATTTACGCCGATACGAGCATGCGGCGCGGAGCCTGGACGAAATCGGACGCCTGATCGGGGGCTGGCGAAAGGCCCACGATGCCCACGAAGCATGATGGACTCTTCGCGGATATCATCAACTTTCAGGCGCTATTGCGGGCTGCGAAGCGTGCCATTCGTGGCAAGCGCAAAAAGCCCGGCGGCGCGGCGTTCATGGCGAATCTTGAGACGGAGTTGTTGTCCCTCGAGCGGGAGCTGAACCATGACTCTTATCGGCCCGGCCGCTATGTCAAGATCGAACTTTTCGATCCCACGCATCGCATCGTTTCCGCCGCTCCGTTCCGCGACCGCGTTGTGCATCACGCCTTATGCGCCGTCGTCGATCCCATCTTTGCGAAGGGATTTATCGCCCATAGTTTTGCGAACCAGACGCGCAAGGGCACGCACCGGGCCGTGGCGGCATACGAACGGTACCGCAATCGGCATGCCCATGTCTTGCGCTGCGATATCTATCGGTATTTCCCCGCTATCGACCACAATTTTCTCAAATCGGATTTCCGGCGACGGATCGCATGCAGCCGCACGCTCAGTTTGATGGACAAGATCGTCGCCGGCTCAAACCCGCAAGAGCCCGTGAATCTTCATTTTCCGGGCGACGATTTATTCGCGCCGTTCAGCCGTCGGCGCGGTCTGCCCATCGGCAATTTGACCAGTCAGTTTTTTGCCAATCTGTATCTCGATCCACTCGATCATTTCGCGACGGAGGTTCTTCGCGCCCCTTATGTCCGCTACGTGGACGACTTCGCGCTGTTTCACAACGATCCTGCAGTGCTCCTGCTATGGCAAGCACGTATCGCGCGGTTTCTCGAGGGGCGCCGTTTGCGCCTGCATGCCAGCAAGACTTTCGTCGTGCCAACGGCCGAACCCGCCACTTTCCTTGGTTTCGTCCTGCTGTCCGGTGGGTGCAGGCGTCTGCCGGAGAACAATGTCAGGCGTTTTCGCAACCGGCTGCGTTCGATGCGCGACAGATGGTGCGCCGGAACCATCGAACGGAATGCCGTAAAGCAGCGCGTGGGCGCATGGATTGCTCACGCCTCCCATGCCGACACTTGGCGCTTGCGCCATGCGATCTTCGAGGATGGATGGTTCGATCCATTGTCGGAGCCTTGACAGCCCCCTGTGGCCAGCGCGTGCTGCGCGGCGGTTCCTGGAACAACAACCCCAGAAATCTCCGTTCGGCCAACCGCAACAGGAACACCACGACCAACCGGAACAACAACAACGGATTCCGCGTCGCGAGCACGCCTCCATGCTTGAGCCGTTCGGGCCACGGCCCGTCCGGGAGTGCCGAGGGTGCGTTCAGGGTTGTCGATGATGAGAGCGGGCACGTTCTTTGAACTGCCCGGGCGCGGCGTCCGCTTTGGCTGCATATCGCAGCGGCGGACGCCGTGCGAATCCTGCGGATCCCTCCTAACCCTCCTAATCAGTCGACTTGATTCATATTTGGCATTATTTCGGAGAAATAGCTCCGGAGCCTCTTACGCAGCGCAGTAGTTACGCAGGGAGGTGTCACGATCATCACGGATTCGATACGGCTGGCCGCGAGTTGGCCCGGCGCAGGTTCCAATCGACTGCATTTCGTGCCAGCATTTTGCGGGTGCCGCATTCGCGGCGCTACGGGAGGGAAATCATGATCTCGAAAAATGGAATGCGTCTTGTGGGGGTTGCGGTTGCGGGAATGGCGCTGGTGCCGGTGCTGGCGCTGGCGTCGCACGGAAAGGCGGGTCTGTGGGAAGTCAGCTTCACCATGAACATGCCGAACATGCCGCAAATCCCTCCTGCACAGATGGCGCAGATGCAGGCCATGGGCGTGCACATGCCGATGGGACACACGACGACCATGCAGCGGTGCATGACGGCCGCGGAAGCCGCATCCGACGCCCCGCCGCCGGCGCACAGCAAGAGCTGCACCTTTGCCAATGTCCGTATGTCGGCTCACAATTTCAGCGGCGACGAGATCTGTTCCGGCGAGTTCCAGGGCCAGGGGCATTTTTCGGTGACATATGACGGCGACGAGCACTATGCCGGCACGACGACAATAAGCGGCGAAGCCAACGGTCACCCCATGAATGTCAGCAACAGCTTTGAAGGAAAATGGCTGTCGGCGGATTGCGGCAGTGTGAAGTAGGGAGTCCCGGCCCGGCGGCCGGATGCGGGGAACCTCTCCTGAGCGAAGACTCGCGTGACGGTTCGAAGCGGCTGGCAAGGCTTCTCGGCGAAGTCCGGCGCGTTGTCGTCTTCACCGGTGCCGGCATCTCCACGGAATCGGGCATTCCCGATTTCCGTTCGCCGGGCGGCATCTGGACGCGCATGGCGCCGATCGATTTCGACGATTTCCTGCGCTCGAAGGAGTTGCGCAAGGAGGCCTGGCGGCGGCGCTTCGCGATGGAGGACACCTTCGCCTCCGTCAAGCCGAATGCCGGGCACATCGCGGTCGCCGGGCTGGTGGCGATGGAACGCGCTAGCCATGTCGTCACGCAGAACATCGACAATCTGCACCAGGAATCGGGCATACCGGCGGAGCGGATCATCGAATTGCACGGCAACACGCGTTATGCGAAGTGCCTGGATTGCGGCCATCGTCTGGAGCTCGCACCCATCCGGCTCCATTTCGAAGAGCGGGGCGAAGCTCCCGATTGTCCGGTCTGCGGAGGGCTGGTGAAGACGGCAACCATTTCGTTCGGCCAGGCGATGCCCGAGGAAGAAATGGAACGGGCACGCGCAGCAACTCTTGCCTGCGATCTGTTCCTGGTTCTGGGATCGTCCCTGGTGGTCTATCCGGCCGCCAGATTTCCCCTGATGGCCAAACGCGACGGCGCCCGCGTGGCCATCGTCAATCGCGAGCCGACCGACCAGGACATCATCGCCGACCTCGTCCTGCACGGCGAAATCGGTCCGCTCCTGCGCGCCGCGGTTGCTCAACTGAGCCGGTAGACGCGGGACGCGGCATGGCTAGTATGCGCCCGCATCCCCCTTTTTTCCAGGAGTTGCCCGTGCGCCGTCTCGACGAAGAAGAAAAGCCCGCGGCCGATTCGCCACCGGAGCCGCAGATTTCCCCGGTCCAGCAAGCGCTGTTCAAGTCGCGCACCGTGCTCATCTTCGGCGAGATCGACATGAAGCTGGCCGAGCGGGTGACCGCGCAGCTGCTCGCCCTCTCCGCCGAGGGCGACGGCGACATTCGCGTCATCATCAATTCGCCAGGCGGTCACGTCGAATCCGGCGACACGATTCACGATGTCATCCGCTTCGTCGGCCCGCGCGTGAAGATGATCGGCACGGGATGGGTCGCCAGCGCCGGTGCCCACATCTATCTCGGCGCCCAGCGCGAAAACCGCTACGCGCTGCCCTATACGCGGTTTCTTCTGCACCAGCCGCTGGGTGGCGTACGCGGCCCCGCGTCGGATATCTCCATCGAGGCGGAAGAGATCATCAAGATGCACGAGCGCATCAATCGCGAGATCGCCCGCGAGACTGGCCAGCCTTACGAAAAGGTCGTTATCGACACCGACCGCAACTTCTGGATGTCGGCGGAAGAAGCGAAGACCTATGGTCTCGTGAACAAGATCGTGAGACGGGCCGACGAGGTGTGAGCGGACAGGCGCCCTGGTGGCGCGGCGCCGCCATCTACCAGATTTACATTCGCAGCTTCGCCGACGGCAACGCGGACGGCATCGGCGATTTTGCCGGGCTGATATCGAAGCTGGACTATGTGGCTTCGCTCGGCGTTGACGCCGTCTGGCTTTCGCCCATTCATCCCTCTCCCAACAGGGACTGGGGTTACGACGTTTCCGACTACGACGCCGTCAATCCGGAATACGGCACGGCGGCGGATTTCGACCGGCTGCTTGTCGAGGCGCATGCTCGCGGCCTGAAGGTGCTGACCGACGAAGTTCTGGCGCACACCTCCGACGAACATGCGTGGTTTCGCGACGCTCTGGGAGGCGGCGACAAAGCGGATTGGTATGTCTGGGCGGCACCGCGCGAAGATGGAACCCCGCCAAACAACTGGCTTTCCGCCTTCGCCGGACCGGCGTGGTCCTATCATCCCGCGAGACGGCAATATTATCACCACAAATTCCTGCGCCAACAGCCCAAGCTCAACTGGCGCAATCCGGCCGCGCGCGCCGCGGCGCTCGCCGTTCTGAATCGCTGGCTGGCACGGGGCGTGGACGGCTTCAGGCTCGATGTCGCCAATGCTTATTTTCATGACGAGTCGCTGACGGATAACCCGCCGGTGCCGCAGTCGCAGCGCTCGCCATATCATTGGGCACATGCGCCAAATCTGCAATTTCACTTTCACGACAGCAACTTGTTGGACAACATTGAAGCGTTGGATGCGATCCGGCGAACCGTGGAGCGCTATCCCGATCGCTTCGTGATGGGGGAGTTCTCGGAAGAACCGGGCCGCAGCGGCTGTTTCGCGTCCTCCGAAAAAGGGCTGCATTCCGGCTATTCGTTTGCGCTGCTCGAAGCTCACACGCTGGCGCCGGACTTTGTGCGTCGGCACTACGCCATGCTCGCGGAGCATCCGGAACATTGGCCTTCCATAGCCTTCTCCAACCATGACGTGGTGCGGACGCTGACCCGTTTCGGCGGCACGGATGCACCGCCCGCCCTGGCGCAAATGTTGCTGGCGCTTTTGTTCACCCTCAGGGGAACGGCGCTGCTCTACCAGGGCGAGGAGCTCGGTCTGCCGCAGGTCGATCTGCGGCGCGACCAACTCAGGGATCCCGTGGGCGATCTCTACTATCCGTTGCACACGGGACGCGACGGTTGCCGCACGCCGATGCCCTGGGATGCGGCTGCGCCGAACCTCGGCTTTTCAACCGCGACACCGTGGCTTCCCGCCGCGGAGGAACACCGCGCTCTTGCCGTATCGGACCAGGAACGTCGCACGGATTCATCGCTGAACTGGGCCAGACGCGTTCTCGCCCTGCGCAAGAACAGCAGGGCGTTGCGCCAGGGCGAAATCGAATTCCTCGATGCGCCTGCGCCGCTGCTTGCGTTTCTTCGAACATATGAGGACGAAACCGTCGTTTGCGTGTTCAATATGAGCGCGCAAGACGCTGCATTTTCCTACCCCAAGGTTGGCGAGTTCATGCTGCTCGCGAATACGCCGAAGACCTTTGCCGGTTCTGGAGAAGTGTTGGCGTTGCCTCCCTTTGGCGTTTGGGTCGCACGAAATTAGCCCGCGATTGTCGCGCTTTCGTCGGCATCGAAAGCCGCGAGTACAGCGTCAACCGGCAGCAGAACGCAGCGGTGGCGGCTGGCATACGCGACCGCGCCTTCGAATGCCGCATACGCACCGAACGGCTCAGCCGGCGCGGCTGCATGCGATCCGAGCATGGCTGCGATCTCGTCGCGCAATTGCGCGATACGGTTGCGGTCCGCCCCCTTGAGAGCGGCTCCCAGGATCGAGGCCGAAGCCTGCGCCAATACGCAGGCTTTCGTGTCGTGGGCCATCGCCGCAACGCGGCCGTCCACACACACAAGATCGAAAATGACCTTGTCGCCGCAGGCCGGATTGAACGCGGTGCCGGTGGCGCTGGGCGACGCAAGCCGACCGGCGCCATGCGCTTCGGCCGCGAGCCGCAGCAGTTCCATGCGGTAAAGCGGATCGCTCACCCCGGTCGCGCCGCGTAGGCGTTCAGCGCTTCGGGTGTATCGATATCGACGAGCGGTCCGTCATCCCCCGCTTCCACTTCGCAGACACCGTCTTCGTAAGTCGCGATCAGGTGGCGGGCGCCAACGTCGCCCTGCAGCGCGAGAATCTCGGGGAAGAAGCGTCTCGCCCACAAGACGGGATTGCCTCGCTTGCCGGCATGCGTCGGCACGACGATCGCGCGGCCTTCATGCGGATCGAACGCCGCAATCAATTTGTCGACAAGCACGGACTCGACACCAGGCATGTCGCCAAGCAGCACGACCGCTCCATCCATCTCTGCCGGGACCGCGTTAAGGCCGGCTTTGAGGGAGGTGCTCAGGCCCTGACGATATTCGGCGTTGCGAACGAAGCGCACCGGCAAATCCGCGAGCGCGGCTTCCACGTCGCGGGCGTCCTTGCCGGTCACGACAATCACCTGCGCCGCATGGCTGGAAACCGCCGCTTCCACGGCGTGCCTCAGGAGCGGCTTGCCGTCGAGCAGCGTCGTCAACTTGTTGCGCCCCATCCGCGATGCCAGGCCCGCTGCAAGAACAACGGCCGCGATGGCGGGAGCGTGCGGCACATCGGCAGGAATCGCCTCGCGTGGTTGCGGTCGTGTCGCAATTTCCATAAGCAGGCCGCCCACACCCATTGCCGCAATATCGCCGTCGCCGACCGGCAGGCCGGCAAGAACGCGTTCGAGCACGAAATCGAAGCCGTTGCGCTTGAGCGACCGCGCGCATCCGGGCAGTCCGATAACAGTTGTAGCGTTCACCCGCCCGAGCAGCAGCAGATTGCCGGGATCGACCGGCATGCCGAAACGCTCGATTGCGCCGCCCGCGCGCCCGATTGCCGCGGGTATGACATCGCGGCGATCGATGATGGCACTGGCGCCGAACACGAGGATCGGATCGGCGCCCGCAGCCAGTGCATCGGTTATCGCCGCAGCGACCGCCCTCTCCTCATGCGCCACGCGCTGCTCGGAGATGAGCTGCGATCCGGCCACCTTCAAACGGGTCTCGATGGCAGCGACGTTTTTGTCCAGGATTTGCGATCGGCTGTCGCTTAGAACGGTCGAGATGAGCGCCACACGCTTTTCGAGGAAGGGAGCGACGCCGACCGTCTCGCGGGTGCTCAGGATTCGCACCACCTCATTCACCGCGGCCATCGGTGCGGCAAAGGGAATGATCTTGATGGTGGCGAGCATTTGTTGCGGTTCGACGCGCGCATATGGCGAAACCGTCGCCACGGTGATCGATTCGTCGACGGCATTGACCGCCGCGATTGCATTGACCTCGGTCCGCGCGAGCCCGGAGGCAGCGGCATAAAGATTGGCGCGTCCCGTAAAAGCCGCTCCCACACGCACGCCGGGACCGGCAGCCGCCTCGGCAATGCGAGCAGCGGCCTCGTCTTCGCCGATGTCGCCGGCATCGAGTCGCGCTACAACGACTTCGCGCAGCCCCTCACGATCCAGAGCTGCGACGTCGTCGGCGGACAGAATGCGCCCCTTGCGCCACCTCTGGCCGCCCGCGCGCCGGGAATGCGCAAGGATGGCGCCCTGCGCGGACGACAGAGAGACAGGGCCGAACTGCATCGCGCAACACTAGGCGCTGTTATGCCGTTGCCGCAAACCGCGTGCCGGCGGGTAGTGACGCATGCTGAATTAGGCGAACTCGCAGAGGGTGCTCCGACGATGCGCCTTACTGCCGAAATGCGGCAATTGCGGTCGCGCAGCCATTGGGGCCAATTCCGCTTATCGCCAACGATTGAGCAATCCCGTTTTTCACTGTCCCATAGACAACGTTATAAACGATACCGTCGATTGTCAGTGTGGTCGCGGTGTTGGAATAGGGTGCGGTCTGGGAGAGTTTGAATTGAGTCAGCCCCGCTGTGCCGCCCGGCCAAACCACAAGAGAACCGTCGATTCCGTAACCGGTGGTATGGAGCATAGCAGTCGAGCTGTCAAAATTGGTAACCTCCGCCCCGTTATCAATCAAGCCGTCTTGGTTCGAATCGACGGCCTGGCAGATCGCATTGAAGGTAGATATATATTTGCCCGAGATCGTAGGTACGGTGGCCGCCCATGTCGGCATTGCCCAAAGCGTCAAAGTTGTGGCCACAACGAAGACTGATTTTAACATCGGAAAATCTCCCCAAAAAATGTTGCCCAAGTAGCCTTGGAGTGGGGCGATGCTACCATTTTCGTAAGGTGATTACCAACCAATAGGTCGTTTGTGAGCCGAGTAAACCGGCGGATGCTCATTCGCATCGTCAGATTTTGGCGCTCAACATAGCTTGTGGAAACGTGTTGCGCGGCGGGATTGCCTTCGATCCGTTTGCCGAAAGCGCCGGTGCAAACTGCCGGGCTGCAGCGCCTCTGCCCTTCCGACGCTTCGCCGTACACTTTGATAAGCAGGGCATAATCAACGTCGCCACCAAACGCACGCTCAATCGCTTCCAAGTAGGGCTTGTGACCATCGGTCGTTATCTGGATGCGATTGCCTTCGACGCGACCCAAGATCGGACACAAAATCGATCGCCGTTGCCGAGCTTCGATCCCCAACGCGCCATGAGGGGACAAGCTTTGTGTCCGCGTCGAGCGCAACCCAGGCCCACAAGACGCGGGCGATGCATGAACATTGCAAATTTCAAAATGCGTCACTACCGCCCGCGCTGCGTCGTTGCAGCCGGGTCGCGTTCAGGCATTCGCCGGTTCGCGGGGCAGGAAAAGGCTGGCGCGCAGTCCGCGCTCGTCCCTGTTCTCGATCTCGATCATGCCGCCATGGCCTTCGGCAATGATTTTCACCAAAGTGAGGCCAAGTCCCGAACCGCCGGTTTCCGAATTGCGGGAGGCCTCAAGCCTTACGAAGGGTTCGAAAACGCGCACGCGGTCCGCTTCCACAATGCCCGGGCCTTCGTCCTCGACAATCACCTGGTAATGTCCCTCGGCCGCACCGAGCCGCACGTCCGCCTTCGCGCCATAGGCGATGGCGTTTTCGACGAGATTGCGGACGGCGCGCCTGATCTCGTTGGGACGGCAGTAAACGGGCGCCGCCACATGCGCCTGCCACGACACCGGCTCTCCCATTTCGTCCAGGTCCGTACACAGACTTTCGACCAGCGCGGCGAGATCGATCTTTCGCATCTGCTCGCCGCCGACGCCCCGGGCGGCGGAAAGCACGGCCTCCGTCAACTCCTGCAGTTCCTCCAGGTTCTTCTGCATGCGTTCGCGGACATCGCCATCTTCTATGAATTCCGAGGTGATGCGCATGGCGGTGATCGGCGTGCGCAGATCGTGGCCCACCGCGGAGAGAAGCTGACGCTGGCCCTGCGTGGTGCGCTTCACCTGATCGGTCATGGCATTGAAGGCGCGCGCCGCAAGCTTGACGTCGTCGGGACCTTCCTCTGGCACCCGCGAGGCGGAGCCTCCGCGCGCGGCTTCCGACGCCGATGCCGCCAGACGGGACAGTGGGCGCGCAACGCTGCGCGCTATGAAGGCAGCCGCCGCGGACGTCATCAGCAAGGCCACAATGCCCGCAATGAATGCCTCCAGATGCCAGGGAGCGGGCGGAGGGCGATAGAACGTGGTGATCAGCCGCATGTTGCGCACCACCGGCAACGTCACTTCCATGATGGGGCCGACGGGGGCCCTGCCGGGGACCTGGGCAAGGGCGGTCGGCAGCTTGCCGCGCCGGATGCTGACGATGACAGGCTGTTTGGCCCGTTCCGGTGGCAGCATGGCGCGAACGCGTACGGCGTAGCGGGCTTCCTCGTCGGTCATCGGTTGTACCAGCGGCTTGCCGTAGAGCAGATGAAAGCGCCACGGTCCCGAACTCATGGTCTGGGCCGCGGTTTCGCGCTCGCGAGCGGGGATTCCCCCGAGAAGCGTTGCCGCCGACACGGCCCGGTCGAGAAGCCGTTCGGTTATGGAGGATTCGGTCATGTTTTCTTCGGTGACCGCGAACCAGGTGCCGACGGCGATGTTGGACGCGATCACGGCCGTCGCAGTCACGACAATGAGCTGCGCCCCAAGTGTGCGCGGTCGAAGGCCGTCGGGCCAAAATCTCATATCGGCTCGGGTTCCACCGCGAAGACGTAGCCGCCGCCCCAAACCGTTTTGATGTAGCGCGGATTCCTGGGGTCTGGCTCAAGTTTCTTGCGCAGCCGGCTCACATGGTTGTCGATGCTGCGGTCGAACAGATCGGCGTCGCGGCCCTTGGTGAGGTCGAGAAGCTGGTTGCGGCTCAGCGCGATCTTCGGACGTTCGATAAGCGCCGACAGCAGGCGGAATTCGCCGCCGGAAAGAGGCGTCGCCATGCCGTCGGTCCCGATCAACTCGCGCTGTCCGGTATCGAGCGTCCAGTCTCCGAACCGCACGCGCTCGCTCGATGGCGCCTTCAGGCGCGGTGGCAACGCCTGGGTGCGCCTGAGCACGGCAGCGATGCGGGCGATCAGTTCGCGCGGACTGAAAGGCTTGGCGATGTAATCGTCCGCGCCCATCTCGAGGCCGATGATGCGGTCGACTTCCTCGCCGCGTGCGGTCAGCAGGATCACCGGTATGCGGGAGTTCTCCCGGATGAAGCGGCAGAGGCTCAGCCCGTCTTCTCCCGGCATCATGATATCGAGCACCACGAGATCGATGGCGGCTGCTTTCAGCAGCTTGCGCGCACTCGGCGCATCGGGGGCCGTGGAGCTGCGATAGCCGTGCTCGCGCAGGTAACGCCCGAGCGGTTCGCGAATGTCGCGCGCATCTTCGACCACGAGAACATGCGGCTTGGCTTCGTCCTTGAGCATGATCACCTCTTCGCAGCCTCAGAATGAAGCGCCGCCGCGTCGAGTGCAAATATTCGATTGTCTCAAATCTTCGCAAACCCCCGGGGGATCGCTGAAGATTGCGACAAATTTTGCGATCCGGGACAAAGTTTCGGGACGGGCGAACGCTATCTCCTTGCGCCGTGGGCAGCGTCACGAGGAGGACTTCCATGAAATATTCTCTGCAATATGCTTTGCTGTTGGGTTCCGCGCTGGTTCTGGGCGGCGGATTTGCGGTCGCAAAAATGACCGCTTCGCGGCCGGCAACACCGCCGCCGGCCGCCGGCGCGGCAGCATACCAGGACGATTATCCGATCCGCGGCCGCGCCGCGAAGAAATTCCTGGCGGAATTCGATCTCAAAAAGGACGGCCGGATCACGCATGACGAATTCAATCGCACCCTGGCGCATGAATTTTCGGTGGCAACCGGCGGAGGTTCGGCGATGTCGCTCGATCAATATGCCGGCACGCATGCGAAAGACCTGCGCACGGAGGCTTCGCAACTCTTCCACGGCATGAACTGGAAGGGCGACGGGCGATTGACGGCGGACGAATACATGGCGGCCGAACGCTCGCGCTTCGAATATCTCGACCGCGACGGCACGGGCGTCGTTTCCTGCCGGTCGTCGCGCAGCCGCGATCCGGGCTCGCCGCGCACAACGCGTTCAGGCGCGAGCGATTCGAGCCCGAAAGGCCTTGGCGGCGCGCGCGGGCGCACGAGCATTTGCTACACCGACGATCTGAACAAGGACGGGCAGGTCACGCGCGCGGAGTTCGACAAGTCGAACGCGCAGCAATTCGGCCAGTTCGCCAAGAACGGAACGATGACGCAGGAGCAGTTCTTCCAGATGCTCTTCGCACAATCGCGCGCCATTTCCGAGCGCGTGTTCCGAAGGTTGGACCGCGACGGCACCGGCAAGATCACGATGCAGGAATGGGCAGAGCCGCAGGAGCGTCTTTTCGCGCGGCTCGACAGGGACAATGACGGCGTGGTGACCATGGACGAACTCTCCTCGTCCCGTCGCGGACGGGTTGCCAGCCGCAACTAGACCAGCCGCAACTGGAAACGGGGGGTAACACCTTCGTCAGGCCGGCGCACGAATGGCGGATCGCTCCCACCCGCTTTCGTGCGCCGCCGCTTTTCGCGCGCTTAGCCTTGCCAGGACATCCGCGCAGGAGTGCCGACGGAGGCGAACACTGGAAAGCACCCGCATAAAATCCCTATAAGATGGAGGAGTGACTCGGGGCGGGGCGCATGGCTGACGAAGAAAACCGCGAATCGTCGAAGACCTTTTCCCGATCGGAGGGTGCGGCATGGACGGCTCTGAGCGCGGCGAGCCGCGAAAAAGCCGACGCCTTTCTCGACGAACAGATAATCCTGGCCCGCCTTCAGGCGAGGGAGCTCGCGCACGAGCTGGCGCTGCGACACTGGTCGATTCGCTTCAGCAATTTAAGCGCGGTGATGAAGGTGGCGTTCGAGATCGCGACGGCTGTCGTGATGATCACGATCGCGGTGTTGATCGGCGGCGCAATCTGGAGCGCCGCGCGTGACGACGGATTGGTGATCCAGGCTTTTTCCGTGCCGCCGGATCTGGCCGCGCGGGGGATGACGGGTGAGGTCGTCGCCGGCCGGATGCTCGACAGGCTCGCCGCCCTTCAGTCGCAGACCGATACGCTGCGCGCGCAGAGCAGCTACACCAATAATTGGGGCGACGACATCAAGGTGCAGATTCCCGATACCGGCATCTCGATTGGAGAGTTCAATCGCTATCTGCATCAATGGCTGGGCCATCAGACTCGTATCGCCGGCGACGTGGTTCGCGTCGGGAATCAACTCTCGGTCACGGCGCGGGCAGGAGCCGATGCCGGTCAAAGTTTCTCCGGGGCGGACGCCGATCTCGACCGGCTTCTGCAGCAAGCCGCAGAGGCAGTTTACGCCCGGACGCAGCCTTATCGTTACGGCGTGTTGCTGCTGGAGCATGACAAGCTCGCCCAGGCACAGGCGGTGTTTTCCGAACTCTCCCGGAAGACAGGCTCGCCCACCGAGCGCGCCTGGGCTCTGGTGGGTCTGGGCAATGCGCTTATCAGCAGCAATCGGATATCCGCGGCGGCGGAAGCGGCGAGGCAATCCGTCGTCCTGAAGCCGGATTTCGCGCTCGGCTGGTACAGGGTTGATGGCCTGACGGGCCTGTTGGGCCGCGAGCAGGAGTCGCTCGCAGCCGGTCAGAGGGCGCTGCGTTTGTTGGACGGCTCGGTCGCCGAGGACATGCAGCCGGAACGCGCGCCGATGATGCGCCCTGCGACGGCCGCCGGGGTCGATGACATCCTGGGCGACTTTGCCGATGAGGCCAAGCAGCAGATCGCGTTGCGCGCCCAACCGAACGTGCTTCGCAGCGCGGTGGAGGGGGCCGCCTACGCGCTCGCCGGCGCGCTGGCCGAGGATCACGATTTGCGCGGCGCGCGCCGAACCGTCGCGAGTG
>DATCBQ010000012.1:0-40656 GCA_036511745.1 Rhizomicrobium sp.
ATTTCCGATATGGGCCTCTTCTTCGATTCTGGTGCCGGGCCTCAGCCTCGCATACGGCCCCACGGTCGCGCGCGGACCGACTTCCGCCCCTTCGAGGTGCGAGAACGCGCGAATATGCGCGCCGCTGCGGACCGTGACGCCGGGGCCAAAGACGACGAACGGATCGATCAGCGTGTCCGGCTCGATCACGGTATCGAAGGAAAGCCACACCGTCTCCGGCGCCGTCATGCCGACGCCCGATTCGAGCAGCTTGGCGCGCAGCCGGTGCTGCATTGCCGCCTCGGCCAGCGCCAGCTCGGCGCGGCTGTTAACACCCATTGTTTCGCCTTCGTCGGCTGTCACCACCGCGCATTTCACGCGCTCGGCTTTGGCGAAGGACGGAATGTCGGTCAAATAGTATTCTCCCTGCGCGTTTTCATTCCGCAGCTTCGCCGCCCAGCGGAAAAAGCTCGGGCAATCCGCCGCCATGATGCCGGCGTTGCACAGATCGACGCCGCGGTCGGCCTCATCCGCGTCACGATATTCAACGATGCGATCGAGCATGCCGTCGCGCCCAACGATGACGCGGCCATAGGCTTTGTTCGTCGATCGAAACGCGACGACCGCCATGCCGGCGGCTTCGCTCGCCTCGAAAGAGGCATCGAATGTCTGCGCCGTAAACAGCGGATGATCGCCGTAACTCACCACCACCGCGCCGGCGAAATCGCCGAGGCTCGCGGCGGCGCAGGCCGCGGCATGTCCCGTTCCGAGCTGAGCGTCCTGCACCACGGACTGCGCGCCCTGTTCCGCCGCATAGGCACGGACCTCTTCCGCGTCGGGCGCCGTCACCACGACGATGCGCTGCACCTGGGCGCCCTGCATGGCGGCAATGACGTGGCCGAGGATGGGCCGGCCGGCGACGGCGTGCATCACCTTGGCCTTCGCGGATTTCATCCGCGTGCCCTGCCCCGCCGCCAGAATGATTCCGGCCCGCGCCTTCACTCTTAACCTTGCCTTTCGCAACCCCGGAGCCTCTGCGATAACCTCTTCCGCGATCCCGGCAAAATGACGATTTGCAACGGTATGTTGCCTGAACCTTCTTCCGCGGCCCTCGTCTTCGACCTCGATGGCACCCTGGTGGACACCGCGCCCGATCTGCTGGGGGCTCTGAATGCCGTGCTGCTGCAGGAGGGCCGGCGGCTCGTGAATCTCGCGGATTTGCGCCATCTGGTGGGTCATGGCGCCCGCGCCATGCTGGCCGAAGCCATGCGGCGGACGGGAGCGCCCGCGCCTGCGGAACGACTGGCCGCCCTCACCGACGCCTTCATCGCGCATTATGGCGATCATCTCGCCGACGAAAGCCGCCCGTTTCCCCGCGTGGAGGCGACGCTGGGGGCCCTCGCCGAAGCCGGGGCGCGCATGGGCGTGCTCACCAACAAGCCGCAGGAACTGGCCGCACCGCTGCTTGCCACGCTCGACCTCACGCGGTTCTTCGGCGCCATCCACGGCGCGGGGCGCTTCTCCTACGTCAAACCCGACGCGCGGGTGTTCCAGCACGTGGTCGACGAGCTGGGCGGCGTGGGCGCGGGCGCAATCATGATCGGCGACAGCACGACCGATGTGGCCACGGCGCGCGCGGCCGGCGTTCCCGTGGTGCTTCTCTCTTATGGCTACACACCCGACCCCGTGGAAACCTTGGGCGCGGATGCGGTGACAGACGACTTCGCGGAATTGCCGCGGATTCTGAAAACGATTCTACGAAGGCGCTGAACATCGCGGGGCAGCGTTGCGAGTACTTGAAATCGATCATGGCCTTGGCTTGACCACGCCGACAGCCTTCGCTACAGCCCAAATTCCCCTTCTGGGGCGCGTAGCTCAGCGGGAGAGCACTCCCTTCACACGGGAGGGGTCACAGGTTCAATCCCTGTCGCGCCCACCATTTAAGCTCATAAAAACAGTGGCTTAGCGAAAGTGCTCTCGGCGCGACTTGATCCGGGGGAGCGGCTGGGGGAGCGGCAAGCTAACTCGAAGATTTTGTGCCAGAATTCAGGGTCCAATTCCCGCCCCGTGGCCCGCGCGGTCCACAAGGCTGCCTTAGGCGGGGGCCTCTTAAAGAGTGTATCGGGCTGTGAGGTTGATATGGAAGAGGACCATCACAACGACAAGCACTTGATCGATCTCATCATCAATCAGGATCATGTTGCGCAAAATTGGATAAAGTTTCTCCTTACAATTCAATCCGCGCTGTCCATCGCATATTGGTTCCTAGCAAAAACCGCGGCAGGCGCGTGCCAACCACTCTCCGGATATGAACTGATAGCGCTGGGGCTCCTGATTCCTTTTCTTGCATGTACAGCTTGCCTAACAATTACTAAGATAACTGTACACGAGCGTCGTTGGCAGGCTTGGTATGTTGAGCGCTTCAAAGAATTGCGTAAAACGCCCCACTTCGTCTTTCCTATCGAAATAGGAGCCATAGCTAAAATACCGAAAGGGTATATCTCCAAAGTACTCACTGGCATCAGTAAAGCGGTGATAGCGGGATGGATCGTTGCTGGAGGCGCAGTAGGGCTATTCGGGCTCGTAATTCTCATTGGCCATTGTCCGAGTTGATGCATCGAGGGACAGCGCTCAATGCCTGTCGCGCCCATAGCGAAACGGCGCTCCACAGTTTGATCCGGGGACGCGGCTCGGGCCAAGGTCTGGGCTAGCGGAATGCGGGCTGAGGAATGGACCTGCGCGCGGCGTGACAGCACCGTCCGGACGAAGCTTAGGAGGAGCACGACTATGGACGACCCGCTGATCGCGCTGGCAGACGAGCTGTTGGCGAAGCCCGAAGAAATTCGCAGCCAGAAAGGTAAAGCCGAAGGCGTGCGGCAAGCTTTGCTTCGCGCGACGTTGGACCCGACAAAGTCGGAATAATGCGCCGATGAGCGAATCAAGTGCCACCGAGTCCAGCGTGCAGCTTCCAATAGCTTCCGTAATTTTGGCGTGCGAAGCAGCCATTCAGAAGATTACGCGTGACATAGGCGAGTACTGGGAATTGGGGACGGCGCGCTCGCCGCTAGAGCAAACCGAAGAATGGGGCGACAAGGACAGCTACGTCGCAAGGTGCGCGACGACCGCTACTAGACGCCAGCGGCGTCTGTTGGAAATTTGCACAAAAGCGGCAGAGCTTGGCTCGCAAGTGGTTTCAGTATCGGCTACCGACTTTGAACTGCTCACTGATTGCCATGAGCCGGACTGATTAAGCTGCCGGCTAGAATTTGGGTCAACATGCCAAACCGGAATCTTACCGCTGACGAACTCGCCAAGGCGAACGCGTTGCTAAACGATATTCGCTCCAGGCTGGTCGCGTTGGCAGGGCAGGACGCCGCGCTGCTATTCGCCTCCCGCCGCAAGATACAAAAGGAGCTAAGCTACGACGAACGCGGCAAGCCCGGACACCGCAGGGCGGTCAAGGCTTTCAAAAAGGGCGAGCAACATGGCAAGTGTGCCATCTGCGAAAAGCCGCTACCAGAGAAGTATGCCGTGCTGGACCGGCTTGATGCGATACTTGGTTATACCCGCGAAAACACGCGTGTTATCCACGCCGAATGCGACACAACTGTCCAGGCCGAACGCGGCTACAAATAGCGCAGCACTCGCGTTGCGAGATTACCATTTGAGCCCCGCGACGTTGAACGTGAGTTGCTGTGAGCCAGCTTGGAAGAATTCCGCTTCGATGATCACCTGATGCGAGCGGCGTAGCTGCTTTAAGAAACGGCGTTCCGACATCAGGAACAAGACGTTGCTAGAGCCGTCCGATGCATTCGCACATGCATATCGCTGAATGGGTCTTGCGTCGAATTTCACGGCGACGGTTTGGTCCATGATACCCGAGCATGTGAACTGACCCTTATCGATCAGCAAGATGACGTTTAGATTGCCGGCCTTATCGCGCAGCTCTAGCGTACCGCGCGAGCCGCCCCCGTACGGAAAGTCGAATTGCAGCTCGTTCTCGCTTTCGACTTTGGCAGTGCGAGTCAAAGTTCCGCGCATCGCATCCGTGTCAGTGCTATAGGACCAATTGCTATCCGGTGCGGACTCGGGAGCAGCCGCGGGAGTGCTTGCAGTTTGCGTGTCTTGTGCCGGTGCTGGTTGTGCGTGGGAAGCCGCGGCAGTTGAAACTGGTGCGGTCGTCGAACCCGGATTTTGAGCGGTGACAACAATCAGGACAAGAAACGCAAGCCAGCCAAACGCCACGACCCGCGCCTGAAAGCTGTACCCGCGTCGCAGAACAAACCACGAGAACACGAATGGGAGTATCGCGATCCCGAAGCAAAGGGGTGCGCTAACAGTTCGCGGCGATGCGGTTGCCGAGGTATTGACGGATTGGCGTAGTTCGGAACCTGCGGACATGCTTGACCCAGATGCACCTTCTCGTTTCGAATGGTCGCATGGATGCAGTTAAGGGTTGTCTAATAGCGCGCGGCCGCACGGTGCGCGTCAGCTCGCCTCTAGTGGGGAGGATAGGCCCACGCCAAATACGTCATTACGGCAGTAGCAATCGCCGCCAGCGTGGTAAGGCCATCCATGACCGACAGGATCGCGACCCCCAGTCCGCGAATCGCTGTCATGAGTTCGGACAATCAGGCGGATTCAAATACGCGCCCGACGATCGCCTGCACATCCTGCTGGATGAGAGCCAGGTGGTCTTCGCTGCGGAAGCTTTCGGCGTAGATCTTGTAAACATCCTCCGTACCGGAGGGCCGCGCGGCGAACCATCCGTTCTTCGCGCCGATCTTGATTCCGCCAATCGGCTGATTGTTTCCCGGCGCGCGCGCCAGCTTTACTTCAATCGGCTCACCGCCGAGAGTTGTGGCGCTCACCTGTTCGGGGCCCAAGCCGGCGAGACGCTTTTTCTGTTCCGGCGAAGCGGGCGCGTCGATCCGCTTGTAGAAGGATTTCCCCAGATCCGCCGTCGCCAATTCATAGAACTGGTTTGGATCGTGGCCGGTCCGCGCGGTGATTTCGGCCGCAAGCAATCCCATGATCAGCCCGTCCTTGTCTGTCGTCCAAACGGTTCCGTCGCGCCTCAGGAACGAGGCGCCGGCACTTTCCTCGCCGCCGAATGCCAGTGAGCCGTCGATCAGCCCGGCGCTGAACCATTTGAATCCGACCGGCACTTCGACAAGCTTTCGTCCAAGCTTTGCCGCGACGCGGTCGATCATCCCGCTGGAGACGACGGTCTTGCCCACGGCGCTTTCGCTTCGCCAGGCTGGACGATTGGCACACAGATAGGCGATCGCGGCGGTGAGATAACAATTCGGATTCATCAATCCGCCCGACGGACAGACGATTCCGTGGCGGTCGGCGTCGGTGTCGTTGGCGAAGGCGATGTCGAACCTGTCCCGCAGGGCGATCAGACTGCTCATCGCATAGGGCGATGAACAATCCATCCGGATCTTTCCGTCCCAGTCGACCGTCATGAAGCGGAAGGTCGGATCGACGACATCGTTCATGACCGTCGCTGAAATCTTGTAGCGCTCGATAATGGGCTGCCAGTAATGCACCGCAGCACCCCCCAAAGGATCGATGCCGATCCTTACCCCCGCCGCGCGGATGGCATCCATGTCGACGACGTTGGCGAGATCGGAAACATAGGAAGCGACATAATCGTGAGCATGGACACACGCAGCCTTTCGGGCGCGCTCGTATGGAATGCGCGCGACACCGGCGAGCCTCAGCCCGAGGAAATCATTCGCGGTATTTTCAATCCAGCCGGTTACGTCGGTATCCGCCGGGCCGCCATTGGACGGATTATACTTGAAGCCGCCTTCGTCGGGCGGATTGTGCGACGGGCTGATGACGATGCCATCGGCCACGCCTGTCTTGCGGCCGCGATTGTAAGCGAGGATGGCATGGCTGATCACCGGCGTTGGCGTGTAACCGCTCTGTGCGTCGATCATGGTCTCGACAGCGTTGGCCGCCAGCACTTCGAGGGCGCTTGCAAACGCCGGCTCGGACAACGCATGCGTGTCCATGCCGAGAAAAAGCGGACCATCGATGCCGGCCCGGCGGCGGTAAAGACAAACCGCCTGGGCGATGGCCAGTATATGCGCTTCATTGAACGCTGCGGCAAAGGCCGAGCCACGGTGTCCCGAGGTGCCGAATGCGACGCGCTGCGCAGCGATCGCGGGATCTGGCGTCAGCGAAAAATAGGCAGTCACCAGCCGCGGAACATTGACGAGCAGCGATTGCGGTGACGGCTTGCCGGCGAGAGGGCTGATCGTTGCGGTCATTTCGTCTTCCTGCCTATCCCAGAACGATTTGCACCGTGTGCGTTGCGCCGTCGTCCGCCAAAGGGACCAGCAACTGCTTGTTGGCCGTCAGTATTTTGCCGTCCAGCTTCGTCGCGAGAATCCCGCGACAAACGCCCAGTGGATTTTCGACCGCAATCTCGTAGCGCGCCGAACGATAGCGGAAGACGATTTCAAATCCCGGCCAGCTTCGTGGAATGCAGGGATCGAGCAGGAGGTTCGCACCCTGCACGCGAAACCCCAGCAGCCACTCAAGGGTCACCCGATACATCCAGCCCGCCGAGCCGGTATACCACGTCCATCCGCCCCGTCCGACATGCGGCGGCACGGAATAGACGTCGGCGCAGGCGACATAGGGTTCTACTTTATAGCGATGAATTGCGCTGGGGTCGTCGGCATGGTGGATGGGATTAAGCATCGCCAGCAATTCGCCGGCCCTGTCTCCATCGCCCAGCATCGCAAAAGCCTGCGCCGCCCATATTGCGGCGTGCGTATATTGCCCACCATTCTCGCGAATACCGGGCGGATAGCCCTTTATGTAACCGGGATCCCGCGCCGGATTGTCGAAAGGCGGCGTGAACAGCAGCGACAGTTTTTCGTCGTGCCGAATGAGATACTTGTCCAGCGCTGCCATGGCACGCGCGGCGCGCGCCGGTTCGGCCGCGCGGGAAATGACAGCCCAGGATTGCGCAATCGAATCGATGCGGCACTCGCTGTTTGTCACGGACCCCAGCGGACTTCCATCGTCGAAAAAAGCCCTGCGATACCAATCGCCATCCCAGGCTTCGCGCTCAAGCGACGCTTTGACCTCACCCGCGTGCTCCCGCCATTCCGCGGCGTGGGCGGAATCGCCATGCCGTTCGGCCAGAGCTGAAAAGGCATTAAGCGTCGCGCAAAGAAACCAGCCGAGCCAGACGCTTTCGCCTTTGCCTCCCTCGCCGACGCGATCCATCCCGTCATTCCAGTCGCCGGTGCCCATGAGCGGCAAACCATGCACGCCTGTCGCCAGACTCTTGTCGAGCGCCAGGGCGCAATGTTCGAACAGGCTCGCCCGCTTTTCGGAAATGGTGGGGCGGAAGAACGAATCGCGCTCCCCGTCGCGCAGAACAGGTCCTGCAAGGAAGGAAACCGTTTCGTCGAGGATCGCGACATCGCCCGTAACCTGGATATAATGCGCAACGCCATAGGCCAGCCAGACGCGATCATCGGTGACGCGCGTGCGGATGCCGCTTCCCGATTCCGGCAACCACCAGTGCTGAACATCGCCTTCGACGAATTGACGCCCGGCCGCCCGCAAGAGATGAGCGCGGGTGATGTCGGGGCGCGACACGCATAGTGCGAGCACATCCTGCAGCTGGTCGCGAAAGCCATAGGCGCCGCTCGCCTGATAGAAGCCGGTGCGCGCCCACACGCGACAGGCCAGCGCCTGATACGGAAGCCAGCGGTTCACAAGGATATCCAGAGCGCGATCCGGCGTCTTGACCTGCACGGTCTCCAGTATTTCATCCCACTGGCCGGTGACGACGCCGAACACCGCATCGAGATCGGTATTGCGGTATTTCGCGACGAGGGATTGCGCGGCGCCCCTCGTAGCAGCTTGTCCAAACAGCAATACGATCTCCGCCGTTCCCGCAGGAGCGAGCCGCACTTTGGCCTGCATGGCGCCGCAAGGATCGAGTCCGGCGCCGACACGATTGGACAATGCTGTGCCCGGTGCGAGCCCAAGCGGCCGCTCAAGCGAACCGTCACGCCCGATGAACTCGGTGCGGTCTCCCGTCCATGACGATTGCTGCCCGTTCATGTCCATGAACGCGACGCAGCCTCCGAACTGATCGCTCCACGGGTTTTGTGCAAGGAGAGCACCGGTCCCGCCATCGATCTCGGTGACAATAAACGGCGCGGCCGTGGCGCGGTTCTGGCTGAGGGCGAATTCGACATAGGCAGTGACAGAAAGTCGTCGCGGTCGCCCGGACTGATCGACAATCTTGAGCCGCGCAATCTTTACGGCGTCATCGACAGGAACAAATTGGAGAAGCTCCAGCGCTATTCCGTGCGAGGTGTGTTCAAACCTGCTGTAGCCCTGGCCATGGCGCACGGTATAGGATGCGAACTTCTCGCGGATCGGCAGAGCGGTCGGCCCCCACACCTCGCCGGTCTCTTCGTCGCGCACATAGAATGTTTCGGCTGGCGCGTCGCCGGTTGGATCGTTGGACCATGGCGTAAGCTGGTTCTGCTGGCTGTTCGCCGACCACGTGAAGGCGCTGCCATCGGCCGAAACCGCGAAGCCGAATTGCCGATTGGCGATGACATTGACCCAAGGTGCGGGCGTGCGATTGCTGCCTTCGAGAATCGTCAGATATTCGCGGCCATCTCGCGCAAATCCTCCGAGCCCGTTGAAAAACTCCAGCTTCGGAGGAGGTGGCGCCGCTTCGGGAACGGGTGGCGGCAGCGCGCGCCAGGCAGGCGGGGCAATCGCCGGCTTGAGGTCGCGGGCGCGATTGATCTGCTCGGCCAGTGTTCCACGATCGCCATGGAGGACCGCGCGGGCGCAGGCGTGCAGCAGCTCGCGAACGTCCGAAGAAATCATATCGGCGCGCACCACAAACACCGCGCCGCGCGAATCGTCGCTTGCAAGCCGTGGCATCGACTGATTCATCCTGACGAGCGCGTCGAGCGCGATCTGCAAATCCTGGACATAAGATGCAGCGCGTTCGTTGAGGATCACCAGATCGACCGCCAATTGCTTCAGCCGCCAATATTCATGCGCGCGCAGAAGCTGGCGAACGAGTTCCAGGTCCTCCTGTTCCGCGATGGAAACGACGACGATTGGCAAATCGCCCGAAATCCCCTGCGCCCAAAGCGTCGACACTTTTCGAGCGCCACGCATGAGCACATCCGCAGGGGGCCGCAGCGTCGCATCCGAATAAAGGACGTGATTGGCCAGTCGCTGAAACAGATGCGCTTCATCCGTACTTATGCCCAAATGGTGAAGCTGCATCTGGGCCTGGGTCCAAGCCAGCGTGGTCGCCCGCTCGAAGGCCATGGCATCGCGATGCTTGTCGGCCAGATCGATCACATCGTCGCGTGAAGCCGCTACCAGCGTCCAGAAGGCGATCCGCACCGTGCTCCCTCGCGGAATGGTCACGCGACGGCGCAGGCTGAAGATCGGATCGAGAACCGGACCCGACGTGTTGGACAGCGGCCACCCTTCCGTCATCGCGACCGCCGAACGCACGGTCTGGCCGCGGCCGAGAAACCGCGCCCTGTCGGTCTCGAACTGCACTTCGCCGGTGGCATCGCCTTCAACCACGGCCAGATGAGCGGCCCACACGAGGGGATCGCCCGACGAACGACGCCGCCGAGTCGCCAGGATTGCGCCCAAATCCGGCTCGAACTCCGTTTCTACGAACAGTTTGGCAAACGCAGGGTGTGCCACATCGTCCGGCTGCCGTGCCAGAGCGAGTTCTGCGTAGGAGGTCACTTCGATGTCGCGCGCGCGGGTTCCGCGATTGGCGATGGATACTCGACGAACCTCCGCGTCGCCTTCCGGTGAAACGGCGATTTCCAGTGTCGTCGTAATTGTGCCGTCTTGACGCAGGATTTCCGCACGATCTTCGGCGAACGTCACTTCATAGCTGTCCGGCTCGGCCACCGTCGGGTGATAGCCGGCCGACCAGATTTCGCCACTGCGAACATCACGCAGGAAAATATATGATCCCCACCCGTCGCAGGTGACGTCTTCGCGCCAGCGCGTAACCATGACATCGTGCCAGCGGCTGTAGCCGGATCCGGCCGCAGTTATCATCGTCGAATAGATCCCATTCGACAGGAGATGGCTGCGCGGTACACGCGAATGCGCCGAACTGTAACGCCGCTCGATTTGAGGAACCAGGCTGGCAATCTGCGCCGCTGAGGTTTCCTGTTCCAGCGGCGGCCTGGCGAGCACAATGTCGCGCGGCATGCGCTCCTGCAGCAGCAGTTCTGCCGCCTGCACGACCGGCTCGGCATGAAAGCGCGTCCGCATCCGGCCGTCGTGAAGAGCGTTGCCGATGCCAACGATGGTCATCGCCTGGTGATGCGCCATAAAGGCGCGCACGACCGCGAATTTTGCGCCCTCGGGAAGACGGACGCGCGTGTAGTCGATGGCTTCATACCAGCCATAGGCGCCGCATGCTCCGATACCGGCCATTTTCGCGTAGTTTCGTGCCGCGGCCGCGGGATCGACCATGGATGCCAATCCGCTCGCATATGGCGCGATGACGATGCTCTCGCCAAGTCCGCGCTTGTAACCGAGATCGGGCACACCGAAGCTCGAATATTGATAGGTCTGCTCGATGTCGCGCACGTTGAATTCGGATTCCGACATTCCCCACGGCACCGCCAGTTCGCCGCCATATTCCTTTTGACGTCGAACAATCGATCGGTTCGTCTGCTCCAGCAAACTGCCCTCCGCCGCCCGCATGACGAGTGACGGCATAAGGTACTCGAACATCGATCCGGACCAGGAGAGCAGCGCCGAACCGCTGTGGATCGGCGTCAGTGTGCGCCCGAGATGGAACCAGTGCTTTGCCGGAATGTCTCCCTTTGCAATCGCGACAAAGCTCGCCAGTCGCGCCTCCGAGGCAAGCAGATCGTAATAGTTGGAGTCGAGATTGCCGTCGGCGCTTCGGTAACCGATGGAAAGCAACTGGCGATCGGAATCGAACAGGAAGCCGAACTCCATCGCATGGAACAGGGATGCGGCCTGCTCGGCGAGCGCCGCGATGCGGTGGGAAATGGATTGCGCGGCCTTCGCGGACATTGCAAGCGCATCGGAGAATATGTCCCGCGCGCCGCCGGGCTGCATGCCACGGGTCAGCATCGTCCCTGCCGTCTCGCAATGCACGGATAGGGACGCAAGCGTTGAGGGGACATCAAGCACGGTCGCAATTTCGGATGGTGTGTCGGCGCTGTCGAGCAGGTCGGACCAGGGCAGCAGGAGCTTGAAATCGCGGGCGTGACTGGCAATCGATGCGCGCAAAGCATCCGCCCAAAGGACGATATTCTCGCCTTCAACGTCGTCGCGGCCTTTAGACTGGGCATGCGCAAGCTCACTGAGCGCATCGGCCTTTTGTGCCAGTTTATTGAGGTGACGCCCAATACCGGCAGGCGTCGATGGAGACTGCCGAAACACATCCGCGAATGATTCGATCGCGGTTTCCAAAGCCGTATTCGCTTGATTCGGAGCGTTTCGCTCTCCGGCACCAAAATGCGTCGATTGCCGCACAAGCGCCAGATGATCTTCGATCCCCGCCGTCCAGTTCGCATTGCCGATGGGTCCGGCAACGATCTCACGGCAGCCGTTGGCCAGCGCAATCAGATGGCCGGCGAGGTTGCCGCTATCGACCGACGAGACATATTTGGGCTCGAGCGCGCGCAATTCCCGCGTCTCGTACCAATTGTAGAAATGGCCGCGAAAACGCTCCATGCGGTTCATCGTCGCGAGGGTCGCTTCGAGCCGCTCCACGGTGTCGAGCGTTCCCAGCCAGCCGAAATCCCACGCGGCAATCACCGACAGAAGATAAAGGCCGATATTGGTGGGTGAAGTTCGATGCGCGATGACCGGCGTCGGGTCTTCCTGGAAATTATCCGGCGGAAGCATGTTGTCTTCGGCGACCACGAATTTCTCGAAGAACCGCCAGGTACGACGTGCGACGAGGCGAAGCGATTGCGCGTCGTCCGGTTCAATCGTCAGGCGCCCCGCGATCGGCGGCGGCAAGCTCGCCCATCGTGCCACCAGGGGGGACAACACCCACAAAGCTCCGAAGGGCAGCGCGATCGGCCATGTGTGCTCCGCCGACAAATAAAGCCCTGCGGCGACGACGCAGGCAAAGGCAAGACTGGCGCCGATCTGCACCAAAAGACTGCGATTATCGAACTGGGAATCGTCGTTGGTCTGTGCCGAGGTAACCCATTCGAGCAAACGCCGGCGACGAACGAACAAACGAAAGAGCGTTCGCCCTATCGCATCGACCATCAACCAGGACTGATGGGCAAGAAAGGTTATGAGAAAAGCGCATTGCAGGAACCCCAATTCAAAATCGCGGCGCAACGCACGCAGATGATTGCGCGGTGAAAAACTTCCCCCGCGTGGCACGACCCCGGCGATCGCAGGAATGAGCGGAGGCAGCGCGACGGTCAGAATAATGAAAATCGTCCATAGGCCCGCGATTGAAAGAGGCTGCAGCCACGCGATCAGCAGAGACAGAAGAGCCGCCGGCGCGGACAGCGAACGACGCAGATTGTCGAGCAGCTTCCAGCGACCCATCAGGGGAATTGTCGTTCTCTTTCCCCCCTCGCGCGCGTCATGCCCCAAACCGAAAATCCAGGGCAGCAACTGCCAATCGCCGCGCACCCAGCGATGTTGTCGCGCAGCCGCCACGCTGTAGCGCGAAGGAAATTCCTCGACCACTTCGATGTCCGAGGCGAGGCCCGCGCGCACAAATATGCCTTCCAGCAAATCGTGGCTCAGAACCGCATTCTCGGGAATCTGTCCCGCCAGCGCCGCCTCGAAGACGTCGATGTCATAGATTCCCTTACCGGAATAGGATCCCTCTTCGAACAAATCCTGATAGACGTCGGAAACCGCGAGCGCATAAGGATCAAGCCCGTCGGGTCCCGAAAACACCCGTTGAAACAGGGAACCTCCGTCGCCGATAGGCAAAGACGGCGTCACGCGCGGTTGCAGTATGCCATGACCCTGTATGACCAGACCGCTGCGCGGATCGAACCGGGCGCGCATGAGCGGGTGGGCCATCTTTCCGACCAGCCTTGTGGCCGCCCCGATCGGCAGACGGGTGTCGGCGTCCAGCGTGATGACATAACGGATGCCCGGCGGCAGCGAAGGCGGGTGACCGTCAATGGAAACAAAACTGGTATCGGCGGCGCCGCGAAGCAGACGGTTCAGTTCATGCAACTTGCCGCGCTTGCGTTCCCAACCGATCCATTTTCCTTCGCCCTCGTTCCAGAGCCGCCTGCGATGCAGAAGAAAAAAACGTGGGCTACCGTCATTCCGGCCGTACCGTTGGTTCAGCAGCGCGATACCCGCCGACGCCTCGCCGAGAAGCGCTTCGTCGTTCGCGCCATGCTCTGTCTCGTTGTCGAGCCAATCCGACAGAAGAGCAAAGACAAAATTTTCATCCGGGTTGGAGAGATGGTGAACCTCAAGCCGCTCGACCTGTTTGCGGATTTCCGCGAGGCTTGCCAGCATCGTCGGCACCGCGATCATGGTACGAAGCTCCGCCGGAACCCCCTTAGCGAGTTCCAGCCCCGGTAACCGAGTGGCCCCGATCTTTTGTGTGATCGCACGATTTACCAGTGCGATTGCGACATCGGAGGCTGGAATCAATCCAACAGTCGCAAGCAGGGCAAATATCCAGCCGCCGAGACCAAAAACGGCCGCAGCGAGCAACGCGGGCGCAAAAACGATCACCGTAACAACCGCAATCATGCCCAGATAGCCGGTCACGCCCAAATCGGAATTGAAGCGGAATATCCGCGTGCGCAATGGCGGGCTGCAGCCAAGTTCTTTCTCAAGCGCACGCCGCCCTCTCGCGATGAGGTAGTATCCTGGATCGCATTCGCGGCGGCCGCGACGATCGACTTCGGGCATCCGTGCATCCGCGCGCCGGGCAGCCGCAATCGCGCATTTGGCGACGTCGGTCTCATTGCGGCCGGATTGTCGTGCCAGTTCCTCGATCGCACGGCGATAGAGGTCGCGCGTGGGAAAATCCATCGCGGCGAAATCGCTGCCGGCACGCATGACCGCATCCACCGGACTGACGCTTTCGAAGAATTCCGCCCAGTTGATCATCGAAACAAGGCGCATGCTGGTGATGACGTTGCGAACCGTGACGTTCATGGCGCTTTGGCGCTGCACTTCATCGCGAACGATCTGGTCCGTTGTCGTACCTTCGGCGCCCAACTTGTCGTTCAGCCAGCGCAGTGTGGGTGTCGTGTTGGGGTCGCGATCCCTCAGGCGTTGCGCGAGTTGAACTCCGAACGGAATTGACCATGCTACGTCATCGAGGTTTTGCAGGATTGCGGAAACCTGCCCGTGATCGGCAGCCAGAAAGCGATCCGCCATTGCATCCGCCTGACGGCTCGCGGAAAGGCGCGCAACGATTGCATCGGCAAGGCGACGCAGGTTCTCCACCAGGGTAATTCGGAGCGTGATGGCGAGCGCCCACAATTCCCCGATGGTCAGCGGCTGCACCCGCTGATAGGCTTCGACAAAACGGGTCAACTTTTCGATGTCGAAGGCGCTGTCCGTGTGTGCGACGAGTGCCCAGGCGACTCCAAAGACGCGCGGATAGCCCTGCAAAGGGCCATCCGCGAGCTTCGGCAGCATGCGATAGAATCCCGGCGGCAGATCGTTCTTGATCTCGCGAATCTGCTCGTCGATGACGTGAAAATTATCCAGCAGCCATTCCGCCGCCGGCGTGATGGTCTGATGCGTCGAAGCAGCGGCCACAATGGCGCGATAGGCTCCCACGAGCACTTTTGTGTTATCGTAGAGCCTGGGAGCGAGTGGTCGCCCTCTTCTCGGATTGGATTCCACGCGTTGAGCGACAGCGAGGCTTTCGGCGTGTTGCTCAAGTCGCTCGACGCTGAACAGTTCGGCCCGAATTGGCAATTCGGACCGGGCCGGATCGCCTTGGGAACCAAGACTCATTCGAAGCAACGACATGTCCAATTGCGGTGTCCCGAGTGGAAAGGCGTTGACTTGCCGCCATCAACAAAAAAAGCGGAGCGTGGCGTCATGTCACTTGCGTGACAATGCAGGTCTCGCCGCTGCCCGCGTTCGCGATGCCGTGGTAGCCTTTGCGAGAGGTCATAGCAATGTGATGGTCGCGGCTGCTCCGACCATGATTTCGATTACGGCATAGCGGCGGACTGCCGGGCCGCAAAGGGAAATCGCTTTTGCATTCCTGCTGATTTTTGAGAACCAATCTTGGGTGTTTTGGTAGAACGCCGACATTAACCCGCAAGCGCGTTTTGCCGCGAGATTTCGCGATGCAATTCGATTTCCAAATGCGGGCGCAATTTCAATTGCCGTGTAAGCGCCCGTATCAGATCGCCAATCGGCTGCGCGCGCACGTCAAGTATGGTTGGGGGATCGTTGACCATCGTTTGGCGAACGCCATGTTTGAGCAAGTAATCAAATATGCCAGAATGCAACAAGGTAAACCCAACAGGGCTTGTTCCGATGGGCCCAAACAAAGGTACAGTTTACCCTAAACAGCCATCGCCGTCAGCCTGATCTTGACTGGCGCAACAGAGGAAAAGGGAGGATTAATGGACGCTACTTCTGAGGCGCTCAAGCTCATCTTTGACCCGGAGCTTTTCCTTTTTCAAAGCGACGATCCGGATTTCGTCCCAATCCGGGCGTGCCATCTCCGATTCGATCATTTGCTGAAGTTTTTTGTGTTTGTCGGACAATTCCTGGATATGTCCTTGTAGGGCCATGTTTCGCACCTCATTCACAAAGCCGATACAACTAAATCACGATCCGCAGCGGCTGTCACGACCTCTTTCACGTATGGCTTCCAGCCTGTAAAGCAACGCCATGACCGCGAAAAACGGTGAAAATTGGAGTAAGCAGCGGCTGATCGTGGGGATCAGCGGCGCCTCCGGGGTCGTTCTGGGTATCCGGCTGCTTGAAGCGTTGGCCGAACTGGAAACCGAATCGCATCTTGTTATGAGCAAGGCGGCCGAGATGACGATCGGCTATGAGACACCTCTTACCCCCCGCGACGTGAGGGCCAAGGCCGCCCACACTTACGCCATCGGCGACATCGCGGCCCCTCTGGCATCCGGTTCGTTCAAGACGGCGGGCATGATCGTCGCGCCCTGTTCAGTGAAAACGATGGCCGAAATTGCGACCGGCGTGACAAGCAGCCTGCTTACGCGTGCAGCCGACGTGACGCTGAAGGAGCGCCGGCCGCTTGTTCTGGTCGTGCGCGAAACGCCTCTCCATCTGGGGCACCTTCGAAGCCTGACGCAGCTCGCTGAAATTGGGGCGATCATACTGCCGCCGGTCCCCGCGTTCTACGCGGAGCCGCACTCTCTGTCCGATATGGTGGATCAAATGGTGGGGCGCATGCTCGATGTTTTCGGCTATAATTGGCCGCAGGTGCGCCGGTGGGGCGAAGACCTGGCGAAGGGACGGCGTGGGAATGCCAAAGCGGGCCCACGGCAAGAACGCCCATGACCGATGCCGAGGAGCAGGCCCTTCGCGCCAAACTTGCGGAACTCCTTCAGGAACATCACGATCTCGATGTGGCCATTGCCGCAATGACGGAACAGGGCGTGCGCGACCAGATTCAATTGACGCGCTTAAAGAAGCGCAAGCTTCAGTTGAAAGACATGGTCATCAAGATTGAAGACGCGCTCCTCCCCGATATTATTGCCTGACAGAGACTTCTGGCGCCGACGCGCGGCCGACCGGCCCAAATCTGTCGGCAGTTCGTTGGCGAGGATGGTCTTTCCTTGGGCGATACGCCTTGTATAATAAGTCGCTTCTTAGCTCCGGGGCGCTGTACCCCAACAGTCAGGAAGCATGGCCGTCTTTCCCGCACTCGTGGGCCTTATTATGGGTAGCCAGTCCGACTGGCCCACCATGCGCGTTGCCTCGGAGTTGCTGAACGCGCTGGATGTTCCGCACGAAATTCGTATCGTATCCGCCCACCGCACCCCCGAGCGGCTCTACGCTTACGCCAAAGAAGCAGCTGGCCGAGGGCTTAAAGTCATCATTGCCGGCGCGGGCGGCGCTGCCCATCTGCCCGGCATGACCGCCGCGATGACGATGCTGCCGGTCCTCGGCGTGCCCATCGAAAGCAAGTCGCTCAAAGGCATGGATAGCCTCCTCTCCATCGTCCAGATGCCGGGAGGCATTCCCGTCGCCACATTCGCCATCGGAGAAAGCGGCGCCAAGAACGCGGCGGTTCATGCTGCGGCGATTCTTGCGCTGAACGACGCGGCGCTCGCGGCGCGGCTTCAAATCTGGCGTCATCAGCAGACCGACGCCGTTGCAGACCGGCCTTCGAACGCACAATGACGATCGACCGCGCGCTTCACCGCCCCGTTCCGCCGGGCAACACGATCGGCATTCTGGGCGGTGGACAGCTTGGCCGCATGCTGGCGCTCGCTGCAGCGCGCCTGGGGTTGAAGACCCACATTTATTCCGACGAAGCCGATGCACCGGCATTCCAGGTCGCGACCACGCATACGCACGCTGCATATGACGACGGCGCTTCACTGTGCGACTTTGCCGCCGTCTGCGATGCCATCACCTTCGAGTTCGAAAATGTTCCGAGCGCGACGATTGCGCTGCTCGGGCGCGAGAAACCTGCCAATCCCAATGCCCGCGCGCTGGAGGTGGCTCAGGAACGATATGCCGAAAAAACCTTTATTGCGGGACTCGGCATGAAAACCGCCGCGTTTGCGCGCGCGGACGACCTGGAAGAAGCACGTGTGGCGCTTGAGCTGATCGGGGCGCCCGCAATTTTGAAATCTCGGCGGTTGGGCTATGACGGCAAGGGACAGGCCCGGGTTGGTACCCTGGACGATTTGCCTGGCGCGATCGCAAGCCTTAAGGGGGCGCCGGCCATCCTGGAACGCTTCGTGGATTTTGCCTTCGAAGCGTCGGTGATTGCGGCGCGCGGCGGCGACGGCAGTTTTGCCGCTTATGATCCGTCAGAGAATTTGCATGCCCGTCATATCCTGCGGCGTTCTACAGTGCCCGCGCGCCTGAGCGAAGTGCAAATACGCGAGGCGCAAGGGATTGCGAGGACCATTGCGGAGTTGCTCGGCTATGTCGGCGTGCTATGCGTCGAGCTTTTCGTGACGAAGGATGGGGCATTGCTCGTCAATGAGATCGCGCCACGCGTGCACAATTCCGGGCATTGGACGCTTGAAGCCTGCGCCACAAGCCAATTCGAACAGCATATTCGCGCCATTGCCGGCTGGCCGCTCGCAGATCCCTTACGCCACTCGAACGCAATCATGGAAAACATCATCGGCGAGGAGGCGCGCGATTGGCTGGCGCGCGCAAGCTGCGGAGGCGCCCTGCACCTCTACGGGAAATCCGAAATACGCGCCGGCCGCAAGATGGGCCATGTGACGCAGCTTTCCCTCAAGTCCGGCCGGCACCCTGACGGCTGAATAGACCGGACAGTGAAGGAAGTTTCTTTGCCGCCTCGCGGACCCGGGCTTTGAGTTTTTCGAACTGCATCACGTTTTCGATGCGGCGCGCGAGAAATTCCCCGGTAGCCAATTCGTCCACGCTGTCATCGTTGAACCAGCGCATCAATGTGGTGGTATAGACGCCCGCCAGAATGGCGCGCTTGGTGTAGAAATTGAAATCCGTCGAGTTGTCCCCGATCGCGCGCCAGATTGAATCGACAGTGCGATAGAGAAGCGTCGCTGCTGTCGGCGCGTTAGGGGGCAGAGTGAGAAATGCCGCGGCGCGCCGAGCCGCCTCCTTATGCGGCCCGAGCACCGCAAGGCGCGTTCTGACCGCGAATGCGATTTTCTCCCGCACCTTCATGGCCGACAGCTTTGATTTCGCGAGACGACGTTCCATTTCCGCATCGAACAGCTCGGAAAAGGTTTCGACGAGACTGAGGGGGCCGCCGGGAAAGAGGCGCATTATCGCAGTACGATCCGCGCCCACCTCCGTTCCCGCCTGCTGCAGAACTTTGTCCGTGAACCCGTCGAAGGGAACATGCGCCAGGGCGGCATCCAATATGGCGGACCTCAACGCTGCGTCATCGCGGCGACCGCCCTTTGCTGCCTTTTTGCGAGGTGGCCGTGGTTCCCGCGAGGCTGTAGCGGTTTTGGTCATTCTTCCTCCTTGTCCGCCCAACGGTGCGATTCGGAATCAAAAATTAGTTTCGACAGGTCGCGCATGCGACTGGGATAAAGAATGCCGTCAAGATGATCGCATTCGTGCTGGACGACGCGGGCGTGAAATCCCCTTGCCGTTCGCTCTACCAACTGACCTTCGCGGTCGAAGCCGCGATAGAGGATATGGGCGGGACGCTCGACATAACCGCGCAAGCCCGGGACCGACAGACAGCCTTCCCAGCCCCCTTCGACTTCGGTCCCGACAATCTCGACTTCCGGATTGATAAGGACGGTGAGGGGCGCCGTGTGATCGTAACGCTCGGCTTCCGACAGCCCTTTATCCGCGCGCTTCTCCGCCGCCTGAAACACGACCAGGCGCAGCGGGACATGCACCTGAGGCGCCGCCAGTCCGGCGCCGTTGGCGTCGATCATCGTCTCGATCATGCTGGCGATCAGTTGCCGGATTCCAGTAGCGACCGGGTTGGCGACCGGCTCCGCCTGCTTCGCAAGCACCGGATGGCCCATACGGGCGATTTTGAGAATAGCCATGGCTGGAATATGGTGAGGGTCGCCGCGCCGGTCAAAGCGGCCCGCCCTCACCTGTCATTCTGACGGGATGGACAGGGTTTGGACCTTCTGATATCAACCCCGACCCTTAAGAATCCGGGGAACCGGCCAGGAGCAGCCTTTGCAGATCATCGTTCGCGACAACAATATCGATCAGGCGCTCAAGGCGCTAAAAAAGAAGATGCAGAGGGAAGGCATCTTCCGCGAGATGAAACTGAGGGGCCACTACGAAAAGCCTTCCGAGAAGCGGGCCCGCGAACGGGCCGAGGCGATCCGGCGCTACCGCAAGCTGCAGAGGAAGCGTTTGCAGCGCGAAGGCGTTTTGCCGCGATAAGAAGGCTCTCGTTAGGGATCGAGGCCGCCCCCGGTGGTGCGGCCTTCGCGATTCAGGGTAGGGCAGTCACCCGATAAGCGCAGCGGCCTGACCCCGCAAGAATGTGCGATATCCGCTCTACGCGGACCCTTGGGCCAAGCAACCGCTGAAACAACGAGAGTTCCTCGCGACAAAGGCCTGCGCAGGATCTGGCCGCGCTACAGATCGGACAGTGGTTTTCCACGAACAGCCAGCAGTTGCTTTCCGGCCCGCGGCGGAGATCAGCCATATACCCCTCTTCGGAGCGGATGAGCACAAGTGCTTCAAGCTTTGCCTCGATCGAATATTCCCCTTCTATGCGGACGCGATAAGTGTTTTCCTGATCGGCGGTGCGCCGCATGAGCAGGCGATCCAGGCCCTCTTCCCCGAAAGTCGCTCGCATCTGTCGGATCAGATCGGCTGCAAGCGCCGAATGTGAATCGGGAAAATGGCTGTCGGCTTTCGCCGTTGCGCGCCAGAGTTTCGCCGGTCGTCCCCTGCCGTTGGCGGGCGCCACGGAGAGCGCAAAGCCTTCCTGTTCCAGCACTTGGAGGTGCTGGCGGACTGCCATTGTCGTGACGTCCAGTCGGCCGGCAAGGATCTCGGACGATATGGGCCCTTCGCGCTTGAGAAGGTCGAGCACGGCGGCGCGAGCGCCAGGCAAATTCGAAATGACCCGCTCCGGATGCATAGCCGAATAACTAAAGTCATCGCTTGCTTAAATCAAGCGCTCCCCGCTATGCTTTCCAAAGTCATATATCCCGAATGGACGCAGCCATGTTCATGCCAACCGGCGTTCCCCGATTAGACCTTGTGGACGGGTGTAAGCGGCTTGTTAGAAGCAATGGCCGGCAGGTCTTGCTGGTACCGCATGACGGCCAAATCTTTGCCATCGCCAACCGTTGTCCACACGAAGGATATCCTTTGAGCGAAGGCACGGTAGGCCCAAATTGCACAATTACGTGCAACTGGCACAACTGGAAATTCGACCTTCGCACTGGAGAGGCGTTGGTGGGGCGCGATCCGGTCCGCACCTACGAAACCCTTGTGCGCGACGGAAAAATCTTTGTCGATCTTACCGATCCACCCGCCGAAACACAGCGGATGCGCTCGCTTAAGGGTCTCGATGCCGCCGTCGCCGATGTCGATTTGGCACGTATGGGGCGGGAAACCGCCCGCCTCCAAAGCGCCGGCTACGACGCCAAGCTGGCCATCGCGCATACCTTCGCCGCGCGCAACAATTTTCTTGAAGACGGTATGACGCATGCCCATGCGGCGACCGCGGACTGGCTGGCTCTTGCGGAACGGGCGCGAACTCCCGAGCAACGGTTCGCAGCGTTGCTCGAGCCCTTGCACCACATCGCGTGGGACACGCAAGGCGCAAACGAATTCCCTTATGGCTCCGAAGCCGAGCGGTGGGACGCCGCTGCCTATGTTGCCGCGATCGAAGCGGAAGACGAAGCAGGAGCCCTGGCACTCGTCCGCGGTGCTATCGCCGACGGCATTGCCTATGCGAGCTTGCGGCCGGCAATCGGCGAAGCCGCGCTCGCGCATTACGCCGATTTCGGCCATTGCGCGATTTATACCCTGAAAACGGGGCAGATGATCGAGCGGCTGGGTGCAGAGATTGTCGAGCCGGCGCTGCTCGCTCTGACGCGGATGCTTGCGCGCGCCAGGCGCGAAGAACGTCTGCCGGAATTCCGCGGTTACGCCAGGGCACTCGACGAGTGGGACGGCGCCGGCCAACAGCCGGCCCGTGCAACGGATTTCATCGGCCTTTCCGTGAACGGCGCGCTCGCCGGAACAATCGCCTCATCGGGAAGGTCGATGCGCGAGATATTCGATGCGCTCCTCGGCGCCGCAGCCTGGAATCTCCTTCATTTCAATACCGGGGTCGAGCAGGCGACGAATAACGCGATTGCGGACAATATCGGCTGGCTGGATTTTACGCATGCGCTCACCTTCGCCAACGCGAGCCGGCACATTTGCGAAGACCGGCCCGATCTTTGGCCGAACGCGGCGTTGCAATTGGCTTTGTTTATCGGCCGCAACCGGAAATATGTGTGCATCGAAGACGCGGAAACGCGCTGGAGCGTGCTCGACCGCGCACAATTCTTCGACAGCGAGATGAATGCGCTCTACGATCACGGCATTCCCGAGCCGATCATAGCCTGTCATCGACTGAAGGTTCTGTTCGCTCTCGAGGACGAGTTGCACTGTGCGCCGGACGTACCGTGGGCGGATGACATGCTTCGCGCGGTCAACCGATATCTGCACACACCCATGAAACGCCACCATGGCCTGCGAACGGCCGCGCAGGCGCTGGATTTCGTCGCTAAGGAGAATTGACGCGCAACGACACCCTTAAGCCCCCACGCAATCCGAACAAATGGCGACCTCGATCGTCACATGGGACAGATCGGGATGCCGTTCGCGAAGTTTGTGCTTGACCGCTTCGGCGTTGATATCATCGGAACTGACAAGCGAAACAATCAAGCCATGATGACCGGGGCCGAGCCTCCACAAATGCAGATCGGCAATGCGGGCTCCCATTTCGCTTTCGACCAGCGCACGGATCTCGCTCTCCAACGCGGGATCGGCCGCGGCATCGAGCAGCACAAGTCCCGAATCGCGCACCAGACCATAGGACCAGGACCCAATCACGCCCGCGCCGATAAGGCCCACAGCCGGGTCCAGCCAGCGCAGTCCCCAAATAAGTCCACCGGCCAGTGCGCAGATCGCGAGCACGGATGTGGCGGCGTCGGCCAGGACATGCACATAGGCCGCGCGCATGTTGTGATCGTCGTTGCCGTGAGCATGCGCGCGACCATGATCATGTGAGGGGTTACGGTTTTGCGCATCGTCATGAGCGTGATCGCGCGAGCCGCCCAGAATGAAGGCGCAGGCGACGTTCACGAGCAGCCCAAAAGACGCGATGAAAAGCGCGTTGCGGAAATCGACCGTTGAAGGCGTCAGGAGCCTCTCGACCGATTCGAACGCGACTCCCAGCGCGACCACACCCAGGACGATAGCGCTCGCGAAAGCAGCCAGATCGCCAAACTTGCCGGAGCCAAATGTGAACCGCGCATTGGCGGAATTGCGGCGGGCGAGCCAATAGGCGCCGGCAGCGAGACCGAGTGCCCCCACATGTGTCGCCATGTGGACGCCGTCGGCCAAGAGTGCCATTGAACCGAAAACGAAGCCCGCAGTGATTTCGACGGCCATGAAGACAGCCGTCACGCCGGCAGCCAGTCGCGCCCTCGACTCGGCACGCTGGTGGCCCTCCCCCAGAAAATGATGGTCGTGCGTCCAAAGGCCGTGATCGTGGATATCGGTCATGGACGGAAGATAGTATGGCGTCGGGGACAAAACCACCTTTGGCTGTCGCCCGGGCTCAACCCAGCGACTTGACGATGCCCTCTGTCATTTTCTTGGCGTCTCCGAAGAGCATCATCGTATTGTCGCGGAAGAAAAGCTCGTTTTCGATGCCGGCATAGCCCGAACCCATGCCGCGCTTCACGAACAAAACCGTTCGGGCCTTTTCTACATCGAGGATCGGCATGCCGAAGATGGGGGACTGAGGGTTGTTTTTGGCGGCCGGGTTAGTCACGTCGTTGGCGCCGATCACGTAAGCGACGTCGCTCTGAGCGAATTGCGAGTTGATGTCGTCCAGTTCGAACACCTCGTCGTAAGGCACGTTGGCTTCCGCGAGGAGCACGTTCATGTGGCCGGGCATACGCCCCGCTACTGGGTGGATGGCATAAGAGACCTTGACGCCTTCCTTTTTCAACTGATCGGCCATTTCGCGCACGGCATGCTGCGCCTGTGCGACTGCCATGCCGTATCCGGGCACGATGATCACCGATCCCGCGTTCTTCAAGATGAAGGCGGCGTCTTCGGCGGAGCCCTGTTTGACGAGGCGCGTTTCCGCGCTGCCCGCGACCGCGGCGACTTCGCCGCCGAAGCCGCCCAGAATGACCGAGATGAAGGAGCGGTTCATGCCCTTGCACATGATGTAGGACAGTATGGCGCCGGAAGAACCGACGAGTGCCCCGGTGATGATGAGCGCGGTATTCTCGAGCGTGAAGCCGATTCCCGCGGCGGCCCAACCCGAATAGGAATTGAGCATGGACACGACGACGGGCATGTCCGCGCCACCGATAGGAATGATGAGGGTAATGCCGAACAGAAAAGACAGAACGGCAATCGCCCAGAATGCCCAATGCGGTTGCGCCATCACAAACCAGACAATGAGCGCGAGAATCCCGGCAAAAATCAAAATGTTGAAAGCGTGGCGGGCGGGCAGAAGAATCGGCGCCCCGCTCATATTGCCGTTGAGCTTGGCAAAGGCGATGAGAGAGCCCGCGAACGTGATGGCGCCGATGGCGGCGCCAAGGCTCATCTCCACCAGGCTTTGCATGCGAATCGCACCTTCCAGGCCGATTCCATAGGCAGCGGGGCTATACATGGCCGCACCGGCAACGAGGACTGCGGCGAGACCCACCAAGCTATGAAACGCCGCCACCAGTTGGGGCATCGCCGTCATTGCAATGCGCCGCGCGACCACGGCGCCGATGACGCCGCCAATTGCAATGCCTGCGACGATCATCCCCCATGTCAGCGGATCGGTAACACGCGCCAGCCACAAGGTCGTAGCGACGGCGATTGCCATGCCCAGCATGCCGCGCGCGTTGCCGATGCGCGAAGTTTCCGGACTCGAAAGGCCGCGCAATGCGAGAATAAAGAGGACGCCCGAAGCGAGATAAGCGAGCGCAGCGAGATCGCCCTGCAATCCAGCGCTCATTTCTTTTCTTTCTTCCTGTACATCGCGAGCATCCGCGACGTGACGAGAAAGCCGCCAAATATATTCACGCAGGCCAGAATGAGCGCGAACAGGCCAAGCATCCTGGAAGTCCAGGACGCGGCTCCGATGGCCGCAACCGATACCGCGATCAGCGCGCCGACGACGATGACGGAGGAAATCGCGTTGGTAACGCTCATCAGCGGGGTGTGCAGCGCGGGCGTCACACTCCAGACGACATAGTAACCGACGAAGATCGCCAGCACGAAGATCGACAGTCTGAAAACGAAGGGATCAATCGCTTCCATAATTCACCTGCTTCACCCCTTCAAAAATGGATGCACGATTTCGCCGTCGCGCGTCAGACCCGCGCCCTTGACGATCTCGTCATCCCAGTCGAGCGCGAGCGCGCCGGTTTTCTTGTCGATAAGAAGGCTCACAAAATTGAAAAGATTGCGAGCGTAGAGGCTTGAACTGTCCACCGCGAGACGCGCCGGCAAATTCGTATAGCCCATGATGACGACGCCGTGATTTTCTACGACCTGATCCGGCTTCGACAGCGGACAATTGCCACCCTGCTCAACCGCAAGGTCGACGATGACGGAGCCGGGCTTCATCGTTTGCACCATCTCTTCAGTCACCAGGATGGGCGCTCTGCGTCCTGGAATGAGCGCGGTGGTGATGACGATGTCCTGTTTCCTGATCGTTTCGGCAATGAGGGCCGCCTGCTTCACCTGGTATGCCTTCGACATTTCCTTCGCGTAGCCGGCGGCGGTTTCCGCCTGTTTGAATTCCTCGTCGATCACCGCAACAAAGGTAGCGCCGAGCGATTCAACCTGTTCTTTCGTGGCCGGGCGCACGTCGGTCGCAGAGACAATGGCGCCCAGGCGCCGCGCGGTGGCGATGGCCTGCAAACCCGCAACGCCGACGCCCATGATCAGCACGCGGGCCGGTGCGATCGTGCCGGCTGCCGTCATCATCATTGGCATGGCGCGGCCGAACTGCGCCGCCGCATCGATCACTGCCTTGTAGCCCGCGAGATTGGCTTGGCTCGACAGAACGTCCATGCCCTGGGCGCGCGAGATGCGCGGCAGAAACTCCATTGCGAATGCCGTTACGCCGTGTGACGCCAACGCGACAATCGCATCTTTTTCCGTATGTGGAGCAAGCAGGGCCGCGAGAATTGCGCCCTTCTTCATCGCGGAGATTTCCGAAGCGTCGGGGCCTCGCACCTTGAGCACAATGTCGGCGTTTGCGAGCGCCGCGGTTGTGTCCGGCGCGATCATGGCCCCTTGCGCGACATAATCGGCGTCGGATATCCGCGCCTTCTCGCCGGCGCCGGACTCGACCGTGATTTCCAGCCCGAGGCCCCTAAGCTTCCTTACGGTTTCAGGCGTCGCCGCGACACGCGCTTCGCCCGCGCGGCGTTCCTTGAGAATTGCGAGTTTCATGTTTCCCTGAAGGGCGTGTTCAACCGTGCGTGCGGAAAATCGCCAGCAGGACGAGCACAACGAGCGCGCCGATAACCTGCCATTTCATGAAGCTGAGAAAGCCATTCCAGGTTTTCAGATGCTCCCTCATGTCCGTCGAGCCGGTCTCGGACCCGTGCTCGGTGTTGTCGGCCATGCATGCCCCCGGAGGCTCGATTTTCAAAACGTGGCGGACTATAGCAAACGCCCTTTCGAGGGCAACCGCTGAAATGACTTCAAAGCCGCCGGTGCGACGTCGAATGCTCCCAGTCGGCGAGAAGTGCCCTGAGCGCCGCCACCAGCGCGAGCGGCTGATCCAGCATCACATGATGCTTGGCCTGTGGAATTTCGACGACAGGCGCGGCGCGACCCAGAAGGTTGAACATGTATTCCCCGATTTCTGGAGGCATGAGGATCGAGTTCTCGCCGCGAAAAATGGCGATGCGGCACTTTGTGGACCGCAGCCGCGCGGCTGTGTCACCGATTGAGAAATTCCGCCAGATGGCGGGATCGAATTTCCAGGTTAAGCCTCCCCCGACAGATTTAAGGGACCGCCTGGCGACCCAGTCTACGAGATACATGTTGTCGCAGGTCTGCGGCGGCATGAGCCGGAAACGGGCCAGCGCCGCCGCCATGTTTTCGTACACGCGATGGGGTTTCGGCTCCCGCCGCGGCGGCCCGCTTCGCCCGCGGTCGGACGGATTGACCGGTGAGTCCACGATTACCGTGCCGGCAAGCCTGTCGCCGCAGAGGGCACCGGTCAGTATCGTGACGAAGCCACCGAAACTGTGCGCGACGATAATGGGCGGCTCGGAAGGCGCGAACATGCCCGCATCTTCACAGACGGCAAGCTGCTCGCGGACGAAGAGCTCCATCGAATAGGCAGCCCGCCACTGCGAATCTCCCATGCCCGAAAGATCCATTGCAGCGACATTGTAGTCGCGGGCGAGAAACGGGGCGATGAAAGACCACCAATACGCATGCGCCGCGTTTCCATGGACCAGCAGCAGGCCCGGCTGCGACCGTTCGCCCCAGCGCAAATAGTGAATGCGCGCGCCTTCCACATCGACGAAAAGACTCTCCTGTTCGATCGATACGACGCTGTCGAACCAGGCAGGGGCGGCCGGTATTTCGCCGTGCAGCGGCGCGAGCGGCCCTTCGTTCCCGGCGAAGAGCCGGTCCGTGGGCGCAGAGCTATCCATCTACTCTCACTGGCGCTGTGGCCGTGACCGGGATGTCGCGTTCGGGCAAATCATCTGTCATCCGGCACGCCATTCCAGCCATGTGCCATGCCCGGAACAATTCGCCAATATGCGCTTGTCCCTGGAGCCTTCGCGATAGGCATAGAGCAACATCGGCGCCTCGCCGGTCAGGGTTCCTTCGATGCTTAGCCGCCAGACCGCTCGCCTCAGACTCACCGCTACCAGCAAATCGTCCAAAGCCTGACGCTTCTCTTCCGGGAACTGGTAGGTGACAAAGGTGTGATAGACGCAGACGGCCTCGTTTGCCGGCACCTCACACAAGACATCGGGCAGCAGCTCCAGGGCATCGCCCGTAAGGATGTTGGGTCTGGCTTGCAGCGCGATCTCCAGCGCCCTTTCGAGCTGCCCGAATCGCGCGAGCTGATCGGGCCAGACCAGGGCACGCAGCCAGTCGCGCTGATCGGGATCGGACAGATCGACCCGATTGACTTCGAGGCCGACGCGGGTTGCGACCTTGGGAGTCGCGCCCAGCGGCGGCAGCGCGTTGCCACGCAATTCCACATCCAGGACGAGAGCTGGCTCTTGCGGACCTACGGCGAATGTTTCCGTCCCGCGATGATAGCGCACGCCATATTCATCCCAGCGCTGGTTGAGCCCGGCGCTGGGACCGATTTCGACCAGATGCAGAGGTTCGCCTGCTTCCTGCGCGATCACCCGAAAGGCTGCATGCAGAAACGCGGAGCGGCCAACCTCATTCGTATTGGTGACCTTCGATGCAATCAGCAGCGCCAACGCCGCACGATGCTCGTTGACGAAATCCCTGAAGTCGGGAAACGGGTCAGGGCCGCCGCGGCCTACCCCTCCGTTCAGATTGGGATAGAAACGCCGGAGGGGATGCTGCGCGCCCCGCAACAGCAGATAATGGACGGCCGCAAGCAGGATGTTGGCCGGCGGCTGTCCCTTGCGAACCGTGCCTGCAAACGCCTTCAGATTCTCGTCCTCCGACACGCCTTCAATGATGCGCGTGTAGAGCGGCGCGTGCATGCGCTTCGTTTCCTCCACAAAGAACGCCCAATAATCGAACGATCTTTCGCTCATTTCTCCTCCGGCATCGGCACCAATGCGTGGCGGAACGCAGCGCGCTGCCGCCCGGCAAGCGCCTCGACATTGAAATCCGCAATTTCTTCCTCGAACAGCCGGTGGAAGTTGAGACGTGCGCCGAGCCGAATCAGTGCGCCGCCGAGACCGATGGCCGCGCGGTCCATGAAGACGAATTCCCGTGGTGGCTTGATCCCGCCCAATGCTTTCAACCGCGCATGCACATCGTTGGCCTGTCGCATGCCGTATTCGGCGGCGGGAACGCCATCGTCCACCACGCGAACGCGGTCGTCCAGCAGGGGATTGAAAATGAAAAGCGCCCACATGTTCATGACCTCCACGAGCTCCGGCGTGACCTTCGCGAAACCCCAGGCGCGATAGGATTTCGCGGCAAGCTCGTCATCTTTCATCAGCAGGGCGCGATAGAGGCCAACGACGCCCGCAACGAAATCGGGCCTGAACGTTCGAACGCAGCCATAGTCGAGAAGATTGAGGCCGCCGTCGGCGCGCACCGCGTAATTTCCAAGATGCGGATCGCCATGAATGATTCCGTAGCGCGCGAAAGGCCGCCACCACGCCTTGAACAGCGCGGTCGAAATGCGATTGCGGGCAGCGATAGGTGCCTTCGCGAATTCCATGATCGGGCGCCCCTCGAGCCACGTCATGGTCAACAGCCGTTTCGTCGAGAGCGGCGCGATCGGCTCGGGAACCGATATGTCGTCGCGTTCCGCGAGCATAACGGCGTAGAGCCGCATATGGGCGGCTTCGCGGACGTAATCGAGCTCTTCGGCCAGCCGTGCGGCGATTTCGTCGCCGATCTCGCGCGTGTCGATGGTGGCGTCGAACCCGCGTTGAATGCGCAATGCCGCCTTGAACTGACGCACGTCGGTGTCCACGGCCGCCGCCATGTTGGGGTATTGCAGCTTGCACGCAAGCGCACGTCCGTCTTTTCCAACGGCGCGATGCACCTGCCCCAGCGAGGCCGCCGCAGCAGCTTCGCGCGAAAAGAATTTGAACTTCTTTTCCCAATCCGTGCCGAGTTCCGCCGCCATGCGCCGGCGCACGAAGACAGGCCCCATCGGCGGCGCATTCGTCTGCAGCGTCAGCAGGGGTGCTGCGACTTCCGGAGGAAGGACGCCAGGCACCGTTGCAACGAACTGCGCGACCTTCATGACCGGACCACGAAGATTGCCCAGAACGGCGGTGAGGTCAGCAGCGTTCTCCGCACTGATCACGCGTTTTCCCGCAAGCGCACGGCCGGCGCCACGCGCCGCCACACCCGTCAATCCGGCAGAGACTCGCGCAAAACGGCTCAGCCGCCGCGCGAATCCGTCTTCGCTGCGTTCGTTACTCACGCTTCCGCATTCATCGTTTTTTCACCACATTTCTGAATTGCTTTCACAATTCGTGATCCGCATCCAATTGCGAAGAATGCAGTCGCAAAGCGGAAACTTAAGTCCGCTTTTACCCTTTGCAGGCAACCATTGCATCTTCAGGGGAAAAAGCGAATGGCGCAGACAGTACTCATTGTCGATGATGATCCCGTGCAACGCCGACTGCTCGAAGCTGCAATCACGCGCTCCGGCATGCAGGTTGTTACCGCGCCCGGCGGCGCGCCTGCGCTTGAATTGCTGAACGGACCCCGCGGCGATCAATTGACGATCGTCCTTCTCGACCTTGTCATGCCGGATGTGGACGGACTGACCGTGCTCGCCAGGCTCCGCCTCAGCCATCCATCCCTTCCCGTGATTGTGCTGACGGCCAAAGGCGGAATCGATTCGGCCGTCGAAGCAATGCGTGCGGGCGCGAGTGATTTTCTTGTGAAGCCTGCCAGTCCGGAACGCATTACAGTTTCTATTCGCAATGCCCTCAAAATCGGGACGCTCACCGGAGAAGTCACGCGCCTGAAGAAGAAAACAGAGAACCGGCTCGCCTTCGACGACCTGATCGCCCGAAGCAGCGAGATGCGCCAGGTCATCCGGCTGGGCCAACGCGCGGCGCAGTCCAACATCCCCATCCTGATCGAAGGTGAATCCGGCGTCGGCAAGGAGCTCATCGCACGCGCAATCCAGGGGTCGTCGGAAAGAGCCGGCCGCTCATTTGTGACAGTGAATTGCGGCGCCATTCCCGAAAATCTCGTCGAATCGATTTTATTCGGTCACGAAAAAGGCGCGTTTACCGGCGCCATCGACAAGCATCTTGGGAAGTTCCAGGAGGCTGACAGCGGAACACTTTTTCTCGACGAGATTGGCGAGCTCAGGCTCGACATGCAGGTCAAGCTGTTGCGCGCCCTGCAGGAAGGCGAGATCGATCCTATCGGCTCGAAGCGTCCCGCCAGGGTCGATGTTCGCATAATCTCGGCCACCAATCGCGATTTGGCCGAGCTCACGCGCGATAACCGGTTCCGCGAAGATCTGTATTATCGCCTGAATGTCTTTCCAATCTTCGTGCCGCCACTCCGCGAACGCCGGCTGGATGTACCCGTACTGGCGCGCCATTTCATCACCCGCTTTGCCGCGGAAGAACACAAGGCGGTTGCCGGACTGACACCCGAGGCAGCGGAACTCATCGAAGCGTTCGACTGGCCGGGCAATGTGCGCCAGCTGGAGAACACAATCTTTCGCGCTGTCGTGTTATGCGACGGCAATACGCTGGACATCTGCGACTTCCCGCAGATTGCAGCCGCGATGGGAGTCGAAACCCGCAGCCGCAGGTCGGCGGCGTTTGCACCCGAGCAGAATTTGCTTGCCGCGAGTCCTTGCGCCCAACCCGTAGCGGCGCCGTCGGACCATGCGATTCCGGCCACCGATATCAGTGGCAACATGCGCCGGCTGGAAGAGGTGGAATCCGAAATGATCCGCATGGCGATCTCGCATTACGACGGACACATGTCGGAAGTGGCGCGCCGACTCGGCATCGGGCGTTCCACGCTTTATCGCAAGCTCAAGGATTTCGGGCTCGAACCGCAGTTTTCCCTTGAGGCCGAACAAGAGCCACGCCGCGCGGCTTTGTGATGTCTGCTCTTGCTTATGTGCTGTGACGGAGCCGAATCAGCTCCGCATGCCAAGCGCGCTGAGATAGAGATCGAGAATCGCTTCCTGTTCCTGACGGTCGGCACGGTCGAGTCGCCGCAGGCGTACGACCTGGCGCATGATCTTGGTGTCGAAGCCGTTGCCTTTCGCTTCCGAATAGACTTCCCGGATGTCGGCACCGAGCGCGGCTCTCTCCTCTTCCAGCCTTTCGACGCGTTCGATCAGCGAGCGCAATTGATCCTTCGCGAAGCCGGACTTGGCCATCACACTCTCCCGGGATGCCTCAAAGAAGGGGCAGACTGTTAGAAGGACGCCGCGCCGTGCGCAACTGCCAAAGGCCGCCTAACTGTGGATTTTTTTCGCCCGCTCGAAGGCGGCCGTCTGTTCCGGCGTCGCCGCCTTCTGATGGCGCCTTTTCCATTCCTGCGGCGGCATGCCGTAGACGATCTCGCGGGCTTCGTCCTTATTCAGCGTAATCCCCTTTTCGGCCGCCGCTTCGCGATACCAGTCACCGAGGCAGTTGCGGCAAAAGCCGGCAACCGACATCAGATCGATGTTCTGAACGTCGGTACGGGAGCGCAAATGCGCAACGAGCCGTTCGAAGACGCTCGCTTCCAGCTCTCGGCGGGTGCGTTCGTCCATGTTCGATCCTCCGTTGTGGCATGAGAGCGGGCGCGTGAAATGTATCGCGGGCGCGCCCATTGCCGACAAGGCCTGGGCAATAACAGGCTTCATCCGGCGCGCGAACGCACTGGCGGCCTCGGCGGTGGCAACGAGATCCTGACGGATCTCGATCAGCGCATGGGGCAGCCCGTTCATCGTGCCATGCACATAAAGGCAATCGTTTTCCAGTGCGCCCGAATAAGGCTGGTTGTCGCCGACGGCAAATCCTGCCTGGGAAAGTGCTTTCAGCAGAGGCGTTGCGAGCCGGCCGTCGCGATCCCATAGGATGCCAACCTCCCAAGGTCGGGTTTCACCCTTCCAAACCGGCGTGAAACTGTGAATGGAAACGATGGCAGGAACGAATCCCTCCATGCGTGCTCTTGCCAGTGCATCCGCAACAGCCCGGTGATAGGGAGCATGATAGAGCGCGATCCGATTTGCGATCTCCCGGGCGCCAGGCGCGCGATTGCCGGGAACAATGCACCCGTCGGAAAGCTGCATCACCAGTGTCGGATCGTCGATGCCGCGGTTAAGATCGACGAGAAGACGCGACCAGCGGCCCAGCACTGCTGGTGCACCGAACGCCGCCGCAAGCGAGCGCGTGACCTCTGCTGCCCCGATGTCGTAGGCTATGTGCGCCGCAAAAGCGCCTTTTTCCAGACCCAGCGTAGCATAAGACTGCGGCAGGGCGTTGGAAGCATGATCGCAAATGAACAGGAGCGGGCCCGCATTGGCATCGAGTTGCTCGTAGGAAAGTTCCCTCATGGCCCCGCCAGCTTACCAGAGCAACCGCCGTGTCGCGCAAGCGTGCGTTGACAGTCCCTGATCCCGTGCGCCACTCCTGTTGCCTCACCGCCATCCTGCTGATCATTTCCGTTGTTTCCGCACACGCCTCCCTTAGCGTCTGCAACAGGACAAGCCGGGCGGTCAAAGTCGCAATTGCCCGTTATGACGGCATGCAGTGGAAAAGCCAGGGCTGGTGGACGCTGGCACCCACGGCCTGCACGGCCGTTATCTCTTCGGCGCTGAATGCGCGCTTTTATTATCTGTTCGCCATGGACGGAAGTTCCGGCGGCTGGGATGGAACGCACGGCTTCTGTGTGTCTTCCCACAACAGGTTTGTCATTGCCGGTCGCGCGAACTGCGTGGTCCATGGCTTCGAGCGCAAGGGATTCTTCGAGGTCGACACGGGCAACGCAACGGATTACACGCAAACTTTGTCGGATTGATCATGCGCCGTTCCCGCAAAACCAAAATCGTTGCCACGCTGGGTCCCGCTTCGTCTTCGCCCGAAATCATCAAGGCGTTGTTCGAAGCTGGCGTCGATGTGTTTCGCATCAATATGAGTCACACTTCGCACGAGCGGCTGGGGGAACTGCATGCGGGCGTGCGGGCACTCGAGCTCGAGGAAAGGAGGCCGATCGCAATTCTGGTCGACCTTCAGGGGCCGAAGATTCGTCTGGGACGGATTGCCGGCGGTCGCGCGATCCTCAAGGAAGGCGAGCGCGTCCGCCTCATTCGCGCGGAGACGACAGACCAGGCCGGAGCCATTCCCATACCCCACCCTGAAGTATTTGCCGCCCTGAAGCAGAACGAAAACGTATTGATCGACGACGGCAAAGTGCGCCTCAGGATCGATGCGATGGCCCGAGACACAGGCGAAGCGACCGTCCTCATCGGAGGCGAGATCAAGGATCGTAAAGGCGTCAATTTGCCCGACACGATGCTGCCCATTCCGGCACTCACGCCCAAAGACCGCAGCGATCTGGACGCGGCTTTGCATTTGGGGGTGGACTGGATCGCGCTGTCGTTTGTGCAGCGCCCCGAAGACGTGGCGGATGTGAAGAAGATCGTGCGCCGGCGCGCCGGTGTGCTGGCGAAGATCGAAAAGCCGCAGGCTCTGGAAACACTTTCGGAAATTCTCGAACTCACCGATGCCGTGATGGTCGCACGCGGCGATCTCGGCGTCGAGCTGCCGGTGGAGATGGTTCCCGGCATCCAGAAAGAGATTACCCGTCTGGCGCGGATCGGAGGCAAACCCGTGGTCGTCGCCACCCAGATGCTGGAATCGATGATCGAAACGGCGGTGCCGACGCGCGCGGAAGTCTCGGACGTGGCCACGGCCATTTTCGACGGCGCCGACGCCGTCATGCTCTCCGCCGAGACGGCCGCGGGCAAATACCCCGTCGAAGCAGTACGGATGATGGACCGCATCGCCATCGCGGCCGAGAGCGGGCCGCTTTTTCAGCCGATGATGGATTCCCAGCGCTGCCCGCCGGAAGAAACCACGCCGGACGCGCTCATGGCGGCCGTACAGCAGGTGACGCACACCATCCATGCGCGCGCGATCGTGACCTGGACGGGGTCCGGTTCCACGGGTTTGCGCGCCGCGCGCGAACGCCCCGAGGCGCCCATCATCGCATTAACCCCGAGCGTGGAAACGGCACGGCGACTCTGCATCGCGTGGGGGCTGCATTGTGTGCTCACCGAAGACGCGCACGATCTCGACGATGTGGTGGACCGCGCCGCGCGGATTGCCCACGAAGAAGGATTTGCCAAACCCGGCGAGCGCCTTGTGGTCACAGCCGGCGTTCCCCTCGGTACCCCCGGCGCGACAAACCTGTTGCGCGTAGCATTTGTTGGCGGACTCTGATCCGCGCGTCGAGCTCGCGCCCTATATCTTCTCGCCTTCCACTTCGCGCGAGAGACGTTCGATTTCGTGATCGAGGTTGTCGAGGTGAGGATCGAGCGCGACGGCCTTGCGCAATATGCGCAACGCATCCTTCTTGTCGTTTTCCTGAAGCAACACTTCGCCCAATTCCGCATAGGCCTCAAATTGCCGCGGATTGAGTGTGACGGTCCTGTTGAGGCTGACGATGGCGCCTTCGTCGTCGCCGCTTTCCGCCTGCATCTTGCCGCGCTGATGCCAACCTTCCGCATAATCAGGCGCTACGACAGTGATGGCGTCGAGCAATTTGCGCGCGTCGGGCTTATCGCCGCCGGTGAGCGCGGCGCCCGCTCGCGTCATCAGCAGATCGATGCTTGGCCTGGTTGAGGCGATAAAATGGGCGAGAATCTGTTCCTCGATCGGTTTGGCGTCTTCGGGCGTGCGCGTCCGGGCGAGCGCGCCGAAGAGAGCATCGAGCTCGTTTTGGGTCGCAGGCGCGTGAGGCGGATTCGGCGCGGACCCGTTTGGCGAAATCGGCGCAGCTTGCGCGGTGCCTGCAAATGCCAATGCAAGAATGAAGACCCGTGTCCGCATCCGACAATTCTAGTGCCGGTTCGGGGCAATGTCAGCAAAAGAGCGCGGACGCCCGGAATTCAGCCCTGGCGCGCCTTGAAGCGGGGGTTCTTCTTGTTGATGACGTAGGTGCGACCGCGCCGGCGGATGACGCGGCAGTCCTTGTCGCGCTTCTTGAGCGAGCGCAGCGAATTGCGAATCTTCATGGCACGCCTTCAAAAGCCCAAGGTCATCCGAAAAAGAGGCGCGGAAACTAGTCGGCGGCAATTTCCCTGTCAACCGCGGCTTTCTGCTAAAGAGCCTTCCGGGTAACGGATTCGGTTTCATGGGTAAAAAGATCAATCGGTGGCAGCATGCGGGTTTTTTGGCGCTGGGAGCCCTTGTTCTTGTCTCGCCGGCCGGGCGTTCGCTGGCCGCTGAGGCGACCGTTCCGCCGGATCCCCGGGAAGCGGTAAAGTTCGAGACCTTCGTTCAGGACTTTCGCAACACGGCGCTGAAGGCGGGAATCGCCCCCCAAACCTATGACCGCTCGATGGCCGGCACTGCACTGAACCCCCATGTGCAGCAACTCGACCTGCAACAGCCGGAATTCGTCAAGCCGATCTGGGACTATCTCGACAGCGCGGTTTCATTCGAGCGGATCGCCGACGGTCAGCGCATGCTGACAGCCACCGCGATGCCGCTGGCTGCGATCGAGCAGCGTTTCGGAGTGTCGAAGGAAATCCTCGTGGCGATCTGGGGCCTCGAAAGCAATTACGGCGCCGCGATGGGCAGCTTCAACATGTTCGAAGCGCTTGCCACGCTTGGCTATGACGGCCCGCGCGCCGCCTTTGGCCGCCGCGAACTGATCGACGCGCTGAAGATGGAAGAACAACAGCGCTACGATCCGCGGGACATGACATCGTCCTGGGCCGGCGCTTTCGGACAGACGCAGTTCGTTCCTTCCTCCTTCCTCCAATACGCCACCGACGGCGACGGCGATGGCCGGGTCGATCTCTGGCACTCGGCCGCCGACGCGCTGGCGTCGAGCGCGAATCTGCTTCACAGCGCGGGCTGGGAGAGAGGCGCGGCATGGGGCTACGAGGTGACGCTGCCCGCCGGTTTTGCCTTCGAGAGCGCGGACATCGACAAAACGAAATCGCTCACCGAATGGCGCCGGCTTGGAGTCACTGCCGCAAATGGAAGTGCGTTGCCGGTAAGCGCTGCCCAGGCCGCGATCCTTGTTCCGGCCGGTGCGCGCGGAGCGGCCTTCATCGTCTTCGACAATTTCCGTGTCGTCCTCAAGTATAACAACGCCGTGTCCTACGCGCTGGCGGTCTGCACGCTCGCCGATCGCCTGAAAGGCTACGCGCCCATCGTCCATCCCTGGCCGCGCGAGGAAACCCCGCTCACGCACGAGGAGCTGGTTGCATTCCAGACCGATCTGAAAAAGCTCGGCTACGAGCCCGGCGGCGCCGACGGCTTGTTTGGACGCAAAGCACGTTCGGCGCTGCGGGCCTGGCAAGCGGCACACGGACTTGCGGCTGACGGTTTCGCCACCCAGGATCTGCTGGTGCAGCTGGAGCGCGAAGCCGTCGCCAAAGGCGGCTGACGCTTCACGCGAGTCCGCATCTATTATTCACGACAAGCATCAAGAGCATCTGATATCGGCCAGTATTCGAAGACACGTTCTGGCCCCGATAAATGTTGCATTTCAGCTGATGGACGAAAGTTTTGGCACACTACGACCTGTGAGCCGTCCCGATGCGACTTACCACATTTCGTCCGTATCAAACACGGATGGCCATCATGGCAATACAGGTTTATCGGCGCCATAGTCGAGAGAATTGATTTGCATCTTACGGCCGAGCCACGCCATCGCCGCTGGCTCATACCAACGCGCGAGAACTGCCGCAACTGCAAGCGGCAGCACAATCAGAGAGATCAGCGTTCCGGCGGTCTCGGGAAAAATACGTTGTCCGGCATAAGTGATGACGGCATGTGTGGCGTAGAGCGGATAGCTGATCTTGCCGAGCCAAAGCGTCCATGCGGGAGTTTCTCCCTCGTATCGGGCGAGAATCGCAATCAGGAATGGCGCTACGATCATGATCTGCACGATATCGAATATGGCATTCCAATGTGTGAAAGGCATGCATGAAAGAGCGAGCCATCCAGCGAACGCCACCAGCGGGTTTATGGATGGCAGTTTTGAAAACGCACCAACTTTCCAGAATTTGAAGAGAAGAACACCGCATGCAAATGACGGTATCGCGCGGGGAATTGCCCACACGATATCTCCATCCGTCCAGCCGAAGTTTGACCAGCCTGTCGCAATCGTGTGGATCGCGACTATGGCCCATCCGGCTAAAGTGATCGCCAAAAGCTCGAAGCGTTTCAGCCGCGTGATGAGAAGCGCAAAACCAACATTGACCCAAAACTCCGCGAACAATGACCACATAACACCATTAATGGGGAATGCCTCCGCGGCGCCATTGACCGCATGAGGTATCAGGAACAGCGTAGCGATGGCTGTTACAGCAACTGCGTCGAGGTCAATATGGATGCCGCAATACCAGCCGGTCAGAACAAAACCGGTTGCTCCAAATAGTGTGCCGAAGATCACCATCGGGCCGAGACGGCGAAATCGCGCACCAACAAATTCTGCGAATGTCATTCTCGTTGCGAGCTTATCTCCGAACGCAAACATCAGGACAAAGCCGCTGAGTATGAAAAAGACATCGACAGACAGATAGCCATGATAGAAAAAACGTAATGGCGAAAAGTAGAAAGCGTGATAGAGCAATACGATGATCGCGCAGATGCCGCGCATGCCGTCGAGTGCAGTGAATCGTGTTGGGGTCACGCGCGGCCGCTGCTGGAATCTCCAGAAACTATATATTTTCAACGCTTGACGGATCGTTAACTGTTATCACGACGTTGATACGCATTGTTGCGTCACAATAGCAGAAGCTGTTGCCGCAGAAGCTCGCGCAGATGCGCATCATGTCGAATGCATCGGCGATCTCGGCGCCCGCCCTCCCATACATCGTTCACGCGTTGGGAACCTGGGTTTCCGGCGCATCCTCTGCGGCTTCCGTGCGCGACGCGATCACGCCGGCGTTGCGCAGATGCGGCGACCACCAGGCAAAGCCATACAGCGCGGCCATCAACACGGCGCCGAAAATATAGGGCGCGGCCGGCGCAATCGTGTAAAGGCCGGTCGCGATCATCGGCCCGAAAATAAAGCCGGCGGCGCCGGTAGCGCCCGTCAGTCCCGCCACCGCTCCCTGTTCGTGCGGATCGACAGCGAGCGACGCCGCGGCGGCGTAGCCGGGGCGCACCATGCCGAAGCCCAATCCCGACATGATCAGCGCGAAGACCAGCGGGCCGAACTGGTGTCCGACCGCGAACAGCAAATTCGAAAAGAGCGCAATCGCCGAACCCCAATATATGAGCGCGCGGGCGGAAAGCCTGAAAATCTGAACGATGACAAGCTGTGCGAACAGTCCGGCGACAGCGGCCGCCACCAGTCCGATGCCGGTGTATTGCGGCGCGATGGCCGGGCTGAAATGCAAAACGTCGATGAACAGGTAACCCACGGTCTGGATGGGAATCGCGCCCACCGTGCTGACGCCGACGCCGAAGACGATAAACGGCCAGACCCGCCGGTCGTGCCAGTGCAGCGGATGGCTGCGCACACGTTTGAGCTTCGGCGCCGAGCGCTCGGGCAGCAGCAACCAGATCGCCGCCGCGCTGGCCAATGCGGCAATCGCCGTAAAATAGAACGGCGCGAACAGCCCGAGCACGACGAGCGCGGAGCCGATGCCGGGACCGATGGTGGTGCCGAGTCCGAATGCGGCGCCGATGCCCGCCACGCCGCGCGTGCGCTCCTCGCGCGTCGTGCGATCCACGACATAGGCCTGCGCCGCCGGCGCCGCCCCCGAGCCGAAGATCCCGAAGATGGAACGCGCGGCGATCATCAGCGGATAGGCAACCATCACGGGCAGGACTCCGGCGATGCCGATGCTGGCGACGACGGCAAACAGGCCAAACGAAATCCCGAACGCCGCCAGCCCCAGAAGAATGATCGGCTTGCGGCCCCGGCGATCGCTTTTTTCGCCCCAGTAGCCGCTGGTAAAAACCCAGATGGTTGCCGAGCACACGAACGGGAGCGAAGCCTCGAACTCGGTCAGCCCCATCTGCCGCGCCAGCGACGGCAGAACGGCGAACATCACCGATTGGCCCGCCCCCATGCACATCAGGCTGGCGAACAGGATGGCGAACGCGCGCTTGCGCTCTTCCGGCGTGGTGATATGGACAACGGCCTCATCTTCGAGACGGGCCGACGGGTTGTCCGGCGGGCTCACTTCATCGCCTTGAAGCGAATCTGCGATGCGTTGCTGCGGCCGCGACCCGCCACGATCCACGCTTTGCGCCGGTCTTTCGCCATGCTTGCGCCTTTCCCTGCAAACAGCGATTCTTTCAGCGATAAATCGCGACGATTATTCTGTCGGGCAATATCACGTTTGCCACCAGCGAATTCTTGCGCCGCCGCTTCGCAGGTAACAGCGAAAATTACAGCGATTTTCGCGGCGGACAACGCATCGCAAGAGGTTTTTTTCCTGCAACGACAAGGCGTTGACGCAAAATGCGCGCTTGCCGGCCAGCGATGGGAACAGGGAAAAGGCACGGAAACATGCGCGCGCACGTTCCCGCCCACGGCAAAACCGGTTACACGAACGCCCGCGCCGTCATCCTTCGGCAGCCCGGTCGCAAAAAAAAGAGGGAAATCCAGCGGGACGAGAACCGCGCCTGGCGCGGCAATCCGTCATACCGAAAATCATAGGCCTTTTGATCAAACCGGTCAAGGAGCATCCCACGTTAATCCGTACACGGAATGTTTGACGTATCGCGTTCACCTTGGTTGTCATTCTCGCACAACAGGCTGTGTGAAAACTCGAATGCATCAGTTAATTCAGCAACATCCGAACAGTCGCCGCTTATTCCACGAATCTTCGTTGCGGCCAAACAATCAGTTACGATACAGCGTTGCGAGCGGAGCGAACTTCCGAGAGTTTTCACA
>DATCBQ010000013.1:0-5539 GCA_036511745.1 Rhizomicrobium sp.
CAACATCGCGCTGTTCGCTGCCATAGAACAGGCAGCCGATTTGCGCATCGCCGCTTGCGTGGTGGCGCTGAAGCCGCAAATGCTGCCGAGCGAAGCGCCGCGGCTGAAGCCGGTCGCGGAGCGCGGCGCGCTGATGCTTTCGATCGCCGCGGGAACGCGAATCGCTTCGCTGCGCACCGCGTGGGGTAGGCGCGCGCGCATCGTGCGGGCGATGCCGAACACGCCCGGCGCGATCGGCAAGGGAATCTCCGCGCTTTATGCGCCGCGCGGAATCGCGGCGTCGGAGCGCCACCGCGCGGAAGCCTTGCTGGCGGGCCTGGGCGAAACCGTGTGGGTCGACAGCGAGCACGAGATCGATATCGCCACTGCGGTCTCCGGCTCGGGCCCCGCTTACGTGTTTCTGCTGGCCGAGTGCCTCGCGGCTGCGGGCGAGGCGCAGGGGCTTTCGCGCGACAGCGCGCAACGCCTGGCGCGCGCCACGATCATCGGCGCCGGCGCATTGCTCGAAGCGGAGCCGCGCGCGGCTTCGGAGCTGCGCCGCGACGTCACCAGCCCCGGCGGCACCACCGAAGCGGCGTTGGGTGTTCTGCTGAAGGGGATGCCGAAGCTGGTCGCCCGCGCCGTCGCCGCCGCCTGCCGCCGCGCGGCGGACTTGAGCGGTTGAGGATGGCGACCGTGCCTTCCCGGGACCGCGCGCATCCTGCGCGCATGGTGGTAGAGCACCGGAAAAGCGGCCAGGATGGCCGCGGTCCCAGGAACATCCGCCCATTTATTGAGGTCCATGTAATGGCAAAAGCAGCAACCCCTCAGACGCGGCTGGCGGATGCCGCGTTCCGTTTGCTGGCGCGGCAGGGCTGGAACGAACTGACGCTCGCGTCTGTGGCGCGCGCCGCGAAGGTGCCGCTCGCCGTGCTGCAGTCGCTGGCGCCCTCGAAGCCGGCGCTGATCGGGCTGATGCTGGCGCGCGCCTGCGCGGAAACCGCGCGGCGCTACAAGCCCGACCGGCAATCCGAAGGCGGCCGCGAACGCATCTTCGATGTCGCGCTGACCTGGTTCGAAGTCCTCAATGCGCGCAAACCCGCGTTGCGGGCGCTGTTCGAGGGCTTGCGGCGCGATCCGCTGGCGCTTCTTGCGGCGCGCGCGGAATTTCTCGCTGCCGCCGAATGGCTGCTGGCGCTGGCCGAAGCCGATGCGGGCCGCGCGGTGTCCGTGCGGGCCGCGGCGTTGGCAGCGATTCTGGTGCGCGCCATTCCCGTCTGGCTCGACGACGATGCGGAGATGACAAAGACCATGGCAAAGCTCGATGCCGCGCTTACCCGCGCGAAATGGCTGTTTTGAAACGTCCTTACGCCGCGCGCAGAAACAGCCCGATGGTGAGCGCGATGCCGATCAGCACCACCACCACGCGCAGCAGGCTTTCGTTGACGCGGTTGAGCAGCAGCGCGCCCATTACGCCGCCACCCACGGCGCCGGCGGCGGAAATCGCGGCCTGCAGCCACCGCACGTCGGCGGAGAAAAGAAAGATCGCTACCGCGGACGCGTTCATCACCGCGGCCAGCATGTTCTTGGTTGCGCCGGCATTGCGCACCGCGAGACCGGCGGCCGTCAGCGCCGCCAGCATGAGAAAGCCGATGCCGCCGCCGAAATAACCGCCATAGATCGCAATGAAGAACTGCCCCGCCATCGCGCTCCAGCGGTTGAGGGCGGGGGCGCCGTTCCGTTTCGGGCCGAAGCTGCCCCAGGCGAACACGGCGGTGGCGAACAGGACAAGCCAGGGCACCAGGCGGGCGAAAAAAGAGGGCGGCGTCACCAGCAGCAGCAGCGCGCCGAGCGCGCCGCCGACGAGACTGATGCCGACCAGCACCCGCAGCGAAAGCCCTGCCGCGCCGGCAATGTTGTCCCGCCCGGTCCAGCCGGTGGCGATCTGGGCGGGAAACAGCGCGATGGTGGAGGTGATGTTGGCGGCGCGCGCATCCATGCCGGTGAACATCAGCGCCGGCAGGGTGATGAACGAGCCGCCGCCCGCCAGCGCATTTTGCGCCCCCGCCCACAGCGACGCCAGAAACAGAATCGCAAAGCCCATGCCCGATCATGCCACGGGCGCCGCGCTGCGTGTGTCACCTTCGCCAAACTTCCTTTCACCTGTCATGGCCCGCGACGGCGGGCCACCCAGGTGATACCGGTTGACGCGTTTGGGATCCGATAGAGACGTGGTGGGTCATGACAATGGAATGCGCGATACGAACTGGGTGGCCCGCATTTCGCGGGCCATGACAATCCGGTTGGAACAATATCTCGCTCAGGCGCGCCGAATGGCGCACATGGTCAACGAGAAACACGCCCGCATCCACGATCTCGCCGGTAATCCCGTCTGATGCTTTGTCCATCCGGGCAATGCTCCGCGTTCTTCTTGTCTCCGCGTGAGCATTTCTAAGGAACGACATCCAGGCCATGACAATCCGGTTGGAACAACACTTCGCTCAGACGCGCGGCCGCGATGCAAAGCGCGGGGAAGCTTCGCCGAAGGATTCCGCGACCGCCCAGGCGGCGGCGGCGATTGCGGTCGAAACACACAACGCCGTCCAGTCGAAACGGCTGGCGGGCGTGCGCGCGGTCATCGGCAGCCAGATCAGCACGGTGAAGCCGCTTGTCATCACCGCTTCGAGCGTTGCCGCCAGCCGCGGCACGACGCGCAGCAGAATGCCGCCGCCGGCGGCGATATGCGCGAGGCCGGTGAACCAGGCGAGCGCGACAGGCGCGGGCAGCCACGCGGGAACGATCGAGGCGGTCTCCGGCGCGTAGATGATATGCGAAAGCCCGATCAGCGGCAGCGCCGCGGCGAAGACGATCTGCCCCAGCTCCACATTGCCGCTGAGATGGGCGAAGGGTTGACGCGGTCGCGGCGCCAGCAGCGAAAAGATCGTCCATCCGCCCGCGGCCAGCGCGAGGGTTTCACACAGCCCCAGCCACATGTTTTCGGCCAGCGGATGCACCGCCACGCGCGGGAGCTGCAGCAACACCACCCACAGGCAGAGAAACCCCGTCAGCATGAGCGCGGCGGGCCGCGCCAAGCGCGCCACCGGCAGGCCGACGCCGCACGCCAGCAAGACCGCGCCGGAGAAGCAGGCGAGGCTATCGCGCAAGGGAACCCAATGCGGCACCGGCTGCCAGTTCAGCGCGAAATCCGCGCTTGCAAGACTGAGAGCGCCAAGCACGGCGAAACTCGCCGCAAACAGAAAACGCCCCAGGCCCGCAATGCGCATCTGCTGCTTCCCCCTTGCGCGCCCGCGCCGCGCGCGGCAGGCGCGACAGCGAGGATGATCCGCCAGCGCACGAAACCGCAACAGTCACGTGCAGGTGATGGATCGTGGAAGACCTCGCGCAGTCGCGATCACGTCGGCGGATTGGCGATGAGGTAGGGCTTGCCGCCGTTGATGTCGGGATTTTCGGCCCAGACCGCGGTATCGAAACCGCTCGGCAGGCCCGCCTGCAATTGCGTCGTCGAAAGGCCCTTCAGCCCCGGCTCGTTGCCGCGATTGCCGGTGCCTCGTGTCTTTCCGCTCGTGGTCGTGTCCCAGTAGGAATCCATTGTACCGTCCGACGATTGGTCCTGACCCATAGAACCACCGACGTGGCTTCCCTGTCCGCCTATCTTCGCCGATGGAATGCCCGTGGAATAAGAACTGGCGGTGGTGCCGCTGTACTGTTGGTCGTTCACCTGATTGCCGATCAATCCGCCGGCGCTGGCATCGCTGCCGCCGGTTGCCGCACCCGACGCATAGCAATCGACCACCGTGGATTCGTTACCTCCAACCATGCCCCCGACGAAGGAAGAGGTTCCGCCGGCGCCGACAGCGCCGGTTGCGAAGGATAGCGTGATCGCCCCGGTGTTCAGTCCGGCAAAACCTCCGGCGTCGGCCCCCGTGGATTTGGACTTGATTTCCGCGATCACTGCGCCGGAGGCGTTTGAGGCATCTATCCAGCCGTCGTTTTCCCCGGCAAACCCGCCTATCGGAGTTTCGTAAAACGAATCGTCGTTATTCACTTTCTCGGTCACGGCGCCCGTAGCGTATGAGTGCTCGATAAAGCCGTTAAGGTTATTGTCCCCAACCAGACCGCCCAACTCCCGTATGTTCGGAGAACCGCTCGTCACGTCGCCGGCAGCGTGGGAGTCTCGGATGGTTGCATCATTGACCCCCACCAGTCCGCCCCCAGCCCCATTCGATTGAATTTTTGCTGTCGAAAAGGAATCAACAATGGTGCCCGCATTTTCACCGACAAGACCTCCCTGGAAACCATAGGTGCGTCCCGTTCCGATGTTCGTGCCACTTGCTGACGCAGCTTCGATGTTTCCGACGCTTACGCCGGCAAGAGCACCGGCCCGCGCAACTTGAGTTGTGCTGTTTGAGACATTGATGCTGGCTTGCGGAAGACCGATATCGCGAATCGTGCCGCGCTCGCCCAACTCGGCAAACAACCCTACGAGCTCATCTGTCGTGTCGGTGATGCTGAAATTCGAAATCGCGTTTCCCAAACCTTCGAACGTTCCCAAGAACGTCGTCGGTATGGGCGGATGCGCATAGGTGCCGTCGCCGCTGGCGTCGTAGGGATTGGCGAGAGCGTATCTGCCCCTGGGTTTTGCCGCGATGGCTGCGGCGAGCTGGGCGATGGAACTCTCCAGCGCGTAGCTTTTGCCGTTGATCGTCAGCGGGCTCGCGGTGTTGGCAAACGTGATGTTGCCGCCTGCGAAGTCGAGCTTGCCGGTTTTGCCGCCATTGTTCGCCGTCAGGATCATGCCGCCCGTGCCGCCGTCGGAAATCGTGGCGCGAATCACGATCGAGCGCAGGGCGTCGAGGGTCAGCGTGTTCGAGGCGCTCCAAGCAAACGCGGCCGCAACGTCGAGCGTGTTGGCCTGGACGCCGGAGCCGATCGTCGTCACCGTGACGTCGCCCGCGGCGAGCAGGGCTTCGAGATCGCCGGTATTGAGCACCGCATCGCTGGCGGTGGGGCTGCAGATGCCGCCCGAGCAGGTCATGTTCCGGGTCGCGTCGGCCGAAACCTTCACCGCCGCCAGCGCCGGCGCGCATGACACACCCGCCGCGAGCACGAGCCCGGCCAAAGCGATGCTCGCGCGAATTCCCAACGACACCCGATCCGACATTTGTTTCCCCCTACGATCCGTTCGCAGTCTGCACTATGGCACACCGGCCGCCGGCTCGCGAATCGGCACTCTTTTTCACCGCGTTTCATGCGCCGGGTAAAAAACATTGCGATGCGATGCAAAGCGGCAACGCACGCAGCTCGTCATCAGGGAAAAAGTTCGCTGTTCCGGTTTCGCGACGCGCGCGCGTCACACGCGCTGCCGCTTTCCGGCAGAGCGAATTGCGCGTAGTATGTTCGCGCTCTTTGACATTGTGAATCCTGTAATGGCGCGCGTCCGGTGCTCACGACCTGCTGTCCGCGAAACGTCGGCCGGGCGACGAAAAAGCCGAGACGGAAAAGAGATTGTACACTTATGTTAGTTGATAATTGACACCTG
>DATCBQ010000014.1:0-4031 GCA_036511745.1 Rhizomicrobium sp.
ATTTTTGGTGACAGAAAGAACAATCGGACCATGATGTCGTAGTATTCTGTTCCGATTCCGAAGGATCTGGGGCTTGACCGACAGAAGAACGATCCGGAATGGGCTATGGTGCCTGACAGCCGGCCTCGCTTTGGGCGTTGCCGGGGCGGAACTGCCTTCCCCTTACGAATCTTTGGTCTTTCTGGGCGCCGTCGCTGCGGCCGGTCTGGCGGCGCTCATGTTCGGCGACCGGAAAGGCGGGATAAGCCAGGCGATCGCCGTGTCCGGCGGCAGCGGTTCGTCGGGTCTGCTTCCGGTGCGCGTCGGCGAAGTGCTGGAGCAGCTTCCCGACCCCTTCATGCTGCTCGACGATTCCGGCCGTATCATATTCGCCAACAAGGCCATGGTCGCCGTGATCGGCACCGACACGCAGCGCAAACACGTCTCGTCCGTTCTGCGCACGCCGGCCGTGCTCCAGGCGGTTGAACGCACCGCGGTAACCGGTGAGTCCACTTCGGTCGAGTTCTCCTTTCCGGTCCCCGTCGAACGGCATTTTCAGGCCTATGTCACGCGCACCGAACAGACGCCGCACTGGATGGCGCTTCTGCTGCACGACGTGACGGCGGCAAAGCGTGCCGAGGAAGCCCGCGCCGATTTCATTGCCAACGCCAGTCACGAGTTGCGGACGCCGCTGGCGGCGGTTTCCGGCTTCATCGACACGCTGAAAGGTCATGCCAGGGACGACGAGAGCGCGCGCGAGAGATTCCTCGACATCATGAGCGTTGAAGCCGGCCGCATGCGCCGGCTGATCGAGGATCTGCTTTCGCTGACGCGCATCGAGCAGAACGAGCATGTGCCGCCTTCGGGCGATGTCGATGTCGTCGATGTGGTTCGCGAGGCGACGACCGCTCTGCGGGGACTGGCGCAGCTCGACGATATTACGATCTCGATTGCCGAGCCGCACGAGCTTCCGCCCGTCGCCGGCGAGCGCGACGAATTGATTCAATTGTTCCAGAATCTCATTCAAAATGCCATCAAGTATGGTCGCGTCGGTGGACATGTGTGGATCGATTTCGCGCAGGCGTCCGAAGCCACCGGGTTACACGGCGGGCGCGGTGCCGGAACCATGGTCTCGATCTCTGTTCGTGACGATGGCGAAGGCATACCGCGCGAGGCCGTTCCTCGCCTGACGGAGCGGTTCTACCGTGTCGACATCAAGCGGAGCCGCGAGCGTGGCGGCACCGGGCTCGGCCTCGCCATCGTCAAGCACATCGCGAACCGCCACCAGGGAAAGCTCGTTATCGAGAGCAAGGCCGGCGAAGGAAGCACGTTCACGATCCTGCTGCCTGCGGTATTGCGCGGCGACCCGCCGGCTCCGGCTCTGTCGCTGCCCGATGTCGCCGGGGTGTACTGAAGGATTGCGGGAGCCGGGACGCGACTGTCACAAAAGCGCTATAGAAGTGTCGCACAGGCGTGGCGAGCCGCGGCTACGCAGGAAGCGGGACCTTCACCCATGATTCGGGGGCTTGCCGAACCGATGAACGATCATACCGTCAAAGCTTTCACCGAGCAGCTCGAAGCGCTGGCTTCCAGCATCGCGCAGATGGGCGGCCTCGCGGAGGCGCAGCTGGCCTATGCCATCGATGCCATTTCAAAACGCGACACGGGACTTGCCGAAGCCGCCATCGGCGGCGATCCGCGCATCGATCAGCTTCAGCAATCGATCGAGGAGCAGGCAGTACGCGTGCTGGCGCTCAGGCAACCGATGGCGATCGATCTGCGCGAAACGCTGGCCGCCATCAAGATCGCCAGCGAACTCGAGCGCATCGGCGATCTTGCCAAAAACATTGCCAAGCGCGCCATCGTGCTCAATCGCGAGCCGCCGATCCGGCTGACCCATTCTCTTGCGCGCATGGGCCGCGTCGCTCTCGCCCAGCTCAAGCATGTGCTGGACTCGTTTTCCGACCGCGACACGGCCGGCGCGGAAGCGGTCTGGCGGCAGGACAACGAGATCGACGAAATCTACAACAGCCTCTTCCGCGAGCTTCTCACCTACATGATGGAAGACCCGCGCACGATCGGGCTCTGCACGCATCTGCTCTTCGTCGCCAAGAACATCGAGCGTTGCGGCGATCATGCCACCAATATCGCCGAGACCGTCTATCATATGGTGAGCGGCGGCCGCCTCACACTCGAACGGCCCAAGGCCGACGTCACGTCCAGTATCTCGGTGCCCTTCGAGCGCAAAACGCCATGACCCTGAAGCCGACAGTTTTGGTTGCCGAGGACGAAAACGCCCTCATCACCCTGCTTCGTTACAATCTGGAGCGCGAAGGCTATCGCGTGGTGGAAGCGAACGACGGCGAGGAGGCATTGCTCGTTGCCGGCGAACAGCGTCCGGATCTCGTGTTGTTGGACTGGATGCTGCCGCAGCTCTCGGGGATCGAAGTCTGCCGGCGGCTGCGCGGGCGACAGGAAACGCGCAATGTTCCCATTGTAATGCTGACGGCGCGCGGCGAGGGGACCGACCGCGTTCGCGGGCTCGACAACGGCGCCGACGACTACATCACCAAGCCCTTCTCGATGACCGAGTTGCTGGCGCGGCTGCGTGCCGTGATGCGCCGCATCCGGCCAAGCCTTGCGGAAGACGTTGTTCGCATCGGCAACATCGAAATGGACCGCGTCGCGCATCGTGTCCGCCGCCGCGGCCAGGACATTCATCTGGGTCCCACCGAGTTCAAGCTGCTGGATCATCTCATCCAGCATCCGGGACGCGTCTTCAGCCGCGAACAGCTACTCGATGCGATCTGGGGATCGGACGTCTATGTGGAGGCGCGCACGGTGGACGTCCATGTCGGCCGGTTGCGCAAGGCGCTGAATTCGCTCAACGAGCGTGACCCCATCCGCACCGTGCGATCCGCCGGCTACTCCCTCGACGACACCTTCGTGAATGAACCCGCGTGAATGCGCCTGAACAGGCCGGCGTGAGCTAGCTTGCCATGCGTCCCTTCTCGCGGCGCGGCTGTTGTGGCTGGTACGCTTTGCGGGCGTGTGCTTCGCAATAGGGCGAGCCGCCTTTTGGCCTGTGACCGCAGAAATGAAATTCATTGTCGGCGGGATCGCCGATGGGCCAGCGGCACATGCGATCGTTGATGGTCAGCACGGTGGCAAAATTGCCGTCGTCGAGAATGACGGGATCTTCCTCGACCAGCGCAGGCAACGCCGCATGGTGGCGAGCCGAGATGCGGGGCGCGGAAGGAAGCCTTGGCCGCTCGATGCGTGCCGGTGCGGCGCGTCCCGCGAGCCCCAACCGATGCACTTTTCCGATCACGGCGTTGCGGGTGACGTTGCCCAGCGAGCGCGCAATCTGGCTTGCAGACAATCCCTCGGTCCAAAGCGATTTCAACTGTTCCACCCGCTCATCCGTCCAGCCCATCTCTGTCTCCTTCAGGTCAGGCACAAAATATCGTACCAGTCGCAGCGAGCGACACAAGATTTTCCGCCGACACGCTAGCTCTTGTCCACAAGAACGCGAGTCGTCATGGCCAGCTGTTCGGGGCGACTTTGCTTGACCCCCTCGCGAGCGAAAGTCGATAAACGGCCGCCGGTTAGCCCCCGCAGATGCCTAAGCCGAAGGGACTTGTCCCATGTTCCCCACGATTCTGCCGACCTACAGCCGGACGGATATCGCTTTTGTCCGAGGCGAGGGGCCTTACCTCTTTGCCGAGGATGGCAGGCGGTATCTCGATTTTGGCGCAGGCATCGCCGTCAACGCCTTGGGTCACGCGCACCCCACACTCGTGCAAGCGTTGAGCGAACAGGCAGGAAAACTCTGGCACACATCGAACCTCTATCGCGTCCCGGGGCAGGAAACGCTTTCGCGCCGTCTGGTCGAGGCGACGTTCGCCGACACGGTCTTTTTCACCAATTCGGGGGTCGAGGCGATCGAATGCGCCATCAAGATGGCGCGGCGCTTTCAGTACGCGAAGGGTCAGCCGGAGCGTTTTCGCATCGTTACCTTCGAGGGCGCATTCCATGGCCGCACACTCGCG
>DATCBQ010000015.1:0-5271 GCA_036511745.1 Rhizomicrobium sp.
ATGAACCTCAAAAGGGTTGCAGCGATGGCCCCATAACGGGGACAACGCTCCTCCAGTCCACCTTTCCCGACCCGCAAACCGAACGAAAACCGCAATCAACTGCCAACCCGCACATACAGCGACTTCTGCAAAGCCCTCGCAGCCGCGGGCCATGACAGTTCCTTTTTTGGCCATTGCGTCTCCTCGACCTCGCGCGCGCGTTTTCTTCTATGCTGCCTGCAGCAGAATGGCGCCCAGGGCGATGGCGCCGGCGCCGGCCCAGCGGCGCGGCGTCAGATGCTCTTTGAGGAATCGCGTCGCGAGCACCGTGCCGAACAACACGCTCGTCTCGCGCAGCGCGGCGAGCTGCGCCGTGGCGCCGAAGCGAAAGGCCAGCATCGCCGCGCCATAGGTCGTGATGGAGAGAAATCCGAGGAGCACTCCGATCCGCCATTGCCGGCTTGCTTCGAGAATGACCCGCCGGCCGCGAATGCCGGGCGCGGTCGCGAACACGCAAACGCAATGGGCGACGAAGAACCACAACACGTAGGAAAACGGATTCGAAACGGCGCGCACGCCGGAGGAGTCGATCAGCGTATAGCAGCCGATCGTGAAGCCGGTGCCCAGCGCGAACAGAAGACCCGCCGCAGCGCCTTTGGCGGCCCGGTGCGAAAGACCGATCGCGATAACGCCGGCGCACACGAGCGCAATTCCGGCAAGCTGGAGCAGCGGCGGGTGTTCCCGCCATACGACCATCACGCCGATGGCGGTGAACAGCGGCCCGGTTCCGCGCGCGACCGGATAAACCGCCGAAAACGCCGCACTTTCGTAGGATCTAACCAGCAGCAGCTCGTACAGCGCATGCACAAAAGCAGTCGCGACCAGCAGCCACACCGCCGGTCCGCGCGGCGGGGGAACGAAGAACAGCGCGGGCGCGACGATGACGGCCGAGAAGACGCCGATCAGCAGCCGCATGGCGTATTTGTCCGCGGCCCGCTTCGTCGCGATGTTGACGACGGCATGGACGGCGGCGGAAAGAAGAATGAGCAGAAGTGCGGTCATGCGGGACCGCGATCATGACGAGGCCGGAAATGGATGCGCAAGAGCTGAATCGCAATCTGATCGGCGAGCCCGGCGGCAGGCGCAGGCTTCAGACGCCGGCCCTGGTGATCGATCTCGACCGGCTGGAATCGAACATCGCGCGCATGGCCGACTATGCGCGAAAGCGCGGCATCGCTCTGCGGCCGCATGCGAAAACCCACAAATGCGCCGCGATCGCGAAACTGCAGATGGCCGCGGGCGCAACCGGCATCTGCGTCGCCAAGCTGGGCGAGGCGGAAGCCCTGGCGCAAGGCGGCATCGATTCGATTCTGATCACATCGCCGGTGGTCAGCGAGCAGGGGATCGCAAGGCTGGTGACTCTGAACGGGCGCGTGCGCGACCTCATCGCGGTCTGCGACAACGCTGAGGTCGCCGTCCGACTGGAGGCCGCGGCAAAAGAGAAGGGAACGACGTTGAATCTTCTGGTGGACATCGACCCCGGCTTCGGACGCACCGGCGTGCGGCCGGACGGCGCGCTCGCGCTTGTGCGCGGGGTGATCGAATCATCCTCTCTCGTGTTCAGGGGCCTGCAATGCTACGCGGGCCAGTTGCAGCATCTCGAATCCGAGAACGAACGTCGCGACAAATCGCTTGCCGCCATGGAAGAGTTGGGAAAGTTGCGGGATCGATTGACGGCATCGCGATCGCCGCCGGGAATTCTCTCCGGCGGCGGTACCGGGACCTTCGACATCGACCCCGATGCGCGGGTGCTGACCGAGCTGCAGGCCGGCTCCTATATTTTCATGGACAGCCAATACAACGACGTCTGGGAAAAATCCGGCGGCCACGCGCCGTTCGAGACCTCGCTGTTTGTGCAGACCACCGTGATCAGCGCCAACCGCGAAGGACTGGCGACCACGGATGCGGGCTTCAAGGCGTTTGCCACCGATGCGGGGCCGCCGCTCATCGCGGCGGGCGCGCCCGCCGGCTCCAGCTATTTCTTCTTCGGCGACGAACAGGGCGGGATCCTCTATCCCGCGGCCAACGGAAACCTGAAACCCGGCGAGGTCGTAACCTGCGCCGTCCCCCACTGCGACCCCACGGTCAATCTGTACGACTGCTATCACGTCGTGCGGGGCGAACGGATCGAGGCCATCTGGTCCATCGAAGCGCGGGGCCGTTCGGCATGAATTGCCGCGAAATCGTCGCCATTGTTAAAGCATTCTTCATGCGCGGTTCAGAGTATCGGCTCAAGACTCGAATCATGGATGGTAGAGGGGTCCATGATGCTAAAGGACATGGAGCAAATGAAACAGCTTGCGAAAATCGCACTTGGTGCGGCGATGGTGGCGGGAGCCGCGGTTGGTACGACCGTTGCGACCACCGCGCCGGCGAATGCCGGCGTTTCGGTCGGCATCGGCGTTGGCATTCCGGGACCGGCGTATGGTCCGGCGTATTACCCGCCCGGGCGTTGCTACAACTACAATTACTACTATGGCGGCGATTGCGGCTATCCCGCCTATTCCGGCTCGGTCTGGATCGGCGGCGGCTGGTATAACGGTCCGCATTATTACCGCTATTGGGGCGGTCACCCGTGGGTGTGGTGGCATGGCGGCTGGCACGGCTATCGCGGCGGCTGGACGGGCTGGCACGGCGGTTTCCATGGCGGCTGGCATGGTGGCTGGCGCCGCTGAGCGGCGCAGTCCGCAATCGCGTAATGTGTTTTCCGGCCTCGACGGGTTTCGTCGGGGCCGGTTTCTTTTTTGCTTTCCCGCCGGTTGCCGTCACTATGGGATCGGAGCTGCAAAGGGGGGCGTTATGCCGGCTTATCTCAGGCGCGCGATCCTGTTCGCGTTGCTGGTTACGACCCCGCCAATCTTGACAGGATTGACGTATCTTGCGAGCAGATACCTGCTTTACGCCACCAGTCGAAGCATCGATCCGCGGATCCTCTTGTACGCGGCGATCGTCGAATTGCTGGTTTTCGTTTTCGTTGCGGTTCTGGAAGTGAAGGACCGCTGGTAGCAAAGGAAACGCAGATGCGCATCGGCGTCCCCAGGGAAATCAAGAATCACGAATATCGCGTGGGGCTCACGCCGCCCGCGGTGCGCGAACTCACCGCGCGCGGACACGAGGTGTTCGTGGAGCATCTGGCGGGCGACGCCATCGGCCTGCACGACGAGCTTTATGCGCGCGTCGGCGCCACCATTCTTCCCGGCGCCGAAGAGGTGTTCGCGAAGGCCGACATGATCGTGAAGGTGAAGGAGCCGCAGCCGGCCGAGATCAAGCGGCTGCGACCGGGGCAGACGCTGTTCACCTATCTGCACCTGGCGCCCGACCCGGCACAAACCCAGGGCCTGCTTTCCTCAGGCGTCGTCGCCATTGCCTATGAAACTGTCACCGATGCGCGCGGCGGCCTGCCCCTGTTGCAGCCGATGAGCGAAGTGGCGGGCCGCATGTCGATCCAGGCCGGCGCGCATTGCCTCGAAATCGCGCAAGGCGGTCGTGGCATGCTGCTGGGCGGGGTACCCGGCGTTCCGGCGGCCAAGGTCGTGGTGCTGGGCGGCGGCGTTGTGGGAACCAATGCCGCGCGCATGGCCATGGGCCTCGAAGCCCATATCACCGTCCTCGATGTCTCGCTTCACCGGCTCAACGAGCTCGATCTGCAGTTCGGCTCGATGCTGAGCACGGTCTATTCCACCATCGACTCGATCGAAGAGCAGGTGGTTGCGGCCGATCTGGTGATCGGCGGCGTTCTGCTGCCCGGCGCCGCGGCGCCCAAGCTCATCACCGCGAAAATGGTGAAGCAGATGAAGAAGGGTTCGGTGCTGGTCGATGTCGCGATCGATCAGGGCGGCTGCGCCGAAACCTCGCACGCCACCACCCACGCCGATCCCACCTATGTGGTCGACGGTGTGGTGCATTATTGCGTGGCGAACATGCCGGGCGCCGTCGCCCGCACCTCGACTTTCGCGCTCAACAACGCAACGCTTCCCTTCACCCTGGCGCTTGCCGATCTCGGCCCCGACGAAGCGATGCGCCGAAACCCCCATCTGCGCGCCGGCCTCAACGTCTACAAAAACACATTGACGTACAAGGCCGTGGCCGAGGCCCAGAAATTGCCGTTCAAGAGCGCGGAAGCGGTGCTGGGGCAGGGCGCCTAGTGGTCGAAATCTGACGCTTGATGCCGGCCAAGCATAGCCGCTCTCGCCCCAAAACTGGCCGATCGATGCCGCGCCCGTGCTTCCTGATTGCAGACACTGGTTCAGCAAGGTAGCCTGTTGCAAGCAGTAGAGGGAGCTATGGTGGACGTGTCAGAGTCGCGGGGTTTTCCGTGTCCCTGGATGGGTTCGGAGCGGGCCCGGAACAGAGTCTTCAGGATCCTCTGGGAAAGCGCGGGAGGGAGCTCCATCGCTGGTTCGTCGGAACGAAGACGTTCAAGGCCATGTTCGGCGAGGGCGGTGGCTCGGAGGGCATGGACGAGACCTTTGCCCACCGCTCGATGGACGGCTTCGGTGCCTTCATCCTTGGCCGGAACATGTTCGGTCCTGTGCGGGGGGAATGGCTGGACGACAGCTGGAAGGGCTGGTGGGGAGACAATCCGCCCTATCACGCTCCGACGTTCGTCCTAACGCACCATGCCCGCGAGCCGATTGTAATGGAGGGCGGCACCACGTTCCACTTCGTCACGGACGGGATCCACGCCGCGATCGAGCACGCACGCGACGCCGCAGGAGCACATGACGTCAAGATCGGAGGTGGCGTTTCGACTGTTCGCCAATACCTGCAGGCCGGCCTGATCGATGAACTGCACTTTGCGCTTTCGCCAGTCCTGCTCGGACGGGGCGAGGCGATGTTCGAGGGCTTGAACCTCCCTGCCCGCGGCTACCGCGTGATGGAATCCACTGCCACAGACCTCGCGACGCACGTCGTGCTCGGGCGGTAGGAAAACGAATAAACGTCCGCTTCTGCAGGTTCATCGCCGGATAGCTGTCGGGCGGCAAACCACCACAAGCCGACCTTCAGTACGGGTATCAACCGTCAAATTTCATCCATCAGATCGTCGCGCCGCCGTCGATTACGATGGCCTGGCCGGTCATGAAGGCGCCGGCCCGCGAGGCCAGAAACACGGCCGCGCCGGCGATTTCGTCGGGTTCGCCGATGCGGCGCAAAGGCGCCCCGGCCGTCGAGTGTTTGAGGATTTCCGGATTCTCCCACAGCGCGCGCGCGAAATCGGTCTTGACCAGGCCC
>DATCBQ010000016.1:0-27826 GCA_036511745.1 Rhizomicrobium sp.
TTCAGCTCGATCAATTGGCGCTCGGCTGCGGTCGCGTTCTTGAGGGCATAGGCCATCGCGCGCATCGAGACGGTTTCGGATACTTTGCCGCGTGCCGCGAAGAAGACAAGTTCCTGCGTCGTTGCAGGGCGTTGCACAAGATCGACGGCAATGTCGCCGCCGAGCAGAACGCGGCCCTGACCGGCCATGCCCTGGAGCAGTGCCTGTGCCAGCGAACCGACACCGGCGACCGCCGCCACTCCCAGCACGAGACAGGCAAAGAAAACGCGAAATCCGGACAGCCCGCTGCGCAACTCGCGACGCGCCAGCCGCCATGCGAGCGTAACGTCGGTCAGGACGGACTTCATGGATGCCTGGCGATTGCCGGATTCTGCCGTTCGTCTGCTTCGATTCTGCCGTCCTTGAGGCGAACGATCCGGTTGCAACGCCGCGCCAGCGTCTCTTCGTGCGTCACGAGAAAGAGTGTTGTTTGCGAACGGGCATGCAGCGAAAAAAGAAGATCGGCCACATCGGCGCCGGTGCTTGTATCGAGATTTCCCGTCGGTTCGTCGGCGAACAGCACTCTGGGGCGCGGTGCCATCGCCCGCGCCAGCGCCACGCGCTGCTGCTCGCCGCCGGACAACTGCCCCGGATAATGGCCGAGCAGATCGGCGAGTCCCACGGCGGCGAGTTCCGCCTCGGCGCGGGCAAATGCACCGGACGCGCCCTGCAGCTCGAGCGGCACCGCAACATTCTCCAGCGCCGTCATGGTCGGGATCAGATGGAACGATTGAAACACGATGCCGATATTGCCGCGGCGGAAACGGGCGAGCGAATCTTCGGAGAGGCCGTTCAGGATGGTTCCGGTCACCACGACACGCCCGGACGTCGGCGCCTCCAGCCCAGCCGCGACCATCAATAGCGACGACTTGCCCGAGCCGGACGGTCCAAGCAGAGCGAGCGTTTCGCCCGCGGCCACTTCCAGCGACACGCCCAGAAGAATATCGACGGGGCCGGCCGCGCTTCTCAGCGTGAGCCGCACGTCTTCCAGCACGATGGACGGCATTGGCATAAGGGCTCGGGGCTTGCGCGGCGCGAAGGCGTATGACAGGCGATATGGCATGATCGTCTTTCGATTCAAGCATCTGCTGCTTTGCGTGGGTTCGCTCGCGGCGCTTTGGAGCGAATCGGCACTTGCGGGATCCATCAAGATTCTCGCTTTCGGCACCAGCCTCACCCAAGGCTACGGCGTGCCGGCGGGCAGCGAATTCACGGAAATGCTGCAGGCCAGACTCAAGGCTGCGGGTATCGACGCGAAGGTGATCAATGCCGGGGTGTCGGGCGACACCTCGGCGGATGGCGTCTCGCGTCTCGACTGGTCGCTCGCCGACCGTCCCGATGCCGCCATTGTGGAGATGGGCTCGAACGACGCGCTGCGCGGGTTAGAGCCGAAGGACACCGAAAAAAATCTTTCGATTCTGCTCGGCCGGCTCAGGGGCGCCCATATTCCCGTACTTCTGCTCGGCATGAAAGCGCCGCGAAACCTGGGCCCCGAATACGCGGCGCAATTCGATCCCGTTTATCCACGGCTTGCCAAACGGCTCGGCGATCTTCTCTATCCCTTTGTGCTTGACGGCGTGGCGCTCGACCCGAAACTCAACCAGCCCGACGGCCTTCATCCCAATGCCGCCGGTGTAAAGGTCATTGTGACGCGCATGCTTCCCAGTGTCGAAAAGCTGGTGGGCGAGGTCAGGCACTAGATGTTCAGGCGGCTGCTGTCGGTCGGCGGATTCACGCTTCTGTCGCGCATCACCGGCTTCGTGCGCGATATTCTGATGGCATGGATTCTGGGAAAGGGCGTGCTGTCGGACGCCTTCATCGTCGCGTTCCTTTTTCCCAACTATTTCCGCGCCATATTCGGCGAGGGAACGATCAATCCGGCTTTCCTGCCGCGGTATGCGGCCTTGCGCGCGAAGGGCGAGTATCGCGCCGCCGAACTGTTCGGCGACCGGGTGTTTTCATGGCAGATGATGGCGCAACTCGTCATTCTCGTTCTGGCGCTTGTCTTCATGCCGGCGATCATCCGTGTTCTGGCGCCGGGCTTCGCCGACAACCCCGGCCAGCTGGCGCTGACCGTTCACCTCGCGCGGATTACCTTTCCCTATCTCATTCTCACACTCGTTGCCGTGCAGCTTTCGGCAATGCTGAACGCCATCGAGAAATTCTGGGCCGCTGCCGCGTGGTCCAATCTTCTCAATCTGGCGATGATCGCAACATTGCTCGCCTCGCACTGGTTTCCGAACGCAGCCTTCGCCGCCGCCTGGGGCGTTCTGCTGGGTGGCGTGGCGCAGCTTTTGTTCATGCTGTGGGCTGGCGCGCGCGACGGGCTTTCGCTGCGTATCGCGTGGCCGCGCTGGACGCCGGAGATAAAGGAATTCTTCATCGCATTGGGAGCGGTGACGGTGGGCGCGGCAAGCTATGTGGTGGCGCCTTTCATCGATACGGTTATTGCGAGCCTGCTGCCCACGGGCACCCGGACCGCGCTCTATTATGCCGATCGCATCAATCAATTGCCGCTTGGCGTGCTCGGAATTGCGCTTGGCACGGTGCTCCTGCCGGAAATGTCGTCGCGGCTGGCGCTAAGCGACAGGGCGGGTTCGGATGCGGCGCAAAACCGTTCGGCGGCGCTTTCGCTATTGCTGACGCTGCCGTTCGCGGCCGTGTTCGTCCTGATTCCCGACACCATCATGCGCGCCATCTTTGTCCATGGCGCCTTCGACCGCAGTGCCGCTACCCTGTCCGCGATTGCGCTCGCGGCCTATGGCGTTGGACTGCCGGCGATGGCGCTGGTCCGCATTTTTGCATCGACCTTCTATGCCCGCCACGACACCATGACACCGGCCCGCGTCACCGTGACGGCGATCCTTGTGAACATCGCGCTGAAATTTGTCTTTGTCTGGGGATTTCATCTGGGCATTGCCGGCATTGCGCTGGGCACTTCGCTGGGTGCCTGGTTGAACGTGGGCCTCCTCGCCATTCTCGGGGGCAAACGCGGGTTGTTGCGACTGAACCCAGAGTTCTGGCGCGCGCTTGTGCCGGTCGCTTTGGCGGGCGCAACGACGGGAGGGGCCGCCTACGCCGCTGTCGAACTGGGCGGCCATCTCTTGCGGGCGGGAAGTTTGCGGCAGGTGGAACTTCTCGGGTTTGCCATCGTCGCAGGCACTATCGCCTATGGTGCAGTCGTGTTGCTGTTCCGCAACCGCCTGCCGGTGGGGCGCCTGGCAAGGATTCGCGCCGCGTGATCCGGCTGTTTGTCGCCCTCGCACTGCCGGACGCCGTCGCGGCGCAGCTCAGGCTGTTGCAGTTTGGCGTGCCGGGCGCACGCTGGATGGAGCGCGAGCAGCTCCATCTGACGTTGCGGTTCATCGGCGAAGTCGACGGCGGCGACGCTGCATCCATCGACGACGCACTTTCTCAAATCGCAAACCCGCGCTTCGCATTGGCGCTGAAGAGCGTTGGCGCGTTCGGCGGCAAGACACCGCGGGCGTTGTGGGCGGGCGTGCGGCCGGAAACCGACGTCGTGCATCTGCAGCGCAAGATCGAAAGCGCCTTGCAGCGAATCGGCCTGGCGGCGGAAGAGCGGAAATTCAAGCCCCATGTCACGCTCGGCCGTCTTCGCGCCACACCGCCGGGAGGCGTAATGGACTATCTCGCCGATCATGCGCTGTTTGCGAGCGCGGCATTCGATGCGAACGCCTTCATTCTCTACTCAAGCCATCCGGCGCCGGGCGGCAGCCTCTATCGGGCGGAGAAAGCGTACGGACTCCGCTGATGCGCGTCCTTGTTCTGCACAGCGATATCGGCGCCGAAGCGCCGCCCGACGAACTGGATACGCTTGTCACCGCGAAGGCCGTAGCGGAGGCGCTGACGCTGCGGGGCCATCAGGTGTCGTCGGCTGCATTTGTCCCCGAACCGGCAGCCATGCTGAAATCGATCGCAAGCGCGGGCGCCGAAGCGGTATTCAATCTGGTCGAGAGTGTTCACGGCAACGGCGCGCTGGCAGGTATGGCGCCGGCCATGCTGGAACTGCACGGCATTTCCTACACGGGTTCCAGCGCAGCGAGCCTCGCAGTGTCGGCGGATAAAATCCTTTCCAAACAAGTTCTCAAGGCCGCCGGATTGCCCACCGCCGAATGGGCCGAGCCTCCCCGCTGGGAAGGGCTCGTGCCCGACAGGCGTTATGTCGTCAAATCGGTAACCGAAGACGCCTCCCTCGGGCTGGACGACGGCGCGGTAATCGCCGGTGTGGCCGTTCCGGACCGGGCGAAGGCCTCGAAGGAGCGTCATGGCGGCCGATGGTTCGCGGAAGCCTATCTCGACGGCCGGGAATTCAATGTCGCGCTGCTGGAACAGGACCATGCGGTCCGCGTGCTTCCGATACCCGAAATGCGGTTCGAGGCGTGGGGGAACCGCCCGCGCATCGTCGGTTACACCGCGAAGTGGGACGAAAACTCGCACGACGCAAAGAACACCGTGCGGTCCTTCGGCATCGAGGACGACCAACCGGCGCTCGCACGCCTCCTGGCCGATTACGCCCTGGAAACATGGAAGCTGTTTCGCCTGCGGGGCTATGCACGCATCGATTTTCGGATCGATGCCAAGGGCGCCCCGATGATCCTGGAAGCCAATCCCAATCCCTGCCTGGAGCCGCACGCCGGATTTGCGGCGGCGGCAGGCTGTGCGAACATCCCCTATGCAGAACTTGTCGAACACATCCTGCGAACCGCTGTTCTCCGCTGATCCCGGCGGTGCCGCGCCCTTCCGTTCGGCCGTACGCGGGCAAGACGTTTGCGAAATCGAGTGGTTGGTGACCCGCGCGGGCGTTTTCAATCCGGAAGAGATTCTGGTTGCGCAAAGTTTGGCGACAGAGGCGCTCGCCCGCGGAGCCGACGCCGGCTACTTCTTCCTCTTTGCCGACGGCGTAGAGGGACTCGACGGCTATACATGCTATGGGCCCATTCCCGGCAACGCCGGACGTTTCGAACTCTACTGGATCGCTGTGGAACCTCGTAGCAAACGCCAAGGACTTGCCGGCCGGCTCCTGGCCGCAAGCGAACAATCGGTACGGAGCCGGAGCGGCAGCCATATGTTCGCGGAGACCTCGTCGCGCGCCGATTACGCGGCCGCGCACGCACTCTATGCCGCACAAGGCTACAAGCTGCATGCAACCGTTCCCGATTATCACGCGGCAGGCGACGATCTGCTGATTTTCGGCAAGATACTATGAAGGTTGTGGTGTCCGTGAAGCACCGGCGCGCAGAAGGTGGCGTTCGCGCCAGACGATGAAGAGGCCGGCCGCGACAACGACACCAGGTGAAACCGGGACAGTTGAGACGAACGGCTATATGGTGATGGGCCAGTGAAGTCATCGGAGAGATTGGATGATAACGAAGCACCCTTGGTTTGGCCCGAAGCGAATCGGCTGGGGCTGGGTGCCGGTGAGTTGGGAAGGCTGGCTTGCAACGTTGCTGTGCGCAGCGGTAGTCGCTGCAGCCGACATCTCATTTGGTATTACAACTTCAACGTCCATTTGCGTGAGCCTTGCCGCGGTAGCCGCCCTCGTTGTCGTTTGTCTGCTTACCGGCAAACGCTCCGGGTAGTTCAAACAGGCCCCCTGACGCGGCCGTAACCCGGCAGATCTCGCTATCGACTGCGCCACCACCTAAGCTAACGGCGCTGTGATAATGTCCGCTGAAGATCCCATTCCCGTCCTGCGACTATCACGCGGCGGGGCGACGATCTGCTGATTTTCGGCAAGGAACTATGACGATTGCAGCGGTGTCCGTGAGGCGCCGGCGCGCAGAAGATGGCGTTCGCGCCAGACGATGAAGAGGCCGGCCGCGACAACGACACCTGCGCCGATCATGACCAGCGGCTGTGGAATCTCGGCGAAGATCAGATAGCCAAGCGCTGCGGCCCATACCATCGCCACATAATCGAACGGCGCCAGCAAAGAGGGTTCGGCATAGCGGTAGCTGTAAGTCATGCAGATCTGGCCGATGCCGCCAAAGATGCCGGAACAGACAAGCCACGCCGCCTGACTCCAGGTGAGGGTGGCATGCTGCCAGACAAGCGTGACAGCGCCGGCCGCGGCGCAGGTGATCATGAAGTAGAATACGATCGTCTCGCTGCGTTCCGTGGCGCTCATCTGACGGATGAAAATGACGACGACGGCAGTGAGCAGCGAGCCGGCCAGCGCCAGGCTCGCGCCGGTCGAGAAGGCCGAAGCGCCGACGCCGCCGAGCCCACCTTGCGGTTCGAGCATGACGATCACGCCCAAAAATGCCGCGAGCACCGCTCCCCAGCGAAAGGCGCCCACGCGCTCCTTTAGAAAACCCGCTGCCAGCACAACCGCAAAAATCGGTGCGACAAAACCGAAGGCGGTGATGTCGGCAAGCGGCAGCCGCGCCAGCGCCGCAAAATTGAGAAACATCGATGACGTGCCGGCAATCGAGCGCACGATATGAACCACCGGGCGCGCGGTGCGCATGATCGCGAGGGGACCGACGGTGAAAAAGGAAAGCGCGAAAAGAGGGACAAGCGCGAAGAGGCAGCGGAAGAACACTTCTTCGCCGATGGGGACGCGGCCCGCAAGCTTGATGGCGGCATACATCAGGGAAAACGCCAGCGTGGCGCCAAGCTTCAGAATGATGCCGCGTCCGCCGCGCAATCTATTTCACCTGCTTCGCCGGGCGCGCGGTCAGGGATGCAGCCCGTCTTGCGCCTTGGCAGCATCGCTGCCCGCAGCGATTGAGATTGCGGTATTGAAGCGCCGCTTCAGCGCGGAGCCAACACCATCATCATCTGGCGTCCTTCGATCCTGGGGAATTGTTCGATCTTGGCGAGCGGCTCGACATCCTTCTGGATCCGTCCCAGCAATTGCATCCCCAGATGCTGGTGCGCCATTTCGCGCCCGCGGAATCGCAACGTCACCTTGACTTTGTCGCCCTCGTCGAAGAAGCGGCGCATCGAACGCATTTTCACGTCATAGTCGTGATCGTCGATGGTCGGGCGCATCTTGATCTCCTTGATCTCGATGACCTTCTGTTTCTTGCGGGCTTCCGCCGCCCTCTTCTGCTGTTCGTATTTGAACTTCCCGAAATCCATGAGCTTGACGACGGGCGGCTTGGCTTCGGGCGATACCTCGACCAGGTCCAATCCCTGTTCTTCAGCGATGGCGCGGGCGTCCTCGGTGCCGACTTCGCCGTATTTATGGCCATCGGCTCCGATCAGAAGGATTGTGGGGGAGAAGATTTCTTCGTTGATGCGTGGCCCATCTCTGGCGGGTGCCGGGGCGGGCATTCCTGGACGTCTGGCGACTATGACTCTCTCCTTTGGCAAGCCGCGAGCCGACGTTCCGAAGGGTTCGACTGGCCCTCGCAAACGTGATCTCGATCACCGGCGCGGCAAGTTCCCCTTTGGTCGGCGGCACGCGGCATAAGTTCAACTCATGCTTCGCGCAACACTAGACAGCCCCGAAGGAGTCCGTCCAAGCCTGAGAATAGGTTACCGCGTGTCTTTCGCAAGAGCTAATCCGCCACATCGCGGCGGGTTTCCGCCTCCTGCTTGATACGCCCCAGAAAGCGCTCCAGCGGCATTGCACCCAGATCCTTGCCCGATCGCAGGCGCACGGCGACGGTTTTGGCTTCCGCTTCCTTGTCGCCGATGACGAGCATGTAGGGGATTTTCATTGTCTGGGCGTCGCGGATTTTCCGCTGCATGCGTTCCGCCGTCAGATCGATGTCGACGCGCAATCCCGCCGTGCCGTTGGTGACGGGAAGCGCCATCAATTGCTCCTGCACGCTCAGCGCATAGTCGGCAACGCGGTCGGTGATCGGGATGATGCGGGCCTGGACCGGCGCCAGCCAGACCGGAAAGGCTCCCGCATAGTGTTCAATGAGGAAGGCGGTGAATCGTTCGTGGCTCCCCAGCGGGGCGCGATGAATGACGTAGAGGGGGTGCTCTTTTCCATCCTCGCCGATGTAACCGAGCCCAAAGGTCTCGGTGGCGAGGAAGTCGAGCTGGTTGGTCGAGATCGCATATTCGGTGCCGATCACGCTCTTGATCATGAAATCGACCTTGGGACCGTAAAATGCCGCCTCTCCTTTCGCTTCGACATAGGGGTATCCGGATTCCTTCATCGCGGCACGGATGATGTCCGCGGCTGCGAGCCATTTCTCCGGCTGGTCCACATACTTCTCGAGGTTCGCGGTGTCCGGCAGCGACAGCCGCATATGGTATTCCTTGATGTCCATCAGATCGTAGTAGCGCGCATGCAGCCTCATGACGCGGATAAATTCTTCTTTCGCCTGGTCGTAGCGGCAATAGATGTGCGCGTCGTTCTGACAGAAGCCGCGCACGCGCATCAGCCCCGACAGTCCGCCGGATGCCTCGTAGCGGTAATCCTGGGCATATTCCGCAATTCGCACCGGCAGCTCGCGGTAGGAATGTCGTGTCGCGCCATAGATCAGATGGTGGTGCGGGCAGTTCATCGGCCGCAGGAAATAATTCTCGCCGTCGATATCGAGCGGCGCGTACATGTCTTCCATGTAGTAAGGAATGTGGCGCGACCGTCGATAGAGCGCTTCCTTGGCGATGTGGGGCGTCGCCACGCGGCGATAGCCGTCCTTGCGTTCTTCCTGCAACGCGAGGAATTCGAGTTCCTGGCGGATCACCATGCCGTTGGGCATCCAGAGCGGCAGGCCGGCGCCGACATCGGGCGAGAAGGTGAAAAGCTCCAGCTCCTTGCCGATTCTGCGATGGTCGCGCTTCTCCGCTTCCTCCAGGCGGGTCAGATAGGCGGCGAGCTCTTTCTCGTCGCGCCACGCGGTTCCATAGATGCGTTGCAGCTGGGCATTGCGCGAATCGCCGCGCCAATAGGCGCCTGCAATACTCGTCAGTTTGAAGGCATGGCCGATTCGCGCAGTCGAGGCGAAATGCGGTCCGCGGCACAGGTCGTGCCAGCTCCCGTGGAAATAGATCGACACGTCCTCGTCCGCCGGAATGCCCGCGATCAGTTCGGCCTTATAGTGTTCGCCGAGATTCTCGAAATGGGCGATTGCCGCGTCGCGCGGCCAGACCTCGCGCCGCGTCGGCAAATCCGCATCGACGATTGCATGCATCTTCGCTTCGATTTTGGGCAAATCGTCGGGCGTGAAAGGAATCTCGCGCGCGAAGTCGTAGTAGAACCCGTTCTCGATCGCCGGGCCTATCGTCACCTGCGTGCCCGGGTAGAGTTCCTGCACGGCCATGGCGAGGATGTGAGCGGCATCGTGGCAAATCAGCTCGAGCGCCTCGGCGTCCTTGCGGGTGAGGATGCGCAGGCGGCCGTCGGTCTCGATCGGCCGGAAAAGGTCCATCTGGCGCCCGTCCACCTCGACGGCAAGCGCCGCTTTGGCGAGACCCGGCCCTATGGCCGCCGCCACCTCGGCGCCCGTCGTTCCCCGCGCAAATGCCATCGACCTGCCGTCGGGCAGGGTGACATTGACGCAAGAGGCGTCGGAAGGCGCGGAATTCGGCGCGGACACCCGGCTTTCTCCGGTTCGAGAGACAGAACCAATCGTTAAGGGGAGAAGGGGCGTCGAGGCAAGACCTCGGTCGCGGGAACAAACCTGCGCGCCGCCTGCGAAAACGCCGGAAAAGGGCACGACGCGGGAAAGCGCCGAAGACGGCATACACGCCGACGTGCATTGACGAGGGCAGGGACTCGTGGCCCACAATGGCAGCCGGAGGGTCCATTCTGGGAGAGCCGAAATGAGAACGCTTGCCGCCACCGTATTTCTTGCCGCTCTTGCGGCCGTATCGGCCCAGGCACAACCGGGCCCACAGCCGTCAGGGGACGCCCGGGTCTGCCTGCGCCCCTTTGACACCCCGGGCCCGGGCGGAGACATCCACACCCATGTGGTCGATCCCGGCACCATTCTCTTTTACATGCCCAACGGAAAAGTCTGGAAAAACACGTTAAAGGGACGCTGCCCGGGCCTGATGTTTCACGGCTTCGAATATGTGACCCGCCAGGACGAAATTTGCTCGAACGCCCAGGCGATTCGGGTGGTCGAGACCGGCGAGACGTGCGAGTTGGGAAATTTCACGCCTTACACGCCGGCGCCGCCGGTTGCTCCCTGAGCGATTCGGGCGTTCTTGTTGATAGGGTTAGGCGTTCTATGGCGCCCCCGGAGACATCGGCATTCGGCCGCTAAAATCCGGGTGCTTCCGACGCCGCATAGCCAAAGGAGAAGGCGATGAAACGCGTCGCTGCAGGTTTGCTGGTCGCGGCGTTCGCCGCGACGGCGGCCGAAGCCCAGCCGTCATACACCACTGCCGGCGGAAATGTCTGCATCAAGATCAACTGGATCGATCGTACCAGCGCGCCCGACGACAGGACCATTGTGTTCTACATGAAGGACAATACGGCCTGGATAACCCATCTGGCGGGGCTTTGTCCGCAGCTCCGGTTCAACGGCTTCGCGTATGTGGCGACGCCGCCGGAAGATCTCTGCGGCAATCTTCAAATGATCCGCGTCGTCCGGACGGGAGCGGTTTGCAAGATCGGGCCGCTGGCGCCTTACACGCCGGCAGGAACCTCCCGCCAAGGGGGATGAACTTGCGGATTTTCCGCATTCCAGAGTCCGGTTCATCGCCCCTCCGGCTTCGCCGGCCGCAGCAAAAAGCCCGAACGCGTCCAGGCCTCTTGCCGCTAAGGGGAACCAGCAGTTCAAACGTCGCCGAGAAAATCCATCTTGCCGATCGCGATGCCCTTGTGGCGCAACAGGGCGTAGGCGGTTGTCACGTGGAAATAGAAGTTTGGCAGCGCGAAGCCGGTGAGAAAATCGCGCCCCGAAAATTCAAAGGTCCGCTGCGGCGATTTGATGGTCACGGTTCGCGATTCCGCATCCGTCAGTTGCCCGGGCTTGATGCTCTTGAGGTAGTCGATGGTCTTGGCGATGCGCGCCTGCAGGTCCGCAAACGTCTGCTCGGTATCCGGAAAGCTCGGCGGTTCCACGCCGGCAAGCCGCGCGGCGCAGCCCTTCGCCGAATCGCTGGCGATCTGGATTTGCCGGGTCAGGGGATGCATGTCCGGCGCCAGCCGCGCGTCGAGCAGGGCGTTGGCGTCTTTGTCTTCGCCCTTCGACTGCGCAACGGCCTTGTCGAGGATTTTCGAAAGATTTTCGAACGAGCGGATCATCGGTGGAATCGAGGCGTCGTAGATTGAAAAGGCCACGTGATTTCTCCTGTTGAAGGGGATGTTTGTATCACATAAGTGTGCCGCCAGGATTCACAAGGCGGCCGTGCGCCGGCATATTTTCGGCAGTCAGGTCGCCGAAGCAGCTTAAAGTTCTTTGACCAACTGATCGTATTGTGCGTGCGATCCTATCCAGAACCATGTCACGATGTCATTGCCGTTTGCCGTGGCGCGATAGGATAGCGCACGCCAACGAACTCCGATGCGGATTGACCACACCGCATGTTCGTCGCTCACGCATTTGAACTGCAGGCCTGAGTGAAAAGGACGATCACGCCATAAATTCCAGGCGCGTACAGCTTGACGCTGCACGTCGGCTGGAAGTGTATCGTAGCGTTTCCAGAAGCTCTTCGTGGTACGGGAAATCACTTTTGCGGACGGTTCGAGGGATCGTAAGGCAATGTGCCCTCCGTCTGTGCCTCCTCACATGCGCGGCGCACAAGCTCTCCAAGCTGATGCTGCGTCTGGGCAAAGCGTGCGTTCCAGTTCTCGTCCGCGTCGAGTTCCGCGAGGATCAGGCCGGCCAACGCTTCCTGATCCCGCTCCGGCAAGCGGGCCATCTCTTCGATTGCTTTCTGAAGCAGGGCGTTCATGGCGACATTCCATCTGCGCAAGGCTTGTCACCGGAATTGTAGGCAAGCGCCAAGGAATTGGAAATACTATATTGGAACCTTCGCCCTGAAGCACCAGACGCAAAAAGGGCCGGAGTTTTCTCCGGCCCTTTCGTAGACTGACTGACAGGCGATCTTAGAAATCCATGTCGCCCATGCCGCCGCCCGGCATTCCGCCGCCCGGCATGCCGCCCGATTCCTTCTTCGGACGGTCTGCGACCATCGCTTCCGTGGTGATCAGAAGCGCTGCCACACTGGCTGCATCCTGCAATGCGATGCGCACCACCTTGGTGGGGTCGACGATGCCGGCCTCGACGAGGTCGACATATTTCTCGTTCTGCGCATCGAAGCCGAACGTGTTCGACTTCTGCTCGAGCAGCTTGCCGACGACGATGGAGGCCTCGACGCCCGAGTTCTCGACGATCTGGCGGATCGGCGACTGGATCGCCTTGCGCACGATCGCGATGCCGGCGTTCTGGTCTTCGTTCTCGCCGGTCAGGCCGTTGAGTACTTTGGTGGCATAGAGAAGTGCGGCGCCGCCGCCGGGAAGAATGCCTTCCTCGACTGCCGCTTTCGTCGCATTGAGCGCGTCATCGACGCGATCCTTCTTCTCTTTCACTTCCACTTCGGTCGCGCCGCCGACGCGGATCACCGCAACTCCGCCCGCGAGCTTCGCCAGACGTTCCTGCAGCTTCTCCTTGTCGTAATCGGAAGTGGTCTCTTCGATCTGCTGCTTGATCTGGCCGACCCGCGCCTGAATGTCGGCCTTCTTGCCCGAGCCGTCGATGACGGTCGTGTCGTCCTTCGTGATGCGCACCTTCTTGGCGGTGCCCAGCATGGCGAGCTTCACGTTCTCGAGCTTGATGCCGAGGTCTTCGCTGATGACCTGGCCGCCGGTGATGATGGCGATGTCTTCGAGCATGGCCTTGCGGCGATCGCCGAAGCCCGGCGCCTTCACGGCCGCGACCTTGAGGCCGCCGCGCAGCTTGTTGACGACCAGGGTCGCCAGAGCCTCGCCTTCGACTTCTTCGGCAATGATCACGAGCGGACGTCCGCTCTGGACCACGGCTTCGAGCAGCGGCAGCATCGGCTGCAGCGACGAAAGCTTTTTCTCGTGAATCAGGATGTAGGGCTCTTCGAGCTCCGCCACCATCTTGTCGGCGTTGGTGACGAAGTAGGGGGAGATGTAGCCGCGGTCGAACTGCATGCCTTCGACCACTTCGAGCTCGGTGTCCAGGCTCTTGGCCTCTTCCACCGTGATCACGCCTTCGTTGCCGACTTTCGCCATCGCTTCGGCGATCATGTTGCCGACGGTCTTGTCGCCATTCGCCGAAATCGTGCCGACCTGGCCGATCTCTTCGTTCGACTTGACCTTCTTGGAGCGCTTTTTGAGGTCGGCGACAACGGCTTCCACCGCCTTCTCGACGCCACGCTTGAGATCCATCGGGTTCATGCCGGCGGCTACCGACTTGGCGCCTTCGCGAACGATCGCGTGCGCCAGAATGGTGGCCGTCGTGGTGCCGTCGCCGGCGGCGTCATTGGTCTTCGATGCCACTTCGCGCACCATCTGTGCGCCCATGTTCTCGAATTTGTCGTGAAGCTCGATTTCCTTCGCAACGGTCACGCCGTCCTTGGTGGAACGGGGTGCGCCGAAGCTCTTCTCGATGACGACGTTGCGGCCCTTTGGACCCAGGGTAATGCGAACGGCATCGGCGAGGATATCGACGCCGCGAAGCATCTTCTCGCGTGCTTCGGCACCGAATCTTACGTCTTTGGCTGCCATAACTGATTTCTCCTAACGAATGAGGGAATGCTGATCGGGGAGGACGGGAATCACGCGGCTTTCTTCATGGGCTTTGACGAACGGCCCTCGAGAATGCCCATGATGTCGGACTCCTTCATGATCAGGAGTTCCTGACCATCGACCTTGACCTCGGTGCCCGACCATTTGCCGAACAGCACGAAATCGCCCGACTTTACTTCGGGCACAACGCGTTTGCCGTGCTCGTCGAGGGCGCCGGGGCCGACGGCGATGACTTCGCCTTCTTGCGGCTTTTCCTGGGCCGTATCCGGGATAATGATGCCGCCGGGAGTCTTCTGATCCTCAGCGACGCGGCGAACGACGACGCGGTCGCCAAGCGGACGGAATTTCATGGGATTACCTCCTTGAATTGTCAATGAAAACAAGTGCTTGGGTTCATCGAGCGGCGATAGAATCGCCGGATGGCAGCACTCACATAAAGAGAGTGCCAGCTGCTAGGGGGGATATACGGCTGCGCCCGTCGAACGTCAAGGGGCGTGCTGTCAGAGTGTTCGGTATCCGGTAGTTTGTCGGCAAAGGGGAGATCGCAGCATGGAATTGGTCACGGCGCCCACACGCGAAGTTCGAACCTGGACCACCGACAGCCGGCGGTGGTCGCAGGTGCAGCTCCGGCACGATGACGTCATCATTGCGACAGCGGCGAAATGCGGCACCACCTGGATGCAGCAGATTGTGTCGCTGCTCGTCTTTCAATCGGGCACTCCGCGCCAGTTGCAGGACACGTCGCCATGGATCGACATGCGAATCCCTCCCCTCCAGGCCATGCTGACGACGATCGAAGCGCAAAGCCATCGGCGCTTTCTCAAGTCCCATCTTCCGTTCGACGCGCTGCCGATTTACGACACGGTCCGCTACATTCATGTCGCGCGCGACGGTCGCGACGCCTTCATGTCCTGGCACAATCACGCATTTTATTACCAGCCGGCCGCCGCCGCCATGCAAAGCGCGGCCGGGATGTCCGACGAGACGATCGGGCGGCCTCTCCCGCGGCCGATGGAATCGCCGCATGATTTTTTCGAGGTCTGGATGACGGAAGGTCCCGAGGCGCGCTTCGCGGACGAATTTCCGGCGTCGCGTTATTTCGAACTCGAGAGGAGCTGGTGGCGCGAGCGCGCCCGCCCGAATCTGCTGTTGGTGCACTACAATGATTTGAAGTCCGATCTCGCCGGCGAAATGCACAGGATCGCCGCGTTTCTGGACATCGAAATAGCGCCGCCTCTGTGGCCCGAGTTGGTGGAAGCCGCAGGTTTCCAATTCATGCGCGAGCACGGCGCAACTCTGATGCCGCGCGCCGCCATGGCCTGGGACAAGGGCCATGAGCGGTTTCTCAACGAAGGCACAAATGGCCGCTGGCGCGAGGCATTGACGCCGGCCGACGCAGCCCGCTATGCGGCGCGCGTGAAGCGCGAATTGTCGCCGGGGCTTGCGCGCTGGCTGGAGGATGGCAGGCAGGTCGCGGGCGATCCGCGGTCTTCCCCGGACTGACTTGTGCCAGGGAGCGTGCGCCGCTAGAGCCTTGGCGAACCGCATCAGGGGGGATTGATGTCCGGCGATCTTCCGGAGGGTTTCGCGCCCTTAATGTTGTCCATGGGCTTTCTCGATGCCATCGGTCCGCTCTACGGCAAATGGATCGACGAACATTTGCTGCTGGGATTTCGCGTCGAGTTGCGCCATTGCAATCCCGGGCGCGTTTCGCATGGCGGAATGCTGGCCACCTTTGCGGACATGTTGCTGCCGATTGCCAGCCGCTTTCAGAGCAAGACCGACATGGGGTTCCTCCCCACGATCAATCTTGCCTGTGACTTCCTCGCACCGGCGCCGCTGGGCGCCTGGGTGGAAGGCCGCGCCGACCCGATCAGGATGACGCGAAACCTGCTTTTCGCTCAGGGCATTGCCACGGCGGACGGCGAACCGGTTCTTCGCGCCAACGGTATTTTCAAGATCACCTCGCAGCAATCCGCCAAAAGCGGCGACTTCCCGCTCAAGGCGCTCTTCGATTCGAAGGGGACAAATTGAGCCCGGAACATACCTGTTCCCCACTCGCTATCGGGTGCGGGACGCGGCTCTGAAATGGACAAACTCGCTACGACCTGCGTGATCGCCGGCGGAGGGCCGGCCGGCATGATGGCGGGTTTTCTGCTTGCCCGCGCGGGTATCGAAGTCATCGTGCTGGAGAAGCACAAGGATTTCCTGCGGGATTTTCGCGGCGACACGGTCCACCCGTCCACCCTGGAACTCCTGTGGGAGCTTGGACTGCTCGACAGATTTCTGACGCGCCCGCACCAGGAGGTGAAGGAAATATCGGTCGAAATCGGCAACAGAAAGTTTCGCGCTGTCGACTTCACCCGGCTTCCCATCCATCGCAACTTCACCGCGCTCATGCCGCAATGGGATTTCCTGAATTTTCTCTCTTCGGAAGCCAAGCGATATCCGGCATTTCACCTGATGATGCAGGCCGAGGCGATCGATTTGCTCAGCGAGCGAAACCGTTATGAGGGCCTTCGCGTCAGGACGACCAATGGCGAATGCGAAATCCGCGCCAGGCTGGTCATTGCCGCCGAGGGCCGGCACTCGCGCCTGCGCGAAGCAGCGGGACTCGAAGTCCTGGATCGCGGGGCGCCCATCGATATTCTTTGGCTGCGGTTGCCCGTGGCGGAAAGCGACCCCACGGAGCCGGTGGGCCGTTTTGGAGCGGGACAGATACTGGTCATGCTTTATCGCGGCGACTACTGGCAATGTGCGCTTGTCATTCCGAAAGGCGGCTTCGAACGACTGAAAGCCGAAGGGATCGAGGCGTTTCAATCGCGGCTGAAGGAGATTGCCGGGTTTGCAGGCGACAGGGTCCGGACCGTCAAGAGCTTCGACGATGTGTCGCTGCTGACGGTTACGGTCGATCGCCTTCAGCGATGGGCGAAACGCGGGCTGCTGTGCATCGGCGATGCGGCCCATGCGATGTCGCCGGTCGGCGGCGTTGGAATCAATCTTGCGATTCAGGATGCGGTCGCGGCGGTGAATATTTTATCGCCCGTTTTTCTCAACGGCAATCTGCCTTCGCTTCACGATCTGGATCTGGTTCAGCGCCGCCGCGAATGGCCGACCAAAGTGACGCAGGAATTTCAGCTGGTGGTGCAGAATCGTATCCTGGCACAGGGGCTCGAGAGCCGCACCGTTCCGGCACCGCCTTTGGCTCTTCGACTGCTCAATCGCTGGAGCTGGCTGCGCCAGTTTCCCGCCCGCTTCGTCGGCATCGGCGTGAGGCCGGAGCACATTCACACACCGGATTGCCTGGCGAAGTAGGGTTCCCATGCGGAGACAATGAGAACGCGGAGCAGGTGCTGGGGCGCACAAAGCGCCAGACGAGATTTCCGGCGAGATCGTGGATACCGCCTGTTTTTTCTTTCGCCGCGCAGACGCGCGGCGAATGGGTCCTCGGTCTGCGCGTCGCAAGCGACGCTTGCCAAGGATGACAAGGAAATTTGTTGCGTGTAGATATTGCCGCTAACTACGCATGTCATTCTCGCGCAAGCGAGAACCCAGCCAGCGCGCGTCTGCGCGCCGAATAATGTGGGCGCCGAATAGGGAAGGGACTCCTGCGGATCGTCGGTCGTCTTCGGCCCTCCGCGTCTCCCTCTCTCCGCGTGAATCAATCGCCGGGACAAACGAAACCCTGAGTCGCGAATCCGTCCCGCGTACAAATCCCCTTGTTGCTGAAGAGGATTTCGCAATGATTCAGAAAATTTCCCGGACAGCCCTGCGCGAAAGCGGGAACCCAGCCGCCGCGCGTCGGCGCGGGGAAAGATGTTTCCCACAGCATCAGGATTTAAGAGAGTCAATTACGCGCGCAGATTGCGCGCTGACTGGGTTCTCGCTTGCGCGAGAATGACGGCGAGGGTGAACGCGATAGCGCAGTGCAATAATCTCGGCTGGCGGGTTGTGCGGCCCGGGCGATGCTCCGCGTTCTCCTTGTCTCCGCGTGGGCATCTTTTCAGGGACGGCATGGTCCCCCGGGGAGCGGGGCGCCAGCTTCCAATGCAAATCAAATTTGTGTGGCTTCGCGCGCCGGATTGTCGCATGATCTTCACAAGGCGGATCAAAGTGTCCGCCGGGGGAGAAGAATATGGCTCTGGTTCATCATCCCGAACCGGATCGGACCCACGACATCGCCCTGATCGGGCTGGTGGTGGTGGTGTTTGCGATCATCGCGGCCGCCGTTCCCTGCCTGAAGCTGTGCATAGACGGGTTCTTCCGGCTGTTTCAGTAGGAAGACCCCGCGGCCATCCGGCGGCGGCGAAATTTCGCAAGGCAGGTGACGCTTCCCTGCCACAGTTCACATTGTCGTTTCGACGCCTAGATTATTGCGGTTGCGAAGGGTACGGACTGTTGCTCCCATCCGCAGGCGGCGCGTTCCCGACAGGCCTTGAGTGTGTTCCCCGATGAAATTGCCTCGTTTGAATGGCCTGGTCCTGTTGCTGGCCGCGGTGTCGCTGGCGGGTTGCGATCACCCGGCCCCCGCCAAACCGCCTTTGCCGGAGGTGGGCGTCATCGTCATCCGGCCCGAACCGGCCGTTCTCACCACTGTCCTGCCCGGCCGGACCGATCCGTTCGAGACTTCGGATGTGCGCCCGCAGGTGAGCGGCATTCTGAAGGCGCGCCTGTTCACCGAAGGCGATACCGTCAAACAGGGACAACCGCTCTACCAGATCGATCCGGCGCCATACCAGGCGGCCTACGACAACGCGCTCGCCGTGCTCGCCGACGCGAAAGCGAAGTCCGGGCGCTACACGGCGTTGCGCAAGGAAAATGCCATCGCGACGCAGGATTACGACGACGCCCTGGCGACCTATAAGGAAGCACTCGCGGCGGCCGAGACCGCGCGCATCAATCTGGGCTACACGAAAATCACCGCCCCGATCACCGGGCGCATCGGCCGCTCGGCGGTGACCGTGGGGGCATTGCTGACGGCCGACCAGACGACCGCGCTGGCCACCATCCAGCGTCTCGATCCGATCTATGTCGACATCACCCAATCCAGCAACGAGCTGCTGTCCCTCAAGCTCGCGATGGAACACGGGATGCTGGCGAACCGCGCGCCATCGGACGCGCGCGCGACGCTGACGCTGGACAACGGAATCCCCTATCAATCCCCCGGCCGCCTGCAATTCAGCGAAGTGACGGTGGACGAAACAACGGGCGCGGTGACCCTGCGCGCCATCTTCCCCAATCCCGACGGGTTTCTGTTGCCGGGAATGTTCGTGCGCGCGACCGTGATCGAAGGCGTGGACGAGAACGCTATCCTCGCGCCGCAACAGGGCGTCAGCCGCAACGAGAAAGGCGATCCCACGGCGCTGGTCGTGGATGCGAACGGCATCGCGCGGCTGCGGGCGCTGAAAACCTCGCGCACGGTCGGCGACAAGTGGCTGGTCACGGCCGGGCTGAATGCCGGCGACCGACTGATCGTCGAAGGCCTGCAGAATGTGGTGCCGGACACACGCGTCCATGCGGTTCCCGCGTCCTATGCGAAACCCGGTGCCTGATGGGGCTTTCGCAATTCTTCATCGAACGGCCGGTCTTTGCGTGGGTGATCGCCATCGTGATCGCGCTGATGGGTCTGCTTGCGGTCACCACGCTGCCGATTGCGCAATATCCCACCATCGCGCCGCCATCGGTGTCGATCCTTGCTTTCTATCCCGGCGCGGCGGCCGAAACCGTGCAGAATTCCGTGACCCAGGTGATCGAGCAGCAGCTCACCGGAGTCGATAACCTTCTCTATTTTTCTTCCTCCAGCAGCTCCGACGGTTCGGTCTCCATCACCGCGACCTTCGCGCCGGGCACCAATCCCGACATCGCCCAGGTGCAGGTGCAGAACAAGGTGCAGCAGGCGCTGCCGATCCTGCCGCAACAGGTGCAGCAGCAGGGCGTTACCGTCCTCAAATCGCAGAGCAGCTTTCTGCTCGCCGTCGCGCTCTACGACATCAGCGGCCGCTACAGCAATATCGACATTTCCGACTTTGTCGCCAGCAAGCTGCAGGACCCGCTGTCGCGCATTTCCGGTGTCGGGCAGGCGCGGGTATTCGGCTCGCCCTATGCCATGCGCATCTGGCTCGATCCGTACAAGCTGAACAGCGTGGCGCTTTCTCCGCTCGACGTGCAAAACGCCGTGCTGGCGCAGAACGTGCAGGTATCGGCGGGCGAACTGGGCGCCCAGCCTGCCATCAAGGGCCAGCAGCTCGACGCGACCGTCACCGCGCAATCGCAGCTGCAAACGCCCGAGCAGTTTCGCAACATCGTGCTGAAATCCAGCCAGGCCGGCGGCATCGTGCGGCTGCGCGATGTCGCGCGCGTCGAACTGGGCGCGCAGAGCTACGCCAATGTCAGCCGCATGAACGGCAATCCGGCCTCCGGCATCGCCATCCAGCTCGCGCCCGGCGCCAATGCGCTGACGACGGCCGACGCGGTGAAGGCGAAAGCACGTGAGCTTTCGTCCACCTTTCCGCCGGGCGTCAAACTTGCCTTCCCGGTCGACAACACGACCTTCATCCGCCTTTCCATCAACGATGTGATCAAGACGCTGGTCGAGGCGACCGTGCTTGTCATCCTGGTGATGTTTCTTTTCCTGCAACACTGGCGCACGACGCTCATTCCCGCCATCACCGTGCCGGTGGTGCTGCTCGGCACTTTCGCCGTGCTGTCGGCATTCGGCTATTCGATCAACACCCTCACCATGTTCGCGCTGGTGCTGGCGATCGGCCTGCTGGTCGACGACGCCATCGTCGTGGTGGAAAATGTCGAACGGCTGATGCGCGAGGAAGGTCTGGCGCCGAAGGAAGCCACCAAGAAATCCATGCAGGAAATCACCGGCGCGCTGATCGGCATCGCGCTGGTGCTCTCCGCGGTCTTTTTGCCGATGGCTTTTTTCGGTGGTTCGACGGGCGTGATCTACCGCCAGTTTTCGGTCACCATCGTCTCGGCGATGGTGCTGTCTATTCTGGTGGCGCTGATTTTGACGCCGGCGCTCTGCGCCACCCTGCTGCGGCCCATTCCGCAGGGCGAGAAATTGCACGGGCGCTTCTTCACCTGGTTCAACGAGACCTTCGATTATGGCAAGGAGCGCTATCGCGGCGCGCTGGAGCGTCTGCTGCACTGGGTGCGGCCGGCCATGCTCATTTATGCCGGCATCATCGTCGTGCTGGCGCTGCTGTTTATCCGTCTTCCCACCGCCTTTCTGCCCGAAGAGGATCAGGGTTTCATCATCACCCAGATCACCTTGCCGGTGGGGGCAACCCAATCGCGCACCCTGGCCGTCGCCACCCAGGTGGAGCGTCACTGGATGGTGTCCGAGAAAGCCAATGTGGAAGCGGCATTCCTCGTGGCGGGATTCAGCTTCTCCGGCGCCGGGCAGAACACGGCCATTGTCTTTGTCCATCTCAAGCCCTGGAACGAGCGGACGGGCGCGGACAACCACGCGCCCGCCATTGTGCAACGGGCGATGAAGGAATTTTCCGGCATTCGCGATGCGCAGGTGTTCGCGCTGGTGCCGCCGCCGGTGCGCGAACTCGGTCAATCGTCGGGCTTCGACGTGGAGATGGAAGATCGCGGCAATCTCGGTCATGTCGGGCTGATGAAGGCCCGCAATCAGTTCCTCGCGCTGGCGGCGAAAGACCCGGTACTGTCCAGCGTGCGACCCAACGGTCTGGACGACACGGCGCAGCTTCACATCGATATCGACCAGGAGAAGGCGACGGCGCTCGGCGTCTCGCTGGCCGACATCAACAGCACGCTGAGCGCCGCTTGGGGCGGCCTGTTCATCAACGATTTCGTGGATCGCGGCCGCGTCAAGCAGGTGTATCTCCAGGCCGACGCGCCCTATCGCATGGTGCCCGACGATCTGTATCGCTGGTATGTGCGCAGCACCTCCGGCGAGATGGCGCCATTCTCCTCCTTCGCCAGCTATCGCTGGATGCTGGGGCCGGCCGACCTCGAACGCTATAATGGCGTCGGCGCGCTGGAGCTGCAGGGCACGCCCGCGCCGGGACAAAGCACCGGCACGGCGATGGACGAAGTGACGAAGCTGTTCGCGCAACTCCCCAAAGGCGTGGGACTGGAATGGACCGGGCTTTCCTATCAGGAGCGCCAGGCGGGATCGCAAACCTATGCGCTTTACGGCATCTCGGTGCTGGTGGTGTTTCTGCTGCTGTCGGCGCTTTACGAAAGCTGGTCGATCCCGCTGGCGGTGATGCTGGTGATTCCGCTGGGCATCGTGGGCGCCATTCTCGCAGCCACTTTGCGCGGCCTCTACAACGACATTTATTTTCAGGTCGGACTGCTGACCACGATGGGGCTTTCGGCCAAGAACGCGATCCTGATCGTGGAGTTCGCGGTGGACGCGCAGAAGCGCGGCGAATCCATCCGCGACGCGGCAGTGGAAGGCGCGCGGCTGAGGTTGCGGCCGATCCTGATGACGTCGCTCGCCTTCATCGCCGGGGTGATGCCGCTGGCGGTCTCCAGCGGCGCCGGCGCCGCCAGCCAGAACGACATCGGCACCGGCGTCATCGGCGGCATGCTGTCGGCCACCGCGCTGGCGATCTTCTTCGTGCCGCTGTTCTACGAGATCGTCAGGGAGCGGCTGGGGTAAGCGCGAGGGCGCCGCTTCGCGGGATGGTTCGCGCGCTCGGGCAATAAATTTTGTTGCTATGGCTGTCCGGAGAACAAGAATTTAACAGTAAATCGGGCGCGCGTTGCGCGCGGTGGAAGCTCTCAAGCACAAGCCGCAGCGCGTGAAGAAGAGTCATGCGCGCTATTGCGCGCGCGCCGGCCTTCGGCGACCGCCGGACTACGCTGTCGCTACCGGCCCCACAATGGGGAGAAGGCAGATGGTCAGGGGCAAACATTATCTCCGCGTGCTCCGCGTCTCCGCGTGAGAAACTTTTCAGGAGCGGCACCACTCACGCTTGCCGGATGCATCGCGACAATGCCGCATCGCCTATTGCCCGCGATGCAGCACCCAGCCGTCGGTCATGCACTGCAGCGTGGAAGCGCCGTTGGCCTGGGCGGCGATGTAGGTGCTGGTGTTGGTGTACAGCCGATAGGGAAACGTTGCCGGTGCGCTGCCGCTGGCAATCGTCTTGAGCGCGAAACCGGGCGCGGTTGGAAAGTTTGCCGGTGTGCCGGGCGCGGTCGGGGGGGAAGTGAAGACATGGACGAGATTGCCCGCCACGGTGCTGATACCGACGCAGCGCCCCAGAGCTTCGACAGCGATGCCGTTTGGCACCGAAGCCAGCGCCAGCTGAGTGGGAAGAGCTGTGGCGATCGTCGCATTAACGTCGTTCACCGGTTTGTTGAGATAGAACGTGTCGCCATCCTGCGTGAACCCCACGACATTGCTCGACCCATCGGTGTAGAGCGCGCCGACCAGGCGATAGAGACCGGTGTAGACCGTGGCCGATGCCGGTGCGGCAGTCGTGCTCGAGACCGTGGCATTCGCGGCAAGAGTGAGGGTTCTGCCGCTCGATATGGTGATACAATCGTTTCCCCAGTTCATTGTCGGACCAGCACTCATGGTGGCGACAGTGTCACCCGACATGTTCGTCGAAAGGCCAGTGATGTAGGTATTGGAGGGAATTTTGCCCAGAGGAGAGACGCTGCCGCACGCCGCAGCAGCGATCACATCCGAGATAACCATGTAATTCCCTATGCCTGCCACAGCGGAGGTAAATGTTGTCACGCCGGCGCTTGTCACGCTGCTGGCCCCGGCGCTGATTGTGACCGTGGCCGTCGAGACAATGGTGGTCTGCGGAAAGTAGCTGGTTGAGTTTGTGCTCACCACCGTCTGCCCGGGCATCATGCCCGCGGTGGAGGCCAGATTGTAGATATACGGCAGGCCGCTGTAGGTGGCTGGACCTGGCGCAGCGACGCTGCCGCTGATCGCGGTGCTAAAATCCGTCCCGGCATTCACAAAGCTTGGCGTCGTGCTCGCCGATGCGATGCAGGATGGCTTGCCGCCCGAGGCCGTGCCGATGACGAAATAGAAATAAGTTGTGTTCGGCGCCACCATCGAGGAACCGGTATCGAGGCCTCCGGCGCCGCCGTTTGCGAGATTGTCCATACAAGTCGATGGAAGCATGATGGTCGCTGTGTTGCTGCTGTCCGAAGCTTCTCCGGCTGCAATGTTGACCTTCTGGGTCGATGCGCCGTTCGAAAGGATCAAGCCGCCGATCGCGTTCATCGGGACGTGCGGCACCTGGAGTTGCGGCAGGCGCGCCAGGGCCGCGGGCGAATACACAAACCCGCTCGCTTGTGGGGCGGGGCTGTCGTAGAAGTGGGAGTTGGTGAGCACGGCGCCCGCCGTCGCGTCGTAGACAAACTGCGGTCCCAGCAGCACGTTCGAAACCGTCTCGGGCTCATAGACGTTGCCGTGCAGGTTGATGTTGTCGGAGGTGTCCGCGAACTGGATTTGTGCCGAGTTGGCGCCGAAGCCGCCATTGCCTTCGAAATGATTGCCGCCGACCGAGACCGTCGTCGAGCCGTCGATGACGATGCCCGCGCCGCCGCCGGCGGCGGGGTTGCGGCCATTGCCCTCGATATGCTCCGCGCTCACCGACAATCGGTCGGCGCCGACGATGTCGATTCCGATGCCGTTGGATTCCTGGACCACGCCGTCGGCGATGGTGCCTTCGCCTCCGCCCCAATAGATGCCGCTGGCGCCCGCGCCCGAGACCAGATCGCCGATCAGGCGCACATCGTGGCATGGGCTGTTGATGCGCACGTCGTCCAGCTTCGCGCTGTCGAATTCGGTATCCTTGACCTGCAAGCCATAGACGCTGCCGCTGCCGACATCGCATTTGAGGTCGTAGGGATTGCCGCGCTTCAGCGCGGAGAACCCGTCGATCGTCACATGCAGCCCAATCACATCCACCGCATCGGCCAGGCCAAACCCGTCGCTGCCGACGCCGCCATCGATGCCGACGCCGCTCAGGCGGCAGTAATCCTGGGCCAGCATGACGGCGCCGCCGCTGAAGCCCGACGTGCCGTTCGAAGCCCTGATGCTGACCACCGGCGCGCCTTCCCCGGAAAGATTCGCCGGCCCCTGAATGGTCGTGTTGAGAGCGCAGATGAGCTCGGACGAAACGAGATAGATGGCGGGGATCGTCATGTGCCAGGGACCGAAAGCGTTCGGCGCGGTGGCAGGCGCGAGATTGCCCACATTGCCGTAGGCGCCGAGCCAGTTTTGCAGCGGCGACGTATCGTCGTGGGGGGTGGCGCCCGCGCCGTCGCCATAGGCGCCAAATTCATGCGGCTCGCCGCGGTAGTTGGTTTTCTGGTAGCAGTTCGGAGAGCCTCCCGTCGGGCCGACATCTAAAATCAGCGTGCCCGTGTTGTTGCCGGAGATCGCGAGAGCGATGTGCGGCGCGTCGGTGGCCGTTCCCGTCAGCGGCAGGGTCAAGGTGATTTGCGTTTGGTGGCTCATGGATGTCGTAATGCTGGCGATCTCGCTACCCGGCTGAACCTGAACGGTGCCAGTCCCATCAGACCCGGATCCGCTCACCAGTTCTCCGACGACAAGGCCCGTGGTGGTGGCCAAACCAAAGTTAATCGATACGGAGCCGACCGTGCCCGTCGGGATTGAGGAGCTGTAGTTGTTGCAGACGGATGTTGACGCCGTCCCCTGCGATCCCAGCACCACAAAATCGCCGGCGCCTCCGTCCCCAGCCGCGAAGTACCCTCCGACGGAGACGAGATTGCCGGGAGTCATCGAGGTATTGTTCGATTCCAGCGACCCGCCGGAGCAGCTGCCCTGAATGCAACCGAACGACAGAACATTCGATGGCGTGGCGCTTGTCGGCAGCAGCGACAGAATTACGGCTGCCACGCCGGATAATATCGTCCCGGTCTTCTTCATGCCCGTCCCCCTTTGCCGCTCACGACAGCGGTTCGCCCCACCCAATACCTCGAACGATCCCCGCGGTTCTCGTCGAACACAGTCAGCGCCGCGCAAGCGGCGGAATTCGCGAACCTCCAAGACAATATGGGGATAACGCAGAACACCCCAGGTTGTCCGCCATTCCTGGACAATCCCGACCCAACATAACCCCCCCCCCTTTCAATATCCGTTGAGGTGTCCTGTTGCTTTATTTTGGTGACTGATATTTCTGTTCACAGCGTCCAAACTACGCTACACTTTCCCGGCACCCTCGGGAAAAGAAGTATACCCATGGCTTCGCGATCGGAATCGATTCGCCTGGTTGGCGCTTTTGGCCTGGCATCGACGCTATGGGCGGCATCGGGAACAATGCCGGCTTACAGCGGCGAAAAAGTCATTCATACATTTCAGGGCGGCAGCGATGGCGCGTCGCCCTATGGCGGACTCGTTGCCGACAAGGCAGGAAACTTGTACGGAACGACAGGGGCTGGTGGCGGGAGCGGCTGCCAAGGCATCGGCTGCGGCACCGTATTTAAGATTGCTGCGGACGGCACTGAGACCGTGCTTTACGCTTTTCAGGGCGGAAGCGATGGCGACGGGCCCTCCGGATCCCTCCTGAGGGACAAGGCGGGCAATTTTTATGGAGAGACGAGCGGCGGCGGCAATGCCGGTTGGGGCACCGTGTTCAAGCTCGCGCCGGATGGAACGGAGACCGTGCTCTATGCCTTCCAGGGCGGCAGCGATGGAAGATCTCCTGACGGCAGTCTGCTCGCGGACAAGAACGGCAACCTCTACGGCACGACCGACGAAGGTGGCAATTACAACGGCTCGGCCTGTTCCGAGTTTGGATGCGGGACGGTGTTCAAGCTGCAACCGAACGGGAACAAAATCACCCTCTACGCCTTTCAGGGCGGCAGCGACGGCGAGGGGCCGAATAGCGAATTGGTGATGGACGCGTCAGGCAATCTCTATGGAACTACTGGAAGCGGCGGTAGCTGCAGCGTCACTTCTTACGGCTGCGGCACAGTTTTTAAGATCGCCCCAGACGGCACCGAGACGGTGCTCTATGTCTTTCAGGGTGGAACTACGGACGGAGAGGAACCCGAAGCCGGCCTGATCGCAGACAGCGCGGGCAATCTCTACGGAACGACATTCCTTGGCGGAACGCATAAGACTTGCAACTGTGGAATCGTGTTCAGAGTTTCCCCAAGCGGTTCGGAAACCGTGCTTTATTCTTTTCAAGGTGGAAGCGATGGGGAAAATCCCGATGCCGGCCTGATCATGGACAAAGCCGCCAATTTTTATGGAACCACCTCTTATGGCGGCACTTCACGCTGCCACATTGGCTGTGGCACAGTGTTCAAGCTTGCGCCCGACGGCACCGAGACGGTGTTCTATGCTTTCAAGGGAGGTCGCGACGCGCCTGGCGGAGTCAATCCTGTCGCTCCTTTGTTGCACAGAGGCGGCCTCCTCTACGGAACGACCCCCATTGGCGGCGCAAACAACGTCGGCGTCGTCTTCAGCGTAAAGAAATGATGCCGTCTTTCGTCACCGCCCCGCGCGGGCAGAAGGGACCCCGGCACGGGACGCCACTTTACTGTCGTCCGTTACCGCCGATAGAAGGTCGTAGTCATGGTACCGCGCCTGCGGGCAAACATCTGCCGATTTCCACCCTGCTCATGCTCGCCGACAGAGGCGGCGAAAGCATTGTTTCGCGCCGGGCCGGAAATTTATTATTTGACTCCGTCGCTGCGCGGAAGCGTCTGAACGGCTTGCATATTCGCCAAAATCGTCCGCGAAACGTTCTGCGTACGAATTAAATTCTTGCAGCGTTTGATCAAATGTCGTATCCATTCCGGCATGACGGCGTGCCGCGCCCGGCCGCTGTGCTGTCCCACGCAATCGACTTTCCGCCACTCCGTGTCGTGGTGCCCCACGTCGTAGTTGGGAGCGCAGGCTCCTCCCCCACGAAGCGAAGCGCAGTGGGGCGAGGGGGACCATGCGCAGCATGGTGGAGGGGGCGGCCGCGCGCGATGTTCGGGGTTGGCCCCTTCCGTCTCGCACGGACTTTCGTCCACCTCCCCCGCTTCGCGCACGGCTGTCCGGGGAAAAATCATGCGTAGCGAAGCTCCAGTTGATCGACAGAGTATTTTGGCTTTGCTTTGGCGGGATGGACGTCGGGCGGTTTGTCGATT
>DATCBQ010000017.1:0-27192 GCA_036511745.1 Rhizomicrobium sp.
CCTTGAGCGCCGCTCAAGCTGCAACGTCCATCGACAATCTCGAATTATTGACGGCGCAAAACAAATACCGGGCGGAACTCGGTCTACCGCCCCTTCGCTGGTCGCAATCGGTTGCCCTCACCGCGCAGCAATGGGCCATGCATCTGGCGCAGATCAACCGGATGCAGCACAGCGGTGTCGTCGGCCGCGGCGAAAATCTTGCCATGTGGACCGCCGGAAAAGCATCCTTGACAGAGCTTGTCGATCTGTGGGGGCTGGAAAGGGACTATTTTGTGCCTGCGGCTTTTCCGGCGGTTTCACGGACGGGCGATTGGAAAACCGTCGCCCATTACACGCAGCTGATCTGGAAACAGACGACGGACGTCGGCTGCGGCATTGCCACGGGCGGCGGTAATGATTTTCTGGTGTGCCAGTACAGTCCGCAAGGCAACATTTTCGGTGAAAGGGCTTATTGACTTCACCCGTTCTGCGCCAGCACCAGCCCAGCCAGATAAAGCGAGCCGCAGATCAGGATCCGCGGTGCGCCTTCATGCGGTCTTGCCCGCGCCCACGCCGATACCTGCATCATGGCCTCTTCGAGACTATCGGCCGGACCGGCATCGAGGCCGGCCGCGCGCGCCGCGTCGTAGAGTTCGCCGGCTTCGCGGCTTGCCGCTTCGCCTTCGATCGCGACCGTCGCCACATGGCGCACCAGTCCGCGAAACGCAGCAAAAAAGCCGTGCGCATCTTTGGTCTTCAGCATGCCGCAGATAAGATAAAGGGGCTTTTCCGCCCGCTCCTCGAAATCGGCAACCGTGCGCGCGATCGCCGCCGCGCCATGCGGATTGTGGCCGCCATCGAGCCAGACCTCGGATGAATTTGGCGCAAGGTCGACGAGCGGTCCGCGGGTCAGCCGCTGCATGCGCGCCGGCCAATCGACTGTCCGCAATCCCTTTTCAAGCGCCGCTTCGTTGCTCCAGCCGCAGATGCGCATGGCGGCGATGGCGACGGCCGCGTTGTCGATCTGATGGCGACCCACGAGACGCGGCAGCGGCAGATCGAGAAGGCCGTGTTCGTCCTGATAGACCATGCGGCCGTGTTCCTGATGCGCGAAAAAATCCTGGCCGAACATGGAAAGCGGTGCGCCAAGCGCCTCGGCGCGGCGCATGATCACATCGCGGGGTATGTCTTCCTGGTGCCCCACGACCACGGGCACGTCCGGTTTGACGATGCCTGCCTTCTCGGCGGCGATATCGGCGAGAGACGATCCCAGAAATTCCTGATGGTCCAGACCGACTGGCGTCACGATGCAGACACGCGGTCGCGCGATCACGTTGGTTGCGTCGTATTTGCCGCCCAGACCGACTTCCAGAACCACGGCATCGGCGGGATGGCGGGAAAAGGCGAGCAGCGCCGCCGCTGTGGTTATTTCGAAATGGGTGATCGGGGCACCGGCATTCACCCGCTCGCATGTGTCGAGCACCTCTGCCAGCTCGTCCTCGCCGATCGGCTTGCCCGCCAGCCGGATGCGTTCGTGAAAGCGCACGAGATGGGGCGAGATGTAGACATGCACGCGAAGCCCCTGCGCCTCCAGCATCGCGCGGGAGAACGCACAAACCGATCCCTTGCCATTGGTGCCGGCCACATGCACGACCGGCGGAAGATTGCGCTCGGGATGTCCAAGCTGCGCCAGGAGCCGCTGGATGCGGTCCAGCACAAGGTCGATCCGCTTGGGATGAAGGGAGAGGAGCCGATCGAGGATCGCGTCGCTGGTGGCGTGAACGCTCATGCTCCGCTGGCGCGACTATTGCCACCGGCGGATGCGGACCCCTTCGCGGCCACTTTCGCGGGCGGCTGCGCCTTCGGATCGCCGGTGATCAGCGCGGGCGCCGAGCGGGATTTCGGGCGCGGCTGCTTCATCAGCAGATGCAGCAGGCGGGAAAGGGTGGCGCGCAATTCGTGACGATGAACCACCATGTCCACCATGCCGTGGGCAAGCAGATATTCCGCCCGCTGGAATCCTTCCGGCAGCTTTTCGCGAATGGTCTGCTCGATGACGCGCTGTCCCGTGAAACCGATGAGCGCGCCGGGCTCGGCGATATGCACGTCGCCCAGCATGGCATAGGACGCGCTGACCCCGCCCGTCGTCGGATCGGTCAGAACCACGAGATAGGGCAGTCCTGCCTCGCGCAGCATGTCGACGCCGATCGTCACCCGCGGCATCTGCATCAGCGAAAGAACGCCTTCCTGCATGCGGGCGCCCCCCGACGACACGAAAAGAATAAACGGACGGCGCTCTGCGACGGCGGCCAGCATCGCGCGCACCAGCGCTTCGCCTACGCCCATGCCAAGCGAGCCGCCCAGAAAATCGAACGGTTGCACCGCTATCATCACCGGCATGCCGTCCATCATTCCACGCGCGGCGGACAGCGCTTCGGAACGGCCCGTCTTGTTGCGCGCGTCCTTGAGACGATCGGTGTAACGGCGCTCGTCGCGGAAGCGCAGCGGATCGAGAGGAACTTCGGGCGGCGGCAGCTCCTCGAACACGCCTGCGTCAAAGGTCTGGGCGAACCGCTCGCGTACGCCGATCCGCAGATGGTAGCCGCAATGCGGACAAACATTTTGTGCCACTTCGAGGTCGCGGTGAAAGATCATCTCGCCGCAAGCGGGGCATTTCTTCCAGAGGTTTTCCGGCGTTTCGCTCGGGCGTACCCCCATCAGGCTTTTGATCCGCGGGCGAACGAAATTGGCGATCCAGTTCATGGCGCTACTCTAACACGGCCCGGTCACGGGCCGCATGCACGGATTCGGCCAGCGTGCCACAAAATTGCAGGACGTCGTCGATGACCGGGCTGCCTTGCGATTGCCCAATACGCGAGACGATGGCCGAACCCACGACCACACCGTCTGCGAAGCGCGCGATTTCGCCGGCCTGGTCCGGGGACTTGATTCCGAAACCCACCGCCACGGGAATCCGGGTATGGGTCCTGATCCGCGCGAGGGCGCGTTTCACGTCCTGGCCGGAATGACTTTTCGTGCCCGTGACGCCGGCGACGGAAACGTAATAAAGAAAACCGGTGGCGCCATCGAGGATCGTGGACAGCCGGCTGTCGTCGGTGGTCGGTGTGGCGAGCCGGATGATGTCAAGTTCATGCGCGATCGCGGGCGAACGCAGGATCGCGTCCTCTTCGGGCGGTAAATCCACCGTGATGAGCCCGTCAACGCCGGCACCCGCGGCCTCCTCCACAAAATGCCCGGCGCCATACGCATGAATCGGATTGTAATAACCCATCAGCACGAGTGGCGTTTCCCGATCGAACTTGCGGAACGCGCGCACCATTTCAAGCACGTTGCCCGGTGTTGCACCGGCATTGAGAGCCCGCAGGGAGGACGCCTGAATAGCCGGACCGTCGGCCATCGGATCGGAGAAAGGCACGCCGAGCTCGATCACATCCGCGCCCGCCGCCGGCAATCGCCGAAGGATTTCGAAACACGTTGCCGGATCGGGATCTCCGGCCGTGATGAACGGCACGAAGGCCGCGCGATTGACGTTGCGAAGGGCAGCGAAGCGCTGCGAAATCCGGCTCATACCGTTTCGCCCAGCGCCGAAGCGGCGGTGAAGATGTCCTTGTCGCCGCGACCGGATAGCCCGACGACGATGACGGCATTCCTTCCCATCGACGGCGCGACGCGCATCACATGGGCGAGCGCATGAGCGGGCTCCAGCGCCGGAATAATTCCCTCAAGGCGCGAGAGCAGCGTAAAGGCTTCGAGCGCATCCTTGTCGCTGGCGGCGAAATACTGCACCCGTTGCTGGTCCTTGAGCCAGGAATGCTCGGGACCGACGCCGGGATAGTCGAGACCGGCGGAAATGGAATGGGCTTCGAGGACCTGGCCGCCGGCGTCCTGCAGGAGATAACTGCGCGCGCCATGGAGCACCCCCGGGGTTCCCCGTCTCAGGGTTGCCGCGTGACGCAACGTATCCTCGCCGTCGCCCGACGCTTCCACGCCGTGAATGGCGACTTCGCGGTCGTCCAGAAACGGATGAAACAGTCCGATCGCATTGGAGCCGCCGCCCACACAGGCGACCAGCAGATCGGGCAGTCGGTTTTCCATTTCGAGAATCTGCGCCCGTGCCTCGGTACCGATGACAGTCTGAAAATCGCGCACCATGGCGGGATAGGGATGGGGGCCCGCAGCCGAGCCGATGATGTAGAACGTGTCCTCGACATTGGCCACCCAATCGCGCAACGCTTCGTTCATCGCATCCTTGAGGGTGCGCGAGCCCGAAGCTACGGGTCTCACTTCGGCGCCCAGCAGGCGCATGCGGAACACATTCGGCTTCTGGCGCTCGATGTCCACTTCGCCCATGTAGACGATGCAGGGAAGGCCAAACCGCGCGGCGACGGTCGCCGTTGCCACGCCGTGCTGGCCCGCGCCGGTCTCGGCGATGATGCGGGTCTTGCCCATCCGCCGTGCGAGCAGAATTTGTCCCAGGCAATTGTTGATCTTGTGCGCGCCGGTGTGGTTGAGGTCTTCGCGCTTGAGATAGATTTTCGCACGCCCCAGATGGCCGCTGAGACGCTCGGCAAAATAGAGCGCGCTCGGACGCCCGACATAGTGGCGCAACAACCCATCGAGTTCGCTGCGGAACGATTGATCCGTTTTCGCCGCTTCGTAGGCCTTCTCCAGTTCGAGCACGAGCGGCATCAGGGTCTCGGCCACGTAGCGTCCGCCGTAAGCGCCGAAATGACCTGCCGCATCGGGGCCGTTGCGGAACGAGTTGGGCGGAAATGTCACGTGGAAGGCTCGGCGGCAAACTCGGCCGAACGCGCGCGCGCGACAAAGGCCGCGATGAGACCGGCGCTTTTTATGCCGGGGGCGGTTTCCACGCCCGACGAGACATCGACACCCGCGGCTTCCGCGATGCGGATCGCGCTGGCGACGTTCTGCGGATTGAGGCCGCCCGCCAGCAGCCAGGGCCGCTTGAACGTCCGTCCGCGGAGCAATTGCCAGTCGAACGACACGCCGTGTCCGCCCTCATGCGCCGAAGATGCCGGCGCCCTGGCATCGAACAACAGCATTTCGGCGACATTTTCGTAGGCGCGCACACAATCAAAATCGGAGGAATCCGCGATGGCGAAGGCCTTGATGACGGGCCTGCCGAAGCGGGCGCGCAGGTCGGCAACGCGATCCGGTGTTTCGTCTCCGTGCAACTGGATGAAATCGGGCTCGATCGCCGCAAAGGCCGCAGCGACATCGTCGTCCTTCGGATCGCTGAAAAGTGCGACCAGGCGCGTTCTGCCACGCAGCCGCGCCGCGAGCCGGGCCGCCTGATCCGGCACCAGGTGCCTGGGCGAGCCGGGACGGAAGACGAGGCCCGCAAAATCCGCGCCAGCCCGCGCCGCGGCATCCGCCGCGTCGGCGCTCGCGATGCCGCAAATCTTCACCTGAATGGCCATGGGCGCTTATCACCGTCCCCGGCGCCGAAAGCAAGTAAACGAGCAAGCGTTGCCAGGACGCCGATTCATCGGACGTTTCCGATCTCGTCTGAATGGCTTTCGCTGGCCGCGGGAGGATCGTTTGCCTTAGCGGCGCGCGTTCTTATCCGCCCCGAAGCAACATTGCTGTCGCCCGGCGCGATACCTCATACGGGGTCGTGAGAAGCATTCAGGCGTTCGCGCAATTCCTTGCCTGTGCGAAAGAAGGGCGCGCGCTTTTTGTCGACGTTGACGGGCGCTCCGGTGCGCGGGTTGCGTCCCCGGCGCGACGGCCGGGTCTTGACCGAGAAGGCCCCGAAGCCCCGCAACTCGACGCGTTTACCCCCCGCCATGGCCTTCGCGATCCCGTCGAGCACGGTGGTGACGATACGTTCGATGTCGCGGTGGTACAAATGCGGATAGCGCTCTGCCAGGCGAGCCACCAGTTCGGACTTTATCATGCCATGCCCTCCCCCGGGGGCACTTCTCCCCGAAGCGAACCCGGCGGTTCGTTTCGGCCGGATTCACCCTGCCAAAGCGGACAGCATGCGTCAACAGGAAGCGACTGACCTGGCAGTCTTTTCCCGGGCTTCCCGACGAGAGATTACTCTTCTTCGTCGTCCTGGCCCCGCTTCTTCAGGGCAGCGCCGAGAATGTCGCCGAGCGAAGCACCGGAATCCGATGAACCATACTGTGCGACCGCGACTTTCTCTTCTGCAACTTCGCGCGCCTTGATCGAGAGCGAAACCTTTCGCGTGGATTTGTCGACACTGGTGACGAGCGCGTCCACCTTGTCGCCCGTCCCAAACCGCTCGGGCCGCTGGTCGTTACGGTCGCGCGCCAGATCGGCACGGCGGATAAACGCCTTCACGCCATCGGCGAGACTGACCTCGATGCCGCCATCGTTCACTTCCGTCACTGTGCAGGTAACAACGCTTCCCTTCTTGAGCGGTCCGACCTTGTCCATGGGATCGCCGGCCAGCTGCTTGATTCCCAGACTGACGCGTTCCTTTTCAACGTCGATGTCGAGGACTTTCGCCTTGACAACATCGCCCTTTTTGTAATCCCCGACGGCCTGCTCGCCCTGTTTGTCCCAGGCAATGTCGGAAAGATGGACCATGCCGTCGATTTCGCTGTCGAGGCCGACGAACAGTCCGAATTCGGTGATGCTCTTGATTTCGCCTTCGATCTCGCTTCCGGGGGGGTGGGCCGCGGCAAACACGTTCCACGGATTTTCCATGCACTGCTTGAGGCCCAGGCTGATGCGCCGCTTGTTCGAGTCGACTTCGAGGACCTGCACCTCGACTTCCTGTCCCGGTGTCACGATTTTCGAAGGCGCGACGTTTTTCTTCACCCAACTCATTTCGGAAACATGCACAAGGCCTTCCACCCCCGGCTCGAGCTCGACGAAGGCGCCGTAGTCCGTCACGTTGGTGACCTTGCCCGTGAAACGCACGCCGGGCGGATATTTTGCCGCGACACCTTCCCATGGGTCCGTCTGGAGCTGCTTCATGCCCAGACTGATGCGCTGCGTTTCCTGGTTGATCTTGATAATCTGAACGGTGACGGTCTGACCGACCGATAGAACTTCCGTGGGATGGCTCACGCGCCGCCAGGCGATGTCCGTGACATGCAGCAGACCGTCGACGCCGCCGAGGTCCACGAATGCGCCATAGTCGGTGATGTTCTTGACCACCCCTTCGACCACCTGCTTTTCCTGCAGGCTCGCGACCAGCGAGGAACGCTCTTCGGCCCTGCGCTCTTCCAGCACTGCGCGACGGGAAACGACGATATTGCCGCGCCGGCGATCCATCTTCAGAATCTGGAAAAGCTGGGGCTGGTTCATCAGCGGGCCTACGTCGCGCATCGGGCGCACATCGACCTGGCTGCCCGGAAGGAACGCAACCGCACCGTCCAGATCGACGGTGAAGCCGCCTTTGACCCGACCGAAGATCACACCCGTGACCTGGGTCTGTTCGTTGAACGCCCGCTCCAGACGAATCCAGCTTTCCTCGCGCCTGGCCTTGTCGCGCGACAGCACAGCTTCGCCCAGCGCATTTTCCACCCGCTCGAGATAGACTTCGACCTCATCGCCGATCTTCACATTCGCCACCTGACCCGGCATGGCGAATTCTTTGATCGCGACGCGGCCTTCCGTCTTCAGGCCCACGTCCACGATTGCGAAATCGTTCTCGATTCCCACGATGGTTCCGCGGATGACGGAGCCTTCGGCCGGCGACCGGCCTTCGAAGCTTGTTTCCAGCATCGCGGCGAAATCCTCGCGGCTGGGGGCGGAGATCGATTCTGCAACAGCGGCTCTTGCCATAAGAATTCCTTCTCAACGATTGTTGTGCCGGCCGGTCCATGCCGACGGTCTTCGCCGGCGAACGCGCAGGCGCGAACGGATTACATCGGGATCGCCCACAGCACCTGCTTACATTGGCGCCGCCGGGTCTCCTCAACCCCTGTGGCGGGCCTTAAGCGCCTCCCCGATCTTGAGACTGACAAGGCCGAGGGCAGCTGCGAACGCCGCGTCTATATCCAATTGGCTCGTGTCCAGCAAGTCCGCGTCGGCGGCGGGCACCAAAGGCGCGACAGCGCGGGTCCGGTCGCGCCGGTCGCGAGCCAGGATGTCGGCAAGAATGGCGCCTTTTGTAGGGACCTCGCAATTCCCGGAGGCATGGTGGCTCTGGAGTTCCAACCAGCGGCGATTGGCACGAACTTCCGGCAACGCGTCCACGAACAGCTTGGCGGCGGCATCGCGGCAGACGATGGTTCCGATATCGCGGCCATCGATGCAGGCTCCATGGGCGCAGCCGGGCGGATTTTCGGCAAAGTCGCGCTGCAGCCGGAGCAAAGCCGCCCGCACCCGCTCATGCGCCGCAACGCGCGACGCCGCGGCGCCGACATCGCGACCGAGCAGCCGCGCATTGGCCATCATCGTCGGGTTGGTTGGGTCGGGATGAACGGCTTCGACGGCGTTCAGCGCGTCGATTTCGTCGTCCGGATCGCCGTTCGCGTCCAGCACCGCCAAGCCTACCATCCGGTACAATTTGCCGGTATCGAGATGCGCAAAGCGGTAGTAGCGCGCCAACAGCTTTGCCAGCGTTCCCTTGCCGGACGCTGCCGTCCCGTCGACCGCGATGACAATCGGACAAAAAGCCATGGACAATTCCCCAAACGGCGAAATCCTAGCCGGAATCCTGCGCGCGCTCCACTTGAGTTTGGGAGGCTGGATTCAGAACGGATGGTCGCTCGCTGAAAGGACGCGTTCGATAGCCAGATTTGCTATCGCAGCCGCACGGTCCTTTCATTTCGAATCATGGTATCGCCATTCCGTCGAATGCGGCTCCCCACGTTCGTCGTGACTGTGGCCGCCTGATCTGAGTGGGCCGCTCCGTCACGGCACGCGGAAATCGGCACCCAGGGCGCGCATCAGCGGACGAAATTTCGGGAAGCTGGTGGCAACCATACTGACGTCATCGACGGTCACGGCATGCCGCGCGCCCAGTCCCGCAACCAGAAATGCCATGGCGATGCGGTGATCCATCCGCGTTGCGATGCGCCCGCCGCCCGCAACGCCATCCAGACCGCGCCCCTCAATGACCAGCCCGTCCGTCAGCTCTTCCACCTGCACGCCGATTGCTCGCAAACCCGCCGTGATGGCCGAAAGACGGTCGCTTTCCTTCACGCGCAATTCCTCAAGCCCGCGCAGAATTGTTGTTCCCTCGGCGAAAGCCGCGAGCACCGCAAGCACCGGGTATTCGTCAATCATGGACGGCGCGCGGGCCGCCGAAACCTCGATACCTTTCAGCGCAGAGGTTCTCACAACGATGTCGCCAACCTCTTCGCCGCCCGAGTCGCGCGTGCCGGCGATCGAAATATCCGCACCCATCTCGCGCAGGGTCTCGATCAACCCCGTGCGACGCACGTTGAGCAGGACGCCGGGAAGGGAGATTTCGGAGTCCGGCACGATCAATGCCGCGGCAAGCGGAAAGGCAGCCGACGAGGGGTCCCGGGGAATCTCGATGTCGGTGGGCCGCAGCTCTGCTTCGCCCATGAGCGAAATCGCCTCGCCGCCGCCGGCGAGAGTTTCGATCTCGATTTCGACTCCGAAGGCGCGGAGCAGGCGTTCCGTATGATCGCGCGTCAGTTCGCGCTGGACGATGCGTGAGCGGCCCGGCGCGTTCAGGGCCGCCAGCAGAAGAGCGGATTTCACCTGCGCGGAAGCAACGGCAACTTCGTATTCGATGGCAACGGGGCGCGTTGCACCGCGCAGCGATACCGGCATCAATCCGCCGGTGCGCGCCGTGTATTCCGCTCCAAACTTCACGAGCGGCTCCAGCACGCGACGCATGGGCCGGCAACGCAACGATGCATCGCCGGTGAAAACCGCCGCGATCGGTGTTGTGGCGACCGCCCCCATGACGAGTCGCGCTCCCGTTCCGGAATTGCCGAAGTCGAGAATATCCTGCGGTTCCGCAAATCCGCCGGTTCCCACGCCATAAACGTGCCACGCACCTTGCGCGTCCTGGAATGTCTGGGCACCCAGAAGCCGGATAACCTTCGCGGTATCGAGCACATCCTGGGCGTCCAGCAGCCCGGCGATGCGCGTCTCGCCCACGCAGAGAGCGCCGAAGATCAGCGCCCGGTGCGATATCGATTTGTCGCCGGGAACCCGTGCGGTTCCCCGCAGAGGACCGCAGCGGTGCGCCGCCAGTGGGCGCGGGGTATGCGGAACGGACATTCGGGCGAACCGGCTTTGACAGGCCGCCCCTCCTCGTGGCAAACGACCCGACCTTTTGAAAACGGGAGTTCACGCGGGAAGCATGACCTTGGTCAAGGCAGAACTTGGAATCAAGCGCATTTGCCCGAGCTGCGGCGCGCGCTTTTACGACCTTCAGAAACGGCCCATCGAGTGCCCGAAATGCGCCTTCGCGTTCGAGCCCGAAGCCCTCTACAAGCAAAGGCGGCCGCGACAACCGGAACCCAAAGCGCCGGTGGTAGAACGCGTACGCGACGAAGAGGATGCCGAAGAAGAAGTCGAGGAGGCCGAAGAGGCCGAGGCGGAAGAGGAGACGATCGAAGAAGAGCCCGTTCTCATTGTCGCCGACGACGAAGATGAGGAAGAAGCCCAGTCCGAAGAGCAAACGATCGAGGATGCGGGCATGAGCGTCGTCGAGCCCGACGCCGGCATTGCGAATATCGAAGATGCCGACGAAGAGGACATCGAGGAAGAAGAAGAAGAAGAAGACGGCGCCCTCCTCGCGGAAGTCGAAGAAGAAGAGGACGACGTCACAGGCATCATCGACAAGGACATCGGGAAGGACGAACGCTGACAGCCTGCAGCTTATGGGGCCATAGCTCAGTTGGGAGAGCGCTTGAATGGCATTCAAGAGGTCAGCGGTTCGATCCCGCTTGGCTCCACCACCCTCGCGCGGCAAGGGAGCTGTCCTTCACGCCCTCCTTTCGGGGAAGACGATGATCACGCGGCGCGAAGGCCCTGCTTCGCCCCTGCGCGGGTTCCGTCTTCATGCCGCCTGAATCCTGATCTCGACTCCCCACAAGGGAGTGACTGAATTCGCGGGCGCGCGGATCGACAAGTGAGACGATATGGTGTTGCGCGCGTTCTCCGATGCCCGTTCTGTTTCTGACGGTTCCACGCTCGATACCGACCTCGTCATCGTCGGCGGTGGTCCGGCCGGCATATCGCTCGCGCTCGCGCTTGCGGATGCGCCGTTCAGGGTGCTGTTGCTGGAAAGCGGCGGCATGGAATTCGACGGCGCCACCCAGGCGCTGTATTCGGGCGAGGAGTCGGGCGTCCGCTATCTTCCCCTTGAAGCGTGCCGGCTGCGTTACCTGGGTGGTAGCAGCAACCATTGGGGCGGCTGGTGCAGACCGCTCGACGCCATCGATTTCGAGGAGCGCAACTGGCTAGCGCATTCGGGATGGCCGTTCCCGAAATCGACGCTCGAACCCTATTTTGCGCGTGCGCAGTCTCTGGTCGAGGCCGGCCCGTTCCTGTACGACGAGCCGGACAAATGGTCGGCGGTGCAAGGTGCGCCGATCGCGCTGGGCAACGGCGGCGTCTACACGACATATTTTCAGTTCAGCAAGCAGCGCGACAACGTTTTGCCGACCCATTTCGGCGAGCGCTATGGGAACGACCTGAAACGCGTCTCCAATCTGTCCCTCATGCTCCATGCCAATGTGACGGGTGTGCGGCTCGGGAGCGACGCGCGCAGCGTCGACAAGTTGGAAGTGGCGACACTTTCCGGCAAACGGTTCGCGGTGCGTCCCCGCTACACGGTGTTAGGGCTGGGCGGCATGGAAACGCCGCGACTGCTGCTGGCGTCCCGCGACGTGATGACAACGGGCGTCGGCAACGCAAACGGACTGGTGGGTCGCTTCTTCGCCGATCATCCGATTCCGGGCAACACCGCCATCCTGGTGCTTTTCGACGGCAGGATCCCGTCCTACTATCAGACGATCCAACCTGCCAACGGAGCCTATTTTCGCGCCGCCCTGGCGCCGCGGGAAGCGTTTCAGCGCCGGCAGCGGGTTCTCTGCTCGCTTGCCACGATCGAAGGCGAGGTCCAGCTTGACGGTCTGGGACTGGCAGCCATGAAGGAGACAACCGCGGCGCTTGGCGTCGATGCCGGAAATTTGCGCGCCTTCACGCTGGGTTGCGGCATGGAACTCGCGCCGGATCCCGATCGGCGGTTGACGCTCGCGCATGGAACCGATGCGCTCGGCATGCCGCGGCTGAAGCTGGACATGCGCATTTCCGACGACGATTTCGCCCGATATCGCCGCACCTTGACGGAGCTCGGCCGCCAGCTCCTTGCCGCGCGCTCGGGCATGGTGCGCATCCTGCACCGCACGCGGGAGGAATGGATGAGCGTAATGGATTGGGGCAACCATCACATGGGTACAACACGCATGCACAACGATCCGCGCCGCGGTGTTGTGGACGCGAACTCCCAGGTTCACGGCATCCACAATCTTTATATCGCGGGCAGCTCGGTGTTCCCGACTTACGGCGCTTCGAATCCGACGCTGAACCTGGTCGCGCTTACGCTCAGGCTCGCCGATCGGCTGAAGACGTTATTCAGATGACGATCGATTCTAAAAAATCCGGGCCGCGACGCGCGTTTCTTGCGGGTGGCCTCGCACTGCTGGGCCTCGGTGTCGCGGGGGGCCTGTTCCATGAATGGCCGATAATCTTCGGCCTGCACTATCCGCCGACGCCGTACGACGACCTCCTGTCCCGATTACCCGACCGCGAAAGCGCCATCCGCCTCGGTGCAGCCGTTCTTTCTGCCGAAAGATCATTCGATGCCCACGACACCGCAGTGCAGCTGCGCGCGCGGCTCAAAAGCGAGCCGCTGGCGGAGGTGCTGGAGGCCGAGCTTCGGTCAGGCTTTCTTGTCGAAGTGCATGGCTGGGTGTTGCCCAACTCTTTGGTGAAGCTGTGCGCGCTTGCGGCCAAGGCCGGGTAACAGAAAAGTTCGGATCCCGAATCTCCAGCCGCCAAGGCTGAAAGGCGCAAACATTGTAAATCCAACCGTTTAAGTCCAACCGTTCACCTTTACCTTGATTGATCACGCGCAATCCCCACATTTGAATCTGGAGGCGGAGCCGTATGGGCCGCCTGTCAACAGGAACCGGCAGCCGAAAGAGCGGAGCCGGCAAAGCTGCTCAGGGAGGGCTTTGGAGTGGAGAGCCGAACATTCAACAGCCCGTTTCTTCTGGGTTTCGAGCATCTGGAGAAACTGATCGAGCGTTCGGCGAAGAGCGCGGGTGAAGGTTATCCCCCCTATGACATCGAGGAAACCGGCGCCGAACAGCTTCGCATTACGCTTGCCGTGGCGGGCTTTGACACCGATGACCTGGCTGTAACGGTCGAAGACAATCAGCTCATTATCCGCGGCCGCCAGTCGGAGACGGCAAACAAGAGTTTTCTTCATAGGGGAATTGCGACGAGACAGTTTCAGCGCGCGTTCGTGCTGGCGGAAGGCATCGACGTCGCGGGCGCGGAACTGCGGAATGGTCTTTTGTCCATCGAGCTTGTGCGCCCCAAAACAGGCGCCGCGACCCGCACGGTGGCGATTAGATCCGACCGGAGTGGGCGAATCAATTCGACGAAGGAGTGATTGAGATGGCCGAGAACGAAGAAGTTTCCCAGCTTGGAGCGCCAGCGACAGGCCTGTTCGACACCACCCGCATCGCCTACATCAAGCCGACGCCGGCCAACGAGGCAAGGAAGCTTGGAATATTGCCGCCCGGAATCGAGATTCCGGACGACACGAAGCTTTTCGTGTTGCGCTCCGGCGATGGTCGCGTCTTGGGATTCACCGATGCATGGGAATCGGCGTGGGGCGCGGCGCTGCAAAACGAATTGACGCCGATGCGCGTCCATTAGGGACGCCGGTCCAACCCCGATAGGAGCCGGCGAGGGGCGCGAGCGCGAATACCGGGGCCGTTGGTGTCGAGTTCAAGCTGCCTGTGAGCTTGCTCCGTTTGTGGGTTCCGTGAGCAGCGCGTAGAGAACTTCGGGTTGCGACGTGGCGCGCAACTTCTCGCACGTTGCCTGGTTGCGCAAAAGACGCGAAACACGAGCCAGCGCTTTTAAGTGATCCGCGCCCGAGCCGTCGGGAGCCAGCAGCAGGAAAACGAGATCGACCGGCTGGTTGTCGACGGCGTCGTAACCGATCGGCGTATCCATCCGCGCGAAGACTCCGACAATTTTTGCCAATCCCGCAATCCGGCCATGTGGAATCGCGATGCCCTGCCCCATTCCGGTACTCCCGAGCCTTTCGCGCTCGATGAGGGTCTCGAACACCCGCCGCTCGGGGATGCCTGTAAGCTTCGCCGCCTGTTCAGCCAGTTCCTGCAAAAGCTGCTTTTTGCCCTGCGCCTTCAGCGTCGGCAGAATGGCATCGGGCGCAAGCAAATCCACAATTTCCATGACAACCTTTCTGTATGACAATCAGATGCCGGGGTCGCGGGGAGAAGCAATCTTTTCGTGATGATTCTTCAGGCGTCTTTTGTAGCGGCGGATTTGCTTCTCCAGATGATCCAGCGTTGCATCGAAGGCCCGCCAGGCGTCGCTGCCACTGCCCTCTGCCTTGAGTATTGCACCCGAATCCAGATGCGCAGCACAATCGCAGCGAAAACCTGTCCCCTCATGGGAGAATATGACGTTGGCTTCCGCTCCGCCTTCGAAATGTTTGCCGATCGCGCTTTCGATTCTGGAGCGAACCTGCTCGGGAAGCGATTCGCCGATTTCGATCTGCTTGCCTGAAACCCGAATCTTCATGGGCCCCGCACACCCCACTCAACAGCCAGCCGCGCGGTCTGACGCCGCTGCTTAGGAACGTCAGTTCGAAAAAGGCGGCGGACCATATGTCGCGGTTTCCCGACTGTCAATCATGAATTGATACGCCTGCAAGGCCGGAAAGTTCCGACTGTTTTTGCCTGCGCCTTTCAACCGACGAAGGAATGCGCATGGCGTCCCGATACTTCGCAACCGTGCGTCGCGCAATCGTTACTCCGTCTGCCGAGAGAAGGTTTACAATCTGGTCGTCCGACAGGACCTCTAGGCTGCCTTCGCGCTGAATCATCTCGCGAATGCGGTCGCGCACGGCCTCTGCCGAGTGATTCTCGCCACCATCGACAGCTTGTAAAGAGGCGGTGAAAAAATATTTGAGTTCGAAGGTTCCCCGCGGCGTGGCGATATATTTGTTTGACGTTACGCGGCTGACCGTCGATTCGTGCATGCCGATTGCTTCGGCGATCCCGCGCAGATTGAGCGGTCGAAGATGGCGCACTCCGTAAGTAAGAAATCCGTCCTGCTGCTGTACGATCTCGCTGGCGACCTTGAGGATGGTGCGCGCGCGCTGGTCGAGGCTCCTGACCAGCCAATTCGCATTGTTCATGCAATCCAGCAGATAGACTCTGGAGTCCTTGTCGCGAACCGAAGCGGCGACTTTCGCGTAGTAGCGCGCGTTCACAAGCAGGCGCGGTAATGTCTCGGCGTTCAACTCGATGTGCCAGGCTCCGTCCGGCCCTTCGCGAACGAAAACATCCGGCACCACCGATTGCACCGGTTCCGAGCCGAACGCGAGACCGGGTCTGGGCGTGAGCGCGCGAATTTCCGCAATCATGTCCTGGATGTCTTCGGCTTCGACATTGCAGCAGGCGCGCAACGCCGCGAAATCCCGCCGCGCCACGAGATCGAGATGTTCCACCAGCACCTGCATGACCGGATCGAAGCGGCCTGCCTCGCGCAGCTGCAGCGCGAGGCATTCCGCAAGGGTGCGCGCGCCGACGCCAGTGGGTTCGAACCCCTGTACGACTGTCAGTACATCCCCCAGGGTTTCCAGCGTTGTGCCCATTCGGCTTGCGAGTTCGCCGAGATCGGCGCGCAGATAACCGGCCTCGTCGATGGAATCGATGAGGGCGGCCGCGATCAGGCGGTGTTGCGGATTCAGGGCCGCGATCGACAGTTGCTCCAGGAGATGATCTTTGAGCGTCCTGGTGCGGGCCAACGTTTTTTCGAGCGCGTTGTCATTGGGCTCCAGCGTCGATTCCGATCGCGCCTTCGTCCAGTCCGTCGCGCCCGCCCCGAAAGGATTAGGCTCTTCGGCGTAAACGTCGCAGCGTTCGGCGTCGATGTCTTCTATTTTTGTGAAGTCCTCGCGCGCGAGCGTGTTTTCCAGTGTTTCGTGCGAGGCTGTCACTTCGACTGCATGTTCGGAATCCTCGGCCGCCTGGGAATCGTCTTCCTCGCGTTCGAGCAACGGATTGCGTTCGAGTTCCTGCTCGACAAAGCCGGCAAGCTCGAGATTGGAAAGCTGCAGCAGCTTGATCGCCTGTTGCAGCTGCGGCGTCATGACGAGGGAAGTGCCCTGACGTAGCTCGAGACGTTGCGTCAGTGCCATGATCGCCAAGGTCCGGTCAAAGCGAAAAGCGTTCGCCCAGATACACTCGGCGCACATCGCGATCACCCACGATTTCTGCCGGAATGCCTTCCTTCAGCACCTGGCCTTCATGGATGATATAGGCGCGATCAATGATCTCGAGCGCATCGCGGACATTATGATCGGTGATCAGCACGCCGATGCCGCGGTCTTTCAGATGCCTGACGAGATCGCGAATTTCGCCGACGGCAATGGGGTCGATGCCGGCAAGCGGCTCGTCGAGAAGGATGTAGGACGGATGTGTTGCCAGAGCGCGCGCAATTTCCACCCGCCGGCGTTCGCCGCCCGAGAGCGCCACTGCCGGCGTGTCGCGCACATGGGTAATGCCGAACTCCGCCATCAGATCCTCCACCATGGCTTCGAGCTGTCCGGCGTCGGATTCGACAAGCTCGGCGGTGGCACGAATGTTTTCCTCCGCAGTCAGGCCCCGAAATATCGACGCTTCCTGCGGCAGATAGCCGATACCCAGACGGGCGCGCCTGTACATGGGCAGCCGGGTGACATCGAAACCGTCCAACTGGATCGTGCCGTAATCCGCGGGGATGAGGCCCGTGATCATGTAGAAACAGGTCGTCTTGCCTGCACCGTTTGGACCCAGCAGCCCCACAACTTCGCCGCGACGAAGCGACAGGCTGACGGCACGCACCACAGGCCGCTTGCGGAAGCTTTTGCCGATGCGGGTTACGACAAGACCCTGGCTGCCTTCGACGACGCGCGGTGCAGGGCGCTCGGGTCGCGGTCGTCCGTCCGGCTGAACGTCATGCGGAGTGATCATGGCAAGAATTGTGCCTGTCCGGATTTAACGAAGCATGAACCCTATCGCTGCGGGGCCTTTGAGGGTTTTGCGGCCTGCGGCTTTGGAATGAAAAGACTCTGGACACGATTGCCCGGCATGCCGCGCGCCGTCAAATGCGACTCGCCCGTCACCAGGTTGACGACCATGGAGGTGCCCCGCATCACGTCCTTCTGTTTCGTCAGGACCACATTGCCGTTGAGCGTGAGCGTGCGCGGGGGGGCCAGGTCGTAAATTCCGTTGTCACCGGTCGCGACCCCGGACGTCGATTCGAACACGACATGCCCATCGGCGAAAAACTTGTTCGGGTCGTTTTTCCCCATCTCGACCTTTACCTTGTCTGCCTTCAACCGGCAGTCCGCCTGGATGACAACGACATTTCCGACATAGGTGCCGACCTTGGTAGAAAAATCGCCAACAAAATCGTCCGAAGTGACATTAATCGGAGCGTTGGCGTCATGTTTGCCGCAGGTCAACCCCTGCTGCTTCTGCGCGGTGGCGTCGTTGGTGCGGATATCGGACGTTTGCGGGATAGCATCCTGGGCCATGACAGAATTTTTCGCCAGCAGAAGAACGCCCATCACGGCCAGCCTGCACAGCATGCTCATTTCGCCTCCTTCATCCGACCATATATCGTCATATGAACATTGCTGTAGAGGTACACCAGCTTCTTGTCGCGATCGATTTTGAACCGATCGGCGCGAAAGGTCCCAAGCGGACCCTGGCCGGCGACCGCCCGATCTCCCGTGACAATGCCATTGTCCATATTGATGTTCGCCGCGGTCGTGTGGGCTTCGTAGCCGTTATCGGAGTAGATCGACACTGCGCCGAGCAATGCCAGCAATTTGCGCGAAGCGTCCAGCATGCCCGATGGGGCCGCGCCGCTGATCCACGTACCATCCTTGAGCGTGACATCGCCCTGCACGTTGCTCAGCCTTGCACGCTTGGCATTGAGACGATCCTGAATCGCTTCTTCGGCCGTGACAATATAAGGATCGCCCTCGTCGTCGACACCGGTAAGCCGCGGCTTGATCATCGCCAGATCGTTATTGACCATCCCCAGACGTGCAAAACTCATGGCGAGCCGATTGCTGCTCTGCTGGCGCGGTTGCAGCGAATAGGCCAGAACGGCCGCGAGGAGGACCGCCGCCGCGACAAGCAATCCCCGCTTCGCGACAACGACAAAATTCGTATACCGCTCGGTCTGACGCATGCTGCCGCGCGCCCTGGCCGACCAGTCGCGGCGCGGACGGGTGATCGCAACCGCGGAAAGCGGTTCGGCAATTGCCCGCGGCAAATCGCTGCGCGGCACGCTCACTGCAACCCCGCGCGCAGACAATCGTGCATGTGCAGGATTCCAATGGGCTTTTTCAGACGGTCTTCTTCGTCCACGACGAAAAGAACCGTGATCTTTTTCTCGTTCATGATTGCAAGCGCCTGCGCGGCCAGTTGTGCGGGCGCAACAACTTTGGGGGTAGCCGTCATCACGTCAGACGCGCGACGGTCGAGCAGGTCGCGATCCAGACGCCGGGACAGATCGCCGTGGGTGAAAATTCCAACCAGACGGCCCGCGCCATCGACGACGCCGACGCAGCCGAAGCGCTTCTCCGACATAACTGCCAGCACTTCGGACATGGCCGCGTCTTCGGCCACGATGGGCATCTCCTCGTGGCCATGCATGATGTCGCAGACGCGAATGAGCGAGCGGCCGAGCGAGCCGCCCGGATGCAACTCGCGATACTGATCCGGCGTGAAGCCGCGCCGTTCCATCAGCGCAACAGCGAGCGCATCGCCCAGCACCAGCATCAGCGTGGTGGATGTCGTTGGCGCGAGACCCATGGGACAGGCCTCCCGCGCGCCGGGAAGCAGCAGCGCGACATCGGACGCGCGCAACAGCGCCGAATCGTTGCGGCCGGCGATTCCGATCACCGGAATCGAAAATCTTTTGGCGAAGGTGATGAGGTCGGAAAGTTCCTGCGTCTCGCCGGAGTTCGACAGCATCAGCAGCGCGTCGGACCGCGTAACGGCGCCCAAATCGCCGTGACTTGCTTCCGCCGGGTGGACAAACTGTGCCGGCGTGCCGGTCGAGGCGAGTGTAGCGGCGATCTTTCGGGCCACATGACCGGACTTGCCCATGCCGCTGACAATGACGCGGCCCTTGACGGCCAGAATCAGATCGACGGCACGGGAAAAATCGCCGTTCAGGCCTTCGCCCAGCAAGCGGATGGCATCGACGGCGTAATCGATGACGCGCCGTGCGGCGGCGAAGTCGCCATTCTGCGTTTCGAGCTTTTCATGCGCGGTGGGTTCGGCGGCAGGGATGCTGGCGCGCATTCAGGGATTACTCACCGATGGGACCGCCTTCGCGCCCCTTGGGCGATGCGGCCGTTGACAATATTTTGCCGCCGGCGCGGCGACCTTGGGCGAATATCATGCCACCCGCAATATGGGCGCAGCTTGCGCCCCGTTCAAGCCGGTGCTCCGATGCGTGATAACCGTGCCAGTTGGCTCAGTGCGCGAAAATATCCACCTCGGACCACCCGGCCAAATCCAGTTCGGCGCGGATGGGCAGAAACGCGAAGCACGCCTCAGCCAACTGCGCGCGCCCCTCGCGAACGAGCATACGATCAAGCACGACCTTGAGCCGGTGCAGATACGCCACGTCGTTCGCCGCGTAGGCGAGCTGCTTTTCCGTCAGTTCCGGCGCCCCCCAATCGGAGCTCTGCTGCTCCTTGGACAGATCGGTGCCGAGGAGTTCCTTGACGAGGTCTTTCAAGCCATGTTTGTCCGTATAGGTTCGCACCAGTTTGGACGCGAGCTTGGTGCAGTATACGGGCGCGGTGGTCCCGCCGAGGTGACGCCTGAGCGCTGCCAAATCGAATCGCGCGAAATGAAAAAGCTTCGTAACGCAAGGATCGGCGAGCAATCGCTTCAGGTTGGGCGCGTCATACCCGCCGGGCGCGAATTGCACGGCGTGGCAAACATCGTCGCCGGAAGAGAGCTGCGCCAGACATAGCCTGTCGCGATAGGGATGAAGGCCAAGTGTTTCCGTATCGATCGCCACGATCGGTCCGAGATCAAGGCCGCCGGGAAGATCCCCTTTGTGGAGTTTGATCTTCATGCGCGAACTCCTGCACTTTCGCGAATGCCAGCACCGCGCGAAATTAAACTTGCTGATCTATCCACACTTCGAGCCACGGCAGTCTTCTCCAGAGCGGATTCAACGGTGCCGGATTCTACCGCGATCCAAGACACTTGAGGACTTTGTCGCGCGTAACGGTCGCCCGACTGGTCGGCGATAACAGGATTTCGTCACCTTTGTCGATTCCGAAGTTTTGGCCGAAGCGCGTCTGCACCACTCTCGCGTCCCGGAACGGTTTGGGGACGGAGAATGGTGCAGCGCAAAGCCGTGCCGCCGTCTACGGTTCGCTCGCCGTGGCGCCAAAGGGGGGCTAGGCGCCGGGCAGCACATGCCGGTCGGGGACGGCCTTCATCGAGAACCGCTGAGCGGGGGTGCAAAGCGGAACTCTCCGGCGCCGAACCGCTACCGAGGCGGAGTGAGGCCGGTGTAGTCGCCGATGACTTTCGCATCGTAGGGCGCATATAGCCCCTGTTGCGTGTTCATCGTGCCGTACCCGATCACATTGAGATTGCCGTATTGCGCCCGTATTTTCTGCTTCATGTCGATCACGATCACGCGATTGTTGAACTGGTCGCTGACGACAATCCTGCCGGCCATCGTTTTAACGGCGCGCGATGGAGCCGGATTGGGATTGCTGCCCTGCTGCTGGTTGGTGAAATATTGAAACCCGACATTGTCGCCGGAATCCACGGTTATGATCCGGTTGTTTCCGCCGTCCGCGATCAGCACATGTCCGTCCGGCAACCGGCTGGCAAAAGCCGGAGCGTTCAGCGTGCCCTGTGCCGTATAACTCGCCATGATCTTCTTCGACCGCTTGTCGACTTCGATGACCCGGTTGTTTCCTTCGTCCGCGATCAGGATGTCGCCATTATCGAGAAGCTCCGCCGAATTGGGGTTGTTGAGTTCGTCCCTGCCCGACCCGGAAACGCCTGTTTTGCCATACTGCCACAGAATATTTTTCTTCCTGTCGACTTCGATCACGCGCTGGTTGCTCTGATCGGTTATGTAGACGGTGTTTTGCTGCGTGTAGGTTGCCTGGACGGGCGCATTGAGCTCGTTGGGGCCCGAGCCCGTAACGCCGAACTGTCCATATTGCCAGACGATGTGACCTTGCGGGTCCACAAGCACGACCCGACTGTCGGGACAGCCATTGTTGCAATTGGGATCGACGCCGGGCGGAATTCCCGTGGCGGCCATCAGCGTATCGCGGCCGACGCGCTCGGCGTCGTTGACGCCCAGGACGGACTTCGCGCTGAAGTCGTTCGGCCCCAACCCGAACGACCACACGAGCTTACCCTTCCTGTCGACCTCGATGACCCGATTGTTGAACTGGTCGGAGATAAGAATGTTGCCGGGCTGATTGAACGCGCTCGCGGCGGTCCAGGCGGAAACGGGAGAAGCGAGCGCAGCCACTGCGCTTAGCGCCAGCGCGCCGATTATAACAGGGTTTTGTCTTTGCATGAGAGGGAATCCTTCTTTCTCGGCAAGCGGCGCCGCGTACCGGACGACCGGCGCCTGCCGGCATTGTCAGGGACGGAATTCCCGCCGCGTTTATTCCCCTGATCCCCGAAATGTCCAAATCGGTGTGCGTGTCCGCCGTCAGAATGTGCGCTCGATGCTGACAGACACAAAATCGCGGTCTGCGAAAGGTTGGCGCTCGGGCGAGCCGATGAAATGCGTCAACGTTAGCGAGCCCTGCCAGACGGTCCGATATGTCGCCGACAGACCCAGCTCGACATCTCCCGCGCCCGCATTCAGCGACTCATCGGTGCTTGATCGCCCGATCGGGTCGTACCCCAGTCCGATCGGCACGGAGAGATCGAGCGATGGCAAGACTTCGAAATAGCGCGGCGCAAAGACCGCTCGAAGCGCGGCGGCAAATGCCGTTCGGCCGGGTTCGAGATCATATGCGTTTTCCGTCACCTTGAGCACGTCATTGACGGCAAGTTCGGCGCTGAAATCGGCGCCGTCCCAAAAGGGAGATGGAGACAGCGTTGAAACGCTCGAGAGCTGGGCGTGGAACGTTTCGCCTGCAGCGTAGGAATTTACGGCGTAGCTCGACGCGTCCGAATTTGGGGTGCGCCGGACGGCACCGCCATAGCCGCCGCCGCCCCCTCCGGGCAAAGCGTAGCCGGCCCCGCTCTCTAAAGGCATGTTGAATCTGACAGACGCTTCGCCGGCAATCGTGCTTTCGCCCGCATAGGTGCTGAAACTCGCGCCGTATGCGTCTATGCCGCCGGGAAAGGCCAGCTCGTAGGTTCCCACCCGTCCCTGGGCGGGATTGATGCCCCAGCCCGGCAGGAGATAGAGTTCGGGTTCCTTGGCGCTGAACCGCAGGGCGTACAACCCGTAGTCGACATCTGCGAGAGCGGAGGTAACCGCAACGCCATACTGCCCCGATGACCCAGGTGTCTGGTCGGGCCCGCGATAAAGATACTGACCGGCCGCCACAATAAGCCGTTCGCCCCCTGCATCGAGATAATCCGCATCGCTGAAATAGCTGCCGGAGCCCGGCAGACGCGTACGCCGCCACTCGAACTGATAATAGGCGCTCACCGCGAGATCGGCCGCGGGCTGAACCGTCACCGAAGCCTGGCTTACCGGCAGATAGACTTCTTTCGCTTCCGCTTCCGGTTCGCTGGCCGCCTTGATCGCGTCGACCGGCGCCTGACCGGCGGCTATTCCGTTATCGGCAAAGAACAGGCTTTCGCCCCACAGAAGTGTGTGCCGGCCAAGACGGAACGAAACGGGCGTATCGCCGACATCGAAGCTGCCATAGATAAACGCGTTGAGAAGATCGACATCTTCTCCCTGAATCACCTGAACCGCCTTCGTGAATTCGTCGTGAGGCACGGAGTAGGGATTAAACGTCGCGGGCGAGTTATTGCTGTTGGTTTGGTGATAGACCGTGTCGTACCAGGCGGCAACGCTTGCGTCGAAGCCGTAGTTTCCATCCGAAATGTCCAGTTCGGAAAGAAGATCGAAGCGGTTGGAAACAAGGCCCGGCGAAAAATTCCGGTCTCCGTCGTCTGCGTTCGGATTGCCAATGAGAACACCGTCCTGACCGGTGAGCCGGAAAGCGGCCGTGTATCTGAGCGTATTGTCCCAACGCACGTCCCAGCCGTTTACGTCGAAAAGATCGGCCGCAAACAGCCTCGACTCGGGAGCGGCCATGCAAAACAACACGCTCGCCCACAGCGCGCGCCGCAATATGCGGCGGGTCGGACCGTTGCTTGCATATTTGCCGGCTGCCGATCCCGCCATCGCCTCCGAATTGCGCCCCTGCCGATAAGTTGCGTTATGATGACGATGATACAAGGCTTGCGGACGTTCCCCAAACGCACTGGAAGTAATTCGAATGCGCCCACTCACCTGTCTTGCTTTTGCAATCGTCTGTGCAACTTGCGGTTTTATGGCGCGGGCGGAGGCAACGGCGACCACGCAGGAAGCCGCATTGCTGGGAACGACCTTGACTCCGGTCGGCGCGGAGCGCGCCGGAAATAAAGATCATTCTATTCCTCCCTGGACAGGCGGCCTGACTACCGTCGAACCCGGCTACAGGGAAGGCGCGCCAAGAGCGGAGCCGTTTGCAGATGAGAAGCCCCTCTTTTCCATTACCGCAGCCAACCTTCAGATCTATTCCGACCGATTGCCGGAGGGCGCTCAGGCGTTGCTCAGGAAATTTCCGGATTACCGGATCGACGTTTATCCCACGCATCGCACGGCGGCGGCGCCCGGCTGGGTGTATGCGAACATTCTGCAAAATGCGACGCGTGCGCGCGCCGCACCCGCGGGCATCGCCTACGGCGTTTCTGGTGCGGCCGGCGGTATCCCTTTCCCGATCCCCCATGACGGTTTCGAGGCGATCTGGAACCACCTCCTCGCCTTCTGGGGACCGGCCCGCGAAGCTCACCTCAGCACATTTGTGGTGTCCGCTGATGGCGGAACGGAGTTGGCGAGCGCGTATCGCGAAGTGGCGGATTTCCCCTATTACTATCCAAACGCAACACCCGACTCTTTCGGCGGCTATTATTTCAAGACTCTGCACATCGAGGACGGTCCGCCCTCTCATGTTGGCGAGGGCTATCTCGACTGGCAGCCCATCGACACCGCGCGTTTCAGTTTCGCGGCCTGGCGCGTTCTGCCGGGCGAACACCGGGTGCGCCGCAGCCCGTCGCTTTCGTACGACATCCCGGATCCCGACGCGGACGGTTTCGAGAGTCTGGACGAATACTACATGTTCTTTGGCGGCCTCGATCACTACGACTTCAAGCTGCTCGGCAAGAAAGAGATGTATGTTCCTTACAACAACAACCGCCTGTATCGGCGCCCCACCCGCGAGATTCTCGGACCGAAGCACGCCGATCCCGACGATCTGCGTTACGAACTGCACCGGGTCTGGGTCGTGGAAGGAACGTTGCGGCCGGGCATGCACGACATCGTGTCCCGCCGCCGTCTCTATCTCGATGAAGATACCTGGATGGCCGTCTACAGCGATTCCTGGAACGAAAATGGCAGACTGTGGAAATTCGGGCAGGCGACAATGTATTTGATGCCGGAGATACCCGCTGTCATCATCGGCAGCCAGTTCGTCTACGATCTCGATCTTGGGGGCTATGTCTACGGTTTTGCATTTAACGACGAGCCGCTCCCGTACAAAGTCACCGCCCCTCACGCGACGGCTCTCTTTACGCCCGCTTCCCTTGCCGCGCGGGCGGTGCGCTGAGAACGTTCAGAGCGTGAGACCGACATAGGCGAGGCTGGCAAGCCGCTGCATCTGCGCGGCCGACATTTTACCCGCCATGACCGCTCCCACCACATCATCCTGCCAGATGCACACCCTGAGACCGTTTTCGACGAACTGGTCGAAGCGGGGCGCTCCCGACGAGCGGCGAAGATAGAGCGTGAAGACATGCGCGCTTCGATCCCGATAAACGAGTTCAAAGGACTGCGCGGGGGCATCATACGATTCAATTCCCACCAGCCGATAACCCATGCGCGACAGATCCGGCGCTTTCACCGGCGTCGCCAGCGCCTGCGCCATCGCGCGATCCTGCGCCTGCGCATCGGCACTGGAATGCACCGCGATCACCGCAAGCGGTCCGACCTCGTTGGCCCGCGCCGCTAATGCCTCGGCAACAATGTCACCGTGCGTCGGTATGGCGCTTTGCCGGAAGGCGATGGTCAAGCCGAACACGAGAACGATGCCGGCCGCCAAGGCCATAATCGGGACGGCCGCGCGGCGCCAGTTCGTGCGGTGAGTCTCCTCTTCGATCGTGGCGATCCATCGGCACGGCAGCGGCTCGTCGCGACCGGCGCCGTAAATGTCCGCGATCATGGCCTTGTCGGCGCGATAGTTTGCAACCATTCCGGCAAGAACGGCATCGCCGGCGATCTCTGCCTCCACCGTGGCGCGCGCCTCTTCATCCAGTTCGCCGTCGATGAACGCCTGCAAATCTTCATTGCGGATTTCGGTTTGTCTGCTCATCTTTGTGCTTTCGCGACATTCAACGGCAACACGAGCGCCGTCCGGTTATCTTGCCCCTCCATTGCGTTGCGCAGGCGCTCCCGCGCACGGGCAAGACGCGACATCACGGTCCCTATCGGTATTCCCAATTCCGCTGCGATCTCGCGGTAGTCCATGTCTTCAAGACCCACAAGCAGCAGCACCTTCCGGTGCTCGACGGTAAGCCCGGCCATCGCCCTGGCGAAGTCGATGACGGTGCCGCGGTCGGCTGCCGGCGTGCTGAGTGAAAAATCGTCGCAATGATCGGCAATATCCTGCTCGGATCCGCGCGAACGCGCGCGGCGCAACTCGTCGATGTAAAGATTGTGGAGGATGGACCTGAGCCAGCCTCCCAGGCGCTGCTTTTCTCTCAGCCGATCGCCCTGACGCAGCGCCCGTTCGATGCAGTCCTGAACCAGATCGTCTGCGTGCGACGGATTGCCGACCAAAGCCCGTGCATAGCGCCGCAACGACGGGAGCTGTGCGATGAGGTCCTTTCCAAACTGTTTGCGCCCGTCCACTTTTTCGTCCATGGCCCCCTTGGGCCCGCTTTCCCGCTCTCTTTGCGGCGATCGCCGCGGCGTCCCGGCCCTGAACGCCTGTCATAGGACGGACTGCGTTTCCCGTTTATTCCCCTACCGGGAAATCGGCTTTCAGTCTCCCGGTGCCGGAGACGGAACATCAGGAGTTGTCGCGGCGAAAGCCTGAATGGTGCCCAGAAGAGGACTCGAACCTCCACGCCTTGCAGCGCTAGTACCTGAAACTAGTGCGTCTACCAATTCCGCCATCTGGGCACAGCTGGGGCGGCATGTTTAGGGGGCCGGCAAAATTGTGTCAACGCGATGGCAGTGCGCCGTTTTGCCGGCTGATGCATACTACGGCTGTCGAATCGAAGGGAACCGAATCATGCTCGTTGCTACCACAGAAAACGTCGCAGGCTATCGAACAAAGGAAACACTGGGCCAGGTTTTCGGCCTCGTCGTTCGCTCGCGCGGTGTAGGCGGAAACGTCATCGCGGGCCTGCGTTCGCTTGTCGGTGGAGAAATCCACGAATACACGCAGCTGCTCGAAGAAACGCGGCGGCAGGCCGTGGATCGCCTCGTGCGTAACGCCACCGTCATGGGCGCCAACGCTGTCGTCATGATGCGGTTCGATTCGACGGAAATCGGCCAGACCATGAGCGAGATCGTCGCCTATGGCACGGCCGTCGTCGTCGAGCCGGAAGGATCGAACGCCAATGTTGCGTAGCTGGGTTTTTGGAGTTGCCGTCGTCGTGCTTGTCGCCGCCGCCTTGGCCGTTGCGGCGG
>DATCBQ010000018.1:0-23986 GCA_036511745.1 Rhizomicrobium sp.
CCGAATCAACCTGCAACTCCTCGTTAGGCGCATATATGCAGGCTCGCACATCGCCGCCGCTCACCATAACTGCGAAACTAGTCGTGGTTTCCCCCACCGGAACGATCGACGATGGCCTGGGGGTCAAGGGAGAGTGCTTCGATGACCCGGCCTCCCGACCCTGCCGCACCCATTTTCCTCCCGTCAAGTTCCAGACCGACAGCTCCGCCATCCGGTGTGGTGAGGGTCAACCCGGCTTTGCCCGGAACCCGATACGAGTCTCCAGGATGAAAGACGCGGTTTATGAAGACGGTGCCATCGGCTCCCTGGACAAGAATGCGCGTCGGAATCTGGACCCGTAGAACGACCCTCGCACCCCTGTTCTCCCGGCCGAATTCTTCTCCTGCGGGAAGTGCGGCCGTTAGGGTGTCCGGAGAAGCGGGTGATGCAAGACTGCCTGGAGCCGCGCTCGGAGAAATTGCCGGAGTGCCGTTCCCCACACCGGCGGCGTTCGTGACGGTCAACGCAGCAGAGCCGATGCCCTGTCTGGCCAGGGCTGGCTGGCCAACCGCCGGATTGGTCGCCGCGGGCGGGGGCAGCATCGAATTCCGTAGCAAGACCGTTTCGGGAAGATGGCGGCTGAAACTGGCGACGGGCGGCGGCGAGATCCGGGCGGGTACCGGTGCGACCGGCTGAACGAGCGTGTCGGCCGATTTGGCGAGACGATAGCCGCCGTAACCAATCACCGCCAGCAGCACGATCGCGATGACGATCCAGCCATGGGGCAACCGCCGATCGTCCGTTATGGGCGACAGCGCGATCTGGTAACTGCCATCGCTGCGTCCCGCGATTTCTCCCTTGAAACGCTCGACCGCCGCGACGGGATCAAGGCCCAGATAATCCGCGTAGGATCGCAGAAACCCTACGGCATATGCGCGACCCGGCAAGGCTTCCAGCCGATTTTCCTCGATGGCTTCCAGATGGTCCTTGCGAATTTTAAGGGCGCGCGAAACGGTCGCGAGATCATCGCCCCGCCGCATCCGGGCGGCCCGCAGGTCCTGCCCCACAGTCTCCAGCGGCGCGTCGGCATCGCCGGAAATTTCGCGCAAATGGATTCGTTGCCGGTTAAGCCCGCCGTGTTCGTCCGCCGTCAGGTGGGTAACTTTTGTCATGGGGAACGATACAGCGAACCCGCCCTGCTATCCAGCGAAACTACGCGTCGATGAAAAGCTCGGACTGCGAAGCAGGGTCAGGCGGCAACGGAAGGGCCCGTTCAACCGCCCGGGGGTTTGCCCTGGAGACCGCGCATTTCCAGTTGTTCCGTGGCCTTCTCCGAATCTTTCTCCCGCTGAATCCACTGGAGATGGGAGTGGCATTCCCGTCCACCGCCGAGCCGCGATCCGGTAGGCGGAGGCGTCACTCTGCACTCGATTTGATCGGCATCGGTCGCGGCGGCAGCCATCGTTGCGCCGCTGCCGGCCGGCGGCGCGGGATCCGCAAAACCGGCAGTGGACAGCAGAAACAGCGTTACGGACGACCCAAGAAACAGGGCAGTGCTTCGCATCATAATTCCTCATATCGGAGACTGAAGCATTTTCGGCCAGCGCTCGCCGAAAAGCAAGCCCCATGGATTCCGGCCCCCGGGCAACTCTACTTGATCACGATACCGCGTTCGGCGGCGAACGCCGACAACCTCGTGCGCAAACTGTGATCGCCGCGGCCGCAAAGCCCATCCACGAAACGCGAGATTTCACGTGTATCGAGGCTGCGGATCATCAGTTTGACAGGCCCTATGTTGGCGGGTTGCATGGACAGGGTGCGCACGCCGGTGCCGATCAGGGCCATGGCTTCCAAAGGCCGGCCGGCCATTTCGCCGCAAAGCGAAACTTCGCCGTTGGCATCGGCGGCACTGCGCACAATTTGCCTGATCAGCGATAACGAAGCCGGACTGAGCGTGTCGTACCGTCGTGCAACGCGGGGATTGGTGCGATCCACCGCGAAAACAAACTGGAAAAGATCGTTGGAACCGATGGACACGAAATCGGCGCATCGCAGAATTTGCGGCAGCATGAAAACCAGCGCCGGGACCTCGAGCATGGCGCCGACCAGCGTCTGTCGCGGGTGTGGCTGCGAAAGCAGACGCGCCCGTTCCAGCTCGCGATCAACCAACGCGCGCGCATTGTTGAACTCCGCGACATCGGTCACCATCGGCAGCAGAATGCGCAACGTGGCATTCGCACAGGCCGCGATCAGGGCGCGAACCTGGTAGCGCAGCAGAGCAGGGCGGTCGAGCGCAATGCGCAGCGCGCGCCACCCCAGCGCCGGGTTCGCTTCCCGCTCCCACCGGCCATAGGGAAGGATTTTGTCGCCGCCCAGATCGAGCGTGCGGAAGATCACGGGCTTACCGTCCGCCGCCTGCAATACCTGCCGATAAAATCCGATCTGATCGCGCAGACGCGGCATCGTTTCACCGATCATGAACTGCAGCTCGGTGCGGAACAGACCAATGCCGTCGGCACCGGATTCCTGCAGATGCGGCATGTCGATAAGAAGGCCCGCATTCATCATCAGACGGATCGGCACGCCATCGCGGGTGATCGCCGGCAGATCGCGCACCGCGGCCAGACGCGCCACGCGCTGTGCTCTCAATGCCCTGCGGGCTTCGAAGGCGGCGACGATTTGCGTCGAGGGTCGCAGATGCGCCTCCCCGGTTTCGCCGTCGATGACAATCGTGTCGCCCGGACGCGCCGCATCGACGACACCGACGACGCTGCTGACGAGCGGCAAACCCATGGCACGGGCGACAATGGCCACGTGCGAGGTGGCCGCCGCATCTTCCAGAACCACGGCAACAATCTCGCGTCCGTAGTCGAGCAGCTCCGCCGGCCCCATGGAGCGCGCGATCAGCACCGCATTCTGCGGCAGGCTGCGCGCGGGGGCGCCCTCGCCAAGCAAATGCCGCTGCAGCCTGCGGGTCAGGTCTTCGAAATCGTGTACTCTTTCGCGCATGAACGGATCGCCCATGCGGGTGAGCCGCAGCCTCAGTTCGTCCTGGACGCGCTCAACGGCGGCTTCGGCCGTAAGGCCCGAGCGGACCGCGTCTCGCAGCCTCTGCCGCCATCCCTGGTCCTGCGCGAAAAGCCGATAGGCCTCGATGACTTCCCTGCTCTCTTCGCTCAAATCGAGTTCGCTCGATTCGAGCATTCGGTCGACGGACGCGTGCAAAGCGGCAAGCGCATCGTCGAGTCGCACCAGCTCGGATTGGGGATCGTCGGCGATCATGCGTTCGACCTTCACGCGCGGTTCGTGCAAAACGACTTCGCCGACGGCAACCCCTTCCGACAGTCCGTCGCCCTTGAATTCCCTTGGCCGATCGGCCCGCAAGTCGGGCTCGTCCAGCTCTGCGATGTCGAAAAGCGTTCCGTGCGCCACGATCTCGGCCAGCACCATTGCCACCGTCTGCAGCGCCTCGACTTCCTCTTCGTCGTAAAGGCGGGCTGTCCGGTTTTGCACGGTAAGCACGCCGAAGACCTGGCCGCCCCGCAAAACGGGAACGCCGAGAAAGGATCGATACGGATCCTCTCCGGTTTCGGGCCGGTAGGAAAAACGCGGATGCGCCGGTGCTTCGCTGAGATTGATGGGCTCGGCGGTCTCCGCAATGAGCCCGACAAGACCCTCCCCGGATCGCATGCGCGTGCGGTGCACCGCCGAACGGTTCAGCCCCTCGGTCGCAAACAGCTCGAGGGAATTGCCGGCACGCCGCAGATAAATTGAACAGACCTCGGCAACCATGTTGGCCGCAATTACGGCCACAAGCCGGTCGAGCCGGACCTGCGCGCTTGCCTTCTCCGCCATGATTTCGCGCAGACGGCGCAGCAAAATGCGCGGCCCTGCGGTGGTCATCGCCGGCATCAGGTGATTTCCGTCGGGAGGAAGATCATGCGCTTATGCTGCGCCCAGATCGTAGGCGGAGTGGAGCGCACGGACTGCCAACTCGACATACTCCTCCGCAATGAGCACGCTCACCTTGATCTCGGACGTCGAGATAACCTGGATATTGATGCCCTTCTCGGAAAGCGTGCAGAACATCGTCTGCGCCACGCCCGGGTGCGCGCGCATGCCGATGCCGATGATGGAAATCTTCGCGACGTTCGCGTCCGAGGTCACATCCTTGTAGCCGATGGCGGGCGCGGACTTTTCGATCGCAGCCAGCGCGCGGGCAAGCTCGCTGCGGCTCACGGTAAATGTCAGATCGGTCTTGCGTCCGTCCTCGGACACATTCTGCACGATCATGTCGACATTTACGCCCGCATCGGCGAGAGGCCCGAAAATCGCCGCGGCGACACCGGGCTGGTCCGGGATGCGATGCAGCGTGATTTTGGCTTCGTCGCGAGAATAGGCAATGCCGGTGACCGCTTTCTTTTCCACGATATCTTCCTCGTCGCAAACCAGGGTTCCTTCGCCGTCGGGATCGAAGGTCGAGAGCACGCGCACGGGCATCCGGTAGAGCATGGCAATCTCTACGGAGCGGGTCTGCAGAACCTTGGCGCCGAGAGAGGCCATTTCCAGCATCTCTTCATAGGCGATTTTCTTAAGGCGATGCGCCTTCGAAACGATGCGCGGGTCGGTGGTATGCACGCCCTCCACATCGGTATAAATGTCGCACCGGTCGGCACCAAGGGCGGCCGCAATCGCGACCGCGCTGGTGTCGGAGCCGCCGCGGCCGAGGGTGGAAATCCGGTTGTCCGGCGCAATGCCCTGGAAGCCGGCAACGACGGCCACCTGCCCCTCGGCCAGCCTTGCGTTCAATAGGTCGGGCTCGATCCCGAGGATGCGGGCCGAGCCGTGCATGGCGGAGGTGCGGACCGGAATCTGCCATCCCAGCCACGAACGCGCGCTCACTCCCACCGCGGTGAGCGCCACGGCAAGCAGTCCCGCGGTGATCTGTTCGCCGGCGGCTACAACCACATCGTATTCGCGCGCATCATGAAGCGGTGACAGCTCTCGGGTCCAGCCCACAAGCTTGTTGGTCTCGCCGGCCATCGCCGAAACGACCACGGCGATTTGACTGCCGCGTTCGACCTCGCGCTTCACCAGACCAGCAACGTGGCGGATCCGGTCGAGGTCGGCGACCGAAGTACCGCCGAATTTCATTACAATCTTGGCCACCGGTCACCGGAACGGATATGCTTGCGTTGCAACCATTCATAGACGCCGGATGCCGCCTGCTCAACGCCGATCGAATTCCGGGGTTCGTGCGACCCGGCAACCCTCCGTAGACCCGGACGAGGTCGAGAAATTTTCTGCCATCTCGGAGGAATGGTGGGAACCTTCAGGCAAATTCGCCGCCCTGCACAGGTTCAATCCCCTGCGCCTTGGGTTCATTCGACAGGAGGCAATTGCGCATTTCGGTCGTGACGATCGAAGCCTGCAGCCATTCGAGGGGCTCGCTCTGCTCGACATCGGCTGTGGCGGAGGCCTTCTTTCGGAACCCATGGCGAGACTTGGCTTTGACGTCACGGGCGTGGACGCTTCCCAACGGAACACAAACACTGCCGCATTGCATGCGAAAAATGCCGGATTGGCCATCGATTACCATTCCTCGACGGCAGAGACGCTGGCCGAAGCTGGAGCGGCATTCGACGTCGTTCTGAACATGGAGGTCGTCGAGCATGTCGCGAATGTCGATGTATTCCTCGGTGCGTGCGCGACGCTGGTTCGGCCCGGCGGCCTGATTTTTGTGGCGACAATCAATCGCACATTGAAATCGTTGGCATTTGCCAAATTCGGAGCGGAATATGTGCTCGGATGGGTGCCGCAGGGAACGCATGATTGGAACAGATTTGTGCCCCCTCGCCGATTGCGTGCAGAACTGGCCCGTCATGGACTGACCATCCGCAAGTGCCAAGGGGTCGGATTCGATCCGCTGATCTGGAATTGGCAACTCACCCGCGATATGGACATAAACTACATGGTCGTCGCATCGCGTCCTAATTCGCCTCGCTGAGATCGGGCGGCAGAGGCGCTACGTCCACGCCCTCCTCGATCAGATCTCTTGCCTCGTCGATTGTCGCTTCGCCGTAAATATGGCGCTCGGCTGACTCGCCATAGTGGATTTTGCGCGCCTCGTCGACAAACTCGCTGCCGACATAATCCGCGTTCGCTTCGACATATTTCCGCAAACCGGTCATGAACTGCCGGACTTTTCGTATTTCCTCGGGCGCAGAATTCCGCATGCCCACGGAACTCTTCAGCGCCGGCGCCATGGGCGCCTTGTTCACTTTGCGGGTCAGACAGACGGGACACACCAGTTTATCGGACGCTGCCTGTTCGTCGAACGCGCCGCTGTCCTTGAACCAGCTCTCAAAGATGTGCTCCCCGGCGCATTTCAATGTGTAAACGATCACTTACGCGAACTCCGGCTGCACATGACATGCGCAAGATGGAACCGTTTCGACGCAAGAGCAAGAATGCGCATCCAGTTCATTATGGAACCGCGAATGAACGGTCGTGCTGAAGGCTGGGGATACGTGCCCTCGCCTCGGCGGACTCCCTGGGATCGATATCTGCCATAACGATGCCGGGTTCGGTGCCGGCTTCCGCAATCACTTCGCCCCACGGCGATACGATAAGGCTGTGGCCGTAAGTTCTTCTGCCGTTCGCGTGAAGGCCGCCCTGAGCCGGCGCAATCACGAACGCACCGTTCTCGATCGCGCGGGCCCGCAGCAGCACATGCCAATGCGCTTTCCCGGTCGTTTCGGTGAACGCGGACGGCACGGTGAGGAAAGACGCCCCACCCCGAGCGAGCGCACGATAAAGCTGCGGAAATCGCAGGTCATAGCAGATCGTAAGCCCCACCCTCCCCCACGGAAGATCGGCGACACTGGCCCTTTCGCCCCCCGCGACCGTATTCGATTCCCGATAGCATTCGCCGGAAGGCAGATTCACGTCGAAGAGATGCACCTTGTCATATTTCGCCGCAATGCGTCCTTTGGGATCAACCAGATAGGAGCGGTTGACCGTTTTCGTCTCGCTCACCTTGATGGCGAGCGACCCGACCAACAACCAGATGTCGAGTTCCTCGGCGAGCGCGCAAAAAGCCGGAAGGGCGGGATCGCGCTCTTCCGGAAACGCGCGATTGAGCTTTGCGCCACCGTCGGGAGCCATCAAGGTTGTATTTTCGGGAGTGGCTACAAACGCGGCGCCTTTCGCACGTGCGTGCCGGATAAACTCCAGCGCCACACGCAAGTTTTCCGCAACATCATCGGAAGACCGCAATTGGACGCAGGCGGCGCGGAAGATGGTCATATCGTCATTCGTTCAGGAGAGGATCGAGTTTTCCATCCCGATCGAGCACGTACAGATCCTCGCAGCCTCCGATATGCACTTCGCCGACAAAGATTTGCGGTACGGTCTGTCGACCTGCGGCCTTCGTCTGCATCTCCTTGCGTGCATCGCTATCCATAAAAACGTCGATCTCGTCGACTATGGCACCCTTTTGTTTCAACAAAGACTTCGCGCGCGCGCAATAGGGGCAAACCGGGGTGGTATATATCTTGACGCGCTGCATTGTGACCATGCTTTTCGGGCTCGGGTTGCAGTCTATATATAGCTCGACATGGGGCGCACAACGCGGGCCAGCGTCAACACCAGCACTTTTTCCGCGCCTGCCCGCTTCAGCGCGCGTGCGCAGGACTCCACCGTCGAGCCCGTGGTGAAAACATCGTCCAAAAGAAGGACCTTCCGGCGTTCGATGCTGGCCTGTCGGGCCGGATCGATCCGAAAGGCGGCACGAACGTTTCGCCGCCGAGCCTTTGCCGACGGCATTTCACCCTGACTTTTCGTGTGGCGGAGACGCCGCAGCGCCCGGCACTCGCAGGGTACTCCCGACAGGCCCGCCAGCCGGTTCGCCAGGACGGCGGACTGGTTAAACCGTCGTTGCCACAGGCGCCGCCAATGCAGAGGCACCGGAACGATGACGTCGGCATCGGCGAGCAGTCCCTTGCCGGCGCGCTCAAGCCATCTGGCGAACGTCGGCACCAGATCGAGTCGGTCGGCGCGTTTGAGGGCCAGAATTGGATCGCGGCTCGCAGGATCATATCTCATGACCGACCGCGCAATGTCGAATGTCGGCGGTCGCGCCTGGCAGGCAGCACAAAGGGCGCCTGCGCCGGGATCGAATTCGAAGGGAAAACCGCAAACGGCGCAGCTTGGTCCGTCGAGAAACGTAATCTGACGCCAGCAAGCTGCGCACAAGCTGTGAGGCTCGCCAACAGGGGCTCGACAGGCCGCGCAAAGCGGCGGGAATACGAAATCAATCAACCGCGATGAGGCATTCCCAACCAATCGGCCGAATTTGCCCTGCCTTCGGCTCTCGTTCGCGACGTTCATGACGCCTAGAATAACGCATAATGGGTAATAGGCCAAAGCATGCATCATCCACCGCGCATCTTCGATCGCTCAGCCTACGCCAAACGACGAGCCCGGGCGGAACGGGGCGGTAGCGAGAGCTTTCTCGTCGGCGAAGTCGCACAAAACCTCTTTGAACGGGTGTCCGCGGTGACACGCTCTTTTGCGCTGGGACTTGATGTGGGGTCGCGGCGGCAATCCTTCGCGCAGCTTGAGCCTCTGGCCGAGGCCTGGGTGCGCGCACCTCTTTCGCTGCCCCATACCAGTTCCACGGCTCCCCTGGTCGTGACCGACGAAGAATGTCTGCCTTTCGCCGACTCGAGTTTCGAACTCGTCGTCAGTGTACTGTCCCTCCACGCTGTCAACGACCTGCCCGGCGCCCTGCTGCAAATTCGCAAGCTCCTTGTTCCTGGGGGCTTGTTTGTCGCGGCGCTTCTCGGCGGTTCGACCCTGCGGGAACTGCGTCAGGCATTAGCCGCCGGCGAGAATGAAACTCTTGGCGGAATTTCGCCCCGCGTTGCGCCTTTTGCCGATGTGCGCGATCTCGGGGGCCTGTTGCAACGCGCCGGATTTTCAATGCCCGTAGCCGACCGGGAACGCGTCGTTGTGCACTACGGAGCGTTCACCGCCCTGGTCGCCGATTTGCGGGCACTGGGCGAAACGAACGTGCTGATGGAACGCCTGCGCGTACCCTTGCAGCGCGCCACTCTGTTATCGGCCGTGACGCACTACGCCGCGCGCGATGCCGAGCCGGACGGCAGGTTGCGTGCAACGTTCGAGACGATCTATCTCACTGGCTGGGCGCCGGAATCGTCAGGGCAATAAAAGGGCAATTTGCTTGAAGAATGTATTGTAGACGTTTTGGCCGAGCAGATTGACTGCGCCGATGATCACGACCGAAAGGAATCCTGCGACCACGGCATATTCTATGGCGGTGGCGCCACTGCGGTGCGCAAGGAATTTTAGAGCAGATCGCGCAGCATGGGAATCAGCGGCAGGTCGGCCGGCGGCATTGGAAAGCCATGCAATTCGCGCGGGCGCACCCACTTTATCGCGGAAGCTTCCGTTGGCGCCGGCGTTCCTTCCCAGCGACGGCAAACATAGAGCGGCATGAGCAGATGAAAGTCGGGGTAGGCGTGGGAAGCGAAGGCGAAAGGCGCCAGACACGCTTCCTTCACTTCGATCGCCAACTCCTCCTTCAGTTCGCGAATGAGAGCCGTTTCCGGCCCTTCGCCCGCCTCTATCTTTCCTCCCGGAAATTCCCATAGTCCCGCCATGCTCCTGCCTTGTGGCCGCTGGGCAATAAGCACGCGGCCGTCGATATCGATCAGCGCACATGCCGCAACAAGAAGGAGAGTTATCCGCGGCATGCGTGCGTCCGACACTATGGCAAGACGGAAGTTAGAGATTCGCTAAGAATTGGCATCAACTTCGATAGGACCCGTTGATCCGGACATACTCTTCTGTCAGATCGCAGGTCCAAACCGTGGCTTTGCCGAGCCCCAGATCGAGATCGATCGTTATCGCGACTTCGCGGCCCGCTACCGCCTTCGTTATGGCCCTCTCGTCGTAGTTCTCCGCCCGCATTCCCTTCTCTGCGACGACGTGACCTCCGAACGAGATTTTCAATCTGTCGCGGTCGGCCGGTTCGCCGGCCTTGCCGACAGCCATGACGACGCGTCCCCAATTTGCATCGCCGCCGCCGATCGCCGTTTTCACAAGCGGTGAGTTGGCGACGGCCATGCCGATTTTCCGGGCCGAGGCGTCGGACTCCGCCCCGCCGATATCGATCCGGATCAGCTTTCGTGCACCCTCTCCATCGCGCACGACCTGCAGGGCCAGATCGAGCAGCACCTCGTCGAGTTTTCGCCGGAAATCCGCAAGACGCACATCCGCCGCTTTGGGTATGGAGGGATGGTGCGCCCCTCGTCCCGTGGCAAACATCAAAACGGTGTCGCTGGTCGAGGTGTCGTTGTCCACGGTGATGGCATTGAACGAGCCCTTGACGCTCGCGGAAAGCAAGTCCTGCAGCACCGGGGCAGGCAGATTGGCATCCGTAAAAATGAAAGCCAGCATGGTCGACATGTCCGGAGCAATCATGCCAGAGCCCTTTGCGATACCGTTGATCGTGACTTTGACGCCGTCGATCTGGGAACGGCGCATGGCCATCTTCGGATAGGTATCGGTGGTCATAATGGCTTCGGCCGCGCCGCGCCAACCCCCGGCCGCGCCCGACTCGGCAAGTGTGCCAAGAATTCGCAATATTTTCGCGGTCGGCAATGGCTCTCCGATCACGCCGGTGGACGCGAGAAATACTTCATGAGCATGGCAGTCCAGGAAGGCCGCAGTGGACTCCGCGATCTGGCGGACGGAATCCCGCCCGGCCTTTCCCGTAAACGCGTTGGCGTTACCACTATTGATAACGAGGGCACGGGCAACTCCGCGGGGAAGGTGTGTCTTGCACCATTCGACCGGCGCCGCGGCCGTCTTTGATCGCGTGAATGAACCTGCCACCTGCGTCCCCGGCGCCATGACCACCATCAGGACGTCGGTCCGATCGCGATAGCGAACGCCCGCCGCGCCCGCGGCCATCCGCACTCCGGCGAGCGGCAACAAATTGGCAAAGGACCTGGGTGCCAGTGGCGATACCGGAGGCGCCGTGCCAGCCGGAGGCGGCTTTGCCTTATGTGCGTGGGCGCGAGACTTCGCGGGCGATTTGCGGCGCTTTCTCGCACCGAATGCGGGCGACTTCGCCATGGCATTCATCTCCCCGAATCTACACGATTTGCGGTTCTCCCCGACGCACCGCTCATGAACACGCGATTAGGCCGGATTCGCTTGAATTGACAAGGGGGAAGCCGGTTCTTATCTCTCCGCGCGGCTGGCGCCGGCTTCCTGCGCCCGGCGTAGCCTGCGAGTACACGGGGTCAGCCCGTCGAGACGCGGTCCCCAAGAGGAAAATTATGCTGGGTTTCGGCGGCATTGCACAACGATTCTTCGGTTCTTCCAACGAGCGCCGGCTTCGCGCGTTCTGGAAGCGTGTGCAGGAGGTCAACGCCCTCGAGGAACAGTTCAAGGCGAAATCCGACGACGAGCTGAAGGCCCTGACGCCTGTCTTCAGGGAGCGGCTCGCTGCGGGCGAGACGCTCGACAATCTTCTTCCCGAAGCGTTTGCGGCGGTGCGCGAGGCGGCAAAACGCACGCTCGGACAAAGGCATTTCGACGTGCAGCTGGTAGGCGGAATGGTGCTGCACGAAGGGCGGATTGCCGAGATGAAGACCGGTGAAGGCAAAACTCTGGTCGCCACACTTCCTGTCTATCTCAATGCGCTCGCGGGGGAAGGCGTGCATGTTGTGACGGTCAACGATTATCTCGCCCGCCGCGACGCGGAATGGATGGGACAGATCTATGGCTTCCTCGGACTCACGACCGGCTGCATCGTCCACGGGCTGACCGACGAGCAGCGCAAAGATGCCTATGCCTGCGACGTCACTTACGGGACGAATAACGAATTCGGTTTCGACTATCTGCGCGACAACATGAAATACAGCATCGCCACGATGGTCCAGCGCGGACACAGCTATGCCATCGTCGATGAAGTCGATTCCATACTTGTCGACGAGGCGCGAACGCCGCTGATCATCTCCGGGCCGACCGAAGATCAGACGGAGGTTTATCGCTCCGTCGATGCGCTGATGCCGAGGCTCGGAAAGGACGATTTCGAACTCGACGAAAAGCAGCGCACCGTGACGCTCACCGAATCCGGTAACGAGCTGATGACCAATGTGCTTCGCGAGGCCGAGCTGCTGCCCACGGGGGATCTGTACGACATCGAAAATATCAACATGGTCCATCACGTCAACCAGGCGTTGAAGGCGCATAAGCTGTTTCAGCGCGACCGCGACTACATCGTGAAGGATAGCAAGGTCATCATTATCGACGAATTTACCGGACGCATGATGGAAGGCAGGCGCTATTCGGAAGGGCTGCACCAGGCGCTCGAAGCCAAGGAGAACGCGGCAATCCAGCCGGAGAATGTGACGCTCGCTTCCATCACTTTCCAGAACTATTTCCGTCTCTACGAGAAGCTGGCCGGCATGACGGGCACCGCATTGACCGAAGCCGCCGAATTCATGGACATCTACAAGCTCGAAGTACTCGAGATTCCCACCAACATGCCGGTGAACCGCACCGATGCCGACGACGAAGTCTATCGCAGCGTCGACGAAAAGAACGAAGCGATCATCGCTCTTGTCAAGGACTGCCACGAACGCGGCCAGCCCGTTCTTGTCGGTACGACATCGATCGAGAAATCCGAGCACCTTTCCGAACTTCTGAAGCAGCGCAAGATTGCGCACGCCGTGCTCAACGCACGTTATCACGAGCAGGAAGCGGCGATCGTGGCACAGGCAGGTGTCTCGGGTACCGTCACCATTGCCACGAACATGGCCGGCCGCGGCACCGACATTCAGCTCGGCGGCAACGCCGACATGCGCATCAAGACCGAGCTGGGCGGCGTTATCGACGAAACCGAACGCCCCGCCCGAACGGCGGAAATCCGCGCGGAAGTGGCAAAAGACAAGGAGCGCGCGCTGGCGGGTGGCGGCCTTTATGTCGTCGGTACGGAGCGTCATGAGAGCCGCCGTATCGACAACCAGCTGCGCGGGCGATCGGGCCGTCAGGGCGACCCGGGCGCGTCGAAGTTTTTCCTCAGTCTGCAGGACGACCTGATGCGTATTTTCGGGTCCGACAAGATGGACACCTGGCTGCAACGCCTCGGTCTCGAGCAGGGCGAAGCCATCGCGCATCCCTGGGTGAACAAGGCGCTGGAGAAGGCGCAACAGAAGGTCGAGGCGAGAAACTTCGAACTGCGCAAGAATATCCTCAAATACGACAATGTGCTCAATGACCAGCGCCGCGTGATCTTCGATCAGCGCCGGGAGATTATGTCCGCCGACGACGTGAGCGATCAGATCGCGGACATGCGCGAACAGGTCGTGGACGAGCTCGTCGCGCGCCACATCCCCCAGAAGGCTTATGCCGAACAATGGGACGCTCCGGGCCTCGAGGAGGAAGTGCAGAAAACCTTCGGGATTTCCCTGCCGGTCCTGGAGTGGACGAAGGAAGAGGGCATTGCCGACGAAGAGGTTCGCGAACGCGTGCTGAAAGCCGTCGAAACGCGTTCTGCGGAACGTGCCGCCAATGTCGGCTCCGACATCATGCGCTATGTCGAAAAGTCGGTTCTGCTGCAGACGCTCGATCACGATTGGCGCGAGCACATCGTAAGTCTGGATCACTTGCGCCAGTATGTTGGTCTGCGCGGCTACGGTCAGCGCGATCCGCTCAATGAGTACAAAAGCGAAGCCTTCACCCTGTTCGAGGGTCTGTTGAGCAAGCTGCGCACCGACGTTGTGCGCCAACTTATGCATCTGCAGATCAACGTGCAGGAACCGCCCCCGCCCATCGAGCGGCCGTTGCCACCGATGCAGGCGCACCACGTCAATCCGCTTACGGGCGAAGACGAAATGGCGCCGCCGCCTCCGGGCGAGCCGCTGATGGCCCGCATGACCCGGATGCGAGATGTTCCGGTCGATCCCAACGATCCCGGGACGTGGGGGAAGGTGCAGCGCAACGCCCTTTGTCCTTGCGGTTCGGGCCGCAAGTTCAAACATTGCCACGGCGCGCTGGTTTGAGCGCCAGGCGCGAGGGGCTCTCAAATCCGGGCCCGCGGGACTGCTTTCATCGGATGCGGGGTAACCCGGTCTAGATGGCGCCGGCAATTTCGAGAGCGCGGATATCGTCAGAGGAAAAGCCCCAGGCAGCCAGTGCTATGTGGTTGCTGGCGCCCTGCGGCGGCCCCTGCACTGCCGACGGCGTGCGACTGAAACGGGGCGCTGGCCCGGGCTGTGTTATTCCAGCGACCTCGATGAATGTTCCCCGCGCGAGATTGTGCGGATGGTGCGGCGCCTCGGCGAGCGACAACACCGGCGCGTAGCAGACGTCGCTTCCCAGCATGATCGCATCCCATTCGTCGCGCGTCTTCGTCCGGACCACCTTCGAAACCTTGTCCTTAAGCATGGACCATGCGTCGCGATCCATCTGGGCTTCGAAATCCGCATCGGCGATACCGGTCTTTTCCAGCATCTCGCGATAAAATTGCGGTTCGATGGCGCCCAGCGAGATCCATTTTCCGTCCTTCGTCTCATACGTGTCGTAGAAGTGCGTGCCGGAATCGAGGACGTTGACACCGCGGCTGTCCCGCCACATTCCGGCGGCGGTCAGTCCGTAGAACATCGCCATCAACGAGGCTGCGCCATCGGTCATCGCCGCATCGACGACCTGACCCTTTCCCGATCTCCCCGCTTCCAGCAACGCACAAGCGACGCCCAGGGCGAGATAAAGCGCGCCGCCGCCGAAATCGCCAACAAGGTTGAGCGGCGGTACCGGCTTGCCGCCCGCGGGTCCGATGGCGTGCAGCGCGCCCGACAGCGCGATGTAGTTGATGTCGTGGCCCGCGGCTTCTGCCAGCGGTCCCGTCTGACCCCAGCCTGTCATGCGGCCAAAGACCAGTCGGGGATTGTGCTTCAGGCAGATGTCCGGACCCAATCCCAGCCGCTCCATCACGCCAGGGCGGTAACCCTCGATCAGCGCGTCCGCGTTGCCGATCAGTGTCAGCACCGCGTCCACGGCTTCCGGCTTTTTAAGGTCAAGTGCTACCGCTTGCCGGCCGCGATACGTGACCTCCGTTGGGCGCGGCTCCCAACCGCCTTTGCGGTCGATGCGGATCACATTCGCGCCCATGTCGGAAAGCAGCATTGCTGCGAAGGGCCCGGGCCCTATACCCTGAAATTCCACAATGCGGATGCCGGTTAGCGGCCCCATGCGAGACTCCGTTGCAATGGCCTGTCCGACCTATCAGGCATCAGAAGCCGCAGTCAGTCCAGCAGGGCGATGCCAACTTGGCGGCGCGGTATGACGAGCAATGGAATTTCGTGGCGCATCGCTGCTTTTGGCATATCCGCCGTATAAGATGATCCGATGCAAATCGACGTGATCTCCGACACGATCTGTCCCTGGTGTTTCATCGGCAAGCGCCGGCTCCAACATGCGCTCGAACAGCGTGGCGACGTCACGTTCGATGTGCATTGGCGCCCTTATCGTCTTCACCCTGACATGCCGAAGGAGGGCATCGACCGAAAAACGTGGCTGCTTGCGAGATTCGGAGACGGGCCCGATGTCGCACGCAAAGGCGAAGACATCTGCGCCTTGGGAAGGGCGGAAGGCATCGCCTTCGATTTCAGCCTGATTGCGCGAACGCCGAACACGACGGACTCACACCGGCTGATCCGGTGGGCGGCCTCCGCCGGCGTTCAAGACGCGATTGTCGAAGCTCTGTTTTCCGCCTATTTCGAGCAGGGCCGGGACATTGGCGATCCCGCGATCCTCGAGTGGATCGCGGCCCAGGCGGGAATGGATGGCGATCTGGTCCGCAAGCTTCTCAACGGGGATTCGGCCATCGAGCTCGTCGAACGCGAAGACGCATTCGCCCGTCGGACAGCGGTTCAGGGCGTGCCGACATTTATCTTCGCGAACAAGTTTCTGGTTTCGGGCGCGCAGGACTCCGATACGTTCTTGCGCATTGTCGAGAGAGCGATGGAGGCGGAGGAATCCCCTCTCGAATGACTTTCCGCGGCGACGTCAGGCCGCCGCCGCCACAACCCTGTTTCGGCCGTCGCGCTTGGCGCGGTAGAGTGCCTGATCCGCGCGGCGAAGAAGGGCTTCGGCGGAATCGTCCGCGCCTTCGCAACCCGCAATTCCGACGCTGACGGTAATATCGAGTTTGTGCGGAATGCGGCTGATGGAGAAGGGCGCGGTCTCGACGCTCCGGCGCAGCCTTTCGGCCACCGCAGATGCCAGCTCCATATCGGTGTCCGGCATCACGACGACAAATTCCTCGCCGCCGTAACGGCAGGCGAGATCGACGCCGCGAACATTGCTGGCAATCCGGCTGGCGAATTCCCGCAACACTTCGTCGCCAATGTCGTGGCCATGCGTGTCGTTGACGGCTTTGAAGTAATCGATGTCGAGGATGAGAAAGGCGACCGGCTTGCCAGAGCTCGCGGCATTTTCGAGCGATGTCTCGAGATGCCGGCTCAAGTAGCGGCGATTATGCAATCCCGTCAGCGGATCGGTGATCGCCATTTCCAGCGACAGCTGCACGTTGTGGCGCAGGCGGTCCGAATAGCGCTTCTTGCGAAGCTGGGTGCGGACGCGGGCGATCAGCTCGTTCCTGTCGACCGGACGCGAGAGATAGTCGTGGACGCCCATTTCGAGAGCCTGATTGAGCTTGCGCCTGTCGCTGTCGCTGACCAGCACCAGAATCGGAATGTGCCGCCCCTCGGGCAACAAACGCAGCTGCGAACAGAGCCGCAGCCCGTCATATCCGCGCAGACCCAGACTCACAACGATAAGGTCGAGCTCGCCGCCGCGCACGCAGGCCATGGTTTCTTCGAACGAGTCGACGACGGAGACGGCGTTTTGCGGCACGAGATTCGTTGAAAGCCATGCGACCGATTCGGGCCGATCGTCGACGAGCAGGATCCGGCCGCCCGACTGACATTCGTCCGGCGATTCGGCCGGATCGAGCAGGCCCATCCGCTTGCCGGTGGATGCGCGCACCCTGAACTCGTCGGTCAGCATCTTCAGGCGCACAAGGCTGCGCACGCGCGCGAAAAGCGCCGCATCGTCGACCGGCTTGGTGAGAAAATCGTCCGCGCCGGCCTCAAGCCCCGCAACGCGATCGCTCGACTGGTCAAGTGCCGTGACCATGACCACCGGCACATGCGCGCATTTCGGATTTTGCTTGATCCTGCGGCAAACCTCGAAGCCGTCCATGCCGGGCATCATGACGTCGAGGAGCACAATATCCGGTTCCTGGTTTTCGATCCTGTCGAGAGCTTCCTGGCCGTCAAACGCCGTTGCGACTTCGAAATACTCGGCGGACAGCTTGGCCTCGAGCAGCTTGACGTTGGAGAGGATGTCGTCGACGACGAGGACCCGCGCGGTCATGGTTTCAGCCGATGAAGCGGCGAACCGTGTCGAGGAAGCCGGTCACCGAGATGGGTTTGGAAATATAGGCTTCGCAGCCACCCTGCCGAATTACCTCTTCATCACCCTTCATGGCGAAGGCCGTCACGGCAACAACCGGAATCGTCTTGAGCGAATCGTCTTCCTTGAGCCATTTGGTCACTTCGAGTCCGGAGACTTCGGGCAACTGAATGTCCATGAGAATAAGGTCGGGATGATGTTCGCGGGCGATGTCGAGCGCCTCCATCCCGTCCTTGGTCTGCAGGGTGTTATAACCATGGGCGTCGAGAAGATCGTGGAAGAGCTTCATGTTGAGCTCGTTGTCCTCCACGATCAGCACCGTCTTGGCCTTCGCATCCATTCGCCAGCTTCTCCAGTGCCTTCCAACCGCGGCCCACCGGACCCGTTTCAAGCAATCTTGCCGGTCAGTATTAGATGAGAGGTCTTAACGCTCCCTTGACGCTCGGGGGACAGCTGCGCGTTCTCGTTCGTTGCGCCCCCCGCAAATCGAAAAATTCGGTTCGGCGCCGCCGTGGTAGCCTTGTCGCATTGTCCGGATACGCGTAATTGCGATTAATCATACGCGGATCGGTAGCCGCTTGATCGGCGGGGGATTAGATGGGAACAGTTTTCAGCCGGAAGCACCATGTCCTGATTGCGACGGTGATGCTTGCAGGCTGGCAGGCGTCGATTGCCCGGGCTGAGACCCCGGATGAACAGCAGGCGTCGCCGGAGGATTGGGCGATCCATGGACAGGTCACGCAAGTGACCCAGTTCCATCCCGCTTTTACCTCGCCGTATCGCGGCGCGAACAGTCTCGACCCTGGAAGCCGGGGCGACGAAACCGTGGCCCTGACGCTTTTCGCCGGCCTCCGTCCCTGGGACGGCGGAGAGATTTGGGCCGATCCGGAAGTGGACCAGGGTTTCGGGTTGAGCAATACGCTGGGCATTGCCGCGTTCCCCAGCGGGGAAGCCTATAAGGTCGGTTCCTCGGTCCCGTATTTCCGACTGCAACGGCTTTTTTTCCGACAGACGATCGATCTCGGCGGAGAAGTTCAACACGACGCGCCGGCAGCGAATCAGCTGGGCGGAAGCCACACCGCCGACAATGTGATCGTCACCGTGGGCAAGATCTCCGTCATCGATATCTTCGACACCAACGACTACGCGCATGATCCGAGCAAGGACTTCTTCAATTGGGCCGCCATCGATTCGGCGGGGTATGATTACGCGGCCGATTCCTGGGGCTACAGCTACGGCATCGCGACAGAATGGACGCAAAGCTGGTGGACCCTTCGCGCAGGCCTGTTCGACCTTTCCAAGGTACCAAATGGAAAACACCTCGAAACCGGGTTTGGGCAATTCGAGGCCGTTGCCGAAGCGGAAGAGCGCCACACGCTGTTCGGCCGCGAAGGCAAATTGAAGCTGCTCGGCTATTTCAATCGCGGACGCATGGGCAGCTACAACGACGCGGTGGAGCTCGCGTCGCAGACCGACAGCGTGCCCAACACGGCGCTCGTCCGGACCTACAAATCGCGTCCCGGCGCGGCGCTCAATTTCCAGCAGCAGATTTCCGACGATGTGGGAATGTTCACGCGCATCAGTTACAATGACGGAAGCCAGGAAGCATACGAATTCACCGAATCCAACCGCGCGCTTTCGACCGGCCTGTCGCTCAAGGGAACGAGCTGGGGGCGATCGCAGGACACGGTCGGCGCCGCCTACATCCTCGATGGGATTTCGCAAGCCGCGCAAAGGTATTTCGCGGCAGGTGGTCTGGGAATCCTGATCGGCGACGGAAGGCTGCCGCACTATGGTTTCGAGAACGGAATCGAAACCTATTACAGCGCGCAGATCACAAGCTGGCTGACAGCCACCGCCGACTATCAGCTCTTCGTCAATCCCGCCTACAATCCCGACCGCGGCCCCGTCTCCGTGCTGGGAGCACGGTTCCATGCCGAGTTCTGATTTGCTCGGCGATGACGAACTCCCCTTCTATGCCGCTGCTTTTTCGCGTTCGCGGATCAGCGACAACACTTTGCGTGCCGCGTCGGGAATATTCGTACCGGGGCCGAAAACGGCGGCAACGCCCGCGCGTTCGAGGAAAGCATAATCCTGGACCGGAATCACGCCGCCGCAAACGACCAGGATTTCTCCGGCGTCCTGTTTCTTCAGCGCTTCGATCAACTGCGGCACAAGGGTTTTGTGGGCCGCGGCCTGGCTGGAAATTCCGACGACATGGACGTCGGAATCGACGGCATCCCGGGCTACTTCGTCGGGTGTCTGGAACAGCGGCCCGATATCGACGTCGAAACCGAGATCGGCAAAGGCCGTGGCGATCACCTTGGCACCGCGGTCGTGGCCGTCCTGTCCCATTTTGGCGACCAGAATGCGCGGGCGCCGGCCTTCCTCTTTGGCGAATGCCTCGACGTCACCGCGAATGGCGGCGAATTCGTTATCGCCTTCGTAGGCGCTGCCATAAACTCCCGAAATCGATTTGACCTGCGCGCGATAGCGACCGAAGACGCGTTCCATCGCTGCCGAAATTTCGCCCACCGTAGCGCGCGCGCGCGCTGCTTCGACGGCCAGCGCCAGCAGGTTTTGGGTCCCCGCAGCGCCTTTTGCGAGTGCCTCGAGCGCGGCCTGGACTTTCCCTGCATCGCGTCGGGATTTCACATCTGCCAGCCGCGCGATCTGTTGCGCGCGCACCACGGCATTGTCGATGTCGCGGATTTCCATCGGCGAGCCGTGCTCCGGCTCGAACCTGTTGACGCCGACGATGACATCCTCGCCGCGGTCCACGCGTGCCTGCCGGCGCGCCGCCGACTCCTCGATCCTGAGCTTCGGAAGTCCGGCCTCGACAGCCCTGGTCATGCCGCCAAGGGCTTCCACTTCGTCGATGATGCCTTGTGCGGCGCTCGCCAGCGCATGGGTCAACGCTTCGACGTAGTATGAGCCGCCGAGCGGATCGACCACCCGCGTCACCTGCGATTCGTGCTGCAGGATCAGCTGCGTATTGCGCGCGATGCGGGCGGAGAACTCGGTCGGCAACGCAATGGCCTCGTCGAAGGAATTGGTGTGCAGCGACTGCGTGCCGCCGAGGACGGCCGCCAACGCTTCGTAGGCCGTGCGTACGATGTTGTTATAGGGGTCCTGTTCGGTCAGCGAGACGCCGGAGGTCTGGCAATGCGTCCGCAGCATCGACGATTCCGGGTTTTTCGCGCCGAAGCCGGCCATGATCTTCGACCATAGAAGCCGCGCCGCGCGCAGCTTGGCGGCTTCCATGAAAAAATTCATGCCGATGCCGAAGAAAAACGACAGTCTTGGAGCGAATTCGTCGACCTTCAATCCCTTCGCAAGCGCGGCGCGCACATATTCGACGCCGTCGGCAAGCGTGTAGGCGAGCTCCTGTACCGCCGTCGCGCCGGCTTCGTGCATGTGATAGCCGGAGATCGAGACCGAATTGAACTTCGGCATCTGTTTCGCCGTGTACTCGATGATATCGGCAACGATGCGCATCGAGGCGGTCGGCGGATAGATATAGGTATTGCGGACCATGAATTCCTTGAGGATGTCGTTCTGGATGGTCCCGGAAAGTCTTCCCGGCGCGACGCCCTGTTCTTCCCCCGCCACGATGAAGCTTGCGAGCACCGGAATGACGGCGCCGTTCATGGTCATCGACACCGACATTTTGTCGAGGGGGATTCCCGCGAAAAGGATCTTCATGTCCTCGACGGAATCGATCGCGACGCCGGCTTTCCCTACGTCTCCGGTCACGCGCGGATGGTCGCTGTCGTAGCCGCGATGGGTGGCCAGATCGAAAGCGACGGACAGCCCCATCTGCCCGGCGGCGAGATTCTTGCGGTAGAAGGCATTCGACTCTTCGGCCGTGGAAAATCCGGCATACTGACGCAGGGTCCACGGCCTGCCCGCATACATCGTGGCACGCACGCCGCGCAGATAGGGCGCGAGGCCAGGAACGGAGTCGCGCGCCTCGATCGCTTCGAGATCTGCTGCCGTGTAAAGCGGTTTCACCACGAAGCCTTCCGGCGCCGCCCAGGTGAGCGTTTCGAGCGGCCTATCCTTAAGCTCTTTCGCGGCCAGCGCCGCCCATGCTTTGGAGTCCTTGTCCGTCATGGTTTTCGTGGGGCCTTCCGTAGCGATACGGGCCAGTATCACAGGCGCGAAAGGCTACGGCAAAGCGCCGTTTCGCCAAACAGGAGGACGAGCCCACGACTGCCACGAATACGTCATATCTCTTCCGTCTACGGATGATATGGGCTGCTAACCTGGTCACGATTCCACCTATGGGCTCCGTCACAGCATCTGGCGCGTTTTCTTTGTTGACAAACATGATATTGTGTGAGAACAAATCATGCTATTGATTCGGTTGGTGATTCGGGCACCGTCCGTTCTGTGGTCGTTCGGCTCGTTAACGATCGATCCACAGGGTCCAATTCTCCGTGCACCCCTCCGGCATCCCGGAATAAATCCGCCCCCTTCCCGGTCTGTCATGCCGCATGGACGGTACTCGGCGCGATCAGTGTCCTACGCCAAGATCGGCTGCGAGCTTGTCATGAGCCCCCTGCCAGTCCCTGAACAGCGGCCGCTGCAACAGCGCCTCCCAGCCGGCGGTCTTGAAAAATTCAGCCGGAATGGAACGGGTGAAGGCAATGGTGAAGAGCGCAAAATCCCTTTCGTCATAGGCGCGAGCGAACCATAACGCAGCCTTGTCGAAATTCCGGGATCGCGCGTAGGACTCCCCGATGTCGGCGGCGCTGAAATCGCCATGGGGAAATTGCGAAGCAAGTGTATCCACCATCGTCTGCGCTTCGGCAAATCTTCCCTCAGCGACTTCGATGTCGAACATGCAGCGGGACCGGGAAGTCTCGTCGCCGCCCTGCGAAAGCTGCAGCAGAACTGCGTTCGCGTCTGTCAGCCGATTGCTGTACGCATCGGCCGTACAGAGCATCGCGAGCGCCTCCGTCTGATTTGGCTCCAGCGCAAGCGCCTCATGGGCGGCATCGACGGCCTGCGCGAATTGCCCATTGTGAATGAGCGCCGCGACGATGTTGTAGCGATCTACAAAGGACAGAGGATCGAGTTTTGCCGCGCCGCGAACGGCTTCCAGAGCCTTATCGGGAAAGCCAAGCAGTTGATAGTAGCGAAACATCTCGTGCAGCACGGGGTTGCTGTTGGGGTTGATCGCATTGAGGCGTTTTGCATCGATCCCGGCGGTCGGCCAGTCGAGGCCGTGCAATGCAAGGTCCAGATGCGCGGAGAGCGCGTAAACATTGTCGGGGTCCAGCGCCAGCGCGCGCGCCAGCGCCGTTTCCGCTTCCGGCATCAATTTCTTTTGCCCGGGATTGAATTCGGCTTCGTTGATGAGCGCGCGCCCCAGGGCGGCAAAACCGTCGGCGAAGTCCGGCTGCAGCGTAGCCACCCGTCTGAACAGCGCAACGGCCTTGGCCACGCCGTCTTCCGTGCGCGGACCGAGCTCGTGCTGCCCTTCAAGATAGGCGCGATAGGCAACCGGATCGATGGACGCCGGCTTGCCCGCCGGCGCGATGGTGATTGTGCCGAGCAGTTTGTTGGTGAGCGCCGATGTGATCGCGCGGGCGATCTCGTCTTCCAGCGCGAGAATGCCGGTCATTTCGCGGTCGTAAGTCTCCGACCACAGGTGAAAACCATCCGCCGCGTCGATAAGCTGCGCGGTTATCCGGATTTGTTCGCCGTCCTCGCGGATGCTGCCTTCGAGGATGGCGCGCACGCCAAGCACGCGGGCGATCTCTTTGATATCCTCATTCCTGCCCTTGAAGGCGAAGGACGAGGTGCGCGCCGCCACCCGCAGCGCGGCGACGTTCGAGAGATCGTTCAGCAACTCTTCCGAGATCCCGTCGGAAACGATTTCCCTCGCCGGATCGCCGCTCATGTTCACGAAGGGCAGCACGGCGATGGAAGCCGCCGCCGGTTTGTTCGCTGCGGATGCGGTGATCGCCGGTGCGGGAGCCGACGATGCGCGCCGAAACACGAACAGCAACTCGCCCAGCGACAGCAGCAGCACGACACCCAGCAGGGCGAGCAGCACCACCTCGCGGTGAGAGACGCCGCCCGGTGTTTCGTCGATGGTTTGCGCGTGGGGCGTTGCGAACCACGCGATGGTCAGCGTCGCCGGAAAGCCCATCGCCACAGCTACGATGAAGGCTCTCAGCGCCCAGCCAGGCGCGTCAAAGGCCGGAAAAACGATCGAGGCGCCCTGCACCAGAATCCAGCCGGCGACCGCATAGGCCACCGCTATGCGATCGAGGTTCCTGGCCTGTGCTGCCCGTAATAGCCGCTGCATGTGCCCCCGTACGGCCCGCACCGCTGCACATTCTTAACACACCACCTCGCCGCGCCTCAAAAAACGAAAGGGGCTAGCGCCGCCTTGAGTGTCGTTTCCCCCGACGCGCCGTGTGAATTTTCTCGCAGATATCGACAATATCGACTTGTCCGGAATCATTAATCCTGA
>DATCBQ010000019.1:0-33210 GCA_036511745.1 Rhizomicrobium sp.
ACCCCGCGTATTGCATCGGGCCGCAGGATAATGCTGGCGGCCCAAACGCCGGCGGCCACTGGATGGCGATGGGCTACGTGCAGATTGGCGAGCATGTCGGTCATTCGATCCTGCGCGGAATTTATGGCGCGGCGCACAAACCGCGCCGACTTTTGCGCGCCGCGCAGGGCGCGTATTGGTCGTCAAAGTCTCCTTACAAAATCCAGCTCCTCTACAACGGCCCGGTCTGCATCGACACCTCCAATGTGGTGGTCGATAACACGCAACTCGCGGCGTACGGGTTCGAAATCAGCGACGGCTCCGGTTCTCCGCCGACAATCAGCGGCGTGACGCAGAATGCCCCTATCACGTCGGTCGTGATTTCCGGCAGCACGGTCACCATCGGCACTGGCAATCAGGGCGAGGCGGTGGTGATCGTCTACAGCGGCGTCACATACGGAATCAATGTCGATGGCTTGATGACCGGCACGGTGATCGCGGCTGGGTTTGCCGCAGCGATCCCGGGCGCGACGGCCATCGGCGGCGTGCTGACATTGCCTGGCGCGCCAACCAGCGCTCTCGCATACTCCAACAAGCTGCTGGTCACGCTTTCGGCCGAGCCTTCGAGCGCGCCGTGCCTGCGCTACGCCTGCCAGGCGACCGGGGCCAATGGTGTCGGCAACCAGACCGGGCAACGCGGCGTCATCCGCTCGCCGTATTCCTTCGCGCTGTCGGCCATCGCGCGCGGCAACGTGACGTTTGGATCAAACCCGACGAACGGCGATACAGTGACGGTGAATGGCGTCGCCATTACCTTCGTCACCTCCGGCGCGACCGGCAACCAGGTGAACATTGGCGGCAGCGCTGCGGCAACGGCGCTGGCGCTCTACACTTTCCTTGCGGCGCAGACCGCGAATGCGAGCCTCAACGTCGCGCGTTATGCGATGGATGCGACTGGCTCTGTGGTTTTGATTTATGCCGGCGTGGCGACGGGCCTGACGCTCGCGAAAAGTTCAACCGCGATGACCGTGCTCGTGCCGGCTGCAATCCCGCTCTACGACTGGGCGCTCGCGCAGCGCGTCGATCTTCCACCTATTTGAGGCAACAGGAGTCTCTATGCCCCCCACCGAAGTGAACTGCACGGCCGAAGCGAGCTGGCTGACCAACGCGCTGACGGCCATCGAGAATCCGACCCAGCTCGACCGGCAGGCGACGATCAAGTCCTGCGTCGATCTCGTAAGCTGGCTGCGCGCCGATACCTGCTACCAGAATGCCGGCGCGAACATCGGCTGGCGCGACCGTGTGTCAGGCGCGCTGTTCGAACAGGCGTCCGGGACCTATCCAACCGCGCAGACGATTTCGAACCTCAACAGCGAACCCGCGCTGGTTTATGCCTCCGGCGGTGCCGTCCTTACAGACAATGGCGCGAATCTGTTCCCGAACGGAAATGTCAACTTCTCAATCGTGTTTGTGGGTGAAGCACAGAGCGGCGGGTTCCAGGGATTTGTGTCGGACGGAGGGACTTCGAGCACTGGAACGATCCTGCTGCAAAGCAGCGGTAACGTGCCGAGCTTTTATATGGGCGGGTCGAATCGCCTTACCGGCATGCCAACGCTGACCAACGGGCAACCGTGGCTTGGGATTATTTCGTTCCAGTATGGCGCCGGCAGCACCGGCGATATCAAGGCACGCGTCAACGGCGGTGTGTATACCTGCGAAGCGTCTGGCCTCAATGTCGCGCCCGTGAACGACACGCTCACCATCGCCGGTTACAGCGGGGGGGTGCCGCTTTCAGGGTGTACAATCGCCGAAGTGATGATTTTCAAGGGTGCGATTCTGCACGGTAATTATCTGACGAACACCTATCTGAACTGGAGCAACGAAGCGCTCTACCAGGTGATTGAGGATTACATGAACGCGCGCTACGCGCTTTAGCATCAGCGGTCATTCTGGCCGTCACACTGATTGGTTTCATGTGCGGTGAAAGGATCGGTGCAGTCGACCTTTGGCGGACGGTTCCATTCTTCCGAGACAATCAGGGCCAATCAGGAACAGCGCAATCCCAAGCGCGATGTACAGAGGGCTTGGCCACTGATCTCGCGTCATCCATGCATCGATCTTTCTGGCGAGTTTCATCGGACGGGCTCCAATATCGGTTGTGGGGTGCGGTGAACCAGTGCGCGCTTAGCGAATCGTGTGAGGCGCGTCTCGATGCGCTCGTAGACGGCGATGCCGATCACCGCGGCGAACGCCATGCTCAAGAGAACGAAAGCGAAAATCGCAATGCTGGAATGGTTCAGGTGAAAGACGATCCACACGCGCCGAAGCGCCATCACGACAAAGATGTGCGTCAGGTAGATCGAATAGGTCGCGTCACCCAGCCGGTGCAGGGCGGCGTTGCGAAACGGCATGGTTCTGTCGGCCGAAAGCCACGCGCACACCAGGATAGCCGCCGGAAGCCCGCGCCACAGTTCCCGCTGGCCGGGCGGATCGTCGATGATGCTTCCGATGGTCAGCAACGTCAGGGCAAGCGCCGCGGCGCTGATCGAAACGATTGCCGGAATGCGAGCGAACCGGCCGTCCACATACGCCGCGCCGATCACGCAACCGAAGGCGAATTCGAGAGTAACCGGGTTGCCGTAGAACGCGAGCGGCGCGAAGGTCGAATGCAACAGCCTCTCGCAGAAGAATAACCCAAGGAATATCGCTCCGAGAACGCCGGCTCTTTTCCATGGCGCGAGCCAGATGAGCGCGGCGAACAGGACGTAGAAGAACATCTCGAAATTCAGCGTCCAGCCGAGATGCAGAATCGGCGCGATAACGCTTTCGCCTGGCGCCGGATACGGCACGAACAACAGCGAGGCGAGGAACGAATCCCAAGTGAAGCGGGTGGTGAGAAATAACATCGGCAACGCGAGCGCGAGAGCCGCTGTCACAATCGTCATCACGTAATAAAACGGCACGATCCGGACCACGCGCCGCACGAGAAATTGCCGCCAGCCGTAATCGTGGGTCGCCGCCGTGTAGGTCATCACGAATCCGGAGATGACGAAGAACAGATCGACGCCGCTCACACCCGCATCGCACAGTGCCGGGGTGACGAACATGAACTGCCCGCTGGCGTGGGCGAAAACGACCATCATCGCGGCGATGCCGCGCAAATATTGGATTGGAACAACATCGGAAGTTCCGATGTTCCGCCTCCCCCCGCTCGCGTCCTGCATTCCTCGCCGCCCCTTTGCGATTCTTCAGCGTATCCGACTCCGGAAGGCTTCGCCATGGCTGTCGACTTTGCCGACGAGGCGCAGGTGCTGGCGGCGACGCTTTATGGCGAGGCGCGCGGCGAAGGCGAAGCGGGGCTGGAGGCGGTGGCGTGCGTCGTGCTCAACCGTGTGCGCATCGCGCGCGCGGGCAACCGCGCGCAGTTCGGCTGTGGCACCGTCGCCTCGTGCTGCCTGGCGCCGTGGCAATTCTCCTGCTGGAACGAAGCCGATCCCAACCGGGCGAAACTGCTGGCGCTGGATTTCGACCGCCCGATCTTCGCCAGCGAATGGCAATGCCTCGAAATTGCCCGCCGCGCGCTCGCCGGCGGCCTGCCCGACACGGTCGACGGCGCCACCTTCTACAAGGTCTCAAGCCTTCCCTGGCCGCGCGAATGGGGCCGGCAGGTGCCGCCGGCCAAAGTCATCGGCCGTCAGTCCTTCTACCGTCTGGCGTGAGCGCACCGGCCGCGCCAATTCCTTTCTCGCTTCATCGGCGACGCGTTCGCATCTCCGGCGCGCGTTTGGCGAAACCGCACGCGCTGTGCGGACGCGTCACCGATGGCGCGCTCCCCGCGTCCTCCAACCGAAAGGATCCCTGTTCATGAGCTTCACAAATCAAAAATCCGGCGCGACCGCGCCGACCCTGCTGCAGACCATCGCAACCGATCTCGCCGCGATTCCCGGCTGGCTCGAAAGCGAGGCGACGGCCATCGCGACGCAAGCCTGGGACGATTTCCGGCTGCTGTTCCAGGCGGTGACGGCGGAAGAATATGCGAATTTCAAGGACATCGTGGAGCAGCTTTCCACCGACGAAACCTCGAACATGGGTGTCGAGGCGACGGTGGCGGACGTGCTTTCCTACGCCTCCGCCAACCAGCTCGGCTGGATCGCGACGCTTCCCAGCCAGGTGCTGAACGCGCTGACCGCGCTCGCCAAACAATCGCTCGGGCTGACGGTGTAAGCCGCGTCCGTTCGCGAATATTCGCCAATCCGCGGCAGGCGCCGCTCCCTTTTTCCGGATCGCGGTCCGGAAAGGCGGAGCGCGCTGCCGCATTCCAACGGAGAACTCCATGAATCCCATTCTGAAAGCGATCGCCTTGAAGATAGTGCAGGCGGCCGTGATGTCGCTGGGCGCCTGGCTGGCGACCAAAGGCGTCGGCGCGGAGGACGTGCAAGGCCTGGAAGGGTCGCTGATCTTTCTCGCGGGCTTCGCGCCCACGATCTATGACGTCTTCGTCGTCGACCGGAAAGTAAAAGCCGCTTCGGCCGGCGGCGCGGCGCGCTCCGGGTGAAGGACGCCGCCATGAAAGAGGAAACGACGATGGCGCAAACCGCCGTCTCGCCCACCGACCGGCTGCTCGGCATGCTGATCGAGCGCACGGAAGCGTTGCGCGAGGACACGAGCGAGCTGCGCCGCGCCACGGCCGAACTGAAAACCGTCAGCGTCGAAGTGAGCGCCATGCTGCGCAGCATCGTGGAGCGCATCGCCGCCGTCGAGCGCCTGCCGGTGATCGCGCTGGAGCGGCGGCTGGCGGATTGCGAAGGCGGGGTAAAGGATTATCGCGCGGTCAAGGAATCCGGAATCCGCTGGGCGCTGCGCATCGCCTTCGCCATCATCCTGCTGGGCGCCACCGGCGGCGCCATCGCCAGGCTGGCGTTGAGCCTGTGATGCCTGTGTTGCAAAAGCGTGACCCTGTCTGTGCGCATTAAACTTCGCTGTCATCCCCGACAAGCCGCGCTTAGCGCACTCCCCAACATTGTCATGGCCCGCGACGGCGGGCCACCCAGGTGACGCTCCTTGGTGCGAGTAGAATGAACATGGATGCCTGTTCGATCTTCGGACGACGAGCGCGCTCAACTGGGTGGCCCGCCGTCGCGGGCCATGACATTCAAAGGAGAGTGGGTAAACTCAACCCAAAATCGCCCTGGCGCTATCGCGCCCTAAACGCTGCGGCTGCGGTCGAGCGACAGGAAGCGGGTGCGGTTGACGTTGATCTGGTTGTCGATCCAGCCCTTCACCGCCGGCGAAACCAGGGTGCTCGAGACTCCGAAATACACCGGCGCCAGCGCCGCATCGTCCAGCATCAACTGTTCGGCCGCGGCGAGCAGCCTGCCGCGCGCCACGGCGTCGGCGGTGCGGTCGGCTTGGTCCATCAGCGCGTCGAAACGCGGATTGGACCAGGCGCCGAAATTCAGCGAGCGGCTCGAAGACTGACCCAGCAGCAGAAAATTCCTGGCGTCGCGGTAATCGCCCACCCAGCCGGCCCACGCCACCGAGAACGCCTGCTTCATCAGCAGATTGTAGTGGTTCTTGGAATCCGAAGGCACGATGCGCGCATGCATGCCCGCGTCGCTCCACATCGCCTGCAGCGCCACCGCCACCAGCCGCGGGTCGGTTTCGTTGGCGATGTTGTAGTCGAAGACGAGCGGATTGTCTGGCCCGTATCCCGCCTGCGCCAGAAGCGCCTTCGCCTTTGCGAGGCGCGCGGGCATGGAAAGAGCGCGGAAGGAAAGCGCCGCCGTACCCGGATAGGACGGCATGTGCGGCGGCACCAGCGCATAAGCCGCCCGCTCCCCGGCGCGCATCACCCTGCCCCCAATCACCTCGCGGTCGATGGCCAGCGACAGCGCCTCGCGCACGCGCACATCGCCGAACGGTTTCTGACCGATGTTGAAGATCACATATTGCGTTTCCAGATAAGGCGCGATGTGCAAAGCGCCCGGCAGCGCAGTCTTCACCCAGCCGATTTCCTGCGACGGGACGCCGATGTTCATGTCCAGCTCGCCGGCCCGGAACCGCTTGAGGGCGGCCGCGTAATCCTGCGTCGGGTAAAAACACACCCGGCCGATCGCGACATTGCGCGCATCGTAGAACCGCGGGTTCCTGACCAGCACAATGCGGTCGTTGGGCGACCAGTCCGCCAGCACATACGGGCCGTTGCCGATGGCGTTGCCCGGCTTCAGCCACGCTTCGCCGTATTTTTCGATCGCATGGCGCGGCACCGGAAAGCTCACATTATGCGTCACCAGCTGGGCGATGTACGGAACCTCGATCTGAAACGCGATCTCCAGCGTGCGATTGTCGAGTGCGCGCACGCCCAGCGCCTCCAGCGGCAGCTTGCCGCCATTGACCGCCCGGGCGTTCTTGATCGGATAAAGCACCGCCGCGCTCTGCGCCGCGGTTTTCGGATTGAGCGCCCGGCGCAAAGCATAGACGAAATCCTGCGCCGTGACGGGCGTTCCGTCGGACCAGTCGTGGTCGCGCAGGCGGAAGGTGTAGATCAGCCCGTCGGCGCTCGCTTCATAACCGAGCGCCGCGCCGGGCACGGGATCGCCGGCGGCGTTCTCCGTCATCAGCCCGATGAACATGTCGCCGATGATCTCGTATTCGTATTGCGAAGTGGCGAGATGGGGATCGAGCGTGTCGGGCTCGGAACTGTTGCCGCGATGAAAGGTCCCGGGGTCGGCGCGCGTGGCGTGGCCGTTGCCGGAACCGCGCAATGCATACGCCGCGCCGGCCGCAACCGCCACGGCGCCGCCCGCCCCGAGCACGCCGCGCCGGGTCAAGGCATACCAGTCGACCATGCCGCCCTCCGCCCCACCTGAAGGCCCGCCCAAGACCGCTCGATTCCCGGCGTCGGCTCCCCTATCATGGGCAGCCAAAACATCGCCCGCGAATCGATCCATTAAGCCACAGGGGAATAAACGAGACATGAATGTGCGCCTCTTCGGCGGCGTCGCCGTCGCCCTTCTCTGCGCCACAACCGCTTTCGCCGCCGCGCCGGAGGATGTGCTGGAAGCGGTGGGAAAATGCGCCGCCGTCGCCGACGACAAGGCGCGGCTGGCCTGTTACGACGCTGCCGCCCCCCATGTTAAGCAGGCGTTAGCCACGCCGCCCGCCGAGCTTCTCGGCCATCGCGAACCGACCGCGCAGGAACAGAAATCCTGGTTCGGCTTCGATTTGAGCGGCCTGTTCGGAGCGAGCCCTTCCCAGCAGACCACGCCAGAGCAATTCGGCGCCGACCAGCTGCCGGAAACGCACGCCAAGGAAGACAAGGCGGCCCTCGAAGTGGACAGCATCGCCGCGGGGGTGACGGATTACGCCTATACGCCGTTCGGCAAATTCATCGTCTTTCTGGACAATGGCCAGGTCTGGCGCCAGTCGGAAGGCGATGCCGATCACGCCCGGTTCGAGAAAATCGCCAAGGAAAACAAGGTGACGATCTCGCGGGGGCTGCTGGGAAGCTACAACCTCAAAATCAACGACAGCGACAAGCTCTTCAAGGTCGACCGTGTGAAATGAGAAGCGGGTCGCGCCTCGCTCAGTTGCCGGTCGTTTCGTCGAAGATAGGCTTGCCGCCCGCGATTTCCCTGGCCCGAATCTGTCTGTAGGTGCTGCGCATGGTCGCGTAAGGATCGAGGGAGCCTTTCTCGAGTTCCTGCCGCAGAAAGATGTTGCGTGCGTGGGTTTCGAACGGATCGGCGATTTGCACGCCGATCGCGGCGCCGATGCGCTCTCCCAGCGGCCACGCGGCGGGAAGATAGCTCAGCGGATCCAGCGCCAGATCGACGGCATCGCCCAACAAATCGCGCGGCGGATCGGGTCCGATAACCGGCAGGACGAGAAACGGCCCTTCGCCGACGCCCAGCCCCGCAAGCGTCGCTCCGAAATCCGAGCGATGGGCCGGCAATCCCGCCGGCGTCGCGACATCGAGAATGCCGCCGAGGCCGAGCGTGGAATTCATCGCGAATCGCTTCAATGTCTCGCCGGCATGGGCCGGTTCCCCCTGGAGAACGTCGTTGGCGAAAGTGACCGGCAGGTCGAGATTGGCGACAACGTTGTGCAGGCCCTTGCGAATCGGCGCCGGCAAATCGCCGAGATAAAAGCCCGCGATCGGGAGCACGACATATTTGTCGAATTTCTCATTGAACGCGAAGGCGGCGCGGTTCGTCGGCTCGAACGGATCATGCGCGTTGACGGCTTCGGGGGCGGAAGTCGCGCAACCGGCGAGCACGAGCCCTATCGCCCCGGCCGCCAGCGCTGTCGTCACCCCCATCCCCCGTCCTTTCCGGCAAGCAAGCCCCGCGCCCGCCCCGACTATGGCATACATGCCGGCCATGCTCACCAGCGTCGCCAGTTCATGCGGGTCTCATGACGCAAGCCGATAGCGCCGCCATCCCGCAACAAGCCGCGTGGCGGAAGCCGTTGCTTCAGCCCTGGTCGTGCGTCGCTCTGTTGATTGTTGCCCAGTTGCTGATCTGGACATTGGTGCCGTATTTCGCGGGCACCAGCCTGCCGCTGGATGTCGTCAGCGACGGGCTCGCCTGGGGTCATCAATGGCAATGGGGTTATTACAAGCACCCGCCATTGCCGTCATGGGAAGTGGAAGCGTTCTTCGACGCTTTCGGCGACATCGGGCCCTATCTGCTCAGCCAGATCTCGATCGGCCTTACTTACCTGTTCGTGTATTTGCTGGGCCGCGAACTGATGCCGGCGCGATGGGCCGCGGCCGGCACCGCGCTTGCCGCCTGCGTCTACTACTTTTCCGTTCCCACACCGGAATTCAATCACAACGTCGCGCAGATGCCCCTGTGGGCCGCGGCGATCTATGCCTACTACATGGCAATCGAGCGCCGGCGTCTGCGCTGGTGGCTGCTGCTGGGCGCCGTCGGCGGCATGGCGCTGCTGACGAAATATGCCTCCGCCGTGTTGTCGCTCACCATCGTCCTGCATTTCTTCGCCGCTTCCGGCCGGCGGGCACAACTGCGTTCCGCACTGCCCTATGCGGCGCTGGTTGTCTGTATGCTGATCGTTACGCCGCATCTCCTGTGGCTGTATCACAATCATTTTCCAACCGTTTCCTACGCCGCGCAGCGGGCCGGCCGCACACACGGCATCGCCTTGCGGCTGCTGGCGCCGCTGCGCTTTCTGCTCTCCCAGCTTGTCGACATTTCTCCCGCAATTCTGGCGGCGGCCATCGCGGGCTTTCTGGGCCGGGAGAATTTCCGCCAGCCCGCGCCCGAGCCCGAGCCAATGCTTCGTTTTCTGGCAACCTTCACGCTGGGACCGGCGATGCTGACGGCGTTGCTCTCTCTCTTGACCGGCTGGGGTTTGCGGGACATGTGGGGAGCGCCCATGTGGAATCTTGCCGGATTGCTGATCGTCGCCCTCTCCCGCCCGCGCTGGCCGCAGGTGTCGTGGCCCCGCCTGGCGGGCTGCATCGCCGCGGCCTTTATTCTGTTCCCCGTTGCTTACGTCCTTGCGACATCCACGATCCCGGCGCTGCAGGGGAGACCCTCGCGCACGCAATGGCCGGATCGCGCGATGGCAGCGGCTTTCGACGAGGCCTACCGGCGCCAGACCGGCAAGCCGTTGCGGATCGTGGCGGCGGATGGCTGGCTCGGCGGACTGGTGGCGATGGCCGATCCTTCACGCCCTTCGGTGTTCACCGACGGCAACTGGCAGGAAGCGCCATGGATCACCTCGGCGCGGCTGGCAACGGATGGCGCCCTTGTCATCTGGCGGGGCAACAGATCTGCGCCCCCTCCCCTGCTGGCATTGAAAAGCTTTAAGGCAGTCGGGTTTAAGACATTCGCGTGGCCCGGAATTCCGAAAGCCGCGCCGCTCGAGATCGGCTGGGGAATTGTTCCGCCGGCGCCAGGCGATAACGCCGGGAAATCTTTGCCGTGATGTCGACGATACCTTCCCCCGGCGCGATCGCGCTGCCCCATTCCGGTTCCAAGCCGGGACGCGAAGCCCTGCTCTCCATCGTCGTTGCGCTGCATAACGAAGAAAAAACGGTCGAGGCGCTGTTCGACAGGCTTTCGCAGATCGAGACGCGGCTCGACTGCCGCGTCGAGTATGTCTGCGTGAATGACGGCAGCACCGACGCCACGCTGGCGCGGCTGCGCGAAACAGCGGCAAAGGTCCCCAATCTCACCATCCTCGATCTGGCGCGCAACTTCGGAAAGGAAGCCGCGATGACCGCCGGCCTGGCGCAGGCGCGCGGAGACGCCATTCTCATCATCGACGCCGATCTTCAGGATCCTCCGTCGCTCATTCCGGAGTTTTTGGTCAAATGGCGGGAAGGCTTCGACGTCGTTTACGGCGTGCGCGCATCGCGGCGCTCGGATACGCGCCTGAAACGGGCGACCGCGGCGATGTTTTACAATGTGTTCAACCGGGTCGCGAACACGAAGATTCCACCGGGCGCCGGCGATTTTCGGCTGATGGATCGCCGCGTCGTGCAGGCGCTCTTGTCGATGCCGGAGCGCAACCGTTTCATGAAGGGACTTTTCTCCTGGGTCGGTTTTCGCCAGATCGGTGTCGAGTATGTGCGCGAGCCGCGCATTGCGGGCCGATCCAGCTTCAATTATCCGCGCCTGCTCAATTTTGCGGTTGAGGGCATCACGAGCTTTTCCATCGTGCCGCTGCGCCTCGCGAGCCTGGCGGGAATGCTGATCTCCATCGTGGGCTTTGCGTACGCCGCCTACCTTATCGCTCGCACGCTGGCTCAGGGCGTGGTTGTACCGGGCTATGCCTCGATCATGGTGGTGACGATGTTCCTGGGCGGCGTTCAGCTCATCTGCCTGGGATTCATCGGCGAATATCTCGGCCGGCTTTATGTGGAGGCCAAGGCACGTCCGCTCTACATCATCGCGGGAATCGAGACGCATTGCGCCGGAGGCGACGACGCCGCTTACGGTCACGACGACGCAACCGCCATCGTGCAAGACGGCTTTCCCCGCTGACGAGCGCGCCGCTGCCGCGACTTCTCGCACCACCGCAGGTCAATCGCGGCGGCAACAGCGCGTCTCGATGAGTTCGTCCAGGGCCTCCTGGATGCGCTGCAGAACGCCACTGCGGTGACACACGGTCGCGGCGCGAACCGCCTCCGCCATCGGCCATCCTTCGCCGCAGAATTTCTCCAGAATGATCCAGTCGCGTTTCTTCAGCTGCTCGCGAATGCGGCCTATACGACGAATCGCGTCCATCTGAGTCTGGGTGTACGGAATATCCGTGCAGACGCCGGCGCCGGGTACAAAAACGGTGCTGTCGCGTCCGCTTGCGTGGCGCAATTCGCAAAGTTTCCGCAGCTCGTCGCCGGCCGCGAATTGTTCGTTGGAAAGGCGGCCGCGCGCGTGGGCCAGCGTCAGGGGATGCTCTCCGACGTTGCGATAGCGCAGCTCGCGGCCGGTTTTCGCGGAAACCAGTTCTTCGACGTAGACAGCGCCCGGTCCGGGTTTCGGCCGCGGGCGAGCAACAGACTGCGCATCTCCCGTCCGGCTTTTCCGTGTTCGCGATTTGCGGCTCATCGCGGCCTCCTCGCGTCGGAGGCCTTTTCGGCGAAACGGCAATCGGCCCATCTGCTCCCCTCGTCGAAGGCCCGCGCGATCTCCTGCATCCGGCTGAAGGCTTCTTCGATCGCGTTTACGTCGCCGCGCACGAAGGCGCGGTCGTAAGCGGCCGCCGCTTCGCGATAGGCGCGGCAGATGCGCCGAAGCATCTCGCCCGCCGGCAGGGCCGAAATTGCCGGCGGCGCCGTCATTGCAGACCTCCGCCGCAATGCGGGCAGGTAACCTCGGCAATGCGGATTGCCCGTGCCCGTCCTGCGGCGCGCTTGATGGCGCCGCGGCTCTCGAGCTGCCTGAGAAGGCGGTGAACGGCGCTTTTGGACTGGATTCCCAGGGCCGACCGCAACTCCGAAAGGCTCGGCATGGCGCCCTTGTCGGCGTGATGCGTCCTGATGGCGTCGAGACAGGCGCTTTGATGAGGCGTGAGACCTGTGAGGATTTTCGAGCGGTGAAGCATGCGGTTGTTCCTGTTATGTTCCAGTCAAAATATACCGAAAAAGGTTCATGTCAACCAAATTAGTTGTAGTTCGAATCGAACCAATGCGGTTCAATCACAGCCATGAACAACCTTGCCAAGCTTCGCCAGGCCCGCGGCTGGTCCCAGCAGGACGTCGCCAGCCAACTCAACACCACGGCCGTCTCGGTGGGACGCTACGAACGCCAGGACCAGCGTCTGGATCTGCCGTTGCTGAGAAGGCTGGCCAAAATCTTCGACGTGACCATCGGAGAGATTGCCGGAGAGCCGCGCATCAACCCGGATCATTATCCGGTTCCGGTTTTCGATTTGCGCGCTGCCGCCGGCGCGGGCGCGCTGGCCAACGAATCCGAGCCGTCCGGCCATCTGATGTTTCGGGAACAATGGCTGCGGCGCATCTCCCAGGATATCCGCCGGCTTTTCGTGCTCGAAGTGTCGGGAGACTCGATGTGGGAGACCTTGCATGACAGCGACCATGTGCTGGTCGATCCTGCCCAGTCGAATCCGCGCAGAGAGGGCCTTTACGTCATCCGGCTCGACGACATGCTGCAGGTCAAACGCATCTCAATGCACCCGGTAAAAAAACTTCTCACCGTCAAATCGGATAATCCGGCTTATCCGTCCTACGACGGAATCAAGCCCGACGAGGTCTCCATCATGGGTCGCGTGGTCTGGATCGGGCGCAGCCTGGGGTAGTTTGCGAAACGACGGCCGGCTCGCGGCCGCGAACCCTGCGATGCGGCTCGCGCGTTCATTAGGGCGGCAAATCGGACACAACGTGCTCGACGAAATCTGGATCATCGCCAGGAAAGGCGTGTTTGCCTTCATCGACGACGACGCCCTGAGCCGCGGCGCCGCCATCGCCTTCTATGCCGTGACGGGCTTCGTCCCGGCGCTGGTCCTGTCTGTTGCGCTCTTGGGCGCCGTGTTCGGGCCCGAAGTCATTCGAGGCGTGATTTCGCATTCGCTGCATGTGCTGGTGGGCGACGAAGCCGAAGCTCTCATGGCCATTGCCGTCAAGAACACGGCCGGCACCCCGGGAGTAACCGGCGCCGAGATTTTCGGCGCGGCGGTGCTGATCGTCACCACCTCCGGCGCCTTCAGCGAAATTCAGGCGGCGTTAAACGTCATCTGGAAAGTTCACGCCCCCGGGTTCACCATGGCGGGATTTCTGCGCGCCCGCGTCACCAGCCTTATCCTCGTGCTGGCGTTCGGCATGCTGCTGCTGGCTTCGATCCTCGTCACTATTGCCATCGCCACCTGGGCGCCCCATCTGCACTTCGAACTCGGCACGGCCAGCGCGCTGCTGCCGCTTGCCGACTTCCTGTTTTCGCTTGCCCTTGCCACGGTGCTGTTCGCCGCTATCTACAAGATACTGCCCGACATCGACCTGAAATGGTCCGACGTCGTCGTCGGCGCATTTCTCACCGCGCTTCTCTATGAGCTCGGCCAGCTGCTGATCGGACTTTACTTCGAAAGCCGGACCGGCTTCGCGCAGGGCACAACCGGCGGCATGATCGTTCTGCTGCTGTGGATCTACTATTCCGTTCAGGTATTCCTGCTGGGCGCGGAGTTCACAAAAATCTATGCCACCCGACACAGTCCCGCGCAGCGATTCCAGGCGATCCAGGCGGCACAAACATAACGCTAAGATGGACACTTCCAGCAGCCACCGGAACGCTGCGTATGCACTTCCTTGAGAAAGCCTTCCATCGGTTGCGAACCCTGGCGCTCGCCTATCCTGAAACGCGCGAAGATCATCCGTGGGGAGAAACGGCGATCAAGGTGAAGGCAAAGACCTTCCTGTTCATGGGATATGGCGAAAAGAAGCTAAGACTGTCCCTGAAGCTCACCGATCGCCACGAATTCGCGCTCCAATATCCGTTTGTCTCCCCGACGCGTTACGGCCTGGGCAAAAGCGGCTGGATTACCGCGTCCTTCTCCGGAACGGACCGGCCACCGATGGATATTCTGGCCGCATGGATCGACGACAGCTATCGTGCCATCGCGCCCAAGCGGCTTGCCGCGAAACTCGGCGCGGCGGTTCCGGTCCCGCGTTCCGGATGACTCGCGACTTGCGCGCCAGGCCGGCATCGCAGGCTGCTTCGCCCGCCCGCCGGATCGGCTATACTCGGCGGCGCGTCCTTCGAAGATTGATGTTGCGTGCCCTGTAACGCCGCCGGGCCGCCGAACGAAAGAAACAAGAGGACCTGATTGTCCGCCGCGGAAGCGCAACTCAAGACGCTGCTGCTTGCCTCGCTTGCGGGAGATAAAGCGGCATATCGCGGATTGTTGGACACGCTCGGCGAAGTGTTGCGCCGCTATTACCGGCGACGTCTTCCGCCGGCCGACGCCAACGTCGAAGACCTGGTTCAGGAGACCTTGATCGCCATTCACGCCAAACGCGGCACCTACGATACGTCCCTTCCATTTACGCCGTGGCTCTATGCGATCGCCCGCTACAAGCTTCTGGACCATTTACGGCGAGCCCGATTGCGCATCACCATTCCGCTGGAAGCGGCAGGCGAATTGTGCTCGGCCGACGAAAGCGAAGCGGCCGGCGCACGACACGACCTTGAAAAACTCCTCGCAAACCTGCCCGCGAGCACGCAGGAGATCATTCGCAGAGTGAAGCTCGATGGTCTTTCCACTGCGGAAATGGCGGCGAGCACGGGGAAATCGGAGGTCGCGGTGCGCGTGGGCCTGCACCGCGGATTGAAGGCATTGAACGAAAGATTGCGCGAAAGGCAGAGCCGTGAAGACCGCTGAGCTTATCGCGCGGCTGGCTTCGGACGACACGCGGACTCCGCGTTATGGCGCGCCCAAGGATTTGCTCGGCCCGCTCGCCGTCGGCTGCGCGGTTTCATTCCTCGCGATGTGGGCGTGGCTTGGAATCCGCCCCGATCTCGGCGATGCAATCCACACCTTCGGTTATTGGATCAAATTCGCCTACACCCTGAGTCTCGCGGCGATAGGTTTCCGGCTAATCGAGCGTTTGGGGCGGCCGGGCGCCGATGGTCCGCGAGCCCAATGGCTGCTGGTTGTTCCTGTCGCCATCGTCGTTGCGCTGGCGATTGGCCGGCTCGCGGGAGCACCACCGACAGCACGTGCGCATCTGCTGTTCGGGGCCTCATCCAATGTCTGCCCGTGGCGGATCATCGCCCTGTCGCTTCCCATCTTCGCCGGAGCCGGCTTCGGCTTGCGCAGACTAGCGCCTACCCGTCTCGTCGCGGCCGGCGTTGCCGCCGGACTTCTCGCCGGTGCCGCCGGAGCGTGGGTTTACGCCTTTCACTGCGACGAGAGCACAACGCCCTTCATCGCGGTTTGGTACACGCTCGGCATTGCCGTCGTCGGCGCAATTGGAGGAGCGTTAGGCAATTGGCTGCTGCGCTGGTGAGGAGTTGGGCGGCGGCGCGGGGAGGTTGTCCAAGTCCGACGGCAACGCTGCGTCACCGAAATGCAGGGGCCGCTCGTACACGAGTTTCCTGTCCTGCCAGACCTCGAAGCGTTTGCAGTCGCCGAGCTTCATCGCGTGGGAGAAAATTTTGGCGTGCAGGTCGTCCCTGCAAACAACAACCAGGGTGCATGCAAGCGAGCTGTCGTCGTTCATATAACAGATTTCGTAGGCCGGCATGGTTGTCTCCGCGAACGATCGCCAGCCCCTCCACAGTTTGACTCTTGTGCATGTTCCCGCGCGCCATGTCGAGCAAACACTGTCGGCCGCCACATTAATTTCGCGAAAAGTTGTCGCAAAGAAACCTATGATGCACGCATTTGCAACTCGACGTTTGCACTGCAACGCGAAATTCCGCAAATGGCAGACTTTCGGATTGCAAGAAAATCAGCGTTTCGCGCGACCGCGCGATGGCTGCGTCCCCTGTTCCCCCGCGTGCGAAAAGTAGCGAAAGAACTCGCTGCCGGGCGAAAGGACCATGGTGGTATTGGTCCCGGGCAGTGCGTCCTGATAGGCTTTCATGGAGCGGTAAAACGCAAAGAAATCCGCATCCTGACCGTACGCGTCGGCAAGAATTTTGGTTTTCTCGGCTTCGCCTTCGCCGCGCAGGATTTGCGATTCGCGGCTGGCTTCCGCGGTCAGCACCGTGACTTCGCGGTCCGCGCGCGACTTGATGCGCTGCGAAATTTCCTCGCCCTCGGCGCGAAACTCGTTGGCTTCGCGTTTGCGCTCCTGCTGCATGCGTCGGTAAATCGCTTCGCTGTTCTGCAACGGCAGATCGGCATGGCGAATGCGCACATCGACGATCTTGATGCCGAAACGCCCCGATTCCTGATTCATGTCGTCGCGGATATCGTGCATCAGATCGGCCCGCGCACTGGAAAGCATGGTGGTGAAGGTCTGAGACCCCAGGACCCGGCGCAAATCCGAACTCAGGATCGGCAGCAGACGGCTTTGCGCGCCGTTCTGGTCGATGAGCGTCTCGTAGAAGCGAAGCGGATCGAGGATGCGCCAGCGCGCGAACGCGTCCACAACGATGCGCTTCTTGTCCTGGGTGATGACCTCTTCCGCGGGCGCCTCGATCTCCAGCAGCCGCCTGTCGATATACTCCACGGTTTGCAGCAGCGGCAGCTTGACGTGCAGACCGGGCTCGGTGACGACCTCTTTGGGGGCGCCGAATTGCAGCACCAGCACCTGTTCCGTCGGATCGACGGTGTAGAAACTCGAATACGCCAGCAAAATTACCAGCAGCACCGCGAGAGAGGCGACGAACAGCACGGCGCGGGTCATTGTGCCTCCCCGGTCGCGTTCGGCGCAGCGGACATGGACGGCCCGGACTGCGCCGACGGTTCGCCTGAAGTCATGTGTCTTTTGTCGAGGCCCGGCAGCGGCAGATAGGGAACGACGGCCTTGCCCGCGTTGTCGTCGAGAATGACCTTGTTGGCGTCCCCGAGGATCTGAGACATGGTTTCCAGATACATTCTCTGGCGGGTGATCGCGGGCGCCTTGCGGTATTCTTCATAGACCGACAAAAAGCGCTTTGCCTCGCCTTCCGCTTCGGCGATGACCTGCTGGCGATAGGCTTCCGCGTCCTGAACGATCTTGGCCGCCTTGCCGCGGGCTTCCGGAATGATCTTGTTGGCGTAGGCTTCCGCTTCGTTGCGTGCCCGTTCCTGATCCGCGCGCGCCGCCTGGACGTCGCGATAGGCATCGATGACTTCGGGCGGGATATCGCCTTTTTGCATCTTCACCTGCGTCACCGTCACGCCCGCGCGGTAGATATCGAGCGTTTGTTGCATCAGATCGCGCACCTGGTTTTCCACCGGCGCGCGATCCTGGGTCATGATCGGCTCGATCTGGGTCTCGCCCACCACCTCGCGCATGGCGCTTTCCCCAACCGCCTTGATCGTCCGTTCGGGATCTTCGACGTTGAAAAGATAATCGGCTGCGTCCTTCACCACCCAGCCGACCGTGAAGTTCACATCCACAATGTTTTCGTCGCCGGTCAGCATCAGGCTTTCCGCCTGCAAATCGTCCGGCTGGGATTCGTCGCTGGTGTCGTTGCCGATCCGGTAGCCGATCGTGATCTGCTTGACCGTGGTGACTTCCGGCGTTTCCACGCTCTCGATCGGCCAGGGCAGATGGTAGTGCATGCCCGGTCCGGTGCGCGCCACGTATTTTCCGAACAGAAGCACCACGCCCTGTTCCTGGGCGGTGACGAAATAGATTCCGCTCAACAGCCACACGACCAGAAGTCCGAGCGCCACGATGACAATGCCGCTCGCGGCCAACCCGTTGCCGGGAAGCATGCGCTTCAGCCGGTCCTGACTGCGCTTGAGAAACTCTTCCAGATCGGGAGGCCCGCCGGCGGGTCCGCCCCCGCCCGCCGGTGTTCCGCGTCCCCACGGCCCGCGCGAGCCCGGGCCGCTTCCGCCTGAGTCCTTAGTGTTCCACGGCATATTTGTGACCCGACACCTTTGCCTGTTCCGGCGCGCCCACGCCGGAAAAATACTCGCCGACTTTTCTTGGTTTCCCAGGAAAGGACGGTTATATGTTTATCCTCCCCCAGGCGCAACGCAGTCAGAGCCAACCCATCCTCAGGGGCAAATTCGTTTCCGGAAGAAACGGCTCAACAAAGCGAGCGACGAGTTGACCCTCATGCCGGCCGCAACACGCGAAGATGTGCTGAGCGCGCTTTCGCGCATCGTCGATCCGGCGACCGGCAAGAACATCGTCGAGGCCGGCATCGTGCAGGGTCTGGCGATTCGGGAGGGCCATGTCGGCTTTGTCCTGGAGGTGCCGCCCGAGCGCGGCGTCGGCGCCGAGCCGCTGCGCAAGGAGGCCGAAGACGCAGCATCGACAGTTCCGGGCGTGCTTTCCGTCTCCGCCGTGCTGACGGCGCACCAGGACGCAGGCCAGCGAAAGCACCCTGCCGCGCCTGCCCACGCAGCCCGGCCGCGGCCACAGGGCATCCCCGGCGTGGCCGCAGTGATCGCGGTCGCCAGCGGCAAAGGCGGTGTCGGAAAATCCACCGTTGCAGTGAACCTGGCGCTCGGCCTTGCAAGACTGGGATTGAAGACCGGCCTGCTCGATGCCGACATTTACGGTCCTTCGGTGCCGCGTCTTCTCGGGATTGCGCATAAACCGCGTTCGCGCGACGGCAAAATTCTGGAGCCCATCGAAAAATTCGGACTCAAAACCATGTCCATCGGATTCCTCATCAAGGAAGACGAGCCGATGATATGGCGCGGGCCCATGGTGATGAGCGCGCTGACGCAAATGCTCGGCGATGTCACGTGGGCGCCCCTCGATGTGCTCGTCGTCGACATGCCACCGGGCACCGGCGACGCGCAGCTCACCATCGCGCAGCGCGTTCCATTGCGCGGCGCCGTCATCGTCTCGACGCCGCAGGATCTGGCGCTGATCGATGCGCGCAAGGGCCTTGCGATGTTCCGCAAGACGCAGGTTCCCATTCTAGGCATCGTGGAAAATATGAGTTTCTTCGTCTGCCCGCATTGTGGCAAGGAGAGCAACATTTTCGGTCGCGGCGGCGCGCGCGAAACTGCGTCGGCCCTTGAAGTCCCGTTCCTGGGCGAAATACCTCTCGTGCCCGCGATCCGCGAGACTTCGGACGCCGGTACGCCGATTGTGATACAGTCTCCGGACAGTCCCGAGACGCATGCATTTCTTGGCGTTGCCGCGGCCGTCGCGGAAAAAATCAAGGCGCCTGCCCGACCGGCGCCCCGCATTATAATGGAATGAGAGTATGGCAACGCCAAAACCCCAGATACGAAGCATGTTTCCGACGCCGGTCTGCGTCCATTTCCTTCCCGTGGCGCAGGAAGCGAATGCGGAACTGCGCCCGCTCATCATCGACAAAATGGCAGCAAACGGAACTGTCGATGGCCATGGACGTGGCTGGCGTTCGACAGCGGATCTGGAAACCTGGGCCGGCGCGCCGGTGCAGACGATTTTCCGCGTTCTGCGCGAACTGGCCGACAGCATGACGGCCACACGCGCCGGCGGACGCGTCACTCTGGAGTGGAAGATTGCGGCCTGCGCCGTAGTGCGGCAAAAAGGCGAATACGCGGAATTGACCGCGCGTCCGGGTGCGGTGTGGTCCGGAATCTATTTCGTGGACGACGGTTACGCGAAATCCGACGACGAAACGCTGGGCGGCGAATGCGAGCTCGCCGACCCCCGCGGCGCGGTGCCCGCCCTGGTAGCGCCGCAATATGCCTTCCGCGTTGCCGGCGGGGTCACGGCCGGACAGCTGGAAACCATCCGGCCGCAGACCGGCATGATCATTCTGCATCCTTCCTGGCAGCCGCGCGGCGAGCGGCGGTATGACGGCGCGGCCCAGCGCGTAGCGATCGAATTCGACCTGACGCCACCGTAGCCGAGTCGCGCGCTGGCGGAATTCGCCCTGCGGATTCTCGACACCGGCCTCCAATCCGGCAAGCATCGGGGGGATAGCTCCTCGAAAGCGTTCACGCCGAGACAAGGAGAACGCGGAGCATTGCCGCGACCGCACAACGCGCCAGACGAGATTATCGGCGAGATCGTGGATGCGGCATGTTTTCGTGTTATGCGCCGTGGCCTTGCACGGCAGGTTCGACCGAGCGCCGCCTCAACGTCACAAAGCTGTACCCCACCCCTTCACCCGTCGCGTGCTCTTCGCGCCCGGTTTCGCGCCACACGGCGCGGTCGAATCCCTCCAGCCACGCATCGCCTTCGTAATCGGCGTGGACTTCGGTGAGGTAGACGATGCCGGCGCGCGGCAGAGCGGCGGCGTAAATCTGCGCGCCGCCGATAATCATGATCTCCGCATTTTCGCGCGCGGCAATTTCCAGCGCTTTCTCGAGAGTGTGCGCCACCACTGCTCCGTCGGTCGCGAAACGGGAATCGCGCGTGACGACGATATTGGTGCGGCCGGGGAGCGGTTTCCGTGGCAGGCTTTCCCATGTCTTGCGGCCCATGATGCAGGGCTTGCCCAAAGTGAGCGCCTTGAAATGGCGCATGTCTTCGGGGATGCGCCAGGGAATGCGGCCCGCGTTGCCGATCGTACCGTTGTCGGCAATCGCGACCACCAGCGCGATTTCGCTCATCCGCGCCCCAATTGTTCCAGCGCGTCGCCGCTCAGTCGATAGCTCAACCAGCCTTTCGCCTGCTCGGCGCGAAGCCGCTCGTAGAACGCAATGGATGGCGTGTTCCAGTCGAGCACGAACCAGTCGATGTAGCGCGCATCATCGGATACAGCCTGGGCGGCAAGATGGGCGAGCAGCATTTTGCCGAACCCGCGACCGCGATGGCTTTGCCGGACGAACAAATCCTCGAGGAAAATCCCGCACGCCGCGGAAAAGCTCGCATAGGTGCGATACCAGGTCATGACGCCCACCGGCTCGGCGCCGAGAAAGCCAAGCTCGCAGAAGCAGCGCGGCTCGCTGCCAAAAAAATCCCTGGTAATGATTTCGCGCGTCAGCCTGAAGCGATGCGCGATCTTTTCATAGACCGCAAGCTCGTGGAGCAATTCGAGAACAGTCGCCTCGTCGCCCGCGCGGGCGCGCCGGATCGCGAGACCGCTCATACCGCGACCTGCGCCCTGATATGCGGGTGCGCGCGATAATCCTCAAGCGTGAAATCCTCGTAGCGAAAGTCGAAAATGCTTTTGACGGCGGGGTTCAGCCGCATGCGCGGCAGCGCGAAGGGCGGGCGGGCCAGCTGTTCGCGTGCCTGATCGAGATGATTGAGATAAAGATGCGCATCGCCCAGGGTGTGCACGAACTCGCCCGGCTCGAGGCCGGTGACCTGCGCCACCATCATCGTCAGCAGTGCATAGGACGCGATGTTGAAAGGCACGCCCAGAAAAATATCCGCCGAACGCTGATAGAGCTGGCACGAAAGGCGCCCCTGCGCGACATAAAACTGGAACAGGCAATGGCATGGGGGGAGCGCCATCCTGTCCACATCGGCCGGATTCCAGGCGGTGACGATGAGCCGACGCGAATCCGGATTGCGCGCGATCTCCTTCACCACCCGGTCGATCTGATCGATGGCGCCGCCGTCGGGCGCCGGCCACGAACGCCACTGACGGCCATAGACGGGTCCCAGTTCGCCATCTTTGTCCGCCCAGTCGTCCCAGATGGTGACGCCGTGCTCGCGCAGCCAACCCACGTTGGTGTCGCCGCGCAGGAACCACAGAAGCTCGTAGACGATGGATTTCAGATGCAGCTTCTTGGTAGTGACCAAAGGGAAGCCTGCGGCGAGATCGAAGCGCATCTGATGGCCGAAGAGCGAGAGCGTTCCGGTCCCGGTGCGGTCGCGCTTCTCCACCCCGCGCGCGAGCACCGATTCCATGAGGTCGTGATATTGGCGCATGTCGCACTCTAGGACGATTCTCAGACAAGTTTAGCGCGGAGCGGAAGACGCGGTAATGGGTCTATCCCAACCTTGCCTTCCGCAGAACATCGTTGATCCGCCCCTGCCATCCGTCGCCTGTCGAGCGAAATCGCTCGACGACGTCGCGATCCAGTCGCAGGGTTATCTGTTGCTTGGTCGGCGCCTTTTGCGGCCCGCGTTTTCCCCGTCCGCGCACAAGTGCTGCCAAATCCGGAAAATGATCGAGCGGCCTAAAACGGCGGAAATCTTCGGCGGTCAATTCGCGCACTTCGCCTTCTGCATCAGTGAGAGGCTTTCGCTTCTTCATATTTTCGAATCTCCCGTTGGTTCGCTTTTCGAAAACTGATAATTCGAATCCCTTCTTCGACTGGCGTATGGCACACGACGTACAATCGCTGCCCTATATATCCAACCGACACTCTGCGCGGCTCGGGATAAGGAAAGCGAACGTCATCCTGCGTTTGAGACAATTCCCAATCAAACGCCTTCATCAAACCGAACGGCAGTCCACGTTCCCGGGAATTCCTTTCGCTCTTGGCCGGGTCGAATTCGATCTTCATATTTGATTGTAGTTACGAAAAAATGCTGCGTCAATGACGTGCGGACGCCTTTTCATATCGAGCTCCATGCCCTATATAGAAGAGGTCGGGCAACCGACTACGGCGATAAACGGCTGCGTAATAAGCGGACTGGACCCGGGGGCGGTACCCGGCGCCTCCACCAAATGTCCTTCGAAGCCTTGGCCAGGGAGGATATCTGTGGGGGCGAAACAGGATCGACAGACGTGTAAAGGCTGACCTTTCGCTCGGTATGGTATCCGCCGTTATCGGGCTATTCGTACAGGTGCCAACGATAATGAAATGGCCCTCGCTGCCTAATAGGTAAGCGCGGCTCGGGGGGCGCCGGGCAACAGAAGCCCCCCACTTATCCCGTCCCAAACAGGTAATTTTCTTTTGCGTCACGCGTCCGGGCTATTCGGCGGCCGCGGTACGCAGGCGCGCGCTCCTGTCGAACCAGGCAACGACAGCGGAGGCGATAACGACAATCCCCCCGCCCGTCACCGCCGCCCCCACCCCTATGCGCGTCGCAAGCCAGCCGAGCAGCAGCGAACCCCACGGCATCATGCCCATGAACGCCATGGCGTAGAAGGCCACCACGCGACCGCGCATGCGATCCTCCGCGACCGTCTGCAGAATGGTGTTCGACGAGCCGCCCAGCAGCATCAGGCAGAAAGCCGTGGGCAAAAGCAGCGCCATCGAAAGCGGCAGCCAGTGCGAATGCGCAAACAGGATCAGACACAGCCCGAAGCCCGCGGCCGAAACAACCGGTGTCAGCATCAGATGCCGGTCATGCACGCGCGAAAGCACATAGGCGCCGCACAGCGCGCCCACGCCCACCGAGGCCATGAGAAAACCAAGGCCCTCCGACCCCTGGTGCAGCACATCGCGCGCAATCGCCGGCATTAGCGCCAGATAGGCCGCGCCGAAACAGGACGATGCGGCCACCAGCATCAACGCAACGCGAATCGGCCGCGTGCGCCAGGCGTATACAAATCCCGCCTGCATCTCGCGCAGCGGGTGTTCGTGCGCCGGCCTTGGGCGCACCGCGACCTGCATGAAGACGAGACTCGCCAGCACCGCGGCATAGGAAAACGCGTTGAGCGCGAAGCAGACGCCTTCGCCCGCGAATGCAACAATCAACCCGGCCGCGCTCGGACCGATCACGCGCGCCAGATTGAACATCACCGAATTGAGCGCGATGGCGTTGCGCAGGTCGTCGCGTCCCACCATTTCAATGGTGAAGGCCTGCCGGGTCGGAACGTCGAACGCGTTGATGAGACCCATGGAGAATGCCAGCGCCACAATCTCCCACACCTTCACGACATGCGTGAGCGTCAATGTCGCCAGAACCGCGGCCTGCAGCATGGAAAGGCCCTGGGTCACGATGAGCAGGCGGCGGCGATCCACGCGATCCGAAATCGTGCCGCCAAACGGGGCGATGAAAAACACCGGCACCTGCGAACAGAACGACGTCAGGCCCAGCAGCAGCGGGGAATGCGTCATGGTGTAGACCAGCCAGCCCTGGGCGACCGACTGCATCCAGGTTCCCATCAGCGATACAAGCTGGCCGGAAAAAAACAGCCGGTAGTTTCGGTGGCGGAACGCCCGCAACAGCGAAAGCGCCGTAGGCGTCAGTGGCGGCGGTGGGAGATCGATCAGCGTGCTCATCGCAAGGCTTGTCATTAGCACGCGCGTTATGCTCCCGTCGCCCCGATTGACATTCGTTCGATGGAAAAATCATGAGTTCGACAGACGCGTTGTTTCGGCCGTTCCGGCTTAAGTCACTTCTGCTGCCCAATCGCATCGTCATGGCGCCGATGACGCGAGCGAAATCTCCCGGCCAGGTGCCCGGCGAAGACGTGGCGGCCTATTATGGCCGCCGTGCCGCAGCCGGCGTCGGGCTCATTCTCACCGAAGGCACCTCGCCGGAGCATCGTTCCGCCTCCAACGATGCGAATGTTCCCGCTTTCTTCGGAGTAGCTTCGCTGAAGGGCTGGGCCGGCGTTCTCGCGGCGGTGAAAGAAGCCGGCGGTCGCATCATGCCCCAACTCTGGCATCAGGGTGTGGTGCGGCACCCCGGAACAGGTCCGTATCCGGATGCGCCGAGCATGAGCCCATCGGGGCTGGCGCGACCCGACAAGCGCGTTGCGGAGCCGATGACTCAGCACGACATCGACGACATGGTCGCGGGCTTTGCCAGGAGTGCGGGTTACGCCCGCTCCATGGGCTTCGACGGCGTGGAAATCCACGGAGCGCACGGCTATGTCATAGATCAGTTTTTCTGGGAGGGCACCAACCGTCGCGACGATGCCTATGGCGGCTCGATCGAGAAACGCACGCATTTCGCGGTGCAGATCATTGCGGACGTCAGACGCGCTGTAGGTCCGGACTTCCCAATTCTGTTGCGGTTCTCGCAGTGGAAGCAGCAGGATTTCACCGCCAGGCTGGCAAAAGATCCGGCCGAGCTGGAGCGCTTCCTTGCACCGCTCGCGGCCGCGGGCGTCGATATGTTCCATTGTTCCACCCGCCGCTTTTGGGAACCGGAATTTCCCGAAACAGGCTCCGATCTCAATCTGGCCGGTTGGACGAAGAAAATTTCCGGTCTTCCCGCGATCACCGTCGGCTCGGTGGGCCTGAATGAAGATTTCATTACCGCATACCGCCAGAAGGGCGCGCAAACCGCCGGCATCGATCGCCTGCTGCTCATGCTCGAACGCGGCGATTTCGATCTGGTGGCAATCGGACGCGCGCTCATAACCAATCCGGACTGGGCGGAAAAAATTCGCACCGGCCATCCGGATCGACTCGTTGCATATGAACCGAAGGCACTTGAAACGCTGATCTAGTTTCGATCTGCCGATTGACTCGCGGAGCGCCGCGCTTAGTCTCAGCCAATACCGCCCCCGGAGCGTCATGACGAAGGATTTTATCGGCTATCGAGCGCTCACCGACGCGGCGTTGCGCAGCGTTGTTCGAGAGGCGCTCAAGCGTGTCGAAAAACAGGGACTGATCGGGGCGCATCATTTCCGGCTGACGTTCAAGACGCATTTTCCCGGTGTGGAGATTCCGGATTTCCTTTGCGAACAATATCCCGACGAGATGACGATCATCCTTCAGCACCAGTATTGGGGTTTGAAGGTCAAGGAAAATCATTTCGAGGTGACCCTGACCTTCAGAAAGGTTCCTGCCGCGCTCGCCATTCCATTCCACGCGCTGACGGCCTTCGTGGACCCCGGCGTGCAATTCGGGCTGCAGTTTCAGCCCGAAGGAGACGAAGGGGAAAAGGGCGCTGACGTTGCCTCGGTAACGGCGGCATTGCCGGCTCCGGAAAAGCCCAACGGCGACGCCAAACCTTCGGAAAAGCCCGTGGCGCCCGGCGAAGTGGTAAGCTTGGATTCCTTCCGCAAGAAATGATTCCCGCGAAAACAATCCCATGAGCAGGACACGCACGGAAACCGACAGCTTCGGCGCCATCGAAGTGCCCGGGGACCGGTATTGGGGCGCGCAAACCCAGCGTTCGCTGCAGAATTTTCGAATCGGCGGCGAACGGATGCCGCAGCCGATCGTCCGGGCGCTGGGTATCGTCAAGCGCGCCGCCGCACTTGCCAATATGGATCTTGGCGAGCTCGACAAAAAACTTGGCGAAACGATTGCCGCCGCCGCGCAGGAGGTGATCAAAGGAAAGCTCGACGATCATTTTCCGCTGGTGGTCTGGCAGACGGGGTCCGGCACGCAATCCAACATGAACGCGAACGAAGTCGTTTCGAACCGCGCCATCGAAATGCTGGGCGGCGAGATGGGCTCGAAAGAGCCGGTGCATCCCAACGATCATGTCAACCGCAGCCAATCCTCCAACGATACCTATCCCACGGCGATGCATATCGCGTGCGCCGAAGAAATCGTCCACCGTCTCGTTCCCGCCCTGCAGAAGCTGCGCAAGGCGCTGAACGACAAGGCCCGGGCGTGGAAGGACATCGTCAAGATCGGCCGCACGCATACCCAGGATGCAACGCCGCTGACACTCGGTCAGGAATTTTCCGGCTATACGACGCAGGTCGAAAACGGAATCGAGCGGATCGAACAAAGCCTGCCGAAACTGATGGAGCTCGCGCAGGGCGGCACGGCGGTCGGCACCGGTCTCAACGCGCCGGCCGAATTCGCGCAGAAGGTGGCCGAGCGCATCGCCGCCATTACCGGATTGCCCTTCACCAGCGCGCCGAACAAGTTCGAAGCTCTCGCTGCCCACGACGCGATGATCTTCGCGCATGGCGCCATCAACACGGTGGCGGCGTCGCTGTTCAAGATCGCCAACGACATTCGTTTCTTGGGCTCGGGCCCCCGCTCGGGTTTGGGCGAGCTTGCGTTGCCGGAGAACGAGCCCGGTTCGTCCATCATGCCGGGCAAAGTGAACCCCACCCAGTGCGAAGCGATGACCCAGGTCTGCACGCGTGTCTTCGGCAACAACGCAACCGTGACCTTCGCCGGCTCGCAGGGCCAGTTCGAACTGAATGTCTACAATCCCGTGATGGCGTACAGCTTCCTGCAAAGCGTGCGGCTGCTGGCGGACGCGGCCGTTTCGTTCACCGACAATTGCGTGGCCGGAATCGAGCCGCGGCTGGACAACATCCGCGCCGGCGTCGAACGCTCGCTCATGCTTGTCACCGCGCTGGCGCCGAAGATCGGCTACGACAACGCCGCCAGAATCGCAAAAGCCGCGCACAAGAACGATACGACCCTGAAGGAAGAAGCCCTCAAGTCCGGGCTTGTCACGGCGGAGGAATTCGAGCGTCTCATGCGGCCCGAAGACATGGTGCATCCGAAATAGGCCGTGCTGAAGAAGCGCTCCTTTTCCATCGCCGGACACCGCACCAGCGTGGCGCTGGAACCCGAATTCTGGAGCGGTCTGGAGGCGGAAGCGGTCGCAGCCAACCGGAGTCTCGCCGCGCTGGTGGCGCAGATCGACGCCGGGCGCGATATGCGCCCGCTCGCAAGCGCGCTCCGCCTTCACGCGCTGGCCGCGGCAGCACGAAAGCCGGGATAGCGCTTGCACATGTCCGCCTGGTTCAACGGGCTGCAATGTCACTACGCACAAGATCAGCCATGCGTACGACCATCGCCCGGCGCGGATCGAACGGCAGATCCTGAAACCCATACCGCGCGTAGAACTTCCGCACACCTTCATCGAGGGGATGGGTTATGACGCCCCAACTGGCGACATCGTGCGAAGCCCTGAGCGCAAGGCGTAGCGCAAACAGAAGCAGCGACGCGGCATAACCCTGCCCCTGATAGTCCCCGCGAACGGCTAGCTGGCCAAGCAGAGTCGCCGGCAGGGGATCGGGCTTGTTGCGCTGATTGGCCTTCGGCAGGCTGGCACGCTCGATCTGTGCGGCACTCAGCGTCACGTAACCGATGATTTGTTTTGTCGCCGCGTCACAAATGACGTTGACGCGCGAAATTCCTGCGGCATGGTTGGCCCAGCCATGACGGCGGAACCAATAATTCATTGACTCCCGGCCGCAATCGAAAGCGCTGCGATCGTCGCTTTCGGTCAGCGGGCGCGGTAGCGCTATTTCCACTTCGGCGGCTTGCGCGCGAGGCCCTTCAAGGAAGCAATCTTCTGGCCGGGCCGGTGCACCCAGGCCTCGAACGCTTCCCAATCCCTGGCAGGGATGGTGACCACCCGGCGTTCCAGAGCGTCGATCTCTGCGGCATCGAGCGCCTTGCGCCGGATGAAATCGCTCAAGTTGGTATGCGCCTGCTCGGACGCCGACTCCAGAAGGGAACGCTCTTCGTCGTTCACGCGCACGCTGAGGACCGAGGTCGCCATGTATCTGCCGACAATAACTTGCTGTATGACAATAGCATACAGACGCTAGACTGCAAGAGCTTTACAACGCGCTGGCGGCCCAGTACGGGGAAATTCCTGATTTGTCAGCAGTGGTCGGCGGGGAGAGCCCTTATGCTGGCATGATGCTGTCAGGAGGGGCGGTGTAGAAATGCAGGCAACAACGGAGGCACAAATGATCGCGCTCTATCACCACCCCAAGACCCGTTCGTCGCGGTTCATATTCTTGCTGGAGGAGCTTGAAGCGCCTTACACCATCCAGCAGGTGTCGGTGCGCAGCGCCGACGGGACGGGCAGCGTCGATCCCGCCAATCCCCATCCGCACGGCAAGGTGCCCGCCATTGCCGACGATGGCGTCGTGGTTTGGGAATCGCCCGCCATTGCGCTCTACCTGACGGACAAATTCGCCAAGAACGGCATCGGGCCGCTCGTCGGCGACGCCAGGCGCGGATCCTATCTCTCGTGGCTCGCGTATTATGGCGGCGTGCTGGAGCCGGCGTTCATGTCGAAATTCCAGAACACGCCGGTGCCGCGCGGCACCGCGGGCTGGGTGCCGGTGGAAGAAGCGATGGAATTCGTCATCGGAACGCTCAGCGCCTCGCCGTATCTTCTGGGCGAAAAATTCTCGGCCGCCGACGTGCTGTACGCCACGACCTTTGGCATGTTCGGCGCCAGCCCGATGATGCCGAAATCGCCGGCAATCGAGAGCTACGTCAAACGCTGCCTGGAACGGCCGGCTTACGGGCGCGCGCAGGCCAAGGACAATGGCTGAGATCAAACGCGGGAGAAAGCCATGCTCACACTCTACCACGCCCCACGCTCGCGTTCGTCGAGCATCGTGTGGCTGCTCGAAGAGCTGGGCGAGCCGTACCGAATCGAAATCACGCCCATCGTTTACGGCAACGGCCAGGGGCAATCCGCGCCGGAAACCTACCGGCGCATCCATCCGCACAAGAAAGTCCCCGCCATCGATCACGACGGAACGATTGTGTTCGAATGCGCGGCCATCGCGCTTTATCTCGCCGACAGCTTTCCTAAGGCGCGCCTGGCGCCGGCCATCGGCGACAGGCGGCGCGGCGCCTATGTGACATGGCTTGCCTATTGGGCGGGGGTGATGAATCCCGTTGTCGCGGCGAGGTTTCGCGGCTGGGACAACGACAGCCCGACGGGATTTGGCGACTTCGACGAAATGGAAAATTTCATGGCGCAGACCCTGGCGCGCCATCCCTATATCGTGGGCGACAGCTTCACGGCCGCCGACGTGCTGGTTGGCGGGGCGATCGGGTTTTTCAGCGGGACATTGCTGCCCAAGCGCGAAGTGTACGACGGCTATCTCGAACGGCTGGCGGCGCGACCCGCGAGGCAGCGCGCCATGGCAAGAGACGATGGCTGAGATCGTCAATCTGCGCCGCGCGCGAAAAGCGAAGACGCGCGGCGAGCGCGAAACGATTGCAGGCGTCAATCGTATTCTTCACGGAGCGCCGAAGCTTTCGCGCAAAACCGCCGAAGCGAACCGCGAGAAAGCCACCCATGCGCTCGAGCTGCACAAAATCGAGCGGAACGACAAAGATTGAGATGGCGAAAGGGCCTTTCTCCGACATTCTCGTCGTCGATCTGACGCGGGTTCTCGCCGGTCCCTATTGCGCGCTGCTGATGGCCGAGCTGGGCGCGCGGGTCATCAAGGTCGAGCCGCCGGATCGCGGCGACGATTCCCGCTCCATCGGTCCGTTCCTGACCTCAAAAACGGGAAAGACCAAATCCGGCTATTTCCTGTCGATCAACCGCGGCAAGGAATCGATCGCGCTCGATCTCAAGAGTGAACCCGGCCGCACAATATTCGAGGCCCTGCTCGCGCGCGCCGATGTGCTGATCGAGAATTATCGCGGCGGCACAATGGAGCGGCTTGGTTATGGCTGGGAAACGCTGAAGACGCGCTATCCGCGTCTTGTCTATGCCGGCATTTCGGGCTTCGGCCACACGGGCCCTTACGCCGAACGACCGGCCTACGACATGGTGGTCCAGGCGATGGGCGGCATCATGAGTCTGACCGGACATCCCGGCGGTCCGCCCACCCGCGTGGGCTCTTCGATGGGCGATCTGACGGCGGGACTCTTCGCGGCGGTCGGCATCGCCTCGGCGCTCTACGAACGCAAATCCACCGGCAAAGGGATGAAAGTCGATGTCTCGATGCTGGATTGCCAGGTGGCGATTCTGGAGAATGCGATCGCACGCCATGTCGCCACCGGCGAAATTCCCGGCCCGCTCGGCTCGCGCCATCCGTCCATTGCGCCATTCGCCGCCTTCGCCACCAAAGACGGCCACATCGTCATTGCGGCCGGAACGGATGCGCTGTTCGCACGCATCGCCGATGTTCTGGGACGCCCCGCTCTCGCACGCGATTCCCGCTTCCTGACCAATCCCGAGCGCGTGACACACTGGCAGGTCTTGCAGCAGGACATCGAAGCAGCGTTGAGCAGCCGCACCTCGAAGGAATGGCTGGCGCTGTTGGAGAGCGCCGGGGTGCCCTGCGCGCCTCTCAATAATGTTGCCGACGTGATGGCCGACCCGCAGGTGGCGGCGCGCAACATGATCGTGACCGCCGACGATCCCGATTTCGGGCCGCTCAAAATGCAGGGCAATCCGATCAAGCTTTCGGCGCACGAAGACCCGGCAACACGCCCCTCCGCGCCCGATCTCGACGCCGACCGCGCGGCGATTCTGAAATTTCTGGGACTCTGACTCCCTGGGAGCGCGGGCTTCCAGCCCGCCTTGGTCGCGCGGGACCGTAATGCGGGCAAGATGCCCGCGGTCCAACGCTCCTGAGAAAGAACAAACGCGACTCCGCGCAACCTGGGCTGCTAGATTGCGTGGAATCATGGCGCCCAATCTTCCCTCCTGGTCCGATCCCCTCGACGCCGCTTTCGGCCAGGAGGCGCAGGCCCGAATCCATTCGCACGAACCGCCCTATCTCGGCGGCCTTAACAAAGAGCAGCGCGAGGCGGTTCTGACGATCGACGGCGCCGTGCTGGTGCTCGCGGGCGCCGGCACCGGCAAGACCCGTGTGCTGACCACCAGGCTCGCCCACATCCTCGCCACCCGGCGCGCGTGGCCGGGGCAAATGCTCGCCGTCACCTTCACCAACAAGGCGGCGCGCGAGATGAAGGAGCGCATCGGCGCGCTGATCGGCGGTGTCGTCGAAGGCATGCAGTGGCTCGGCACCTTTCACTCCATCGGCGCGCGCATGCTTCGCCGCAACGCCGAGCTCGCGGGACTCAAATCCAATTTCACGATCCTGGATTCCGACGATCAGTTGCGCTTGATGAAACAGCTGATCGAAGCGGGAAACATCGACGAGAAGCGCTGGCCGGCGCGCACGCTGGCCTCCTACATCGATGGCTGGAAAAATCGCGGGCTGACGCCGGGCGAGGTGCCGGAAGGCGAGGCGCAGGCTTATGCGTTCGGCAAGGGCCGCACGCTTTACGCGGCATACCAGCAGCGGCTGAAGGCGCTGAACGCGGCGGATTTTGGCGACCTCTTGCTCGACACGCTGACCATCCTGCGCACCCAACCCGACATTCTCGGCGAATACCGCGAGCGCTTCCGCTTCATGCTGGTCGACGAATACCAGGATACCAATGTCGTGCAGTATCTCTGGCTCAAGCTGCTCGCGGGCACCAAGGGCAATATCTGTGTGGTGGGCGACGACGATCAGTCGATCTATGGCTGGCGCGGCGCCGAGATCGAAAACATCCTGCGCTTCGAGCGCGATTTTCCAGGCGCCAAAGTGATCCGGCTGGAACGCAACTACCGTTCGACATCCGCCATTCTCGGCGCCGCGTCCGGCCTCATCGCCGCCAACAAGGGACGCCTCGGCAAGACCTTGTGGACCGAAGGCGACGCGGGCGACAAAATCCGGGTGCAGGGTGTGTGGGATGCCGAAGAAGAAGCCCGCGCCGTGGCCACGGATGCGGAGGATCTGCATCGCCACGATCATCTGTATTCCGACATGGCGGTGCTGGTGCGCGCCAGCTTTCAGATGCGCGAATTCGAGGACCGCTTTCTTTCGCTCGGTATTCCCTATCGCGTGATCGGCGGCCCGCGCTTCTACGAACGGGCGGAAATCCGCGACGCGATGGCCTATCTGCGGCTGATCGCGCAGGGCGACGACGATCTCGCTTTCGAACGCATCGTCAACCGGCCCAAGCGCGGCATCGGCGACGCCAGCGTACAGGCGCTGCACAAATTCGCCCGCGCCCGCGGCGTACCGTTGCTCGCCGCCGCGCGCGAAATCGCGGACACCGACGAAGTGCCGCCGAAAGCGCGCAGGGCGCTGGGCGATCTCGCCGCCATGCTCGCGCGCTGGAGCGATTCCGCGCGCCACCTGCCGCACACCGAGCTGGCCGAGATCGTGCTCGACGAATCCGGCTATACCGAGATGCTGAAGAACGACAAATCGGCGGAAGCGCCGGGCCGGCTCGACAATCTGAAAGAGCTGGTGCGTTCGATGGAGCAGTTCGATTCGCTGGCCGCGTTTCTCGAGCATGTTTCGCTGGTCATGGAGCTCGAGCAGAACGATACCGAAGACCGCATGAGTTTGATGACCCTTCATGCCGCCAAAGGTCTCGAGTTCGACACCGTGTTCCTGCCGGGATGGGAGGAAGGGCTGTTTCCCTCGCAGCGCACGATGGACGAGAAGGGTCTCGCGGGTCTCGAGGAGGAGCGCCGGCTCGCCTATGTCGGCCTGACGCGCGCGAAAATTCGCGCCCGTATTACTTTCGCCGCCAACTGGCGCGTGCATGGCAGCTGGCAAAGCGCGCTGCCGTCGCGCTTCATCACCGAGCTGCCGCAGGAGCATGTCGAAGCGGTGATCGACGAAGGCT
>DATCBQ010000020.1:0-5353 GCA_036511745.1 Rhizomicrobium sp.
GGCGCAGGCGCGCCGAGACGCTGCGCGCGGCGGTAGAAGCGCATTTCTGGATGCCCGAGCGCGAATTCTACGCCATCGCCCGCGACGATTCCGGTCAGTGCAAGGTGCGGGCTTCCAATCCCGGCCATTTGTTGTTCTGCAAATTGCCGACACGAGAGCGGGCGGAAAAAGTAGCAGCGCAGCTGCTTTCGCCCGCCTTCAATTCCGGCTGGGGAATCCGCACGCTGGCCACGGGCGAACCAAGGTTCAATCCGATGTCGTACCACGACGGTTCGGTGTGGCCGCACGACACGGCCATTTGCACGGCCGGGATGGCGAATTACGGCCATCGCAGCGGCGCCGTGCAAATCATGGCCGCGACATTCGAGGCCGCGGTGCGCTTCGATATGCGCATGCCAGAGCTGTTCTGCGGCTTTGCCCGGGCGCCCGGCGAGCCTCCGGTCGCCTACCCTGTCGCCTGCCTGCCGCAAGCGTGGTCGGCGGGCGCGGTGTTCATGCTGCTGCAGGCGTGCCTGGGGCTGCGCATCGACGGCTTTCGCCGCGAGATCCATGTCGAGCAGCCCCGGCTTCCCGTCGGCATAGACAATTTGACGATTCATGGCCTCGCCATCGGCGAGGCGGCCATCGATCTGGAATTCCAGCGCCTGGGCGATCGCGTCGTGGCGACGCCGCGCGGCCGCGGCCGCAACGTCATCCCGGTGCTGCTGCATGTGTGAAAACAAATGCGGGTGGTGAGCGGACTCGCTACCGGCTACTTTCGCCGTCGCCAATCCTTCAGCACCTCATGCGCGGCGTTGTGCCCGGGCATGCCGCTGACGCCGCCGCCGGGATGCGTTCCCGAACCGCACATATAGAGCCCCGCAATCGGGCTGCGGTAATTGCCGTGTCCGAGAACGGGTCGCGCGGAGAAGAGCTGATCCAGGCTCAAACTGCCGTGCATGATGTCGCCGCCCACCAGGCCGAAGACACGCTCGAGATCGAGCGGACTCATCGCCGTGCGCGCAATCACCGACGCCTTGAATCCCGGCGCGAAGCCATCGACGGTATTGATCATCAGATCGGCTACCTCCTCACGATGCGCATCCCATGAGCGGCCGTCCGGCAGCTCCGGCGCCACGTGCTGGCAGAAGAGGCTCGCGACATGACGGCCTTCCGGCGCCAGCGTCTCGTCGACGAAAGACGGGATCAGCATTTCCACGATCGGAGCCTTCGACCAGCCATGGGCGCGAGCATCGCTGTAGGCGCGTTCCATATAGCCAAGGCTCGGCGCCATGATGATGCCCGCCGTCAGGTGATCGCCCGCTTCGGGAAGGCACGAAAAGCGCGGCAATTCCGAAAGCGCCACATTCATCCGAAAGGTGCCCGAGGCGCAGCGATAATGCGCCATGCGTTCGCGGAAATCGTCCGGCAGCAAAGCAGGATCGACCAGCGAGCGGAACAGCAGTTTCGGATTGAGGTTCGAGATCGTGGCGCGGGCCTGGAAGATTTCGCCCGAGTTGGTCGCCGCTCCCACGGCGCGGCCCTTCTCGACAACGATCTCGCGCACGTCCGCGTTCGTGCGAATCTCGACGCCGAGTTGCGCGCATGCCTTCGCCATCGCCTGCGTAATGGCGCCCATGCCGCCGATCGCATGGCCCCAGGTGCCTCTCGCGCCGTTAACTTCGCCGATGGCGTGATGCAGGAGCACATAGGCGGTGCCCGCCGCATAGGGACTGGCATAATTGCCCACAATTGCATCGAAGCCCAGAACCGCCTTGATCGGATCGCTTTCGAACCAGCCGTCGAGCCAGTCGCCGGCCGATTGGCCGAACAGCGCCAGCAGATCGCGCTTGGCCGTCATGTCGATGCCGCCAAGCAGTCGCGCCAGCGGAATCGAACGCGCCATTTCGCCCAGCGCGCCCCGCCACCCGCTTTGCGTCACGTTGGGCGGCGGCTTGAGCAATGTCGCGCGCACCAGATCGGCGAGACGCGTCAACCGCGCGGAGAATTCGTCCAGGCGCTCTGCATCGCGCTGCGAGAATTTCGCGACTTCGCCTTTGGTGCGGCCCTCGCCCGTCAGCAGATATTCGCGGTCGTTCAGCGGCAGGAAATTCTGCACACGGCGCGAAAGGATACGCAGGCCGTGCTGCGCCAGCGCCATATCGGCGATGATTTTCGGCGCCAGCAGCGAGACCGTGTAGCTCGCCACCGAGTTGCGAAAGCCCGGCGCGAATTCTTCCGTGACCGCGGCGCCGCCGACGATGTGCCGGCGTTCCAGCACGGTGACGGACAGCCCCGCGCGCGCCAGATAAAACGCGCACACCAGCCCGTTATGCCCCCCGCCGACGATGACAACATCCGAGTCGCGCATCGGCGGAGGCTACTATCGCAGGCTATGCAACGCACTCCAGCGCAGAGGAGGAGTGCCCGAAAGCGCTGATTCGATACCACCCGGCTTGATTTCGTCACAGTCCGCATATAGTAGGTAATATCACTATATTCTGGAGGACGCGTGGAAAAGACCATTTCGGCAACAGACGCCAACCGTCAGTTTTCACTGCTTCTGCGCGGAGTACGGGAGGGGTGCAGCTATATCGTCACCAGCCACGGAAAGCCGGTCGCGCGCCTTGTTCCTCCTGGAGAGCACGACACAGTTCCAGCGAGCGCCCGTTCGGCGCTGTTTTCACGCCTTGAAACTCAGCCCGTCGTCGAAGGCGGGCGCTGGACGCGGGATGAGCTTTACGAGGGGGAGCGGTGAGGGCCGCAATCGACACGAACGTTCTTGCATACGCCGAAGGCGTCAACGGGATCGAGCAGCGCGATGCCGCCGTCGATTTTCTTCGATGTCTGCCCAAGGCGGCAGCAATCGTTCCGGCGCAGGTTCTTGGCGAACTTTTTCATCTGCTGATCCGCAAGGCCGGCAGATCCCGAAAGGACGCCCGCGATGCGCTGTTGAGCTGGGGCGACGCTTTTCCCGTTGCGGAGACATCTTTCGAAGTCGTGCAGGCAGCGGCCGACCTCGCGACGGATCATCAATTGTGGATTTGGGATGCGATCATTCTGTCGGCTGTATCACGGGCCGGCTGTCGGCTGTTGCTGTCCGAAGATCTTCAGGACGGCTTCTCCTGGGGTGGCGTGACGGTCGTCAATCCGTTCGCCACCTCCCGACACGCGCTGCTGAATGCGCTGCTGGCGAGCGGGTGAGTCACTGCGTTCTTGTCGCGACGGATTGTTTTTCGGATAAGGAAGCCGCGTCGCGCGACATGTGAGCGGAGCGACGGCAGGCGCGCCAGATAAAACGCGCACACAAGCCCGTTATCCCCTCAGCCGACGATGACCACATCCGAGGAGCGCATGGGGGGAAGGCTACCCTGGCGAACTGCGGGATGCTCGGGACGGACATAAAGATTATATTCTGGAGCAGGCGCGGGCTTAAGCTGGCGGTCGGCGAAACTTTTGCGGCCGTGCTCCGTCCTTAGACAAAGACAGTCCATTAACGGAGACATTTCATGACCCGTACGAAACTCGCCATCGCGGCGGCCATCGGCCTTGTATGCATGCAGCCTCTGACAACACAGACAGTCTCGGCCCAAGCCATGGGCATGACGGCCATGGGAGGCCACGCCATGGACGGCATGCATGGGGGTAGCTTTCTGATGCTGCTCAAATCGGCCAATCTCACTTCCGCACAACAAGCGCAAGTCCGCCAGATCCTGCAATCCGACCAAGGTCAGATGCGCACGCTAGGACAGCAGCTTCACGCCCTTCACGAGCAGATTGCCGAAAAGCTTCTGGGCACGGGACGAGTCACGGATTCCGATCTCAAGCCGCTGGTGCAACACTTGTCGAGCATCCAGCAGAATCTGAGTGAGAATATGGTCGACACGGCGCTCGCTATCCGCGGAGTCCTGACGCCGGAGCAACTGAACAGGCTTGCTCAGGTGCATGCGCAGCTTCAGTCCCTGCATAGTCAGATCCAGAGCCTCATGGGATCGGAGCCCGAAGGCATGGCCGAACCGGAGAATTGAGCAACGCGTGAGCGTTCCGCAACCGCCGCCGGTTATGCAGCCGCAGTCGCCCGAGACGATCACCCTGATCGTCCGGGCCATTGCGGGAAACCGGGAGGCGGTGGAAGCCCTGATCGCGCGCTATCAGGGCCGCGTGGCGCGGTTCGTGATCGCACAGACGGCAGACATGGCGCATTACGAGGATCTTTGCCAGACCGTCTTCGTAAAGATGGTGCTTGCGCTGCCGCGGCTGCGTTCGGCCGAGCGGTTCGAGCCGTGGCTGTTCCAGATCGCCCGCAATGCCTGCCGCGATCACCTGCGCACCCGCCGGATATGGCGTCGGATGTTCGTTGCGCACGAACCGCAGCACGATGCAGTCGCCGCAGCGGAAATTGCGCCGGACCGCGCGGACGCCGAGAAAGTCGCGCGCAGCATCGAACGCCTGCCCCAGGCGCAGCGCGAGTTGCTCAAGCTTTCGCTCGACGGACGCAGGAGCTATGAGGAGCTTGCCGAGTTGGCACGCGCCGGCGTGTCCGCGGTAAAGTCACGGCTGCATCGCGCCCGCGAAAACCTGAGAGTGATCCTGCTGGCCGGAGACGCGGAATGAACGCAACGGTAGATCCTGGCGAGCCCGGCCTGAGTGCCGATTTCACCCAGCGCGTGCTGCGCCGTGCGGACATCATCATCGCGCGGCGCCGGCGCATGCGGCGCGTGGGCGTGGCTTCGGCGGCGGCCGTCGTTCTCATTCTTGTGATCGTCTCCGGTACGCGGATGCTGTCGCCGGAAGCGAACGCTCCCAGGACGCAGCCGGACGAGATCGCCGGCGCGGACGCGGGAGGTCTACTGGCCGCCCCAAGCGGGCGGACGGATCCGTTGAGCTACATGTTCCCCGATGCCGCACCCGTGGCGCGGCTTGCCGAGCGGTATTCCGACGACACAGACGATTCCGGCGATCTGCTTTTCGCCGACGACCGGACAGAAACGGATGAAACCCCGGATTGAAACCGCCGTCTTCCGCTCGTCACCAAGCTGTCGCCGGATTTCTCTATCGCCTCGGCCAATGCGGGCCGCGCCAGCCCCATCGGCTGCATGAACTCCTCGACAAGAATTCGCCGACCGCGGACGGTTTGCGTCTTGTAAATCGATCCCAGGTTTCTTACCCTTACATGTAAGAGTAAGGAAACGTCCATGCGAATCACCTCCAAAGGCCAAGTGACCATTCCGGTTGAAATCCGCGAGCGCGCGGGTCTGCTGCCGCAGACGGAAGTGGAATTCGAGTTCGACGGCAAAGTTGTGCGCATCGTTCGCGCCAAAGGCCGCAAGCGCGAAGGGCGCGGCGCCCGGCTTGTCGCGCATTTAAGACGACG
>DATCBQ010000021.1:0-27600 GCA_036511745.1 Rhizomicrobium sp.
GTTCACGGCGAAGGTGGTCGTTTCGTTGAGAATTTCGGTCAGCACGGCGGCAAGATTGCGGTGTCCGCGCGGACGGCCGGAAGGATTGCCGGACTGGCCTTTCTTCCAGCATTTGTCGCGCGGCGGGCGCTTGTAGCCGACTTTGGGATGTTCGCTCATGAGTCCTCATGCGACGCGCGCAAGCGCGCGCGTCGGCTGTTTGACGGTTTCGGATTTTGGCGGGGGCAGTTGAGGGGATTTACGGCCGGTTCACGGCTGCGGCCTGGCGCAGCTTCCCGACATGCCGAAATGTATAGCGCGTTTGATCAAACGATGCAACACCTTTATTCCGTACGCAGAACGTTTCGCGGACGATTTCCCCGATTATTCAGGCCCGGCAATCGTTTGGCGCGAGTCGCGAAAATTCGCCGGAGTATCCGCAACCGATAGCTGCGCGCCCGCGCGCTAGCGGTTCGCGGCCGGAATCCACAAAACGTCGGCGGCGCCTTTGGCGTTGGCGAAGCGGCTGGCGACGAACAGATGGTCCGACAGGCGGTTCGCATAGCGCCGCGCCGCGGCGCCCACGCTTTCGCGCCCCGACAATTCCACCATCAGCCGCTCCGCGCGCCGCGCGATGGTGCGCGCCAGATGCAGATGCGCCGCCGCCGGCGTTCCCCCCGGCAGCACAAACGAGCCGAGCGGCGAAAGCTCCGCATTCATCGCGTCGATCTCGCGCTCCAGCCTTTCCACCTGGGAGTCCGCGATGCGCAGCGCCTCGCCGCCCCGCCGGCTTTCTTCGGGCACGCACAAATCGGCGCCGAGATCGAACAGATCGTTCTGGATGCGCGCCAGCATCGCGTCCAGCTCGCCTTCGGTGTAAAGCCGCGCGATGCCGATGGCGGCATTGGTTTCGTCCACCGTGCCACAGGCGGCAATGCGCAAGGCATGTTTCGCCACCCGGCTGCCGTCGCCCAGCGCGGTTTCGCCCTTGTCGCCGGATTTCGTGTAGATGCGGTTCAGCGTCACCATGCGCCCGACTAGATCAGATGCGCCGGGCAGGGAAAAGGACTCTGCTGCGCCGCCAATTATTTCGGCAGCATGGGGGTGCCTTCATGGGCGACGAGAAGGTCGTGCATGTCGTTTACATGCTCTTCCTCGACCCGCAGAATGCCCTGCAGCATCACCCTTGTGGCGGGGTCGTCGTCGCCGAACCAGCGGATCAGCTCGCGGTAATGATCCACCGCGATGCGCTCGGCGATGAGATTCTCGCGGATCATGTCGACAAGGTTTTCGCCTTCGGCATATTGCGAGGCCGAGCGCGACAGCAGGCCTTCGGGATTGAAATTCGGCTTGCCGCCCAGCTGGTTGATGCGTTCCGCCACTTCCATGGCGTGTTCCTGCTCTTCGCGGGCGTGCTCGGAGAATTCCTTCTTCACGCTGTCGCTCGAAATCCCGGTCGCGGATATGGCATGCATGGTGTAGCGCAGCACGCAGACGATTTCGGTCGCCAGAACGGATTGCAGGATTTCGATGGTCTTGGCGGCATCGCCGACATAGCTGGCCGTGAGATTGCCGGTTTCGAGATGCCGGCGGGCCCGCTCGCGCAGGGTTTTGACATCGGTGAGAAAAGGCTTTTTGGGTTTGGCGTCGGTCCTGGCGGTGGTCTTGGCGTCGATCCTGGCGGGCTGGGTCACGATGCTCTCCTCGTTGGCGAAAGGCGCGCGCCCCGCATGAAATGCAAGGCGCCTCCAGTTCAAATGCGTCCGGTCACATGCCTCTGGTTACAGGCGTCTGGCGAACAACAGCCCCAGAAGCAGCCCCAGGATGCCACAGAGAAACGCTGTGCTCAGAATCGGGTGGTCCTCGAAGCCGCGAATGAAAGGCTCCGCCTCGTCCTGGACGGCATACCAGGCCCGCCTGCCCATGCTGCCGGCGTCCTCGCCGGCATGGGTGGCGGTGTCGCCGAGCCGTTGCGCCACTTTGGCGATCTGTTCCCGCAAGCTGCCGAGCTCGTCGGACAAGGCCTCGATGTCCGATTCGGTTTTCGAAGTCATGGAGGGAAATTCCTTTTGCCCGCGCGACAAACCCCCGCGCCCGTCGAAAGAACGCGGCGAAGGAGCGCGGGGTTCCCTGGCGCTTTGCCGCTTTCGGCGGAGTTGGCCCGGCGTCGGGGCCTCCCGAGGGCGGGTTGCGGTTGCGGTGAAACTGCGCATGGCCGCTTGGCGGGCCGGCCTCTATAGTCCGCCCGATTCTGTCTGCCGGGACGACTTTATGAACGCGAGGAAACGGCGGCGGCTGATGTTCGCGACGGCGGTGGTGCTGGCGGGGGCGGGCGGTGCCGCGCTGGTCGTCAGCGCGCTCAAGGACAATGTCCTGTATTTCTACAGCCCGTCCGATCTGACGACAAAGCACGTGCCGGCCGGCGTCGCCTTTCGCATCGGCGGGCTGGTGGAGAAGGGCAGCGTGCGGCGCGGGCCGGGCGCGGAAGTGCGCTTTCGGGTGACGGACGGCCGCGCCGCCGTGCCCGTGGACTATGTGGGCGTGCTGCCCGATCTGTTCCGCGAGGGCCAGGGGGTGGTCGCTTCGGGCACCCTGGCGGACGGCGGCGCCTTCGACGCGAGCGAGATTCTCGCCAAGCACGACGAACGCTATATGCCGCCCGACGTGGTGGACGCTCTCAAGCGGGCCGGCCGCTGGAAGGGAGGCGGCCCGTGACGGGCGAGATCTGGCAGTTCGCGTTGTAGAGTTTGGTCGGATAGGATTCGACTCTTCGAAGGAGAGGCTACCCAATGGCAGTCGAACATCCGCGCATTACCCTTAACCCCGATGTCCTCGTTGGCAAGCCCGTGATCAGGGGAACGCGCCTTTCCGTCGAATTCATTATCGGGCTGCTCGCCGACGGCTGGAGCGAAACCGATATTATTGCCAACTATAAAGGTCTTACGCATGGCGATGTTCTTGCGTGCTTAAGCTATGCGCGCGATGCGTTGAGTTCGGAAAGGGTTTTCCCGGACGCGGCCTGAGATGCAGTTTCTCGCCAATGAAAATTTTCCCGATGCTGCCGTGAAAGCTCTTCGCGCGATGGGACACGACGTCGCGTGGGTGCGTCTCGACGCTCCCGGTTCCAGCGATCGTGAGGTCCTGACACAGGCAGTTCGTGAACAGCGCGTGCTTCTGACTTTCGACAAGGATTTTGGAGAGCTGGCAAGAAGTACGGCTCTGCCACCTCAGTGCGGAGTTGTTCTTTTTCGTGTCCCTATGCCCGCGCCCCAAAGGGCAGGAGAGCAATTGGCGGCCATCTTGAATACCAGAAACGATTGGCCTGGGCATTTTTCCGTCGTTGATCGGGGTCGAATCCGAATGCGACTGCTGGCTCGGCCATAGAGAGATTAGAATGACGGGCGAGATCGGACAGTTCGCGTTGTGTCTGGCGCTGGGGCTTTCGCTGGTGCAGGCGGCGACGGGATTGTGGGGGGCGCGCCCGAACGCGGCGCTTTCCCGCCAAGTCGCGTTCTCCTCGGCGCTGGGATTCTTTGTCTTCGTGACGCTGGCCTTCGGCGCGCTCACCTTTGGCTTCGTCACGTCGGATTTCAGCATCGTCGACGTGGCGCAGAACTCGCACACGCTGAAACCGCTGCTCTACAAAATCACCGGCGTGTGGGGAAATCACGAAGGCTCCATGCTGCTGTGGGTGATGGTGCTGGCCGCCTACACCGCGCTGATGGCGCTGGCACGCCGCGGCGGAGAGCGGCTGTCGGCCGTGGCGCTCGGCGTGATGGGATTGCTGGCGGCAGCGTTTCTGCTGTTCATTCTTTTCACCTCCGATCCGTTCCTGCGCCTCGATCCGCCGCCGTTCGAAGGCGCCGGCCTCAACCCGCTGCTGCAGGATCCCGGTTTGGCGTTCCATCCGCCGATGCTGTATCTGGGCTATGTCGGGCTTTCGGCCACCTTCGCCTATGCCGCTGCGGCGCTGATCACCGGCGACGCCGATGCGGGCTGGGCGCGCGCGGCGCGGCCGTTCATGCTGGTGGCGTGGATCGCGCTCACGCTCGGCATCACGCTCGGAAGCTGGTGGGCGTATTATGTCCTCGGATGGGGCGGTTTCTGGTTCTGGGACCCGGTGGAGAACGCGGCGCTGATGCCGTGGCTGGTGGCCACGGCGATGCTGCATTCGGCGCTGGCGACGGAACGCACCGGCGCGTTTCGCAGCTGGACTTTGCTGTTGTCCATCGGCGCCTTTTCGCTGTCGCTGATCGGCACCTTTCTCGTGCGCTCCGGCGTGCTCAACTCGGTCCATGCCTTCGCCAACGATCCCGAGCGGGGAAAATTCATTCTGCTGATGCTCGTCGTCGCCATCGCGGGCGCGCTGGCGCTGTTTGCCTGGCGGGCGCCGAAGCTCGAAAGCGGCACCGCGTTCGACATCGCCAGTCGCGAAAGCGCGCTGCTGCTCAACAATCTGCTGCTGGCGGGCGCCGCGGCAACGGTATTTCTCGGCACGCTGTATCCGCTGTTTCTCGAAGCGGCGACGGGCACGCGGATTTCCGTGGGGCCGCCCTATTTCGCCATCACCTTTGCCCCGATCTTCGCCGTGCTGCTGCTGTGCGTTCCCTTCGGGCCGCGCATGGGCTGGCGCAAGGGCGATTTGCGCGCAGCGTTTCGCATCCTGTCGCCGGGATTGGGCGTCGCCGCCGTCGCCGGTACCCTCGCCTTCGCGACGATGGCGCCGCATTCGCTGGCAGCGGCCGGTGCGTTCGCGCTGGCCGGCTGGGTGATCACGGCGAGCGTCATCCAGTGGCGCGAACAGGCAAGGACGCGCGCGCTGTCGTTCGCCTCGCTCGCGTCGGCGATCGCGCATGCGGGACTCGGCATTTCGCTGATCGGAATCGCGGCCGTCGCGTGGCGCAGCGAAGTCGTCGATGTTCTGGGGCCCGGACAATCGCTTGCCGTCGCCGGCTATAATTTGCGCTTCGACGGCGTTGGCGTGGTCGATGGTCCCAACTACCGCGCGGCGCGCGCCGTCGTCGAAGTGCGAAAGGGCACGCAACTAATTGCCGTCATGAAGCCCGAGAAACGGTTCTATCCGGCGGAAGGCCAGGCGATCTCGAACACGGCCATCCGCACAACGGGATTGTCCGACCTCTATATCGCAATCGGCGACGATCGCGGCGGCGGGCGCTGGACGGTGCGGGTGCTGGTCAATCCGCTGGCGCCGTTCATCTGGCTGGGCGGCGCAGTGATGGCGCTGGCAGGAATGGCGAGTTTGTGGGGTCGTCTTGGTCTGCGTCCGCTATGGCGACGCGAGACGCGGGCTCCGCTCGCCAAAGCGTAAATTTGTGAACGCTCAACGCAACCTGAAATGGTCCGCGACAGTGGACAAATGCCTCCCGACGCGACACAAGCGTCTCTCCCGAGGCGGGTTGTCGAACCGCCGCAATCCGGTTTTGAGGCGCAGATGATACTCGTCAGCGGGGCAGCGGGATTCATCGGCTCTTACGTTTGCCAGGCGCTGCTTTCCCGCGGCGATGCCGTGCTGGGCATCGACAATCTCAATTCCTATTACGAGGTTTCCCTCAAACAGGCGCGGCTTTCGCGGCTGACCGCGCAAGAGAATTTCTCCTTTCGACAGCTCGACGTTTCCGATCGCGAGGCGGTGCTCGCGCTGTCCGGCGAATTCCCGAAAATCCGCGGCATCGTCCACCTGGCGGCACAGGCCGGCGTGCGTCATTCCCTTACGGATCCCTATGTCTACGTCACGTCCAACGTGATGGGGCAGGTGGTCATGTTCGAGCTGGCCAGGCGTCTGGATGCGCTGGGGCATTTCGTTTACGCGAGCTCGTCAAGCGTCTATGGCGGCAATACGAAGCTGCCTTTCTCGGTGAACGATCCCGTCGAACAGCCGAATTCGCTCTATGCCGCCACCAAACGCGCCGACGAACTCATCGGCCATACCTACGCCCATCTGTACAAAATTCCCGCCACGGGCTTGCGTTTTTTCACGGTCTACGGGCCGTGGGGACGGCCGGACATGGCGGCATTCATTTTTACCCGCGCGATCCTGAAGGGCGAGCCGATCCATGTCTTCAACCATGGCAAGATGTGGCGGGATTTTACCTATGTCGACGATATCGTCGCCGGCGTTGTGCGCACCCTCGATCGGCCGCCGTCGGGAATTCCGCCGCACGCGGTTTACAATCTCGGCAATCATCGCAGCGAAAAACTCACCGACTTCATCGCCATCATTGAAAATGCGCTCGGCAAGAAGGCCGAGCTGCAACTGGAGCCGATGCACCCCGGCGATGTCCCGGCGACCTATGCCGACATCGAGAGCAGCCGGCGCGTTTTGGGTTTCGAACCCACGACGCCGATCGCAATTGGCATTCCCCGCTTCATCGCCTGGTATCGCGAATACTATCGCGAGTAACCCGAACGGTCAGGACGCGCCCTGGCGGGCCAGCCGGCTTTGCCGGGCGCCATACAAAAAATAGACGACAAGCCCGGCGCCGTTCCACAGGACGAACCACCACTGGGTAAACCGCGGCAGGCCGATCGCAAACAAATAGCCACAGCCTGCAATGCAGAACGGCGCCACGATCCAGGCCATCGGCACGCGAAAAACCCGCGGGCGATCCGGATCGCGCCGCCGCAAGACCAGCAGGCAAAGCGCAACCGCGATGAAGGCGCATAAGGTCCCGGCATTCGCCAGCAGCGCGATCTGATCGAGCTTGAGGGTCGAGGCGAGCACCATGACGACAATTCCCGTGCAGACCGTCATCAGAACCGGAGTTCCGGTCCGGTCGCTGACCCGCGACAGCGTTTGCGAAAACGGCAGCAAGCCGTCGCGCGCCATTACGAAAAATATGCGGCTCTGGCCGTACATCAGAACGAGAATGACGGTTGGCAGCGCCACGATGGCGGCGCCCGCGACAAGCTGGGCCGTAAAGGGGTGCCGCACCAGTTCCAGGACATGCACCAGCGGTGCGCCGCTTCGGGCAATATCGAGATAGGACGCCGCACCCAGGGCAGCTCCTGCCACGGCAATGTAAATGACGGTACACAGAATCATCGAGCCCATGATTCCGATCGTCAGATTGCGCGCCGGGTTTTTGGTCTCTTCGGCGGCCGTCGAAACCGCATCGAAGCCGTAAAAGGCAAAGAAGATGAGGGCCGCCGCCGCGAGAACGCCACGCGTGGCGCCGTCGCCATCGAGGTGCGAGCCGTAGCCATAAGGCGCAAACGGATGAAAACGGGCGGCATCGAAGCTCGGGAGCGTAAACGCGACAAAGGCAACAAGCGCGCTCAATTTGACGATCACCAGGACGATATTGACGGTTGCGCTTTCGCGCGTCCCCGCGACCAGCAGCAGCGTGACGGCGGCAGCGATGATGACGGCCGGCAAATTGACGATGCCGCCTGCTTCGGCGCCCTGCAGCAGGGCGGCCGGGAAGGCCCAGTGCGCGGCATGAATGAATTCCGCCACATGCGCGGACCACCCCACCGCAACCGCGCTGGCCGCGACCGTATATTCCAGCACCAGGCTCCAGCCCACGATCCAGGCGAGCAACTCACCGAGCACGGCATAGCTGTAGGTGTAGGCGCTTCCCGCTACCGGCATCATGGTCGACATTTCCGCGTAGCAAAGGGCGGCACACGCACAAATGACGCCGCAAAGCCCAAAGGACAGGATGACGGCCGGACCCGCCAGCCCGGCGCCGATCCCCGTCAGCGTGTAGATACCGGTTCCCACAATCGCGCCCACGCCCAGGGCGACGAGATGCGGCCAGCTCAAGGTCGGCTTGAGGCGGCTGTGACCCTCCGCAAGCGTATCGATCGATTTTCTGCGCGTTATGAAATTCATGCCTGTCCCCTTCGCCGTCCCATGCAGAGGTTAGGGGACGTTGCGCGCCCGCGCTATGGGTTGGCTTGGGTCTTGCCGATGTGTCGGAATTGCTCCGTCCGTGGTATGCAGACGAGGGCGAAATCGGGAGGGAACCGGCATGTGGGCGTTGACCGCTCTATTTGTGGCCTGCCTGGCGGTGCTAAGCGTTCCCGTGACGGGTGCGGCACAGGACGAAATCACGGTCTTCGCGGCGGCCAGCCTCACCAATGCGCTGCAGGATGTCGATGCCGCTTACGGCAGACGGACGGGCGTCGTCGTCAAGCATTCTTTTGCCTCTTCCTCCACGCTTGCCCGTCAGATCGAAGCGGGGGCGCCGGCGCAGGTCTTTCTCTCGGCGGACGCGATGTGGATGGATTATCTCGCGCGAAAGAATCTGATCGATTCCGCGTCGCGCCGGAACGTGTTGGGCAATCAGCTTGTGCTGATTGCGCCGAAAGAGTCCCGCATTGCTCCGCGTGCCATCGACGCACGCATCGATTGGCTCAAGCTGCTTGGTCCGGATGGCCGGCTGTCCGTCGGCGATCCGGATCACGTGCCGGCCGGCATTTATGCCCGGGAGGCGCTGCAAAATCTGGGTGCCTGGCGGCTGGTAGCGCCACAACTTGCGCGCGCCGAGGACGTGCGCGGCGCACTCACGCTTGTCGAACGCGGCGAGGCGCCGCTTGGTATCGTGTATGCCACGGATGCGCGCATCAGCGACCGGGTGAAGAGTGTCGGCGTGTTCCCGGACTCCAGCCATTCCCCTATCGTTTACCCGTTTGCGCTGGTAAAGGGGCAGGCGTCCGCGGTTGTGCTCGCCTATTACCGGTATCTGACCGGCTCCGACGCGCTTGCTGTATTTCGGCGCTATGGCTTTTCTGCACCTTGATCGCTTCATGCTGACAGCGGCCGAAAGTCAGGCACTTTTCCTGAGCATTGAGGTCTCTCTTACCGGCGTCTTCTGTGCGCTGCCGGCCGCGCTGGCCTGCGCCCTGCTGCTGGCGCGCCGGCGATTCCGCGGCAGGGCAATCGCGGAGGGAATTCTCAGCCTGCCGCTTGTTCTGCCGCCGGTCGTCGTCGGGTATCTGCTCCTGATCACCTTTGGCTCCCACGAGCCGCTGGGCGGCTGGTTGTTGCATCATCTGGGGTTGAGGCTGGCCTTTAACTGGAAGGGAGCAGCGCTTGCGGCCGGACTGATCACCTTTCCCTTTCAGTTTCGAGCCATCCGCCTTTCCCTGGAAGCGATCGATGCCGGGCTCCTCGAAGCTGCCGAGACGTTGGGCGCGCGCGCATTCGACCGTTTTTGCAATGTCATCTTGCCGCTTGCTCTTCCAGGCATCATTGCCGGCGCGATTACGGCATTCTCCGCTGCGCTCGGCGAGTTCGGCGCCATCATCACCTTTGTCTCCAACATCCCCGGCGAAACCCAAACACTTCCACTCGCGATTTACGGCGCGTTGCAGCAGCCGGGCGGCGAAGTCGAAGCCGCAAGACTTGCGGGCCTCTCCATTTTGCTCGCGCTGGCGGGGATCATGCTCGCGCAGCTGGCAGAGCGCCGCGCGCGCGCGTTCGTTCTCGGGTGAGCATCGAAGCACATCTGCGCCATCGATTCGGAGCCTTCGCGCTCGATGTGTCCTTTCGCATCGAAGAACGGGGCATAACGGCGCTCTTCGGACCGTCGGGTTCCGGCAAGACGACAACCATCAATGCGCTGTCCGGTCTTTTCAGGCCGTGCGAAGGACGCATCGTGATCGACGAACGCGTCGTACTCGACACCGAACGCGGCATTTTCGTGCCCGCGCGAGAACGCCGGATCGGCTATGTCTTTCAGGACACGCGGTTGTTTCCCCACATGAGCGTGCGGGACAATCTCTACTTCGGTTGGCGGCGCACAGGCCGTTCGGACGCGGTTTCCTTTGGAGATATTCTTGCGCTCCTGGGTCTGGAGTCGCTTCTCAGCCGTAAGCCCGCCAGGCTTTCCGGCGGCGAGCGCAATCGCGTAGCACTGGGCCGCGCCTTGCTGGCGAATCCAACGCTGCTCCTGCTCGACGAGCCTCTTGCGTCGCTCGATGCGCGCCGCCGCGAAGAAATTATTCCCTATCTCGAGCGGCTTCGGGATCAGGCACGAATCCCGATGTTCTACGTGACGCATTCCGTCGAGGAACTTTCCCGACTTGCCGACCAGGTGGTGGTCCTGAAGTCCGGCCGCGTGACGAGCCAGGAATCCGTCTTCGATCTCCTGTCGAGCCTGGAATTTTCCTCGCTGACCGGCGTTGCCGCCTACGGCGCGACAATTCCTGTCTGTGTCCTGGAGCAGCGCGGAGAGGACGGGCTGACCCTTCTGGGTTTCGACGGTGGCGAACTGGTGGTTCCGCGTATCGAACGGCGCGTCGGGGCTCCCTTGCGCGTGCGCATTCGTGCCGAAGATATCATGCTTGCCCGCGAACGGCCGGCCGCAATCAGCGCCAACAACGTGCTGGATGCGACTGCGACCGGGATTCGCTCGGACGGTGGCGTGTATGCCGATGTTCAGCTTGCCTGCGGAGGCATCAGGCTGATCGCACGCATCACGCGAGCCTCGCTGGTTCGCCTGAACATCGCGGCGGGCATGCCGCTCTTCGCAATTGTGAAATCCGTGACCCTTGAATCCCCTGGCGCCGGGTCTGACGATCCATTGCTCTGAACCGCGCCTTGTCGGCGGATTGTCCATTTAGCTGTTGCAGGGTTGCGGCATCTTCGTTCATCTTTCGAATTGCGGATTTGCCGGGGAGACAATCGTGGCCCTGTTGCCCTATGCCGACATTGCCTCCTCCCCGGAAGATGTGCGCGACGCCATGGCGCGGCTGCCACGCAAGCTCAACATCTTCCGGATGTGGGCCAACGCGGCAACATGTTTCGTGCCGGCGCTGCGTCTGAGCGGTGCCATTCTTTCGCGCCAAAAACTCAAGCCTTCGCTGCGCGAGCTCGTCATTCTGTGGGCCGCTCATCTGGAAGCGGGAAACTATATGTGGGTTCAGCATGTCGCGATAGCGGAAGGCGTGGGTTGTACCCGAAACCAGATCGCCGCATTGGAAGCCGGCAACATCGACGATGCGGCGTTCAACGCGCGCGAAAAGCTCTTGCTTGGCTTTGTGAGGGAAGTGGTCGAAAACGTCCGCGCCAGCGAAGAATCGGTCAGGGCCATGGCCGCGCAATTCTCGCCGCAGGAGACCGTGGAGGTGATCCTCACCACCGGTTACTATATGATGCTAGTGCGTCTGACCGAAACCACGCGTATCGAGCTCGACACACCCGCCGGCACGGGCGTCCTCGACGAACTAGCGCGGCTTCGCTGATCGCTTCCGGAAGACGAAGCGTTGCGAAGCCGCAAAGTTGAAAAAAAGCCCGACCAGGGTACCGCCCGCAATGGCGACGAGAGGATTCGCGAAGGGGCGGGACGCGAATGTGACAAGCGCCCAGTACACGGCGAAGTTGGCTGTTGCACCGACGCTGTTCGCGATCAGGAACGTCGCCCACTCCTCGAACAGACCCTGACGCGCGGCGAACTCGCGGAAGGTGAGCATGCGATTGCCCCACCAGGTGAATGTGACGGCAACCAAAAATGCGACAAACCAGCCGCTGTATTTATCCAGATGCACGAGGTGAAGCACGGCCGCCAACACCAGCCAGTTGACGACAAACCCGGCGCTCCCCACGAAGGCAAAACGCATGAACCTCGAATTGAAAAAACGTCTCATGCGTCTCGCGGCAGCTTCAGGCCGTGCGGCCCGGAAATGGCGAGGTAGGCGACGCGTTTGAACTCCCAGCGTCCGCGCGTCACCGTGTCGAGAATGAGCCCGCTGGCCAGAGACAGGAACGCGAGCACCATGAGGCCTGTCGCCAGAACGGCGGTCGGCAATCGCGGCACCAATCCGGTCCTGAGATATTCGAGGACAACGGGCGTGCCGATCAGAAGGGAGAAAGCCGCAAGGACCACAAACAGCGTGGTGAAGAATATGAAAGGCCGTTCTTCGCGCACCAGTGCCAGAATCGTAAGAAGGATGCGAAATCCGTCGCGCCACGTATTGAGCTTGCTAACGGAGCCTGCGGGGCGCTCCTTGTAACATGTATCGATCTCCACCATCGGCATGAGCAGCCTGACCGCATGCACGGTCAATTCGGTCTCGATCCCGAAGCCTTCGGCGGTAAACGGAAACGACTTGACAAACCGCCGCGACAGCACCCGATAGCCGGTGAGCAGATCTGCCAGCTTGACGCGAAACATCGCAGCGGTTAGTCCCGTAAGCATCCTGTTTCCAAGACGGTGCCCGGCACGATAGGCCGCGTCCGCCACGGCGATTCGCCGGCCCGAAACGAGATCCAGGCCCTGGTCGATCAGCGCCCTTACCAACAGGGGTGCAAAGGACGCATCGTAGGTATCGTCACCGTCAACCAGCACATAGATGTCTGCTTCGATGTCGGCGAACATGCGGCGTACCACACTCCCCTTGCCGCGGTTCATTTCCTGACGGACAATCGCCCCGGCCTGTTTCGCGCGCGCGGCAGTCCCGTCTTTCGAGTTGTTGTCGTAGACGTAGATATCCGCCATCGGCAGCGCAGCGCGAAAATCCTGCACCACTTTGGCTATGGCCGCTTCCTCGTTGTAGCAGGGTATCAGGACAGCAATTCGCGCGATTTCATTCATGCCGATGAGCTCTGTGTACGGAGGAGCGGGCAGATTCGATAGGGTCCGCCGAGATTCGTAAGCATATCTCGACATTTCGGCTGGTCGATGGCAAGCCCATAGAGCTTGAGCGCGTTGCGATTGCGTGCGGCTTCGAAGGCGTCGAAAATCACATACAGATCGCCCTTGAACGCGTTCACGCGCCTAAGCGTCTGCATCGTGAGCCTGGAGCCGTCCTGCGGCTGAATCAGCCAGCCGTCGATGCGCAACAGGGGAATTTTTTGCGGCAGCGACGGGGCGAGGTATCCCATCGGCGCTTCGCCCGTCATAAGGATCATCGTTTGCTCCGGACGCTGGATCGCAGGGACGGAGACCTGGATGTAGGGATCGGTAGCCGGCATGCGGCCGGAAAGACTGGCCTTCATGGTCCCCAGGGCCAGCAACAGCAGAACGGCAGATACCACCAGACGCGTTCTGCGGGCGAGCGGCCATCGTGCGACGGCCGCGACGATGAGGATCGGAGCCAGCATTTCGAGCAGGAGAATATAGCGATAGATGGCAAAAATCTTCAGCCACGCCAGATACGAGACTGCGCCGAAGGCAAAGAGCGCCGCTGCCGCAGTGGAATCGACAAGGGGTTTGGCGGGCCGCCGCGCGAATGCCATCAGAAGCAGCGTGACGACAATAACGACATAGGCGACGCCGACGCGGATGTCCTGAAAGGGAAGATCGTCGGCCACACGCCAATCGATGGAGAACAGCAGCGGAAACAGCAACTGGACGTCCAAACGATTGGGAAGGAACCGCATGTCGCGGTACGAGGCGTGCAACGCCAGGGGCGAATTGAAATATTCGTTGAAATAGGGAAAAAGCGGATTGCCCGTCAGGTGCGCTATCAGCACCATCCACCAGGCGGCGAATAATGCAACGCCTGCCGCACCGCCGGCAGCGCCCGCGAGGAACCGCACCGTGCGGTGGGAAGAGCCGCCGGGCAGAACGAGCAAAACCGCCGCAAAGCCGAGAGCAAAAGGCGCCTCCGGCAGTTTCAGACCGACGGCGCTGCCGACAAGGAGTCCTGCCAGGCCGGCTATCCACGCACCTTCGGCAAGCGATCCCTCTCGCAGGCAATCGCGTTGCGTGACGATCAGTGCAAGCGCGGTCAACACGAAAACGCTCATCACGTTGTCGTAGTAGGTCGTGCCGGCGAGACGGATGGTGAGGCTCCCAGTCATGCAGACGCACGCGAGGATTGCTGCAGCGAGCCTTCTGTGCGGAACAACGAGCAGCGAACGGGCAATGGCGTAGAGCGGTACGATGTTCGAGCCCTGCACCGCGCCCAGGACACCGAGCGCGAACCATGCCTGGGTGTGAGTCGCAAGTAGGTAGAACGGTAAGTCGAGAAATGGGTTGTAATAGGTCGCCTGATGCGCGACCGCCACGTCCAAACCCAGCCGTCCATTCAGGAACGCGTAGGGAATGTACCAATGGTAGTTGCGAAAGTCCCACGACTGGGCCTTTCCGGCATAAACCACCATGACAGCCCAGCCGAGCATGACGAGGGCAAGGAACAGATATTCCGCCGGCGCGAACCTGGAACCGCGGTCGGGCGGCTGGTCATAGGTCATGGAAAAACCGGGACGGACAAAGCGGCGCGGAAACTAGCACGGGCGGCGGTAAGTGCACCCATTCCTGGGCTGCCTGGGACAAAAAACGCCTCGGACGCCAATCGGTTATTCGCGTGCACGCTGCAAGTCGTTTGTCGTCTCGAGGGGTAAATGGGATCGGTCGGCGGCGGGTTGCATCGCCGGGAGATTGGACAGGAACTGTTCCGTGCATGCGCGCCATGAGCGGCCAAGCGCGAAAGCCCTGCAGGTCTCGCGCGGGATCGCCAGCGCGCGCAGACAGGCCGCTTTCAGATTATCGTCGAGTGCCGCAACGGGTGCATCGCCGATCACATCGCGGAGTCCCTGGACGGGAAACGCCGCGACCGGTACGCCGCAGGCCAAAGCCTCAAGCATCACCAAGCCAAACGTATCCGTTCGGCTGGGAAATACGAAGACATCGCTGGAAGCATAGTGCCTTACGAGATCCTCACCTAGCTTGGGCCCCAGAAAACGGGCTTCGGGGTACTCTTTCTCAAGGGCCGCCCGCGCCGGACCTTCTCCGATCACGACTTTGGTACCCGGCAGGTCGAGGGCAAGGAATGCCTCGATGTTCTTTTCGACAGCCACCCGCCCCACATAAAGCCAGATAGGTCGAGCGTAAGGCAGCTGACAGTCGGCAGCAGGCTTGAACGCCTCAACGTCCACTCCGCGCGACCAGATCCGCACATTGCGGAAGCCGTGGGCCTCCAGCTCCTGTTTGAGCGAGGGCGTTGCCACCATCATCGCCGTCGCCGGGCCATGAAACCATCGCAGAAGGCGATAGACCGCGTTTCTGGGAATAAACGGGAATCGCGCATTCACATATTCGGGAAATCGTGTGTGGAAGGACGTGGTGAACGGAATTTTCCTCCTGAGACAAATCGCGCGCGCGCTCAAGCCAATGGTGCCTTCGGTCGCGATATGAATTGCGTCCGGCGCGAATTCCGCAATCATCCGTTCAAGGCCGCGGCGGGGAAAAACGGCCAACCGGATTTCCCGGTAGGTCGGAAGCGGAATCGTAAAACGCCCCTGCGGCGTGCCGTAGCACACTTCATGACCCATCGACGCCAGGTCTCTTCCCAGGGTTTCCAGCGTGCGCACGACCCCGTTGACCTGCGGCGCCCAGGCATCTGTCAGGATCAGCAGCCTGCGAGGCGGCATTTGCGCAGGCACGGCCGATTGAGCCGCAAACCCCCGGTCGGCCGTCATGGACAGCTCCTCAGGCGCGCAGCTTGACCGCGATTTCGTGCGAAGCGGCGACGGACAGGTCGCAGCGTCGCGTGCGTTGGTCCGCCCAGCAGAGAATCTCCAGTTGTCCGCTTCCATTTTCAACAAGGGCGGTACAGCTTTCAACCCGGTCTCCGTCATTGACGTAGAGTATTCCTCCGACGTTTTGGCCGCTGCGTGATGTTTCCTTCCTGAACCTGGCCGCTCTCCGGAGTGGGCCTTTTTTTTCAAGTCTATTCCGCGGCGTGAGCGACGCCGGAAAAACATCCCGGAACCTCACAATAATCGACCAGAGCCCGCAACGCAGAGGACAGGCGAGCGGCAATCGTTTCGAAGTGCGGCCCCCGTTCGATACGCTCCTCGTCCAGATATAAGGCGCGATTGATCTCGATTTGTAGGGCATGCACGCCGCGAGCGGGCCGACCATGCAACTGGGTCGTGTATCCGCCTGCGTATGGGATGTTGCGCGCGACACGAAAACCGTGCGCTTCGAAGGCGTGCTCGGCGGCACGCGTGACGAGTGTGCCGGCAGACAATCCGTAGCGATCGCCAAGAATGATATCCGGCGCGGCCGCAGCCGAAGGCATGGAGTGGCAGTCGATCAGAACCGTTGCGCCAAAGCGCTCGCGCGACGCATCCACCAGGCGCGCGAGTGCTGCGTGATAGGGTCGGTAGAACGTTGCAAGACGCTCCATTGCCTCTTTCGGGGGAATTTTCTCGCGGTAGATTTCAGCCCCGTCCTGAACGACACGCGGTATGACCCCCAGCCCGGCGCTGACGCGCGGACTTACAATATCGGCGGCGACATCAAGCACGCCGTCGAACATCGCAGGATCGATCTCCGCGGGCGCCCGATTGGCGTCCAGAAAGGCGCGAGGAAAGCATGCCGCTATCAAGGGCGACCCAATCTCAGTGACGGCCGAAAAGAGCTCCTCGACAAAGGCATCTTCGGAGCGTCTGAGGTTCAATGGACTAAGTCGGCTTTGCCGCAGAAAGCGGGCCGGATAAAGCCGGCCGGAATGCGGTGACGCAAATACAAACGGCACGGTTTGGGTATCCGGCTGGCGCACAATAAACGGTCGGGCCGCCAGCATATCGAAGAGAACATCCGGCTTGTCCCCGTCAGCGGGCGCGACGGCGTGGTGCACTCTACGTTCGAGCAGGCTGTTCCTCCGCACAAGTCCCGCGCATAGTGGACCATCAAGACGGCGAAGCGATCAACAGCAAAGAGGGCGTATCGGCGGAATTCGGAAAATCGAAAGTCTCACAATGCACGGGCAGGAGCCGCGGATCGCGAGCCGCTTGCGATCTCCAATACCCCCCACCCGTTTTCTGATATAGTTCCCGCAGGGAAGGGCTCATGGCACAAATTCTCCTGGCCGAAGACGACGAATCGCTACGCCGGTTTCTGGCGCAAGCCCTGGTCAAGGCCGGCCACGATGTCACAGATTTCGGTGACGGTACGGAAGCATACGAATGCCTCAAGAGCTTTCGTTTCGATCTGCTGCTGACCGATATCGTCATGCCCGGAATGGACGGGATCGAACTGGCCAAGCGGGCGGCGGAGATGGACGCAGAACTCAAGATCATGTTCATCACGGGGTTCGCGGCCGTCGCACTACACCCCTCGTCTCACGCCCCCCGGCAGGCCAAAGTTCTGTCCAAGCCGTTCCATCTGCGCGAAATCGTCCAGGAAGTGGAACGGATGATCGCCGCCTGAGGTAGTGGCAGACCCTGGCACGGTCGCCGGGATGCACAGACGCGGCAACCGGTGCAAAAGGTGGTGGGCGCGACAGGGATCGAACCTGTGACCCCTACGATGTCAACGTAGTGCTCTCCCGCTGAGCTACGCGCCCGCCGATCGAAGGGATTCACCCTATAGCGCGGGCAACGCAGCGCGGGAAGCCAAAAGTCTGCGACGACGCCTGCGGTGTTCAATGCGTGTGCGCATACAGGGTCCAGATATGTGCGATTAGAGCCTCGTTGGCATTGTTCCTGGACACGGCGCCGAACGCGGAGAGGGCCGCGGGCTTCTGTCCGGCGCCGAAATAAGCCGTCCCGAGTCTCACTTCGGCATCGTCTCTGTCTGTGACACCCTTTTTGAGGGCCGCCTGAATCGCGTTGATTGCATCCTGGTAACGGCCCATGCCCCAATAGGTCTCGCCCAGGCTTACCTCCGCATCGCCGGTTTTGGCGACATTCGCCGCGGCAATCGTCTTTGGCAACGCCGCGGTATCCGCCGCTGCCTGAGCCTTCGCGGTGTCGAGAAGCCGCATATCGCGGGCGCCGGACAGCACTTTGGCGTCCAGGCCCTTCTGCACGATGTTCTGCGCCTCGGCTGCAGAATGGAATTCGATGGCCAGCTCGGCGCTGGTCTCGTAATCATCCGCTGTTTTCAGCGAGTTCGTCAAAACACGCAGGCGATAAATGTCGAGCAGCTGATGGTCCTTCAAACCCTTTGCGCCTTCGGCCGCCTGCAGCAGATCGGACCAGTATTGCGGCTTGTTGTAGGATTGAACGAGCCGTTCGAGCGCGGAACGCATTGCCTCGTTGTCGCCGCATTTATACGCCGCGCTGTACATAACCGACAGAACGGCTTCCGACGCGCGACTGCCCGAAGACAGATCGCGCAGCATGGGAATGGCCTGTTCGCAGCGGCCCATCTGGTAATACGCCTGCGCCACAACGACTTGCGATTCGTAGTCGTATGCCCCGTATTTCCGCAGCAATTGAACATCGTCGCCGACCACGGCGCTGTAGCGCCCGGCGTTATAGTCGTTGGCAAACTTGGCCTTGGCGCCGGTCGAGGAGTTGCCGTTCTTCGCGGCAACAAAGGCTTTCACCTGTGCAATCGCCTGGTTGTCGCCCGCCGTCAGGCCGCCGACCGACTCGGCGTCCCTGAGCTTTGCTTCTGCCGCGCTCGTGTTGCCGGAATTGGCCAAGGCAATCGCCTGCTTCAGCGGGTTTCCAACCTGCGGACGAGCGGCGGCTTCTGCCGTCGCCGTCGACGCCAGCACCGCTGCCGCAGCGGCGGCGCTCAACACCAAAGCCGCTACCGCGGCGCGCAATTTCTTCGAAACCATGCGAGACCTCTTCCGTAGTTTTCAGACGCGGGTCTCAGGCGCATGCGACCGCATGTTCCGTCCCCGGCGGTCGCCCCTCACGTCAATGCATATATTGTTCTTCGCCGGAAAATCCAATTTTCTTCACCCCGATCTTCTGCGCATCGGCCAGGATTTTGGCGATTGTGTCATACTTGGCGAGCCGGTTGGGCTGCAGGTGAATTTCGTCCTGGTCGGGCTGGTTGGCCACTTCCGTGAAATCCGTGTCCAGCGCCGCCAAAGTCGGAACCGGCGTGTTGTCCCACGTGATGGAGCCGTCGAAATCCACGACCAGCGTATGGATGGTGGGCTGGTTTGTCGGTGGAGGCGCATTGGGATTCGGCATGTTGAGCTTTACCGCGTGCGTCTGGATCGGAATCGTAATGATCAGCATGACCAGCAGAACCAGCATAACGTCGATAAGGGGAGTGGTGTTCATCTCCACCATCACTTCATTGTCGCCACTGCTCGGTCCGACATTCATAGCCATGTGCGAATATCCTTAAAGTGCGGTCAGTCTGGCGAGTCGTTTCGCGGCTCGAGGATGAAGGCGACTTTGGGCACGCCAGCCTGTTGGGCCGCGAGAATCACGCGTCCGATCGCTTCGAAACGGGTAGCCTTGTCGCCGCGGATATGAACCTCCGGCAGCGCCCGGCCGCCGGATTGGGCCGTCAGCAGTGCGGCGCCGAAACGCGCTCTGAGATCGCTTATGTCAACCGGTGCATTGTTCCAGAATACGTCTCCGTCCGTGTTCACGGCGATGACGATGTTCTCGGGCTTGGTCTGGGTGGGGATGTTGCTGGCGTTCGGCAGTTCGACCGGCACCTGCTTGAGCACGACCGGAACCGTGATCAGGAAGATGATGAGCAGGACCAGCATCACGTCCACGAGGGGCGTGGTGTTGATCGTCGTGTTCAGCTCAGCGTCTTCCGAATCGGCGGAATGAACCATCATTGCCATGCGAACCATCCTTCCGCGAACGCGCGCAAACGCCTATTTCTTGTTGGTGATCAGGTAGGTCTGTAGATCGCTGGCGAAGCCACGGAGCTTCTCATTGATCACCTTGTTGCGGCGGACGAGATAATTGTAGCAAAGCACTGCTGGAACCGCGACGGCGAGACCGAGCGCTGTCGCGATCAGTGCCTGCCCGACCGGACCGGCGACCTTGTCGATCGAAGCCTGACCGGCGACGCCGATGGCAATGAGCGCATTCAGAATGCCCCACACCGTTCCAAACAGACCTACGAACGGCGCCGTCGAACCCACCGAGGCGAGAAACGCGACGCCACCCTGCATGCGACCGTTCGCTTCCTCAAGCTGTCGATTGAGGGACATCGAGATCCAGTCGTTGAGATTGACCAGACCGGTTCCCTGTCCGGAAGCCGCGCGCACGCCGCTTTCGGCAACCGAGCGGAACAGGCTGTTCTTCGGCAGCTTGTCGATGCCTTCGTTCAGATTGGCGGAGCTCCAGAAGCGGCGATCAACGATCCGTCCCTGATTGAGAACGCGCGACTGGTCCCAGAATTTTGTAAAGAAGATGTACCAGGTCCCTACCGACATCACTGTCAGGATCGCGAGCACTGTCTTCAGGACCCAATCGCTCTTCTCCCAGAAGGCACCCATACCATAGGGATTCTCCGCCGGTGCAGCATTGACCGCCGGTTTGCCGGGGGCGGGCGCGGCTGGCGCGGTTGCGGCAGGGGTTTCGGGTGCCGCCTGTCCCGGCGTTGCGTTTTGACCCGGCGCGCTCATGGATCCCGCGGGAGCACCTGACGGTGGAGGGGTTTGCGCAGCAGGGGCGGGCGGCGGTTGCTGGGCAAGGACCTCGCCGGCGGTCGCGCCGGACAGGAAGACGAGAGCGGCTGCAATCGCCAGATGCTTCATAATCATGTGCTTGTTACTCCGTAGGTAAAAATTTGGATGCGCCTTTGGGTTTCCGACAACATCACTGAATCCGCCACACTATCGCGTAATCTTTTGATTGGGCGACAGGCTGACCGCTCTGCATTGCAGGCTTGTAGTGCCAGGCGCCCGTGATGCACTTAATAGCCGCCTGGTCCAGAGAGTCGTGGCCGCTTGAGTTCACAAGTGTCACATTTTGCACCGATCCATCGGCCCCGACATGCACCGACACCGTCGTCGTGCCGGTTTGATTGAGACGAATCGCGATGGGCGGATAGTATGAAGACTGGCATTTGCCGGCGCCGCCCGCTTCAAGAACGGGAGACGATATGCTCGGCGGCGCCACCTTTTGGGGAGGAGCCGGCGGCGGCGGCGGCGTCGAAACCTTCGACTGGACGGTGATCGTGTTGGTGGGGGCCGCTTCCGACTGAATAACGATATCCGGCGGCGGCACAAAGGGCGGCGGCGGCTTCTGCAACTGAGGCGGCGGCGGCGGCGGCGGCTTCACCACCTCCTGTTTCGGCGGAATGACTTCCGCCTTAAACTCCTGCACCGTTTTTTTGTAGAGATTCTGCGCCAACCCCGTCGCAAGCGCATAGATTGCCCCCAAATGGACGAGCGCCACCAGCACAATGGCGACGGTACGCTGCGGGGTCGCCCGGGATGCTGTGCCGTAAGGCCGAAGGTCGTGTGCTGGCTGTTCCATGGCGTCAATCGGACCACATAAAACGAAGCCCGGCGCGAACACGCCGGGCACGGTTATAGCGGAATGGGCTCACGCGTTCCCCCGTCCCCTGCGCCGAAACCGCAGCGCATTCGGTCTGCTTCATTTGATATATCGTAACCATCGCCTGTAGCCCGGTCTAGGGTTTCAGTAGGTAAAAAGGCGAAATCGTCTCGATCGCAAGGCGATCATGGTCGCCGAAGCAGTCCGGCCCGCGATCCGGACCCGAAGGCGGTCCGTGCGGTCGAGACAACCCGAAGAAGCGTGAAAATTCAGGCAGATAGCATTTCAGAAGCAATCCCGGACGCGCCCGCGCCCGGCCCGGTTTGATCGGGAGTGTTGCTTCTGCGGCGAATCGTTCCACCTGATGCATCGCGAATTTACGGTCTCCGGTTCGAGCAGCACATATGCAGCTTGCGGCATTATCAATAGCTTGGACCCGCCAGACGACCGATACTCCTCCCTCGCCCTATCGTTTTATGGTTGACCCTGCTCACGCAACAGCTTTAGCGTTCAAATCAGCGCGAGGTTCCCGCAAGGGATTTAAGGGAACGCGGTGGAACGCCGCGGCTGCCCCCGCAACTGTGATCGGCGAGCGATCGTCCAGACGCCACTGAGGCAACCTGCCTTGGGAAGGCGGACGAAAGCCGGGACCCGAGAGCCAGGAGACCTGCCCCGCGTGTCGTCCAGTTTCCGGTCGGGGTGAACCGGAGACGCGGGGCAATCCGCCGCGACGACATTGGTGGAGTCGTTGTCGCGGGGGCCCGGTTGCATATCTGCCAAGCAAAAGACCGTGCGCATTCGCGTGGCGGCTCCTGGTTCAAACCAGGAGAATGTCATGCGCAGATCGCTATTGCTTGCAACGGAACTGATAGCTCTGACCGCGGGGCCCGCTTCGGCTCGCGCCGGAGACGATGCCTCGTCCGAGACCCTTGTCGTTACGGCCACGCGTGTTCCCACACCGGAATCCGAAATTGCCAGCAGCGTGACTGTCATCACGGCCGCAGACATCGCCGCCCGGCAGGATCAGACCCTTCCCGACGCGCTCCGCGACGTTCCTGGCCTGAACCTCGTTCAATCGGGCGGTCCGGGCGCGCAGACGTCCATATTCATGCGCGGAACGGATTCAAATCACGTCAAAGTGTTGGTGGACGGCATCGATGTCAGTGATCCGAGCAGTCCCAACGGGTCTTTCGATTTCGGCCAGTTCCTCGCTTCGGATATTGAGAGCATTGAAGTTCTGCGCGGCCCGCAAAGCGGGCTCTACGGGTCGGACGCCATTGGCGGCGTAATCGACATCGCGACGAAAAGCGGTTCGGGGCCGGCGCAGCTCGCGGCGGAGGTCGAAGGCGGTTCTTTCGATACGTTCAACGAGACAGCCGCCCTTGGCGGTTCGATCGGCCCATTCCGTTATGAGGCAAATATCGAGCATTTTTATTCCGGCGCCACGCCGGTCACTCCCCTGGGCCTTCTTGCGCCTGGAGAAGCGCGTATCGACGATATCTACGACAATGTCACAGGTTCCACAAAGCTCGGTTATGATGTTGCCGACAATTTCGATCTCGGTCTTGTGGCCCGCTACACGAATTCGCAGCTTCTGTTTACCGGCGACAATTACAACAATTATCCCGCGACACCGGATACGTCGCAAAGCCAGACGGACACGCTTCAATACTACGCACGCGGGACAGGACATCTCGTCCTGTTCGATGGCAGTTTCGAACAGACCATGGGGCTCGCCTATAACAGCATAATTTCGACGGATGTCAGCCCCGACGGCCCCACGAGTTACTATTCCGGCGATCGAGTGAAGTTCGACTGGATGGGCAATCTCAAACTTTCGGGCAGCGAGATGCTGGTTCTTGGGGCGGAATCCGAGCGCAATGAATTAAACTTACCCGTTGCCGCCGATACCACGACAAATTCCGGATACGCAGAATTGCAGTCGACCTTCGGCAGCAGTTTTTCCGATAGCGTCAGCGCGCGGTATGACGACAACGACCGGTTCGGCAGTGCGGTGACTTTCCGCGTTGCGCCAACTTATTTCGTTTCAGCAACCGGAACCAAGCTCAAAGGGAGTATCGGCACGGGGTTCAAGGCGCCGACACTCAGCCAGATGTATGAAAATTTTCCATCCATCGGGTTCTTCGGAAATCCCGATCTCAAGCCGGAAAACAGCCTCGGATATGATCTGGGATTCGAACAGCCGTTGCCCGCCACCACGCTGCGGTTCGGCGCCACCTGGTTTCGCAACACGATCAGGAATCTGATCGACGACAACGCGACCTTTACGTCCTATGCCAATGTCGGACGCGCAGAGACGGATGGCGTCGAAAGTTTCGTGTCCTGGCAGGTGCTCCCGGCTGTGACCGTGAGGGCGGACTACACCTACACCGAAGCGAATAATGAAATCCTGAACGAAGAGCTTTTGCGACGGCCGAAACATAAGGTGAGCCTGGACGCAAAATGGCAGGCAGCCACCGATCTGTCGTTCGATGCGGACCTGCGTTACGTCAGCTCATGGATCGATGTGACGCGCGACTCGGTGATCCCGCAGGTGAAGGCCTCCGGCTATACGACCGCCGATTTCGCCGCCAATTATGACATCTCGGACCGGTTCTCGATCTACGGCCGCGTCGACAATCTGTTTGACGGGCACTATCAGGACCCTGTGGGATATTTGAAACCAGGCCGGGGCTTCTATGCCGGGATGAGGGCGAAGATTTGAGCAGAAGACATGCATATCGTCGAACGCGATAACAGGTGAAGCGGCGATTTCAACCCGCCGCAATTTCTATCGCGCCGTCGCCCGCGACGACGGTAAGTCCCGCATTGAGCTGCAGGGCGAGTTTGTGGGTGAGCCATGGTTGAATGCTGCGTCCGTCGAGCGGGCCGGCCGGTTCGCCCCTGACGGCCCTTTCAACGTCTTCCAGCAAGCGTGCACCTTGACCGGCTGCGCGGATGGCAAAGTTGGGCGCCACTTGATCCGCGGAAGTTTCCACCGTAACGCGTCCGCCGCGCGGCAGGCCGTCAGCGGCAACCAGCGTTGCATTCATAAGCAGCTTTGCCCAGTCCTTCGGCCAGTTGATGTTCGCAGCCTGCCAGTCGATCTCCACTTTGCTTCCCTTCGCGAGCCCGCGCATGATGCGCCCAACTTCGCTCAAGTCGATCTCCGCACCGGCGGAGCCCGCGGCGCCGAAAGCAATGCGGGCAAATTTCAATCGCGCCGCCGCAAGTTCCGCGCTTGAGGTTACCAATTTGAGCGCATCCGCGCGCATCGCGGCATCGCGCTCGTCCTCCAGAACTTCCAGTCCGTTGACGACGGCCCCCACGGGGCTCACAAGATCGTGGCATACCCGCGAAACCAGAAGCGCCGCAAATTCGAGATCGTTCATGAACTCCTCGTTTGCCGTTCCGGAGTATGTTGATAATCGATCACCTTCGCCAAGGCATATTAAGGAACACTTAAGTGGGCGCGCGATAGCGGCGACCGACCGGAGAACCGGCTGGAGAGTCGTCGCCGTATCCGCCTCGTAAAGAGAGATTTTGCGAATGACAAAAAAACCTTCCGCCGCGCTGCTCGAACTGGCCGATTTGGCCTGGAAAGCCGGGCAGATCGTGCTGAAGCACTATGCGGTCGAAGACATCGGGCATAACCGGAAAAACGACCGCTCGCCGGTGACCGCCGCCGATCTCGAAGCCGAAGCATACATTCTTTCCGGTCTGGCGAAGCTGGCTCCGGACGCAGCCGTCATTGCGGAGGAGGAATTTGCCGCCGGGCGCGCCCAGCAGATCGGCTCGCGCTTTTTTCTCGTCGACCCGCTGGACGGGACAAAGGAATTTTTGAATCGCAACGGCGAATTCACCGTCAACATTGGCGAGATCGTAGACAGCGTGCCGGTGCGCGGCGTTGTTTTCGCGCCCGCCAAGCACAGGCTTTTTCTCGGAGAACGCTCAGGCGGCGCCTGGGAAATCGAAACGGGTGACAAAGCAGCCCCTGACCATTCCGGTGCGCAAGCAATTCGGGTGCGCGAGACCGCAGCCGATGGACTGGTTGCGGTCGCCAGCAGATCGCATCGCGACTCCACGACGGACGAGTTTCTCGAGCAATACCCTGTGAAGGCCTTTGTGAGCGCCGGCTCTTCGCTCAAGTTCTGCCTCGTCGCCGCCGGAGAAGCGGACATTTATCCCCGTCTCGGACGGACCATGGAGTGGGATACGGCGGCGGGCCATGCGGTTCTGGCCGCAGCAGGCGGCAGTGTCACGACTATCGACGGCAAGCCGTTTCTATACGGCAAGGTGGAGGAGGGATTTGCCAACCCTCACTTCGTCGCGCGCGGGAAATTTTGAGATCGGTCAGAAATCCCTGCCCTTGCGACTCGAATAGAACAGCAACGCCATCAATCCCGCTCCAACTCCGATGGTGAAAACGACGCTGAGCACGAGAAACAGCCAGCCGACCACCGACATCCCCACGCCCGCAAGCAAGCCCCACGCATGCACCGCATACCAGATCGCCCACACGAGAAAGCCAAACAGGGCCATCAGCGCAATCCATCCTGCAGGCCCCAACGGCGCCCGCGTCGAGCGACCGGTATCTTTATCCTGCTCGCGCGCCATTGTGCCTTCTTTCCTTCTCCATTCGGCCTCCGACTCACGTAAGGTTCGGAAGTTGCGGACGAAACCGCTCGATCCACGAACGCGCCAGTCCTTTCAGGAGAACGAGATGATCCTTTCACGCATCCTACCCGCCGCTGTTGCGGCTTTCGCGTTTTTTTTCACGGCGGTCGAGCCGACGGTGGCGGACGACGAGCGGACTTTTTCGGAAAATGAAATTGTCCAGGCGGCAGCCGGGTTCTTCGGGACGACCACGGAAATTGTGGCCAAGGCCGTGGAAAGGGTTTTTCGCGATCAGGGGCTGCCGGATGCCTACATCAAAGGGGACGAAGCCTCCGCCGCCGTCATCGTGGGTCTGCGCTATGGTTCCGGCTGGCTGATTCAAAAGGGCCGCGAGCCGGAGAAAGTCTATTGGCAGGGCCCCTCCGTAGGATTCGACCTGGGCGGCGACGCCTCGAAGTCCTTTACCCTCGTCTACAATCTCGGAAACAGCGAGCGGCTGTTTCAGCGCTTTCCCGGTGTCTCGGGCAGTTACTACTTCGTGGCGGGAATCGGCGTGAATTATCAGCGCGCAGACGGAATAACGCTGGCGCCGATGCGTACCGGGGTCGGCCTCAGGGCTGGCGTCAACGCGGGCTATCTCGCCTATACGCGCGAGCGCTCGTTCAATCCTTTCTGAGGACCGTCGCCGGCATCCTGGGACGCAGCGGCGGCGCCATGCGTGCCGGCTATCGCAGGAAGGTAAAGGAGCAAAGCGGCGGCGACATAAGTCGAGGAAAACGTACCGACCACGATGCCGAACAGGATGGCCGCGGTGAAGTCGAACAGCGTCGGCCCCCCGAACGCGAGCAGCGGGATGATGGAAATTGCCGTCGCGCCACTGGTGAGAATCGTTCGGGCGAGCATCTGATTGGTCGACCGGTTGATCAGATCGGCAAGCGCCATGCGCTTGAACTTGCGTCGGTTCTCCCGGATTCGGTCGAACACGACAACGGTATCGTTGATCGAGTAGCCCGCCAGCGTCAGCAGGGCGGCGACGGCATTGAGCCCGAATTCCATGTGCAATACGGAATAGAGACCGGCCGTCACCAGCACGTCGTGCCCTGTCGCCACGATCGCGCCGACGCCGTATTGCCACTCGAACCGCACGGCCACGTAAAGGCCGATGAGCAGCACCGCCAGGCCCGTCGCGATCTCGCCGTCGCGGAACAATTCCTGGGAAACCTTGGGGCCTACAACCTCTTGGCTGCGAAATTTGAACGCCGGACCGATCTTCGCCTTGATGGCGTTTGCCGCGTCCTGACCGGATTGCGCGGCCTTGGGCTGCACGCGAATAAGCACACAGCTCTCCGTGGGCGTATTGCAGTCGCCCCCGCCGATATACTGCAGCTGCGCCTCGCCGAAACCCATCGAGTCGATCTGGCTGCGCATCGGACCGATATCGATCCTTTGCGCCGCCTTGGCTTCGATTTGGACGCCGCCGGTGAAGTCGATACCGAAATTGAAGCCATGCAGCGAAATCGACAGAATGGTGATCAGCAGGAGCAGCCCGTCGACCGCGAAGGCGTAATAGCGCACGCCGACGAAATTGATTTTCGTGTTCTCGGGAAGAAAATTGAGAAGAGGCATCGGCCGCCGGTGGGAAGGGTTGCAAGGCGGGGCAGACATAGCCGCAACGCCTGGGGGGAACAAGAACGGCGCGGTCCGATCGAATAACAGCGGCCATAACAGCGGCAAGTAACAGCAGAGAAAATCGGATGGGCGCCGGCAATCGCCGAATCGGCTGTCGAATCAACCCCTTGGCCGCCCGATTTTTTCCGCGAACAGCGGACGCCGCTGCTGTTGTTGCGACGCACCGAAAGATAACC
>DATCBQ010000022.1:0-8229 GCA_036511745.1 Rhizomicrobium sp.
CGCTAGTTTCGGGGAATGGCCGACTCCTGCGCTTGAGCACACTGATTCCAAATGCATCGGCGAATTTGTCGCCTCTCTTGAAGCCGAAGGGCATGCGGATGCGCTTAAGGCAGCGCGGCGGTCTATTTCGTCATGGATGGATCCGAAGCTAACGCTGCGGTCGTTGCGGCTAGAGGCGGGCCTTTCGCAAGACCAATTGGCTGCTCTTATGGAAACAAGCCAACCGCAGATTGCACGGATGGAATCTGGTAAGCAGGATATGCAGCTAAGCACGTTGAAGCGGCTGGCTACTGTGTTAGAAATTGAGCTGCATAAAGTTGTGGATGCCTGTGGATAATCATATTTCCGGCTCTGTTATCTTTTGCGACGACGTGCGCGAGGAAATTGGCTTGCGTAGAACTTTCATCGGAGTCTGTGGGCCTTATTTAGCAATTCCAAAGCTACCTACGTTGCTCCCTAAGTTTTGCGTCGTGACGACGCTGATATGTCACCACGGTAGATTCCCAAAGAGCTTTGCTGTGCGCGTAACCTATGGCACAGACGAGATTCAAAAGATCGAGTTGACGCCGAAAGAATTACTTGAGTGGGAAAACGACGTCGAACCCATGCTCGCAACGGAAGTCGATGAATTTCCCGAAAATGATCCGCCGAAAGCCAGATTGACTGTGGAGCTTGCGATCTCGCCGTTTGTTATACGAAATGAGGGTCGTTTAGCGGCACACATTGATACCGATCAAGGCACGGTAAGAGTGGGGTCTCTGCAAATCTCTGTTGATCCCGACATAGAAGGTCAATCGCAGGAAGCCGGTATGTCACGCCCAGTTATAAGTCGCTCACCGATGCCACAGACCGTCGAGCATTCCGAATAGCATGGCTCGAGCTGCACACCTTCATGCTGCAGGAGTGGCCGCTGCGATCTATTTGGCGTTTGTGCGGCAATAGCCCATCGCGCATTCCGCGCTTGTGACGGGTACTTGGCATGAAGCAGGAAGTCCCCTCTGGGAATGACGATAGCCGCGACTTGAGCCGCTGATAGCGGCCCCTTGGTGTCCCGTCGCGTCTCCCGGACGAGCCGGGAGACGTCGTTCTTGCGGAAATAGCGGGTCCGCCGGGAAGTCTGCTCCAGATCGCTATCTCCCGATTTCGGCGACAGGATGGACATGGCCGCATCGACGTTCGCCAAGGAGACCCGGAGCTTTGTCAACTTGCGTTCGGTGTCCCCGATGCTCTTGGCTAACTCGGAACGCTTGGTTCGCAGGGCGTGCATGACGTGACTGGCCATGCACGGAATCTCAGGCTGGGAGGGTCTGCATTCTTGGGGCGTTTGCGTCATAATACCGCAACATCGGCCAACGCATATTGTCGCGTGTCGAGCAGCAGCGTTCCGCTCACCGCTTGATCTCGGCGCCGCTTTCCGCGTCCGGGATCGCGTCGAGAACCGGCGCCACAAGATCCGTTCCCTTACGAACCCTGACCGATCCCCGATGGGCGCCGAACAGCGATCCGCTTCGGGCATCGGCGGCAAGGAGCCGCTGCATCCCGAGCGCAATGGCCTCGGTCTTGTTGCCACCGGTAAGCTTCGCCGCCGCTTGTTCGACGAGGGCCACAACGTCCGGGCGGTTGATCGTCACCATATGGACCATAGTTCAGCTCAATCTGTATGTAAGTATGTACAGCAGAAGGGCGCGCTGGTCAGGATTTGAGGTGCTAGCCTGTTTTTACCCCTAAGTGGCCGGTTTTCAAATCGCGGTAGGGGGTTTGGCTTTTGCCGTGTCGCCTCAATTCAGGCATTTCTAGTCTTGGGGTCCCTTAGGCATGGGGTTAGTGTGACACGCCATCCGGCTAAATGGAGGGGATATGGCATCGCCGTTAGATACAAAGGCTCTAGCCACTGTTGCGTTCTTGATGGACCGCCGCGAGTCGTGGTCCGTTATCACATATCGTGACCTCGCCAAGCGGCTTGGTCATCCCCAATACGGGCTTGGGGATATTCTTGATCGAGTAGGCGCGTGGTGTCGCAGCGTCAATAAGCAGTCGTTAGCGATGCTCGTCATTGGTGAGCATGGCGATCCAAACGAGGGCATGTACCACCACTTCAAAGGTGACGCCGATCCCGTCACGAAAGAAAACTATGAGCGGCGAAGGGTCGGTCTTTGGCGCGAGAACTGGTCGGACGCGGTATTGCCAACCGTCGAGCAGATTGCGGACGCCTACGAAAAACTCAAACTGTAGCAGTGCTCTCCTAGTCTGGTGGTACAGCTACGATAGCGCACGGCAGGTGGCGGGGTCAGTCCTTCCGGCCGCCGTCGATAACCGTGAAGGGCGCAAACTTGCGGGTGGACTGGATCGTGTCACCACGATCTAGGTTCATCGGATTGTCGGTTGCCGTGCCGCCCGGCAGCGCACCATCAAGCGCCGCCCAACCAACGAGAGCTGCGCGCCATAGCAAATCCCATCTACGAATACGAAGAATAACGCGGCCAGCGCCGCACGGGCGAACACCGCGCCTTACTCCAAGTCCACCTCACTCATGTCGAGATTCCGAGTGGTCGGGTTTTGAACTTCGAGTGGCCTGATCCGGCCAGCACCGGATTTGAGGCATTGTCCGCACCTATACGCGCGACGCTTGGATGACGTGAGAAGGGCTCTCACGGGGCTTTCCGGGATGGCGCGCGCTCTTGAAATCGCGAGGCCCCGGTATGCGCGCGGGCGGGCGCCGGCCATTAGATCAACGGGTCGATCGTTGCACAACCACTTCGAATGTCTCACAAGGCTTTACGCCAACAGGATACGCTTCGATGCCAACGCCCTCTATCCTGGTAGCGACGTGGGGCAACGGGCTGTTCAGCGTCACCGGGAAAACGGTGCGTCAGGAACTTGCCGATCGATCGGTTCGCAGTCTGGCGGCCGACGGGCATGGAGGAGTGCTCGCAATTGTCGGCGGCCATTCGCTCTGCCGACGGTCCTGCGATGGCGAATGGACTGAGATAGCAAAGAGCGAATTCGAGCTTTCTTGCTGTGTGCCAGTCGGGAAATTTGTCTTTGTTGGAACCGACGACGCACAGATCCTGCGCGTCGATCCCGACGGTGCGCAACAATGCCTGACGGGTTTTGACGCAGTGGGGGGCCGCGACAGCTGGTACGCAGGAGCGGCGATCGTCGACGGCAAGCTGATGGGGCCGCCGCTTGGAATTCGTTCCATGGCGGCGACAGGCGATGGCGCCGTGCTTCTGGCCAACGTCCATGTTGGCGGGATTCCGCGATCCACCGATTGCGGCCTGACCTGGCGGCCCACCATCGATATCGAGTGCGATGTTCATCAGGTCTGTGCCCATCCGTCCCGGCCCGATCTCGCGATCGCCGCGGCGGCAGTGGGTCTTTGCATCAGTCGCGATGCCGGAGCGACATGGACGATCGAACAGCAGGGACTTCACGCCCATCATTGCTCCGCCGTTGCCTTTGGGAGAAACGACATTTTCGTCTCGGCATCCACCGACCCCTTTGCGGCGCAAGGCGCGGTCTATCGGCGCCCGATCGACGGCAACGCTGCGCTGCAGCCTTTGGGCGGAGGCATGCCGCAATGGATCGACGGCAACGCCGATACCGACTGCATCGCGACCCGGGATTCCATGGCCGCTGTGATCGACCGGTCGGGACGCCTTTACGTGTCGCATGACGATGGTGCTTCCTGGTCGTCGCCCTTCGACCGTCTGCCGGTTCCAAGCGGGATTCACATCTGTTGACCTCGCCATGCGCCTTTGCGAAGCGCGCCCCGCGAAAGATGCGGCCGCATGGCGTGTCGTCGCCGGTTGGGTGTGGCCCGGTTTCCACGTCGCACATATTTTGCGGTCAGCCGCGTGCGATGCTGCAGCGATTTTTTTCCCTGATAACCGCGCGCGCCTTGACGGTTTTTTTGTTTTCAGCGGCGCAGTGCCTGCGATAGAATCCATGAAAACGTTATCGCGCTCTTTGACATCGTAAATCGGTTCGACGGCGCCTCGCGTCGCGCGTGGCGGGCGCGATCGCGTCCTGCGGGCGGCCTCGGGTCTTGCGTGCTTATTCGCACATGCAATCGCTGGTCCGCGCCACCCCAATTCCAGGCAACCTGTTGAGAACACAAGGTTATCCGCGCCGCTGGCGCCCGGCTTCGCTGAACTTCGCTGATAAAGTTCGCTGATAGCAGCGATTTACACGTCCAGCGAGGCGTAGAGCGCGTTGTCCTGGATGAATTCGCGGCGCGGCTCCACGACATCGCCCATCAGCTTGGCGAACAGGTCGTCGGCGTTGTCGGCATGCTCGACTTTTACCAGCAGCAGGGTGCGCGCGTTGTCGTCGAGCGTCGTTTCCCACAATTGCTCGGCGTTCATTTCGCCCAGGCCCTTGTAGCGCTGCAGCGCCAGCCCCTTGCGGCCCCATTCGAAAATCGCATCCAGCAGCTGCGACGGCGAGCGCACCTCGCGGCTTTCGTCGCGGCGCTTGAGTTCGCCGGCCTGGAGATACGCCACCTGCAGCTCGCCGGCCATTTTGTCGAGCTTGCGGGCATCGGCGCTGCCGATGACGCTGCCGTCGATGGCGACCGCTTCGCGAACGCCGCGCACTTCGCGCCAGAACCTGACGCCGCCGTCGCGCGCCGGTTCGCCGTGCCAACCGCGCTCCGTCTCGTCGGACAACTGGTCGAGGCGGCGCGCGATATAATTGGCTGCTTCCGTCGCGCGCGCGGTGTCGCCCAGAACTTCCGGATTGAGCGCGCCGGCGATCGCCGCCTGTTCGAGCACGAAGCGGGGATAGTGGCGGGGAAAGCCGTCCAGCGCGGCCACGGCGGCGCGGGCTTTCGCGATCAGCGCGTCGAGATCGGCGCCGGCCAGCGCTTCGCCGGTGTGCAGCGTGAAAGTCGCGCCGGCCGCGCCTTCGCCGATGAGGTATTCGGCCAGATCGCGCTCGTCCTTGAGATAGCGTTCGGACTTGCCGCGCGTCGCCTTGTAGAGCGGCGGCTGGGCGATGTAGATGTGCCCGCGCTCGATCAGCTCGGGCATCTGGCGGAAGAAGAAGGTAAGCAGAAGCGTGCGGATATGCGCGCCGTCCACATCGGCGTCGGTCATGATGATGATCTTGTGATAGCGCAGCTTGTCGGCATTGAATTCCTCGCGCCCGATGCCGGTGCCGAGCGCAATGATCAGCGTGACGATCTCCGCATTGGTCAACATCTTGTCGAAGCGCGCCCGCTCGACATTCAGCACCTTGCCGCGCAACGGCAGCACCGCCTGATTTTCGCGGTTGCGTCCCTGTTTGGCGCTGCCGCCGGCCGAATTGCCCTCGACAATGAAGATTTCGCATTTGGACGGATCGCGTTCCTGGCAGTCGGCCAGCTTGCCGGGCAGACCGGAACCGTCGAGCGCGCCCTTGCGCCGCGTCAGCTCGCGCGCTTTTCGCGCCGCCTCGCGCGCCGCCGCTGCTTCGACGACCTTGCCCACCACCGAACGCGCCTCGGCGGGATGCTCTTCAAGCCAGCGCCCGAGTTGTTCCAGCACCACCCCTTCGACAATCGGGCGCACTTCGGACGAAACGAGCTTGTCCTTGGTCTGCGAACTGAATTTGGGATCCGGCACCTTGACGGACAGCACACAGGTCAGGCCCTCGCGGCAATCGTCGCCCGTCAGCGCGGCCTTGTCCTTTTTCGCCAGACTGGATTCTTCGGCATATTTGGTCACCGCGCGCGTCAGCGCGGCGCGAAAGCCCGCCAGATGCGTGCCGCCGTCGCGCTGGGGAATGTTGTTGGTGAAGCAGAGCATGCTCTCGTGATAGCTGTCGTTCCACGTCAGCGCGGCTTCCACCGTCATGCCGTCGCGCGCGGCTTCGATCATGATCGGCGCGGGGATGAGACCGGTCTTGGCGCGGTCGAGATAGCGCACAAATGCCTCGAGGCCGCCTTCGTAGTGCAGCGTCGTTTCCTTTTTTTCGACGCCGCGCAAATCGGCCAGCACAATGGTCACGCCGGAATTCAGGAAAGCGAGCTCCCGCAGCCGATGCTCGAGCGTCGCGTAGTCGAATTCGAGCATGGTGAAGGTTTTCGGGCTCGGCAGGAAAGCGACTTCGGTGCCGCGACGGCCCTTCGCTTCTCCCACCAACGCAAGAGGCGCCGCAGGCTCGCCGTCGCGGAAGCGCATGTAATGCTCCGTGTCGTCGCGCCAGATGCGCAGATCCAGCCATTCCGAAAGGGCGTTGACGACAGAGACGCCGACGCCGTGCAGGCCACCCGAGATCTTGTATGCGCTCTGCTCGAATTTTCCCCCGGCATGGAGCTGGGTCATGATGACTTCGGCGGCGGAAACCCCTTCCTCATGCATGTCGGTGGGAATGCCGCGGCCATTGTCGCGCACGGTGCAGGAGCCATCGGCATTGAGGGTGACGTCGATGCGGTCGGCATGGCCGGCAAGGGTTTCGTCGATGGCGTTGTCCACCACCTCGTAGACCATGTGATGCAGGCCGGAGCCGTCATCGGTATCGCCGATATACATGCCGGGACGCTTGCGCACGGCATCAAGTCCCTTGAGCACCTTGATGGAGTCGGCGCCATAGGGATTGGGTTCGGGCATGGCGGCGGAAGAAGCCATTTTATCTGCTATTCCTGTCGGGTGAGTTCGCCGTCGGCGACGATGAATATATCGGCACGCGAGGTCAGATTTTCAAACAAAGAAAGGTCGGTTCCCGTCATCCACGCCTGCGCCCGCAAGGCGAGGATTTCCTCGAACAGGGCGGCGCGGCGGCGCGCGTCGAGATGGGCCGCGATTTCGTCCAGCAACAGCAGAGGCGCCCGGCCGCCCCGCAAACGGGCCAGTTCCCACGCGTCGGCCAGCACGATCGAGACCAGCAGCGCCTTTTGTTCGCCCGTCGAGCAATCCCTTGCGTCCATGCGCTTTCGCGCATGGCGCACGGCCAGATCGCTGACATGGGGGCCGAGTGTCGTACGCCGCATTTCGGCATCGCGCATCCGCAGCCGGCCCAGCCGCTCCTGCAGATCCGCGCGGGCGCCTTCGCCAAGCTCGGTCAGCAGCTGGTCCACTTCGCCGACCAGCGCCAATTGTGCACAGGGGAAGGCGCCGGCTTCTTCGCGTCCGGCAAGCGCGCGATTGAGCCTTTCGATCGTTTCGGCACGGGCGGCGGCGATGGCGATGCCGGCTTCGGCCATCTCCGCCTCCAGCCCATCGAGCCAGGCGGGATCGCGCGGGCCGTATTTGAGCAGCCGCGCGCGTTCCTGCATGGCGCGTTCGTAACGAAGCGAGCGTTGCGCGTGGACGGCATCGAATCCCAGCACCAGACGATCAAGAAATCGCCGTCTGCCGCTGGCGCCTTCGGTAAAGAGCCTGTCCATGGCCGGAGTAAGCCAGGCCATCTGGACCACCTCGCCCAGCTCCGCTGAGCTCTGCGCCGGCGCGCCGTTCAGATGCACGAGACGTCGCTCGCTGCCGGCAGGTGAGGGCACGAGAGCCGTTCCGATCTCGTAAGTTTCGCCCTCCCGGGAAACGGTGGCATTGACTGCCCAGAGCGCGCCCAGCGGTGTCGTCTGTGGCGCCTTGCGGATGTGATCGGAAAGCCTCGCGCCGCGCAGGCCGCGCCCCGGAGAAAGCAGGGAAATCGCGTCCAGCAAATTGGTCTTCCCGGCACCGTTGGCGCCCGCGAGAACCACCGGGCGACCCGAAGCGACGAGTTCGATGCTTGAGTAGGAGCGGAAATTCGCCAGCGCCAGTCGAACGACGCACAGCTTGCCATGCGCGTTGTTGCGCTCCGCAACGGGAAGCGAATCCGGGGCCGCAGCACCTGCGCCGGCAATGTGAACGATCGATGTCAAATGTCAGACCCGCATGGGCATGAGGACGTAAAGCGAGCCTTCGTCCTCGGCGTCCTCGATAAGCGTCGGCGATCCCGCGTCGGACAAAAGGAAACGGATATCCTTGCCTTCGATCTGACCCGTAATGTCGAGCAGATAGCGCGCATTAAAGCCGATTTCGATCGGAGTCGCGCTATAGGTCGCGCCGACTTCCTCGGTGGCCGTTCCCGACTCCGGATTGACGACGGAAAGGGTGAGCTTGTCCTTGGCGATACTGAGCTTCACGGCACGCGTCTTGTCGGCGGAGATCGTGGAGACACGATCGACCGATTGTGCAAAGTCTTTCGAATCGAGCGTGAGTGCCTTGTCGTTGGAGGCGGGGATGACTCTCTGATAATCGGGAA
>DATCBQ010000023.1:0-9527 GCA_036511745.1 Rhizomicrobium sp.
TGCCCAGACACAAACAGCCCGCTTCGCCGCTCACCGCCGGCGCATGTACGACCGTTTCATCCGCTTCGCAGAAATCCCCGGGATCATAGGTGCCGGTGGCATCGGTGTACGATCCAAACAGGACGCTGGTAAATTCGCGCCCGACATGGGTGTGCTTCAACAAGGTCGTGTTGCGTTTTGCATGGACGAGATAGGTACGGGCGGCTGATCGCGGCTGGACCTCTATCGGTGCAAACCAGATATCCGGCGTGACCCAGCGGCGCATGCCGATACGCTGCTTGAGCAGAGGCGTCGGCAGATCGAAACGACGAAGGAATGCCGGTACGCGGCGTTCGCGCGGGGCGGCACGCGCGGCCCCGGCCGAATCGAGACGTTGGAATATTCGCACCAGAGCGTCGTCGCGCAGCGGCGTTGGAGACAGGGAATTCAGCAGCGCCCCGCCAAGGCTTTCCCACAATGCGGTCTCTTCGCGACAGTTCGCACAACCGTGGATGTGGCAGGCGACGGCAAGCATCGCGCCGGCATGAAGAGCGCCTCTTGCCCAATCCGAAAGAACGTCGCCGGATGGATGATGCCTGATCACTGGCGATCCTCGACAAACGCCCGCAGGCGATTCACCGCCAGGCGGACACGAGACTTGACTGTGCCCAAAGGTATACCCAGCAATCGGGCGATTTCGCCATGCGGCCGGTCTTCGAAGAAGGACAGGCGAATGACTGCCGCCTGTTCCTCGGGAAGCTCCGCCAGGGCGGCATGAATGCGCCGATCGCGCTCGGCGGAAAGCACGCAATCGCTCGGCGACGATTGAGGCATTCCCGCGAAAAAATCGCTCAGGCGCGCCGGGTCGCGCTCGCGGCGCTGCAAGTCGATGCGCAGATTTCGCGCAATGGTGAATATCCACGTCGAAGCCGTGGCCAGACCGGGATCGAAACTGTCCGCCTTGTGCCAGACAGCCAGCAGCGTCTCCTGAGCCAGCTCTTCCGCAACGCCGGGCGACACCCCCAGCCGGATAAAAAAACTTTTGCAGCGAGGCGCGAAGTGCTCGAACAACTCGACGAAGCGCTGTCTGTCGCGCAGGCGCGCAATCGCAACAATGCACTCGGACCAGTCCGTCATGGCGGGGAGGTCCCTGCGGCCGGCGGAAGCCGGCTCTTCATGCCACGTCGACATCGCGCCTGCGAAGGACCTGGAAGGAGCGCATCCTTATAGCGGCGCAATGGGTGTCGGGGCCTGGCATCGCGGGTTTGTACGTCGAAGAACAGGAACTGGATCATGGGCGAATGCCGGCTGGCGTTGAATTGGCGGTCGGGCAGCGACAGCTAATCAGATCGCCGACAGACCGCAAATCCCCTTCTGCGGTGTCTGTGCCAGCGCCAGGTTGCGGCGGCCATGGGACAAAGAGGCTGGTACGCCTAACATAGTCCGCGTAGCCCACGGCCGGGGGGACTTCCCGGTTCACTGTTTCCCTGATCTATTTGCGGATGCTGGCCGTATGGCTGGTAGGAAAGCGTGGTAAGTGGCCCCGCATGAGCTTTGTTCCGAAGTCGATCGTTCAAGATCGCTGGTTGGCAGCACTGCGGCGCGCACCCTGCGGTTCAATCGCCTTTGTCGCCCCGGATGGAGCGCAATGGCACTTTGCGGGCGTCCGTCCGGGACCTCGCGCGCAATTTCATATTCTCACCTGGGACGTGCTCGAAAGGCTGGTGGCGCGGGGCGATATCGGCCTGGGCGAAGACTATATCGCCGGCGCCTGGAAGACGGACGATCTCGAAACACTGATTTCTTTTTTTCTGGTCAATCTCGATGAGCTGGAAGGATTTGCCCATGGCAACCTGTTTCACCGGCTCGCCTTCACGCTTCACAACAGCCTCGTTCGGCGCAACAGCCTGAGCGGATCGAAGCGTAACATCGAAGCGCATTACGACGTGGGAAACGAGTTTTATGCGCTGTGGCTCGACGAAACGATGACCTATTCGTCGGCCATGTTCGCAGACCGCGCGGACAGCCTGGCGCAAGGCCAGCGGCGCAAATACGGCCGCATTCTTTCGAAACTGGACAAGACGAAAAAATCCATCCTTGAAATCGGCTGCGGCTGGGGCGGATTTGCCGAACAGGCCGCATCCGCCGGCCACCAGGTGACGGGATTGACCATCTCGCCGTCGCAGCATGCGTTCGCCTGCACCCGCCTCGGAAACCGGGCAGACATTCAGTTGGAAGATTATCGCCATGCCCGCGGGACGTTCGATGCCGTCGTTTCCATCGAGATGGTGGAGGCCGTCGGCGAGCATTATTGGCCGCGCTATTTTCAGACCGTCGCGGATCGCCTTGCGCGCAACGGACGCGCCATGATTCAGGCGATCGTGGTGCGCGACGAATTGTTTTCCTTTTATCGGAAGCGCAGCGATTTTATCCGCCATTATGTATTTCCCGGCGGCATGCTGCCGTCCCTGGCGCGATTGCGCGATGAAGCCGAACAGGCCGGCCTTAAGCTTCTGGATGCCCATCGCTTCGGCCCCGACTATGCCCGCACCCTGCGCGAATGGTCCTCGCGCATGGGCGCACAGGAACGGGAAATTCGAAAGCTGGGCCATGACGAAAGATTTTTGCGCAACTGGCAATTTTATCTGGGAATTTGCGCTGCGGCGTTTGCCGTTGGACGAACCGATGTCATGCAACTGGAATTCGCCCATGCCTGAGGACGTCATGCGGCGGCGCAGAGATCAATGGGCGATCGTGACTGTCGGCGGCACTGGCTTCCCGAAGTGCCGGGTGCCTTTCAGAAAAAGCTTCACGACCTGGTAATGGATGACGCCGATCACCTTGAAAGGATAGAGCGGATTGCGCATCAGCACGCGCAACAGAGCGATGCCTGTCAACGACGCGGCGCGCCCGGCAACGAATGTTCGCAGCAATGGTTGCCCGAACATCGCATCGAGATTGCGGGCGCCCCATTCGAGACGGCCGCTATCGACGGTGAGGCCGAAGGTCATATCGCTGTTCTTGACGGCTGTGCCAAGGCGACGAAACAACGCCGTGAGATTGGGATAGTTGCGCTCGTTGAAGACGATGAAGCCGGTATCGACGGCAATATCGCGCTCCCCGTGGCGCAGGGAAACGGTCCGGCTGTGGCCGCCCGGCCGCGCTTCCGGATCATTCCAATGTTCGTTGCGCCGCCTACATCGCGCGCCGCGCCTTGAAGGCAGCCGAGAGCGTGCCGTCGTCCAGATAATCGAGTTCGCCGCCCACCGGCACGCCATGGGCAAGGCGAGTGACCTTCACATTCGTGGGAGCAAGGACATCCATGAGGTAGTGTGCCGTCGTCTGCCCTTCGACGGTGGCGTTCATCGCGAGAATCACCTCGCCAACATCCGAGAGGCGCTCGAGCAATGTTGCGATGTTGAGCCGTTCGGGCGTCATCCCGTCCAGGGCGGAAAGCGCGCCGCCCAGCACATGATAGCGCCCGCGGAACACGCAGGCGCGCTCCAGCGCCCACAGATCCGCCACGTCCTCGACAATGCACAGCACATGCGTCTCGCGCCTTTCGTCGCGGCAAATGGCGCAGGGGTTCGTCGTATCGAGATTGCCGCATTGGCGGCAGACGGAGATGGCGTCCGCGGCGCCGCGCATGGCAGCCGCCAGCGGCTCGAGCAGGGTCTCGCGTTTCTTGAGCAGGGAGAGCGCGGCACGACGTGCGGAGCGCGGTCCCAGTCCCGGCAGTTTCGCCAGAAGCTGGATCAGTCGTTCGATTTCCGGACCGGCAGGAAGCGACGCCATCGCGCGAACCTACGCCTCGCCGCTTTCTTCCGTAGGTTGAGCGATGTCCTGTTCGGCCCTGTCGCGCACCGCAACGATTTCGGCGCCAGGAAAACGGTCGAGCACTGCGCGCACGAGCGGCTCCTGTGCGACCGCCTCGATTTTCGCGGTGCGCACCGCCGCCCGGCGTTCCGCCAGTGTCGGCGAACCGCCTTCGCGCGCCACTGTTATCACCCAGCGGGTTTCGGTCCATTCCTTCAGCTTCTGCGCCAGATCGCCCGACAGCGACCGCGGCGCGCGCGGACCGGGGCGAAATTCGATCTGGCCGGGCTCCAGCCGCACGAGATGCATGTCGTTCTCGATATGCACCTTGAGCACGGCGGCGCCTTTCGCTGCGGCGAGCGCCGCGAGGTCCTCCAGCGACCGTAAGATCGGAGCTGCGTGGGGCGCCGCTGCGGGCGCGGGGGCGTTGAGGGCCTGCGTCCGCGGTTGTGAGGAAGCCTGGGCGCGCGGACCGGGCGCCGACGGCGTCGGCGCCGGTCTGGCGTCGCGCGCTCCGGCGTCATCGGCCTCCAGAAGCTCGCGGACAAGTTTCTCCGTAGGCGGAAGATCGGCGGCGTAAGCGAGGCGAATGAGCGCCATCTCGGCCGCGGCAAGAGGGCGCGCGGCGTCGCGCACCTCGAACAGGCCCTTGAGCAGCATCTGCCAGGCGCGCGTGAGCGTGGGCACCGTAAGCCTCGCGGCCATTGCGACGGCGCGAATGGCCTCGCCGGAGCCGCCGTCGAAAAACCCTTCCGCGCCGGGTGCGACTTTCACCCGCGTGAGAAAATGGGTCGTCTCCAGCAAATCCTGCATCACCACGAGCGGATCGGCGCCGCGCTCGTAGAGTTCGGACAGATCGCTCAAAGCGTCGGCGATCCGGCCTCCCATGACCTTCTCGAAGAGATCGAGGACACGGCCGCGATCCGCCAGCCCGAGCATGTCGCGTACGCCTTGGGCTGTGATGACGGTGCCTTCCTCCTGCGCGATGGCCTGATCGAGAAGCGAAAGCGCGTCGCGCACGGAGCCTTCCGCCGCGCGCGCGATCAGCGCCAGCGCCGGGGCCTCGATAACTACGCCTTCCTTCGCGGCAATGCCGGCGAGATGGCCGACCAGCTCCGGCGTCTCGATGCGGCGCAGATCGAAACGCTGGCAGCGCGACAGGACGGTCACCGGAACTTTCCGGATTTCGGTGGTGGCAAAGACGAATTTCACATGCGGCGGCGGTTCCTCCAGTGTTTTGAGCAGCCCGTTGAAGGCCTGCTTCGACAGCATGTGGACTTCGTCGATGATGTAAACCTTGTAGCGTGCCGATGCGGGAGCATAACGCACGCCTTCGATGATCTCGCGCACGTCGTCGATGCCGGTGCGCGAGGCCGCGTCCATCTCCTGCACGTCCACATGCCGGGATTCGGCGATGGCGATGCAGGGATCGCACACACCGCAGGGACCGATCGTCGGTTCCTTCCGCGCGCCATCCGGTCCGATGCAATTGAGCGCCCGCGCGATGATCCTTGCGGTGGTGGTCTTGCCGACGCCGCGAACGCCGGTGAGCATGAACGCGTGCGCGATGCGCCCCGTGGCAAACGCGTTTCGGAGCGTGCGCACCAAGGCTTCCTGCCCGATCAGGCCGGTGAAATCCTGCGGGCGGTATTTGCGCGCCAGCACGCGATACGCTTCGGATTTCGGCTGCGGATCGGGAGCGAACAGGGGCGGCAACATTTCTTCCATATGCGACTATAGCAACGCCGATACGCGCCGTGGCAAGCCTTGCGACCGCATCTCAAGGGGCTGCGAGAAAAATCTCCTCCACGGGCCGCTCGAACAGTTTCGCGATGGCGAAGGCAAGCGGCAGACTCGGATCGTAGCGCTCCGTTTCGATCGCGATGACGGTTTGGCGCGAGACATTGAGCCTTTCGGCGAGATCGGCCTGCGTCATGCCATGCTCCGCCCGAAGCTTTCGCAAAATATTGTTCATTGATCGCGCAACGCGTTGATGCCGATGCCAATAAGCCAGCAGGCCACAAGCGTCGGCCACGCCCAGGTAATCGCAAGTTTGGGCAGGCCGGCATCTTCCAGCAGCGACCAGGAGACGACAAAACAGGCGGTGACCCCGGCAGCGATCGATACGTTTTCGAGCAGCTTTAGCCGCTGCAACTCGTCGATCCTGCGATAATGGCGCACGACGACCAAAAGCATCAGCCAGATGGGGATCACGGGTAGCGCGATCACGATTACCCGCAAGGCGCCCTCCGGCGTCTGCGCCAGCAGCCAGGGCCGGGCGACGACAAAGACGGTGTACAGAACGAGGGCAAAAATGAATTCGACCAGATAGGTCCGGCCGGCATATTTCACGGGCGCCATGTTCGCCTCCAGGTAAAGGATGCTTTACATGGCGGCCGGCAAAAGAAATGTCAAGAGAACTTTACATTCTGGCAGGAGCCGGCGACAACCCGAACCGGATTCGTTGCGGCTGCTTCCTTCCGGACCTGACCGGGTTGGCGAGCGGTTCGTCCGCCGCCGGACTCCCAAGCGGGTTTATAGAGGGGCGAGCCGGCAAAGGGGAGTCGCTTTCGTGGGCTTGGAAGCGTGGGCATCCTGCCCGCTTTGATGCCCGGCGCACAACGCGCGCCACAGTTAATCCGCGGGAATGGTCCAAAATGACTTGCAACGGCAGCGCTGTGCGGGCGGGATGCCCGCGCCCCAGGAAAACAGGAAGGGCCGCCCTTCAGGACGGCCCTTCCATTGTCAGGCTGCGGCTCCGGTGGGGAGCACGCATAAATTGCGTCGCTCCTTACGCGGCGCAGACCCCGCTGGAGGCGGGGATCCAGGTCGCGGCGAGCCGCGGAGAGTGACAATCAGACACTGGATCACCTCCTTTCGTTACGTTGCCTGGAAAACATACCGCGTCCGCCGCAAAATTCAATTGCCGGGGTGCGCGTGCTACGGCGGCCTGTTTTTTCGGTGCTTGCCCTTCGCCAGCGCAACGATCATGCCGCGCAGGGTCTGCACCTCCTGGTAGGTGAGCCTCGCGCGATGCAGAGTGGCGCGGATGGCGCGCGCCATGCCGTCGACCTTGTCGGGAGGGTAGAGAAAACCGCTCGCGAGCAACTCGCGCTCCAGATGGTCGAAGAGGCCGAACAACTCCGCCCGCGTCGGCTTGCGATGAATCGGGCCATGTTCGATGCGGGCCGCCACGGTCGCATCGCCGGCACGGAACCACTCGTAGCTCACAAGCAGTACCGCCTGGCCGAGGTTGAGCGACGCGAAATCCGCTGTGGGAATTGTAATCACGGCATCGCAGAACGACGTCTCGTCGTTGTCGAGGCCCGCGCGCTCGCCGCCGAACAGGATACCGGACTTCTCGCCGCGCGCTGCAGCGGCTCGCAGCCGGTTGGCCGCTTCCGCCGGTGTGAGCACGTCTTTGGCAATGCCGCGTTCGCGCGCCGTTGTCGCAAAGACGAAATCCAGATTGCCGAGCGCTTCTCGTGCCGAGCCGAACAGTTGCGCGGCTTCGGTCACGGCGAGAGCGCCGGCCGCCATCGCCCGCGCCTTTTCATTCGGCCAACCGCAGCGCGGATTGATGAGCCGCAAATCGTGCAAGCCGAAATTCGCCATCGCCCGCGCCGCCGCGCCGATGTTCTCGCCGAGCTGTGGATGGGAAAGAATGACGGCAGGCGAGGTCATTTGAGCCAGTTTTGACGCGGCCATTCGGCCTCGCTATGAGGGGCGCCGCTCCCGCTTTTGAGGACTTTTATGGACAGGATCAAGGTTCAAAACCCGGTCGTCGAGCTTGATGGCGACGAGATGACCCGCATCATCTGGGACCTCATCAAGCAGAAGCTGATCCTGCCCTGGCTCGACATCAAGCTCGAATATTACGATCTCGGCATCGAGAACCGCGATGCGACCGAAGACCGGGTGACGATTGACGCGGCCGAAGCGATCAGACGCGTCGGTGTGGGCGTCAAATGCGCCACCATCACGCCCGACGAAGCCCGGGTTGAGGAATTCCATCTCGGGAAAATGTGGAAATCGCCCAACGGGACCATCCGCAATATCCTGGGCGGGGTCATTTTCCGCGAGCCGATCCTCTGCCGGAACGTGCCGCGTCTGGTGCCGGGCTGGACCAAGCCCATCGTCATCGGCCGTCACGCCTATGGCGACCAGTACCGCGCCACGGATTTCCGCGTTCCGGGGCCGGGCAAGCTGACAATCGTTTTCCAAGGCAACGACGGCGCAAGAATAGAGCACGAAGTGTTCGACTTTCCCGGCTCCGGCGTCGCAATGGCGATGTACAATCTCGACGATTCCATCCGCGATTTCGCCCGCGCCTCGATGAATTTCGCGCTGAACCGCAAATACCCGCTCTATCTGTCCACCAAGAACACGATCCTCAAGGCCTATGACGGGCGCTTCAAGGATCTGTTCCAGCAGGTGTTCGAGGCGGAGTTCGTGGGCAAATTCAAGGACGCCGGCATCACCTACGAGCATCGGCTGATCGACGACATGGTCGCATCGGCGCTGAAATGGGAAGGCGGTTATGTCTGGGCCTGCAAGAACTATGACGGCGACGTGCAATCCGACACGGTAGCGCAGGGCTTCGGCTCGCTGGGATTGATGACCAGCGTGCTGATGACGCCGGACGGCAAAACGGTGGAAGCCGAAGCCGCGCACGGCACAGTGACACGGCATTATCGCGAACATCAGAAAGGCCGTCCGACTTCGACGAATTCGATTGCCTCGATTTTCGCGTGGACACGCGGTCTCGCCCATCGCGCCAAGCTCGATGGCAACCAGATACTCGACACCTTCGCCCACACGCTGGAGACAGTGTGCGTCGACACGGTGGAGCGCGGATTCATGACCAAGGACCTGGCGCTGCTCGTGGGACCCGAGCAGAAATGGCTCACCACCGAAGGCTTCCTCGACAAGGTGGATGAGAATTTGAAGGAGGCGATGGGTAAGGAGGCTCAATGAACAGCGCTGCCGGAGGACTGGCTGCTGGCGCCTTGAGAGTTCACCACGGAGACACGGAGGCTTTTTCAGGGCAGAGGGACGCCGAGGAAGCGCAGTGCCAGCGGAGGAAAAGCAGGCGCACAAAGAGCGCAAAAGAAAATCTGCGTCCCCCGCGCCTCCTCGGCGTCCTCCCCGCTAAAGACTTTTTCTCCGTGCCTCCGTGGTGAATTCTTCGCTATGCGTCACTCGCGAAGCTGGTATGTTCTTGCTTTGTTCCATCCACCGAATATAATGCCCGTCCACTTTCTTGGGAGGATTTCATGATCGGTTACATCACCATTGGGGCGCAGGACAGCGAGAAGTCCGGCGCCTTTTATGATGCCGTTTTGGGCGCCATCGGCAACGAACGCAAATTCGGCGATGGCAGCTGGATCGGCTACGGCGCGAAGGGAAGCGACGCTCACAACCTCTATGTCTGTCCGCCGCACGACAAGAAACCGGCAACCGGCGGCAACGGCATGATGATTGCGTTCTCGGCACCCTCGAAGGATGCGGTGAAGGCGGCCTACGACGCAGGACTGAAAGCGGGAGGCAGCGACGAAGGCGCGCCGGGTCCGCGCCCCGAAGATTCGAAGGATTTTTTCGGGGCATATTTGCGCGACCCCACCGGCAACAAGATTTGCGTGTTTGCGAAGGGTCCGTTTGTCTAAAACTGCCAACCCAAAACCGTCATTCCCGCGAAAGCGGGAACCCAGCCGGTGCGCGTCTGCGCACTG
>DATCBQ010000024.1:0-7893 GCA_036511745.1 Rhizomicrobium sp.
GACAAGGTGCCCGACCAGCGCGTTGCCATGCTCCTGAATGTCATCCGCGGCTTCGAGGTGGTGCCCGACACGCTCGAAGGGAAGTTCAAGCTTTCGCAGGACAAGACCGCGGCGGATGTTGCGCGCGTTGCCGCCAGTCTCGAAGCGCGGGGCGATCCGGCGAGCGTTGCCGTCGCCGATGCCATGCGTCGAACGCGAGACGGATAATTACCGGGCCTTGACCCTGACGTAGGTTCCGGGCGCGTTGCCCAGCGATTTCAGCTTGCCGCTTCCGGGTTTGCGCGCAGGCACCTTCGTGCCCGAAAGTTTCGACAGCCACGCGTCCCAATCGGGCCACCAGGACCCGGGATGCTCCGTCGCGCCGGCCTTCCAGTCCTCGACCTTCGCCGGCAGCTTGTCGTTGGTCCAGTATTGATACTTCTTCGCGGCCGGCGGATTGATGACGCCGGCGATGTGGCCGGAACCTGCGAGGATGAATCGGATCGGACCCTTGAAGAGCTGCGTCGTCTTGTACACGGACCGGAAGGGCGCGATGTGGTCGTCCTTCGCGGATTGAAGATAGGTCGGCACCTTGACCTTCGACAGGTCCAACCTGACGCCGTCGAATGTCATCTGGCCCTTCGCCAGCGCGTTGTTTTTGTAAAACTGGCGCAGATAAAACAGGTGGGTGGCTTCCGGCATGCGCGTCGTGTCGGAATTCCAGTAAAGCAGGTCGAAAGGAACCGGATCGCGTCCCAAAAGGTAATTGTTCACGACGAACGACCATATCAGATCGTTGGCGCGCAACATGTTGAAGGTGGTGGCCATCCTGCTGCCTTCGAGAACGCCGCCGGAAGATTCCATCTGCTGTTCCAGCGCCTCGAGCTGGACATCGTCGATGAAGATCTGAAGATCGCCTGCTTCGCTGAAGTCCGCCTGGGCCGCAAAGAACGTTGCCGAATGAATGCGGCTGTCGTCTTTGGCTGCCATGTAGGCAAGCGTCGCGGCGAGAAGCGTTCCGCCGATGCAATAACCGATCACGTTCGGATCGGGGACGCCGGTAGCCTTGTGGACGGCATCGAGTGCGGCGAAGATGCCTTCGCGCATATAGTCCTCGAAGGTTTTTTTGGCCAGCGAACGATCGGGATTGACCCAGGAAGCGACGAACACCGTATATCCCCGGCCCACCGCCCAGCGAATGAAGGAATTTTCCGGCCGCAGATCGAGGATGTAGAACTTGTTGATCCAGGGCGGAAAAATGAGAAGCGGCCTTTTGTAGACTTCGTCCGTGGCGGGATCGAATTGCAACAGCTCCATGAGGTCATTGCGGAAAACGACCTTGCCGGGCGCGGTTGCAACATTCTCGCCGACGCGGAAAACATCCGTCGTTTGACGAATGGAAAGTTGTCCTTCGCCGCGCTCCAGATCCTGAAGCAGATTGTCGAGACCTCGCACCAGATTCTCGCCGTTGCTCTGCAGCGTGGTCCGCAGCACTTCGGGATTGGTCATCACGAAGTTGGTCGGCGCAAAGGCATCCGCGAACTGTCTGGTATAGAATTGAATGCGCCGGCGCGACGCCGGATCGAGACCTTCCACCTTGCCAACCGTGCTCTGCAGCCAGTTGGCGGTCAGCAGATACGATTGTTTGATGAAATCGAAGATCTGGTTTTCCTGCCAGTCTTTGTCCTTGAAGCGTTTGTCGCCCGGCAGGGGCGCGACGACAGGGTCGCTTTCGCCTCCCATCATGCGCCGCGCCGTGCGTTCCCAAAGACCCATATAGTCGCGCCAGAGCTGGAATTGTGCTTCCACGATCGGGGCCGGATCGGCAACCATGCCGCGCAGCAGATCCGAAAATGTCCCCATCAGATTCAGCGGATCCGTCGGCTCTTTGCCGAAACTGTCGGACTGCCGACGCAGAAAATCCGAGAGCAGTTGCTGCGACTGGATTCCGACCCGCACCATGTTGCGCGCAAACTCACCGGGGTCTCCGATCCTGTATGTTTCAGGCACGGGTTCCGATGTCGCCGCCTGCGCAGCTTTGACGCGTCCGCCGACGGGGATGTCCTTCGGCGCGGCGCGATGGGCGCGCGGCTTTTCCATTTTATCGTTCATGCAATCCGTTCCTGGGGTTTTGCGCTTGATACTCTGCGACCGCTTACTGCCGCAAGCCTTACCGCAGATGGACGTACTTCCTTCACGCCGGCATCACGCCGGGTCCGGATCGGCAAAAGAGCTGCAATTTCTCTTGGGCCGGGGCTCGCGCCTTGGTATATGCAGCCTGGGCCAGGCAATTGTCGAAGCCGGGCCCCCGTATTGCCTCCTGGAGGATTCCATGTCGTTGGTATCGGGTATGCCGAAATCGCTTGCGCGCATCGCCGCCGTTGCCGTCGTTGCGGCCGGTGCGAGTGCGTGTTCAAGCCTGCCGAACTGGGCCGACCCCACCAAATGGATGGGTGGCGACGATCAGAGCGCAAGTGCCGATACCTCTACAGACAATGCGCAGACGCCGGATATCGCCGCGATCCCCGATAAACCCGTCGCACCATCGACCAAAGACGAACGCCAACAGGTTGCCGACACCTTGAAGGCCGATCGCGCCGACGCGCAATACAGCGCCGATTCCCTGCGCGGTGGAACCGAACCGAGTGCGGCTCCGCCGCCGGATGCGCCACCGGCCACCGCCGCGTCGAGTGCGGCTTCGCCCGACGCAAGTGCATCGGCCGTGCCGTCGGGGACCGCATCCGAACCGGCGGCTATCGACACTCCGTCGTCAGAGACGCCCGTGACTCCCGTCGTTGCTGCGGCCGTTCCGGCGAGCCCATCGCCGTCCGCGCAAATCGCCGGCCCCGCGCCAGACGCGGCAGCCGCTGCTCAGCCGGAGCCGGCAGCGCCGGCTCCCGCGGCAGAGGTTGCCAGCACGCAGCGTTCGGCAGTCGAACCGTCTGCTCCGGCTGCCGCCGCCGGGAACGATCAGCTCGGGTTTCAACCATCCCAGGCGCCTCCACTGGACCCCAGCGTCGCGCACTTTGTTCCGCGCGCGGTGATCGAGCGGTATGAACAGACATCGACCGCTTCTTCGGTGACACCAGCGCCCAGCCCGCCGCCGCCGCCGAGGCCCGATCCCGCTCAGACATCGATGGTGGTCGATCCGTCTACGGATTATAAGACTTCCCTCGCCTCGAACAGCGTTGCGGGCACAAATGCAACGGCGGTCGCGGCATCTTCGGCAGCATCTTCGTATGCCGGCATGGCATCGCCGGCTGCACACACAACGGAGCGGCAATCAACCGCGACCGCCGTCGTTTTCTTCCCGCACGACGCAGCGGTGCTGAGCACGAAAGCCAGAGAACAGATTCGCGCGACCGCCCAATCTTTCCAGCCGCGCGCCGGTGCGGGTTTCGTCCGCGTCGTCGGCCACGCCTCGAGCCGCACCACAAACATGCCGCTTCCGCGGCACCTTGAAGTCGTGTTCGAACATTCACAGGCTTTCGCTACTGCCGTTGCACAGGAGTTGATCCGCGACGGCGTGCCCGCCGACAAAGTCCTGATCGAAGCGGTGGGAGATTCCCAGCCCGTCTACTTCGAATCGATGCCCCAGGGCGAAGCCGGCAATCGCCGCGCAGAAATTTTTCTCTGAAGCGCCGCAAGTTCGCGCCGCGAGAATTCCGGCTCGATGACAGAACCTTTTCGCGTCGCCATTGCCGGTCTTGGCACCGTCGGAGGCGGCGTCGCACGCATTCTTGCGGCGCGGCGAGAGGAACTGGCCATCCGCGCCGGGCGGCCGTTGCAGCTCGTGATGGTCTGCGCACGCGACCGCAACAGACCCCGTGCGGTCGATCTTGCCGATATTCCGTGGACGGACGACCCCGTTTCGCTGGCGCGGTCCGAGGCGGACGTGATTGTGGAGTTGATCGGAGGGGAGGACGGCGTCGCGCGATCGCTTTCGGAAGCGGCGCTGGCGGCGGGAAAACATCTCGTCACCGCGAACAAGGCGCTGCTGGCGCGCCATGGCGCGGAATTGGCCGCGCTTGCCGAGACGAACGGTCTGGCGCTGCGCTTCGAAGCCGCCGTAGCGGGTGGGATCCCCATCGTAAAGGCTTTGCGCGAAAGTCTGATCGCTAACGATCTTTTGGTGGTGCGGGGCATCCTCAACGGCACCTGCAATCACATCTTGACGCAGATGGAAGCGACCGGAAGATCGTTCGCGGACGTTCTGGCGGAGGCGCAGCGGCTGGGATTCGCCGAGTCCGATCCTTCGCTCGATGTCGAGGGAGGAGATACGGCGCACAAGCTCGCCATTCTTGCAGGGCTTGCGTTTGGCGTCCGCCCGAGCCTTTCCGGAATGACCGTCAAGGGCATCGCGCACATCACTACCGAGGATGTTGCTTTCGCCCGCGAGCTTGGCTGGAGAATCAAACTGCTGGGCGTCGTTCGCCGGGTGAATGGCACGATCGATCAGCGCGTGCAGCCGGCGATGGTGAGGCTTGGAACGCCGCTGGCGGACGTGGATGGAGCCTTCAATGCCGTCGTGGCCGACGCGGGCGAGGCGGGTCCGTATTTCTTTGAAGGCCGGGGCGCGGGCGAGGCGCCGACGGCTTCGGCCGTCATTGCGGATCTGCTCGATATTGCACGCGGTGCGCGCGGCGCCGCATTCGGCCTTCCGGCAATTTCCCTGAAGAATCATGTCGCGGCCCCGCCGGCGGCGCGGCTCTGCGCCTTTTATCTGCGGTTCGAGGCACCAGATGTACCAGGTGTGTTGGCGGAGATCGCACGCCATCTGGCCGACTGCGACGTTTCGATCGAAAGCATGCTTCAGCGGGGCCGTGCGCCGGGCGAACCGGTTTCGATTGTGATGATTACCCACGAATGCGCGGAGACATCGGTGGCTCGCGCCTTGAAGACAATAGCGGCCTCCGACAGAATCCTGCATACCCCCTGCATGATTCCCATGGAAGCGGGCTGACGAAGCGTTCCGCACGAGATCTGGAGAAATCGATGTCGCAACCCATGGACCGAAAGCTGGCGCTCGAGGCCGTGCGTGTAACCGAGGCTGCCGCCATCTCGGCGGCAAGGCTTATCGGGCGCGGCGACGAGCGCGCGGCCGATCAGGCTGCGGTTGAAGCAATGCGTGCGGCACTCAATGGTCTCGCGATCGACGGCACGGTCGTGATCGGCGAAGGAGAACGCGACGAAGCGCCGATGTTGTTCATCGGCGAACGCGTGGGAACGGGCGGCGTGTCGGTGGATATTGCGCTTGACCCGCTGGAAGGAACGACGTTGACCGCAAAGGGTCTGGCCAACGCGCTGGCCGTCATCGCCATTGCGGAAAAGGGCTCGCTGCTGAACGCGCCCGATACCTACATGGACAAGATTGCGGTCGGCCCGGGCTACCCCGACGGTGTCGTCGATCTGGATGCCGAGCCTGCCGAAAACATCGCGGCTCTGGCGCGTGCCAGGAATGTAAGCCCGTCCGAGATCACAGCCTGCGTGCTGGACCGGCCGCGGCACGGCCCCATCATCGACAGCATCCGCAAGGCGGGCGCCGCGGTGCACCTGATCACCGATGGCGATATCGCAGGCGTGATTGCGACCACCGATCCCACGACTGGCATCGACCTCTATCTGGGCCAGGGCGGCGCGCCGGAGGGTGTGCTGGCGGCTGCCGCATTGCGCTGCGTTGGGGGGCAGATGCAAGCGCGGCTGGTGTTCCGAAAGGACGAGGAACGCGTGCGGGCCGAACGTCTCGGCGTCACCGACTTCAATCGCAAATATCTGCTGCGCGACCTTGCCGCCGGCGACGTGGTGTTTGCCGCCACGGGTGTCACGGACGGCGCCATGCTCAAGGGTGTGCATTGGTCCGGCGAGTTCGTCACCACCGAAAGCATTCTCATGCGCTCGGGCACCCATACGGTGCGCTGGATCAGGGCGCGCCATCGCCGCGGGCAGGGCGGTTAGGCAAGCGATGGCGCCGGCGCTGGGAGTTGAACAGTCGTTTGCCGGGCGACGATGGTTGCTGCGCGAAATCGAAGACGACGAAGTGCGCGCGCTCTCACGCGCGGCCAACATTTCCCCGGTGCTGGCTCGCCTTCTTGCGGCAAGAGGCATTTCACCAAGCGATGCAGCCGCTCACCTCAATCCTTCGCTAAAGGACCTTCTCCCGGAACCGTTCGGCTTCAAGGATATGGAGAGGGCGGTGACGCGCGCGCAACACGCTATCGAGGCAGGCCAGCGCGTCGCCATCTTCGGCGATTACGATGTCGATGGCTCGTGCTCCGCGGCACTGCTCTGCGATTTCCTCACGGCGATCGGCCGCGCACCCAGCGTCGCCATTCCGGATCGTCTGACGGAGGGCTATGGGCCGTCCGCCGCGGCGCTGCTGCGGTTGAAGGATGCCGGTGCGCAGCTTGTCATCACCGTGGACTGCGGCGCGACGGCGGATGCGGCGCTGCGCGCCGCGCGGAATGCCGGCCTCGATGTCATCGTACTCGATCATCATGCCTTGGAGAACGCCGGCGAAAATGCGTTTGCGCAGGTCAATCCCAACCAGCCGGGAGACACCTCGCGACATTCGCACCTTTGCGCGGCCGGAGTCGTTTTCCTGTTTCTGGTGGCGCTCAACCGCAGCCTGCGCGAAGCCGGCTGGTACCGGGCCAACGCCGTCGCCGAGCCCGATTTGCGCGCGAGCCTCGATCTCGTGGGCCTGGCAACCGTGTGCGATGTCGTTCCGCTGGTGGGCGTCAATCGCGCCTTCGTACAATCCGCGTTGACCCGCATCGGTATGCGACCGCGGCCGGGGCTGAAGGCGTTGGCCGAAATCGCGCGGGCGGAAGCACCGTTCACGCCTTACCATCTCGGCTTCATCATCGGTCCGCGCATCAATGCCGGCGGGCGCGTGGGACGCTGCAGCCTCGGGGTAGAGTTGCTTACCGCCATGGACGAGTCGCATGCCATGCCGCTGGCGCTGCAATTGGAGCGGCACAATCGCGAACGACAGGCGGTGGAAGCGATCATCCTCGAAGAAGCGATGGCGCTGGCCGCGATGCAGGACAATGCACCGTTCCTTTTCGTTGCCGGCGAGGGCTGGCATCCCGGCGTGGTGGGAATCATTGCGGGACGATTGAAGGAGCGTTTCGGCAAACCCGCTTTCGCCGTCGGGGTCGAGAATGGCGTTGGTCGCGGCTCCGCGCGCTCGATCGCCGGAATCGATCTCGGCGCGCTCGTGCGCGCGGCGCGGGACCAGGGTTTGCTGGAGGCCGGCGGCGGTCATGCCATGGCGGCCGGCTTTTCGCTGAGCGCGAACAAGATGAACGCGTTTCAGGATTTTCTCGGCGGCCATTTCGCCGAGCAGGGAATGGTGATCGGGACAACGGGCGAGCTTGAGTTGCACGGCATGTTTTCGCCCGCCGGAGCGAACGCCGGGCTGGTCGAGGAGATCGGCCGCGCCGGGCCGTTCGGAGCGGGAAATCTGGAGCCCCTGCTGGTAGCGCCCGATCTGCGCGTCGCCTTTGCCGACATGGTGGGGCAGGGCCACATCCGGTTGAGCCTCGAAGGCAGCGACGGCGCCCGGCTTCAGGGGATCGCGTTCCGCGCCTCCGGCTCCCCCCTGGGCGACGGCCTGCTCAAGAGCAGGGGCAAGCGCATCCATGCCGCCGGGACGCTCAGAGCGGAACGCTGGAACGGCGAGAGCCGTGTGCAGCTGCACCTGCACGACGCGGCCGCGGCCGGGGTTTAGTTCGCGCGCTTGCCAAGGCTGCGTTCGGTGCGTATAGGCGGCCGTCTCCGCGCCCTTCGTCTATCGGTTAGGACTCAAGATTTTCAATCTTGCAAGAGGGGTTCGACTCCCCTAGGGCGCGCCAATCGCGGTCAAAAGTATGAACCGCTGAGAGCGGGAATTCTTCCGATCTACGGGCAGCG
>DATCBQ010000025.1:0-6382 GCA_036511745.1 Rhizomicrobium sp.
TGCTGAAGCGCCGAGCGCTGGAACAAAGAGCTGGGAAGAACGAAAGGGGCGCTTAACTTCGCAGGATGCGCGCTCCATAACCTGGGTGGCCCGCCGTCGCGGGCCATGACAATTTTGGTTGAAGCTACGCAGGGACAATCCCCACATCTCCATTTTGCGACAACCCAGTACGTGGCCGATACATTCGCGCGCACTTCCACCCCACTCTGTCATGGCCCGGACCGCGCGAGAGCGTGGCCGGAGTGTAAACTGCGGGCTACCCAGGTGGTGAAGTGCCGAGAGCTGGAACAAAGAGCTGGGAGAACGGAAAGGGGCGCTTAACTTCGCAGGATGCGCGCTCCATCCCCTGGGTGGCCCGCCGTCGCGGGCCATGACAATTTTGGTTGAAGCGACGCAGGGGACAATCCCCACATCTCCATTTTGCGACAACCCAGTACGTGGCCGATACATTCGCGCGACACTTCCACCCCACACTGTCATGGCCCACACCCCGGTTCGCGCGATGGACAGAAGATATTTCGTTTATATTCTTGCAAGCAGGCGGAACGGCACGCTCTACATCGGCGTGACGAACAACATCATCCGCCGGACATGGGGACATCGCGAAGGCTTGATCCCCGGCTTCACGAAAAAATACGGCGTGAAGCTGCTGGTCCATTACGAGGTGTTCGAAAATGTTTGGGCCGCGATCCAGCGCGAAACACGTCTCAAGAAGTGGAAGCGCGAATGGAAGATGAGCCTGATACAGCAGACCAATCTCGAGTGGAACGATCTGTACGAAAGCCTGTCGGCGGAGAGATGACCGACCTGGGTGGCCCGCCGTCGCGGGCCATGACAGATTGGGGTCATGTCTCCCTCCCCGCCCCTCTGGAAAGCGTCCGTGACCCTTGCGAAATCCGGCGCGGCGGATGTGGCGGCGGTGTTCGAGCTGGCGCCGCCGGCGCCGCAGGCGGTGCTGGTGGAGGAAGAGCCGTTCGGGCCGAACGCGACCGTCGAGTCGCTTTACGCGGAGATGCCTGATGCCGAGTTGCTGTCGCGCCTTGTCGGCCGCGAGGTCGCCGTCGCGCTGCTGCCCGATGCCGACTGGATCAAACTCAGCCAGGAAGGGTTGCCGCCGGTCCGCGCCGGGCGCTTTTTCGTTTACGGCGCGCATGATGCAGGCGAAGTGCCGGCCGGTGTCATTCCCATCCGCATCGAGGCGGGCCTCGCCTTCGGCACCGGCCATCACGAAACGACGACGTTATGTCTTGCGCTGATGAGCGCGCTGGCGAAGCGGCGGCAATTCTCGCGCGTGCTCGATCTGGGCTGCGGCACGGGATTGCTGGCGATCGCGGCCGCCACGCTTTGGCGCAAACGGGTGCGCGCCTCCGACATCGATGCCGTGGCGGTCGCTGTCGCGCGCGAGAATGCGCTGGCGAACGAGGTCTCTCCGCTCGTGCATACCGTCATTGCCGACGGACTCGCGAACCCGGCGCTGGCGGCAGGCGCGCCCTACGATCTGATCGTGGCCAACATTCTGGCCGGACCGCTCACCCGGCTGGCGCCGCAAATCGCGGCCGCGTTGCAGCGGGGCGGCGTGCTCATCCTGTCGGGATTGCTGCGCTGGCAGGAAAATCTGGTGCTGGGCTTCTACCAACCGCATGGGCTTGTTCTTCGCGAACGGCGCCGCGACGGCCCCTGGTCGGCGCTGCTGCTTGAGAGGGCGCAACGCGCGGGCTAACGTAGCGGGATGGACAAGCCCTATCAGACCTTTGACGACCAATCCGACGCAGCTTCCTGCGCGCCGCGATTGTCAGCCCTTCGCGCCGAGCTCGCCAAACGCGGCCTGGACGGCTTCATCGTGCCGCGCGCCGACGAGCATCAGGGCGAATATGTGCCCAAACGCGCCGAACGGCTGGCATGGCTGACGGCGTTCACCGGCTCGGCCGGCGCAGCCGTGGTGCTGAAGGACAAAGCGGCCGTGTTTGTCGATGGCCGCTATACCCTGCAGGTGCGCCAGCAGACCGACACGAAGCTGTTCGATCCGCGCGATCTGATCGGCGAAGGCCTCGGCGCCTGGATCGAGGCCAACGCGAAAGCCGGCGCCAGAATCGGCTACGACCCGTGGCTGCATTCCGCCGCGCCGCTCGACGCCTTGCGCGCATCCGCCGCGAAGGCGGGCGCCACCCTGGTGGTCTGTGACACCAACCCCGTCGACGCGATCTGGCACGATCAGCCCGCGCCGCCGCTGGCAAAGGCCGTTCCCCAGCCGGTAGCGCTGGCGGGCGAAAGCGCCGAAGCCAAACGCATGCGCCTCGCGGAGGAAGTGAAGAAGCAGGGCGCGGATGCTTGCGTGATCACGTTGCCGGATTCGATCTGCTGGCTGCTCAACATCCGCGGCGCCGACGTGCCGCATACGCCGTTCGCGCTCTCCTTCGCCATTCTCAATGCGGACGGTTCGACGGATCTGTTCATGGACGCCCGCAAGAGTTCGCCCGAGCTGGTGCAACATCTGGGAAACGCCGTGCGCCTGCGCGAACCGAAGGAATTCGTCTCCGCGCTGGACGCGCTGAAGGGCAGGACGGTCGCGATCGATCCCTCGATGGGCGCTGCCGCCATTTTCGACCGCCTCGCCGCCGCAGGCGCCACGATCAAGCGTATGAGCGATCCCTGCCAGCTGCCGAAAGCATGCAAGAACTCAACCGAAATCGAAGGCGCCCGCAAAGCGCATATCCGCGACGGGGCCGCCCTTTCGCGCTTTCTCGCCTGGATGTCGCGCGAAGCGCCGAACGGTCATCTGACGGAAATCGACGCGGCAGAAGCGCTGGAAGGCTTTCGCGTCGCCACGGGAGCGCTGTCCGATCTCAGCTTCGATTCGATTTCCGGCGCCGCGCCGCACGCCGCGATTCCGCATTATCGCGTCACCCGCTCAAGCAACCGCAGGATCGAACGCAACGAAATCTTCCTCATCGACTCGGGCGCGCAATATCCCGATGGCACGACCGACGTGACGCGCACGATGATCGTGGGCGAACCATCGGCCGAAATGCGCGACCGCTTCACCCGCGTCCTCAAGGGCCACATCGCGCTCGCAACCATGCGCTTTCCGGAAGGCACCACAGGTGCTGCGCTCGATGCGTTTGCCCGCAAACCGCTGTGGGACGCGGGACTCGATTACGATCACGGCACCGGTCATGGCGTGGGCAGCTATCTCTCCGTTCATGAAGGTCCGCAAAACATTTCCAAGAAACCCATCACGCAGGTGTTGAAGCCCGGCATGATCTGCTCGAACGAACCCGGCTATTACAAAGCCGGCGAATACGGCATCCGGATCGAGAATCTCATCGTGGTCGGCGAACCGGAAGAAATCCCCGGCGGCGAGCGCGCGATGATGGGTTTCGAAACCATCACGCTGGCGCCCATCGACCTCGCGCTGGTCGAGCCGGCCCTGCTGACCGCCGACGAGCGAAACTGGCTCAACGCCTATCACGCCCGCGTGCGCGAGACGCTGTCGCCGCTGCTCGATGAAGAAACGAATAGCTGGCTCGCAAGCGCGACGCGGGCGATTTAGGTTTCGATGTTCTGACGACCGCCCTCGGACGGCCGGTTGGTATGGGGAACGAAGGCAACAATCATGAGCCTGAAAGAAGACCTGCATCGTCAACGCGACGTCGTTCTGGCTGTTGCGGCCAGACATGGCGCATCGAACCTGCGCCTGTTCGGTTCGGTGTCGCGCGGAGAAGAAGGTCCCGATAGCGACGTCGATTTTCTTGTGGACATGGCCGACAATCGGGGCTTTCGCGATTATCTGGGTCTGATCGAGGATCTGGAGTCGCTGCTTGCGCGGCGGGTCGATGTCGTAATCGAGCGCAGCCTCAGCCCCCATTTCCGTCCCTACATCGAGGCCGAGGCGCGACCTTTGTGAAGACGGACATCCCAAATCTGGAACACATTGCCGACAGCATTACTGCCATCGAAGAATACACCTCGGCTGGACGTGAAACTTTCATGGCAGAAAGGATGATACAGGACGCCGTCATCCGTAACTTCGAGGTCATTGGCGAAGCGGCAGGACAACTTTCCAAGTCGTTGCGGGAAAAGCCGGGTTTCGACTGGAGACCGATCATCGCCTTCCGAAACCGGCTGATTCACGGCTATGCGAGCGTCGATCTGTTGTTGGTCTGGGACGTAGTGGTGAACGAATTGCCAGCCTTGAAATCCGAGGTTGCGCGGCACTTGACGAGGCGGTCCGCCATCTGAATTTCTTTGGCGCGATCTCACCTCTCACGGGTGAAAGTACGCCACCCCGGAGACGCTGTCGCCGCTGCTCGATGAAGAAACGGAAGCATGGCTTTTTGCTTCCTGGGACCGCGGGCTTCCAGCCCGCAACTACGGTGCCGCACCACCAGATGCGCGCAGGATGCGCGCGGTCCCAGGACGTGACTCTGTGCTTCCCTGGAACCGCGGGCTTCCAGCCCACAACTACGGTGCGCTGCCGCCAGATGCGCGCAAGGATGCGCGCGGTCCCGGGAAGGTGACAGTCTGTCGGCCGTTGGCTAGGCTCGCAGAAAAATCGGCGGCGGGAGGTAAAATGGCTTTTGCGGAATACGCGCATTATGACGGGCTCGGTCTGGCGGAGCTCGTCCGGAAAAAACAGGTCACGCCGGGCGAACTGGTCGACGAAGCGATCTCCCGCGCCGAAGCGCTCAACCCGGCGCTGAATTTTGTCGTCTTCAAGGATTACGAGCGAGCACGCGAAACCGCCAAAACAACCCTGCCGGACGGCGCCTTCACCGGCGTGCCGTTTTTCCTCAAGGACATTTTCGCCTTCGCGCAAGGCATGCCGACGCGCCAGGCCGCGCATTTCATTCCCCCGCTACCGTGGCCGCACGACAGTCTGCTCACGGCGCGCTTCAGGCAGGCCGGCCTCGTGCTGCTGGGCAAGACTAATGTGCCGGAGTTCGGTCTCGTACCCACGACGGAATCGAAGCTCTACGGCCCGGCGCACAACCCGTGGAATCTGGAGCATTCGCCGGGCGGTTCTTCCGGCGGCTCGGCGGTGGCGGTGGCGGCAGGAATCGTGCCGCTCGCGCATGCCAATGACGGGGGCGGCTCGATCCGCATTCCGGCATCGTGTTGCGGACTCGTGGGATTGAAGCCGACGCGCGCGCGCGTTTCCTGCGCGCCGGATTTCGGCGATTTTGTCGATGGATTGGCAATCGATCTCGTTGTCTCGCGCAGCGTCCGCGACACCGCGGCGGCGCTGGATGCCGTGGCCGGCTGCGTGCAGGGCGACCCCTATTGGGCACCGCCGCAGCCGCCGTCGTATCTCGACGCGATGAAACGCAAGCCCGGGCGCCTGCGCATCGCGTTCCACACAAAAAAACTCGACGGTACGGCGCTGCATCCCGATTGCACGGCGGCCGTGAAAGCGGCCGCCGCGCTTTGCGAAAGTCTCGGCCATGCGGTCGAGGAAGCAGCACCGGTACTCGATCAACCCACTTTGATCCCCGCTTTCATGGCGCTGTGGAGCGCCAATCTCGCCGCCGGAATTGACGCCGTCGCGCGGCTGACAGGCCAGACGCCGGCGCCCGACCTATTCGAAGGATTGACCTGGGGTCTGTACGAAGCGGGCAAGCGCGTCAGCGCCAGCGATTATCTGCTGGCGAAGATGGCAATGAATCACGCAAGCCGGCTCACGGCAAAATTCCATGAGACTTATGATGTGTGGCTCACGGCCACCCTGGGACTGCCGCCGGTGAAGCTCGGCGCTTTCGACATGGACGAAGGCGATCCCGTCAAAGCCTTCGCGCCGCTGATCGATTATGTGCCGTTCACGGCGATGCAAAATGTGACGGGGCAACCGGCGATCAATCTGCCGCTGCACTGGAACCAAGGCGGCCTTCCCATCGGCGTGCAGTCCGTGGGCCGCTTCGGAGACGAACTGACGCTGCTTCAACTCGCCGGCGAACTCGAACAGGCATCGCCCTGGGCGCATCGCTATGCGGGTGTAATGGTCTGACAGCAGATTGCTGGTATGCGCGGATGTTCGGCAAAGAAATGGAAGCAATCATCAACGGGGAATGTTCGCGTGCGCCAACCCCCTCGTTGTCATGGCCCGCGAAGGCGGGCCACCCAGGTGATGCTGCACGCAATCGTTCCGTGAGCGCGCAGCCATTGCATCACGACTGGAATTGCGACGATATACATCGCACAAGCTGGGTGGCCCGCATTCGCGGGCCATGACAGATTTATGTGTGCGACGCATCCGCCATTCCTAAAGCAGGTGACCGCCATGGCATTCGCCGAATACGACCGCTACGACGCGCTTGGCCTGGCGCAGCTGGTGCGCCGCGGCGATGTCTCCGCGCTCGAGCTGGTCGAAGAGGCAATCGCCCGCATC
>DATCBQ010000026.1:0-36539 GCA_036511745.1 Rhizomicrobium sp.
GACGGCCGGCGGCGCGAACAATGACGGCGTCGTCTTCAGCGTAACGAAATAGCGCCGCCTTCTCGTTGACCGGCCGGTGAGGAAATGACATCGGCGCGGGTCGCCGGATGCCTCTGCGCGAAAAAGCAATTTCATACGTGAGGGCAGGAGACGCAGCCCCCACACGCGCTGGCCAGAGCGTTTTGGGAATGAGTGGGCACGCATCTCCCTTCTCACCATGGCCGGCCCGCGAGCCGGCCATGGTGAAGTTTGGTGATTCAACCCAATCCGAAACGCGTCTGGGTTCTCGCTGGAGTTTATGCTCCGGCCGGCGCTCGCCGGACCGGTGGCGCTCGCTGTGTCCCGGTGACATGAACTACATTTCCCAATAGATCGCGAGCGGGCGTCCGGCGACAAGACGCGACACTTATCTGCGCCCGCATGCTCACCTTGACATTGAACGCCGTTTCGCCCGGCGGATACGATTTCGCTCATGACCCGCCTCGCCCGCGTCATCGTTCCCGGTTTTGCGCATCACGTCACGCAACGTGAATTACGGTGACACTTACTACATTACCACATCCCAATTTGTTCTTTGGAATCATCACGGATTCCCGAATAAATTCAAAGTTTCGCCCTCGCGTCCGTTCCGTTTGCGTCTCGGTGTGCGCCGCGCAAGGCGAATCGCGACGACGCGCGACACGCGGCGCAAATTTTCGCTTCTAAAGAGATTATAACCGGCGGGTTCGGCGCGGGGCCGACAATTGAAATCGCCCCGTGTTTCGGCGATGCTGTCCGCCGTCAAATCCCGTCGCAGATCAAATCCCGGCCACAATGCGCGAAGACATCCGTCCCATAACCCTGGAGGAAATCCGCGCCGCGCGCGAGCGCATCGCGGGCACCATCCTGCGCACGCCGCTGCTGCGCCTCGATCTCGGCAAAGACGCCCCCGACATCCGGCTGAAGCTGGAAAATCTGCAGCGGACGAATTCCTACAAATTGCGCGGCGCCGCCAATGCGGTGGCGATGCTGTCCGCCCGGGAACGCAAACGCGGGGTGTGGACCATCAGCGCCGGCAACGCGGGCCAAGGCGTCGCGTATGCGGCGCGCGAGGCGGGGGTGCCGTGCAGCGTGGTTGTCATCGAGACCGCGCCGGGCTCGAAAATCGCGCGCATGCAGGCGCTGGGCGCGAGACTGGTTCCCGTTCCCTATGCGGTTGCCTGGAAGGCGCTGGAGGAGCGTGCCTATCCCGGAATGGACGGCAGCTTCATTCATCCCTTCGACGATCACAATTTCATCGCCGGCCACGGCACGCTGGGACTGGAAATTCTGGAAGACGCGCCCGACACGGCGGCGATCGTGGGCGGCATCGGCGGCGGCGGCCTGATCGTCGGCGTCGCCAGCGCCGTCAAGGCGCTCAAGCGCGACATCCTGGTCTACGGTGCCGAGCCGGAAACCGCCGCGCCGGCCGCGCTTTCCTTCGCGAAGGGCTCGCCGCAGGTGTTCGAAGACTGGCAGGCTTCGTTCGTGGACGGCGCCGGCGGCCAAAGCCTGTTTCCGCGCATGTGGCAGCGCATGCAGGGGCTGGTGGACGGCTCCCTCGTCGTCAGCCTCCACGAAACCAGACACGCGATGCGGCTGATGGCGGAGACCATGCGCATTGTCTGCGAAGGCGCGGGCGCGTTGCCGCTCGCCGCCGCGCTGACGGGAAAGGCCGGCGATGGCCCCATCGTGGCGATTGTCTCCGGCGGCAATATCGACCTGAACAAATTCTGCGAGCTCGTCACCGGCGATTGACGGGTTGCAATTGCTGAGTGCGGTCATGAGCGATCCGAGCCAACCCGGCGTCGCGTGGTGGGCCTGTTCCTCACGCCCGTTCTCAAATTGTCCGATTTCCGTTTGTTCGGCGGCGTGCGGCGGCGCGGACCCCGGGGACGATAAGACCGAAGGCGGAATCCCGTTTTCGACCGCGGCAGATGGCATGGGTTTCGCTCTGACAACAGCGGCCGGCCGAAACATCCAGACGCTGGTCCAAAGCAGGACACGGGATGAAACACCGCAACAGCCATCTGCTCGTGGGGTATTGGAGCCGGCTTCGGTACGGTCGCGACGTTCCCGATCAAGCCGACGTCAATCCTCGCGCGGTCAAACGCATGCTGACCCAGATGTTCATCCTGGATGCGTCGGACCCTACCCGTGCTTCATTCCGGCTTGCGGGAACGTGGCTATGCGAGCGCTTTGGCCTTGAATTGAAGGGAACGAGCTTTCTGGGCACATGGGACGAGCAAAGCGGGAAGGCCGTCGTCTCTCTCCTGCGGCAATCGCTGGCAGCGAAACAGCCGGTTTGCATTTCCTCGATCGGCTCGACGGCCGATTGCGCGATGGTGGAAGTCGAAACGGTGCTGGCGCCCTTGAGCTTTGGCCCCGGCGGACCCACCCGATTTCTCGGAATATTACACTTTCTTGGCAATTGCGGCGCCCACCCCGGTCAGCCGATAACGTTTCAACGGCTGGTCGGCTCAAAACTCATTCGCGAAAACGAGCCCTTGTCGGGTCCGCCGCCGGACCCTCCGCCGGACCCTCCGCTCGGTACGTTTCGCCACCCCGAACGACAGCATTTGCGTCTTGTCGTTTCGCGCGATCGCGCTGTCACGGTACACTTCGAAATGGACAAGAGGATGCGCGAACTCTTTTCCGCGCTGGAAATCCAGCCCATTGCGCCATTGTCACTGCTGTGACGTTGACGTCCCCCCTGCGGGGGTTGTGCCGCCGGGGTTCTGGGGCGCCGATGGCTGCGCCGGGTGATCGACCGGATCGCCGTGAATAATCACCCGGTTAAGATTTTCCTGCTGCTGCTTTTTTTGCAGAAAGGGAATCTCATACTTTTCAATCGTCGCCTGGTAGGTTTGAAATTCGGCATCGTCCGCGGGGAGCCGCCTGTCGCAGCGGTCGGGCGGCAGTTGCTTCTCTTCCTGGCACCACATGTCGAAGTTCATTTCCTGGAGCGGATAGGGCTGTTGCGCCTCTGCGCGCGCTGACAATACAAGCGCCGCAAGACCTCCCCAGACGATAAATCGCGAACCCGTCATGATCTCACCTTACACGTGAACGCGTCCCGCCCAAAGCCGTTTCGTCCGCACCACGACAAAGATGGGGTATTGTGTCTCCACCCATCGCAGGCGCTATCGCCGATTTGACGCCAATTGGACGGCCATCTTTGCCGGGCAGGTTATACGCCTGCGGATCCGCGAAAGTCTTCGACGATCGCGACATGCTCCGGCGCAGGCGGCGGACGGCCGAGTATCATGTCGGCTGCTTTTTCCGCGATCATGATGGTGGGCGCATTGGTATTACCGGAGACCAGATCTGGCATTACCGAAGCATCGACGACCCTCAGGCCATCCACGCCATGGACGCGCAGTTGGGCATCGACAACTGCGTCGCCATCCACACCCATTCTCGCAGTGCCGACCGGGTGGTAGATCGATTCCGCCGTGCGACGCACAAACGCATCGATCTGCTCGTCCTTCTGCACGTGCGCGCCGGGCATCAACTCCGGTCCGCGATAGGGATCCAATGCCGACTGCGCGAAAACTTCGCGGGTTAATTTCACGCCCTCGCGCAGGGCACGGCGATCCTCTTCGACCTCGAAATAGTTGGGCTGGATGAGGGGCGCGACAAGCGGGTCGGCAGATTTGAGCGAAACATAACCGCGGCTCTGCGGCCGTAAATGGCAAACATGGGCCATGAAGCCGTGGCGGTCGGCTTTCTTTCGGGTGTGATCGAACATCAGCGCAGCAATAAAATGCAGCTGGAGATCGGGTGTTTCGATATCGGGCCTGCTTTTCAGGAAGGCGCCGGCTTCCAGGCCCTGTCCGGTCGCAAGACCCGTTCCGAAAAGAAGATACTGCAACCCCGTCCTGGCCGCAGCGAGCGGACTGGCCTGGCTATAGAGGGTAATCGGCTGGCAGCATTCATACTGAATGGAGCAGTCGAGGTGATCCTGCAGGTTCTTTCCTACGCCTTTGAGATCCGTTTGCATGAAAATGTCGAACCGCTTCAATATATTTGCATCGCCGATCCCCGAGAGCATCAATAGCTGAGGTGTGTTCACCGCTCCTCCCGAGAGGATCACTTCCCGGCTTGCGCGAACCTTCACGGCTTGTTTCTTCCGGACATACTCGACGCCAATCGCTCGCGCGCCCTCGAAAAGAATGCGCGTGGCATGGGCGAGCGACTCGATCGTCAGATTCGGTCTGTCGATTGCCGGGTGCAGATAGGCATTCGCCGCGCTCCACCGTCGTCCGTTCCTGATCGTCAGCTGATATGGCCCGAAACCCTCCTGGGTGCCGCCATTGAAGTCCGAGGTGGGCGGATGTCCGGCCTCAACGCCCGCCTGAATAAAAGCGCGGAACAAGGGATTCGAGGAACGACCGTTCGAGACGTGAAGCGGGCCGCAGTCGCCGTGAAATTGGTCGGACCCGTTCTCGTTGGACTCCGCGCGCCTGAAATAAGGCAGGACATCCGCAAAGGACCAACCCTCAAGCCCCATCTGTCTCCAGCGGTCATAATCGCGTCCGTGGCCCCGGATATAGATCATGGCGTTTATGGACGAAGAACCGCCCCAACCGCGGCCGCGCGGCCAATATAGCCGCCGGTTGTCGAGATGCATCTGGCCTTCGGTGTCGTAATACCAATTGTGCCGATTGGGCTTGCCGAGAAGTGCGGGAATTCCCGCCGGCATGCGGATCATCAACGATTTGTCCCGGCCGCCTGCTTCCAGCAGCAGTACCTGGATTGCAGGATCGGCGGACAGCCGGTTTGCCAGCACGCATCCGGCGCTTCCCGCGCCCACAATGATATAATCGAATGTTTTCATGGGGTGCCCATAGCGGCCCTCCATCGGAGGTTGTGCGGTGGGACCGGACCTTGGGTCAAGACGGCCCAGGAGCGCGAAAAAGGAGACTTGGAGCGGGACGACGTAAACTTCTCGTTGACGATACCTCGGTATAGTCACAGCGCATCGAAGCGGGAGCCGGACTTTGCTGCTCTGGCGTTTGCCATGATGGCGGATCGCGAAAAGATCGTTACCCGGACGAAACCCGAGCGACGACGGTTTCTGCGCGCGCCGGTCAACCTCACCGGCCGCCTGTTCATGCCGGCGGCCGAACGCGAAGAGCGATGCCACATTGTCGAAATGTCGCCGGGCGGCGTTCAGGTGACAAGCGATTATATCCCGCAGGCCGATGAACACATCATTGTTTATATTGAAGGATTCGGCCGTTTCGAAGGTGTTGTGGTCAGACCGACCGAATCGGGGTTCGCCGTAGATTTCCACTGTTCCGCGTTGAAGCGCGAACGCGTGGCCGAACGACTGACGGGTCTGATGAACAACGGCCCGGTCGATCAAACGATTCTGCGGCGTCATGAGCGCACGCAAACGCGCGGGTTAGCCCGATTTACGCGCGCCAATGGCGAGATTGTTGCCTGCGAGGTCCTGGACCTTTCGCTGGGCGGACTTTCGCTCAAGACCCAGGCGCGCCCTTCGATCGGAGAAGTCGTGCTGATCGGTCAAATGGCCGGCAAAGTCGTTCGGTATCACGAGAATGGTTTTGCCATCGAATTCGTCAATGGCCAAGACGGCGAGCAGGCGCCTGCGGCGGCTTCAATCGCGCGTCAATAACCACTCCAGATCTCGTCGTCGGCGATCGGTTGGAGGATTCCCAACATCTCGCGGGCGCGTTGATAGTGGCGCTCCTTGATGTGACGTCTGACCATACGTGCCGCCACCGCCACGACCGCAACGTCGTCGGTGAATCCCAGAACAACGATAAACTCGGGGAAGATGGACGCGGGCAGCACGAACCATGCAAGCGCGACCAGAACGACACCGCGCACCCGTCCCGGCGTGGTGGGGTCGATGAAGCAGAAATAGGCCGCGGCGAGGTCCTCCACGAACGGCACGCGCCCGGCAAGCCTCGCAAGTTTCTTCCAGAAGCCCTGCTCGACGATTTTCGCCCGGCGAACATACAAGGCGGGAAGCCCGGCGGATTCGACTTCTGGCAGTTTTGACAGCATGGCGGCAATATCGGACGCGCGCCGCTCTCTGAAAAGAGGAATTCCAAAAAAAGATTGACCCGCTTTCCTGGCGCGTGAGGGCATCTTAAGACGTTGCCTTCTCCATCGCTCTTCAAAAGGATATTCCATGGAACTCGATGCATCGATTGCGGCGGTCGTTACGGGCGGCGCCTCCGGTTTGGGTGCAGCCACCAGCCGGGCGCTCGCCAGGCTCGGCGTGAAGGTGGCCCTCTTCGATCTGCAGAAGGAAAGAGGCGAGAAAATCGCCACGGAGATTGGCGGCGGGTTTTTCGACGTCGATGTCACCAGCGACGAGAGCGTGGCGGAAGGCTTTGCGAAGGCACGGGCGGCGAATGGTCAGGAGCGCATTCTCGTCAACTGCGCCGGCACAGGAAATGCTTTCAAGACAGCCTCCCGCGACAAAAAAACCGGCGAAATCCGCTTCTTTCAGGCCAGGGATTTCGACCGCATCCTGCAAATCAACCTGGTGGGCACCTTTCGCTGCATCGCACAATCTGCCGCCGGCATGCTGACGCTTCCCCCCCTTTCCGGCGGGGAACGCGGCGCCATCGTCAATACGGCTTCCGTGGCGGCGCAGGACGGTCAGGTCGGTCAGGCGGCCTATGCCGCGTCGAAAGCCGGAATCAATGGAATTACCCTCGTGGTCGCGCGGGATCTTGCGCAGGAGGGTATCCGCTGCAACACGATCATGCCGGGCCTGTTCGACACACCGCTTCTGCAGGGAGTACCCGACAATGTGAGGCAAGCACTGGGCGCGCAGGTTCCGTTCCCGCCGCGGCTGGGAAATCCTCCCGAATATGCCTCGCTTGCCCTGGAGATGATCCGCAACGGTTATTTCAACGGCGAATGTGTGAGACTGGACGGCGCCATCCGCATGGCGCCCCGGTAAGCCGCGGGCCGCATGGATTGTCCGAACTTAATTGCGACCCCTGAATTTTGTCGGCGATCAAGAATTGAATCTTTGCAATGTGGGTTGGGTTCGGTCAGGATGCCGCCGTCCACACACACAAACCCAGTCGGGGAGATCTTCATGAGTGAGTTTCGCGGGCGCGCATTGTGCGCGTCCTTGTTTGCATTGTCGTGCGTATTGCTTTCGACGACGGCTTTCGCCGATACGCCGAAGCCAGGTTGGGGCAAAACGCACCATACTGGCTCCTGGGACGCCGCTTATCGCGCGCCAGGCGCAGGCGTCACATCAGGAACCTGGGCCGCACTGACAAATTCCTTTCCGGGATCGTCTCCCGAGACGGCGCTGCTGATGCCAAACGGCACCGTTATCGCCCATGATGCCTGCACCAGCCAATGGTATCGTCTGACGCCGGACTCCAGTGGGAACTACAATGACGGAAAGTGGACCACCATTGCCGCGATGCCCAGTGGCTACACGCCACTTTACTATGCGTCGCAGGTGCTTCCCAGCGGCGATGTCATCATGAATGGCGGCGAATACAACACGGGCTGCCAAGACGATCATACGACACTGGGCGCGTGGTACAACGCCAAGGCCGACAAATGGACGTCCGTGGCAGCACCCACAGGATGGAACACCATCGGCGACGCGGTAAGCATCGTGCTGCAATCCGGTACCTACATGCTGTCGAATTGCTGTGACGAAAGCGATGCGCTGGCGACGATCACAAGAAAGGGCGCCGTCACCTGGACGACCACCGGAAGCGGCAAAGGCGACGACAACAACGAAGAAGGCTGGACCTTGCTACCGACCGGCAATGTGCTCGCCGTCGATGTCTGGGCGACCAAGGGCAAGGACTCTGCGGCCGAACTTTACAGTCCTTCGACCGGCGATTGGAGCGCAACCGGCACGGCCACAAACATAATGGCCGACCCGAATTCGTTCGAACTCGGACCCGCACTTCTTCTCCCGAACAATACCGTGTTTCAGATCGGCACCGATCCGTGTGCGGGAAGCAGCTGCGCTTCGCATACCTCCATCTACAATGTATCCGCCGGCACATGGACGGCAGGACCTGACGAGCTTAAAGTCAGCGGTGCCTATTACACCACCGAGGATGCGCCCGCCGTTGTCCTTCCGGATGGTAATGTGCTCTCCCAGCAGAGTCCGGGCTATAGTTGCGGCTCGGCATTCTGCTCGCCTTCGCACTTCTTCGAGTACGACGGCACATCATGGACTCAAGTCAGCGACCCAGCGCAGGCGCCAAGCGACGCTGCATATGAAGGACGTCTCCTGCCGTTGCCGACAGGACAAGTCCTTTGGACCAGCGATCAGGGCGACGTCGAGATTTATACGCCGGTGGGCAGTCCCAAGAAAGCTTGGTTGCCGACAATTACGAATGTTCCATCGACGCTGAGCGCAGGCGAGAAAACTACCCTCTCAGGCACTCAGCTGATGGGCGTCGCCGATGGCGGGAAATACGGCGACGATGCGCAGATGCAGGAGAACTATCCCATCATTCGCATCTCGAACAACGGTTCAGGTACTGTCTGCTTCGCGACCACAAGCAATTGGTCGCCGACGAAGACGAAGTTCAATATGCCAAAAACCGGTTGCCAATCCGGCGCCTCCGAACTTGAGGTCGTCGTTAACGGTATTGCTTCGAAACCCGCAGCGGTGACGGTGCAGTAACGCTCCAAGTGCTTTTGTCGAGCGGGCGGCCGGATTTTATCCGGCCGCCTGTTTTTTAATGAGCCGCCAATTCATGGATCTGGGAATTCGCGAGCGTGAGCTTCGCGATCGACAAATCGCCCGTGCGCTCCAATTCCGCCAGGAAGTTTTTTGTGCGCGCCAGTGCATCGGTACGCGCGGCCGCCCATAGCTTCACCGCTTCGGCGCCGTCTGTGCGCGAACCGTGTGCCTTCGTAAAAGAGAGCGCATCGGAAGCAAGTGCGCGTTGACCCGCAAAGAGGTCGTCGATAATGCGCCGAATTGCCAGACGGTCCCAATGCTCGCCGCCCGCGATGTGAACGGCGAGGCCTCGCAACCGATCCAGCCCGACTTCCGCTCCCACTGCGAAATAGGCGCCCGCCACAAGGTCGACCGGCAACGTCCTGGCGTGGGCCAGCAGAACAATTTCCGGTGCGCCGCCCAAAAGCGGCAGAACCGCCACATCCTCGGCAACATCGAGTGGAGCGCCAGCCTTCCGCAATTCCTGTATGCGCGCGTCGGTATCGCGGGCCTCGTATGCCGATACGAGCGTGGAAAACGTGCCGCGCAGGCTTTCCACTCCTGCACGGTAGCGCGCGATGGTATCGCAGAGATTGGCATTTGCCGGGACATTGACGAGAAACCAGAGGCCCAGCCGGCGCAACAAATCTACAATATCGACATACATTGTCGTCTGCACGGCTGCAGCGATCTTGCCGTCCAGTGCATCGATTCGAGCTTTTAGCGCGGATAGCCCGAAGGCACCTTCTGCCAGCACAAAAGCACGCGCCACACGCGGCGCCGGCGCGCTCGATATCTCCTTCGTGCGATGCACAAAGGAGAGGCCGGCAAGATTGACAATCCTGTTCGAGAGCACTGTCGAGATGATTTCCCGTCGCAGACGGTGATGCTTGATCTCGTCCGGAAATTGCGTCGCGGCCGCGGTCGGGAAATAGGACGCCAGTTCGGAGAAGAAAAAGGGGTGATCCGGCAGGTCACTGCCTTTCAATTCTTCGTCGAGGTCGATCTTGGAATAGGCAAGCAGCACGGCGAGCTCTGGCCGCGTGAGACCGCGTCCCGCGACGGCCCGTTTCCTCAACGCCTCGTCGCCCGGCAGGAATTCGACGGTTCGGTCAAGTTTGCCGCGACGTTCGAGGTCGCGGATGAATCGTCCATGAGAATCGAAATCTGCTGTCGAACGGGCGAGCGCCACGGAAAGCGCAAGCGTCTGCTCGTAATTGTCGCAAAGGACATGCGCGGAAACATCGTTTGTCATTTCATTGAGAAGCACGTCGCGCGCATTCGACGAAAGCTCTTCCCGACGCAAGGGGCCGCTCAACAAAATCTTGAGGTTGACTTCGTGGTCGGACGTGTCGACGCCGGCAGAATTGTCGATGGCATCGGTGTTCAGGCGGCCGCCATTCAGGGCATATTCAACGCGTCCGAGTTGTGTGAGGCCGAGATTGGCGCCTTCGCCGATCACTTTGGCATTCACTTCCCGCCCGTCGACGCGGACGGCGTCGTTGGCGCGGTCTCCGACTTCAAGATTGGATTGCTCGCACGCTTTGACAAACGTTCCGATGCCGCCGAACCAGAGCAGATCGACTTCCGCCTTCAGGAGTGCCTTGATCAACTCCGCAGGCGATACTCTTGGCGCAGAAAGCCCGGTCAGGGATTTCATTTGCGGCGAAAGCGCGATCTCCTTGGAGGCGCGGTCGAAAACGCCGCCGCCTTCGCTGATCCGCGCTCGGTCGTATTCCGCCCAACTCGATCTGGGCAATGCGAACAACCGCGCACGTTCGTTCCAGCTCTCGAGCGGATGGGGGTGGGGATCGACAAAGAGGTGGCGATGATCGAAGGCGGCAATCAGCTTCGTATGCTGCGACAGCAGCATGCCGTTGCCGAACACGTCGCCTGACATGTCGCCTACGCCGATGCAGGTGAAGTCGTCGTTTTGGATGTCGCGTCCCAGTTCGCGAAAATGGCGCATAACCGCTACCCATGCGCCCTTGGCCGTAATGCCCATTTTTTTGTGGTCGTAGCCATGGCTGCCGCCTGAAGCAAAGGCGTCACCGAGCCAAAAGCCACGGCTTTCCGCGATATCGTTGGCAATGTCGGAAAAGGTCGCCGTTCCCTTGTCGGCGGCGACCACCAGATAGGGATCGTCGCCATCCCGACGCACGACGCGCTCGGGCGGAGCGAGTGTTCCGTCGGGCCGGATATTGTCGGTCAGATCGAGCAGCGCATGAATAAACGTCTTGTACGCCTCGATACCGGCTGCCTGGACCTCTTCGCGCGTTGCATTTGGCGGCAATTGCTTGGGATAGAAACCCCCTTTGGCGCCAACGGGTACAATAACGGCGTTTTTCACCTGCTGCGCCTTTACCAGACCCAGAACTTCCGTTCGAAAATCCTCCCGCCTGTCGGACCAGCGGATGCCGCCTCGTGCGACGCGGCCGAACCTCAAATGCACACCCTCTACCTGAGGCGAATAAACGAAAATTTCGAAAAGCGGGCGCGGTGCCGGGAGATCCTCAAGCTTCGGGCTGTCGAGCTTGATCGCAAGATAGGGCGGTAAAGACCCGTCAGCACGGCGCTGGAAAAAATTGGTGCGGAGCGTGCAATCGACGACATTTCGCAATCGACGAATGATCCGATCGTCGTCCAGGCTGGGCACATCGTTCAGCGCCGCTTCGATTCGTGCACGCGCAGTTTCGACCCTGGATTCGCGGTCGGTTTCGGCGGGATCGGCAAGCGCGAAAAACAGCTCGACGACGAGAGCCGCAATATCCGGATTGCGGGCAAGCGCCTGCTCCATATAGACTTGGCTGAAGGCAATGCCCGTCTGCCGAAGGTATTTCGCGATAGTACGCAGAATCGCAACCTCGCGCCAGGAGAGGCCGGCGTTCAGGATCAGCATGTTGAATGCGTCATTCTCGGCCGTGCCCGAAACCACGGCATGGAAAGCATCTTCGAGCCGCGACTTGATTTCATCGATCGCTACAGCGCCGCCGTCCGCTCGCTCCATCTGAAAATCGAGCACGGCGGCCTCGACCTGGCAATCAATGTCCAGGCCAAGCGTCACCGGATAGGAATCCTCTGCAATCACCTTGAAGCCCAAATTCTCGAACACCGGCAGTGACGCCGAAAGCGGCAGGACGCTTCCAAGAACGTAAATCTTAAGCCGCAATGCCGCACGCTCATCGAGCTGCGAGCGATAGACGCGAGCCTTGATGGCTGACAGCGGGCCCGCGAGCGTTGCCGGGTTTGTCCGGGCAATCTTTTCGAACGCATCGAGGTCTCGCACGGCTTCATCGGGCGAAAACACATCGCGATAACGGACAGGAAAGGCGCCGGTATTGCAGCGGAAAAGTCTCGCTCCCTCCGTCTCGCCATGTTGCCTGACGAGAGCATCGAAAAACGCATCCTCCCAGGTGCGGATGGCTTCGCGAATATCGTTTTCGAGCACGCCGATATCGACTGCGGGTCGTACACCTTCGCTGCGTCCTACGATGTAGTGTACGCGTACCAGCGTCGATTCGTCGAGCGACGGCGTTGCCGCGATCATGCGCCCGTTAAACGCACCGGCAAGAATGGCATGAATTTTATCGCGCGCCCGCGTGTCGTAGCGGTCGCGTGGCACGTATACGAGCACGGAGACAAACCTGTCGAAGCGGTCGAACCTGGGAAAGACGCGCACCCTTGGCCGCTCGCCCAGCCGCAAGATCCCGATCGCCGTAGAAAACAGCTCGTCCTCGGTAATCTGGAAAAGCTCGTCCCTGGGATAGCTGTCGAGAATATGGGACAGCGCTTTGCCGTCGTGACTGTCCGGAGCAAGCCCCCCACGTTCGCGCACGCGCTCGACTTTCAGTCTCAAAAGCGGAATGTCGCCCGGTCTGCGGCTATAGGCGCTTGACGTGAAGAGGCCTACAAAGCGCCGCTCGCCCTTGAGTTTGTGCTGCGAATTGAACATCTTTACGCCGATGTAATCCATGTGAACGCGGCGATGAACGAGAGAGCGCTCGTTCGACTTGGTTATGATGAGCGGTTCGGGTTGGCTTAGATATTCGCGCAGGTCTGGCGACGAACCTTCGCGATCGTCGCTTCGGCTTATAACCCGCGCTTCGGCATCCGAGAGAACGCCAAGACCTGTCGCATTGAGCGGATCGAGCCTGCCGCCCTCTCTTTCGACGAAGGCGTAGTCGCGGCAGCCCAAAAAAGTGAAATGATCGTCGCCGAGCCATTCGAGCAAGGCGATGCTTTCGTCAAGCTCTTCTACCGATAGCGGCGGCGGATATGCTTTCAGATTGGCGATGGTATCTTTGAGTTGGGCCAGCATTTTGCGCCAGTCGCGGACTGCCAGCCTGACCTGCGCGAATACCTCGCGTGCGCCCTTGATGAGCCGGTGGCGCGACGCATCGTCCATGGCCGGGTCAAGTGCGAGAACGATCACGCTTTCGCGTGTTGCGACGCCCTGATTGCTGCGGACACCGTTGCCGTCGCGCCTGGTTGCCATGATCGGATGAAACAGGGCGTGCACCCTGGCCCCTTGCGCATTCGTCTCACCCAGCAGCGAATCGAAGAGAAACGGCATGTCATCGTTAATGGCGAACAGAACCGTCTCATTGTGCGCGGATATCGGTCCCTGAGCGCGAAAATTGAATAGCGCGACGACCGATTCTCCCGCTTTCCGCGATGCGGTGTGCGCGTATACGAGGCTGACAAGCGCCGCCAGGGATTCGGGCGCGTAGCGCGTCACATCCTCCGGCGAAGCGCCGTTAAAGAATGAATCGAAGAACGTCTGCAACTCGGGTTCGGCTGCCCCCATGAGGCTCGCGGCAGCAGCGATCCGTTCCGCCGCAACGACATCGTCGCTGTGCGATGCCGCTCCTCGCGACGCAGTTGCGCGATCGGCCTTTGCTGCATCAGGCATTGTGAGTCCCATGGTTTGGCCGACAAAGGCCGTTCGGCTGTATGGTGCCCGAGTCCGCGCGCCCAGTATATGAAGGGGAGCCAGTATATGAAGGGGAGTACGACAGACGGACGAGGTTTTGATGCCGACTTTAGCGCGCGCATCTCAAGTCCGGAAGATGGGAACGCTTACCTGGTTCGATAGGAAGGTAGCAAACCGCAGGTTTTGGAGCGGGTAATCATGCCCTCCCGGACGTATGATCCGACCAGCACGAGAACGCCTGCAGCCAGAATAGCCGCGCCCGCAAGCGCGCCATCTGCAAGAGGTCGAACCAGCGCCGCGGCAGCTGCGAGCACCGTGACCGGAATGGCAAAGCAGGCCACCAACAGGGGGGAGCGAACGATAAGGCTTACGAGCCAACTCGTACCCGCGCTGAACACAAGCGCTTGGGCTAGGGTACCATCGGCGGGCCATACAAGAAAGCTTCCGGTTCCCCACGCTAAACCAATGTAAAGTGCGATTGCCCGCAGATCCTGAGCAAAATAACGCAAGTGTGTACGCTCGAACGGTGCGGAAATTGCGATCGCGTATGCTCGAGTAATCGCCACAAGGCCGGCGCCGACCAGCGTCAGCCAGATCAGCAACGGGCCAATTTCGGACCGTGCCAGCAGGGCGGCAATGCAGGCTCCCAGAGCCAGACCGCAAGCAAGGTAAGGCATTCGCCCGACAAGGGCGGTCAGGAGAGCCGTCTCTGCCGCTTCGTCATGCAAATCAGCAAGTTGGCCGACATGCTCGCGCGATGCTGTTGGCGCGTCCGTCAGCGGGGCGGCGTGTGGGGAGGCCGCTCTGATCGCAGCCCGGAGAATCGCTGGCATGGGAGAACCCGATTTGGCTATGCCGCAGGCCGTTTAGGCTCTGCTTTCATCGTTAAGAATGCCTTAACGATGGGTTAACTCCCGATTGTGTCTTCCTTCTGGCGGGCTCCACCAAATGCGCCGCTGGTTCTTCCGATGCGCGCGCTTTGCTCAAATAATCGCAGCGGGCGGCGGCGGTAGCCCGTTCATAATGACACTGCCTGACAAAAGAAATTCCCGCCACCTCCGCTCTCTTCAATAGCGCAAATGGGCCTCGCGCGCACTCAACCACGCCTCCTCATCCGGTTGAGCCAGCGCATTCAAATCGTGCGGCGTCGCGGCCGCATCGTCAACCCATTCGCGCAAGACTGGCCCCCCATTTATGACGTCGATGGCGCGCGTATTTTGCTCGTATTCATAAGCGAAATCGCGCCACAATGGATAGTCAGGATACAGATGCCGAACCGCCTTGAAGGCGAGCGCCTGGAGACGCCAGGGTTTGAATACATCATGATCGTAGGCTGAACCTTCCGGGTGAATCTGCACGCCGTTGCAGAGCTTGTGGCTGTGTTTGTGAAACACGGGCTCGAACCAGCAATCCCGCAAACGGCAACCCTGCATCCACGCCGGCGCCAGCGTGCGCATTTGCGCCAAAACGGCTTTCGCCTCAATGTCGGGCGCCCCGAACAATTCAAGCGGTCTTGTAGTCCCACGCCCTTCCGAGAGTGTTGTTCCTTCGAGCATCACCGTGCCCGCATAGGCGCGGGCCATCGATAGATTCGCAGCGTTAGGACTGGGATTGATCCAGATTCGTTCGCCAAGTGGCCAGCCAAATCCCGGTGCTGCTTCGGGCAGCCAGCCTTCCATCTCGACTACGCGATAATCGACGTCAAGTTTGTGCGTCGCGACGAACCACGAACCCAACTCACCGAGCGTAAGGCCGTGTCGCATCGGGAATGGTCCCGCGCCGACGAAACTTTCCCAACCGGCTTGCAAGGTCAGGCCTTCGACCGGGCGGCCGACAGGGTTGGGGCGATCCAGAACCCACACGGATTTCCCATGTTTCGCTGCGGCTTCCAGAACGTAAAGCAAAGTCGTGACGTAGGTATAAATGCGGCAACCCAAATCCTGCAAGTCGACGAGAACGATATCGAACGTATCCATCATCGCAGCCGTTGGCCTGCGCGCTTCTCCATAGAGGCTAAAGACCGGAATGCCATGCACCGGATCATTGAAGTCCGGCGACTCGATCATGTTGTCCTGCTTGTCGCCGCGCAAGCCATGTTGCGGACCGAAAGCGCATGCAAGCCTTATGTCGCTGCATGCCGCCAACGCATCGAGCGAATGACTCAGATCTTCGGTTACCGAAGCCGGATGCGCAAGCAGCGCTAAACGACTGCCCTTGAGCGGCCCGCGCAAAGCCGGCTCGTCGATCAGTCGATCTATGCCGAATTTCATGGTTGCAAATTTGCGGGAAGCTCGAACGCAAAGCAATCGGAATGATGAAAATCCGCGGCTCCGGGCGCGTGCTCCAATGCCCAATACGACTTACGGTTGTTCGTTTCCTCGATCACCGCCGCAAGGCCGAGATTCCATGTTGAATCGCGTGTAAATCCCGGCAGCCGACCCAACTCAAGAGAGATTTTCAATTCGTAGACGTCGCCCTCCGATTTCGATTCGAAGCGGGGAGCACCGATCTCGTGCGCTACACGCATCCCGGTTCGACAGCTGCTGAACGCATGGGCCGCCCATTGCAATGAGGGTGCAAAGTTGAATTCGAAATAGGCCTCGCTCGGGCGTAAGCGGATGAATGCCTCGAAGCAGGTATGCTGCCAAAGATCGATGGCGCGCGAGGGACGCCTCACGGACGATAGTCGCAGATTTTCAATGTTTCCGGCAACGACATAACGCAGCAGCAGATGACCACGATGTCGCGCGACCTCCACCGCGATACCGGTCAGAGCATCGCAACAGGAATCCGGATGAAGCTTCAGTGCTTGGCGCATGCGAATTCATAACATCGCAGGTCCGGCACGACGGGGATTAATTTCTTGCCGATCGCCTTCCCCTGGACAGATTATATTCTCCGCGCAAGATTGCGTGGCCGCACAATGAGAGACCACGGGTTGGATGACCTTACGCTCGATCTGAGAGGACTCAAATGCTCGCTTCCGGCGCTTTTCACCCACCGGGCTCTGGAGCTTCCCGCTGTGTCGCGCGCACCCGCCCGCTCTCGTCAACCGACAACGAAAGATGAACGAAACTTGTCCGTCACAAGCCATTTCCTCGGTCGCGCACTTGCGGAAGGTATTTTGCCGTAACACATTGGCTCGCAGTTGCCCAATCCGCGTTTAGCCCTATGCGCGGCCTTCCCGTTGTCGGGACGCGGTCTATCAAGGGTGGGGATCCACAGCATATGTCCGGCCTGTCGATGATATTGCAATCCGCGCTCTGCTGCGTACTCGTGATTCTCGCTCTGCTCTCTGCACAGCTTGCGACCCTGACCCTGCTTCGCATACTTCGTCCCGCAAGAATTCTGCGCAATCCAGTTCTCACGGGCAACGCATTGCCGCGGGTACTGGTTCAGCTTCCGGTCTGCAACGAGGGCTCTCTTGCGTTGCGCGTCGCGACGGCTGCCGCTCAACTCGACTGGCCGCGCGACAAGCTCGAAATTCAACTGTTGGACGATGGACGGGCGATTTCGCATGAGGATCTGCGCCGCGCCGTTCGGAACGCAATCCCTGCGGACGTGAACCTTCAGCTCCTGCGCCGCGGCGATCGCAGAGGCTTTAAGGCTGGAAACCTCGCCTTCGGCCTGAAGCACTCCAATGCGCCATACGTCGCCATCTTCGATGCCGATTTCGTTCCGTCGCCGGATTTTCTTCATCGCACGATTCCGGCTCTTGTTGCCGATGAAAGACTTGCCTTTGTGCAGGGCCGCTGGGGACACGCCAACCGCAATCGCAATTGGCTGACCAGAGTGCAAGGCTTCCTGCTCGACGGGCATTTCGCAGTCGAACAGGAAGCCCGATTCCGCGCGGGGTTGCCGATTTCCTTCAACGGTACGGCAGGCGTCTGGAACAGGGCCGCCATCGAGGACGGCGGTGGTTGGACCGGTGATACACTGACGGAGGATCTTGATCTCAGCATGCGGTGTGCGCTCAGGGGATGGCGAAGCGCCATCGTCGCCGATCTCGAAGTTCCGGGAGAATTGCCTGAAACGGCGGCCGGTTGGCGAGCGCAGCAGGCCCGTTGGACCAAGGGTCACGCGCAGGTCGCCGCCAAGCTTCTCGGACAAATCTGGTCGAGCAAGCTTTCACCATGGGTGAAGGCAGCGGTAACTCTGCAGATTTGCCAATTTACCTTTTACACACTGGCAGCCGCGAGCGTCCTGATAAGCCTGACATTGATGGCCCTGGGCGCGGTCTATCTGAAGCCTGTAACGGAACTCGGTATCGGCGTGTCCGCCCTGGGCCTGACGACAAGTCTAACCTATCTTTTTGTGGGCCAGTTCATGCTGGGACGCAGCGATGAGCCATGTCTGCTGCAATCGCTGCTCTTTGCAATCATATTCCCCAGCGGGCTCATCCTCGCCAACGCCCGCGCAACATTCGACGCATTGTTCGGGACAGAGATGGAGTTCACCCCCACGCCCAAGGCAGGCGCTATAGTTGCCAGCGCCTGGCGCGGACATCCCGAACTCCTGGTGGGACTGTTTCTTCCGGGCTTTGCGCTTGCCGAACAGGCTTGGAGTGCCCCATTTTTCGTGTTCGCGGCGGCTGGATTTTTGTCTATCGGCGCCATGGGTTGGAGCGGAACTGGCGGGCTATCGGCCAGCGGTACAGTGCCGGCGAACACTCAGATCTGAGTGCATTATAATTATTGGAATTGGGTACATCCAGTTAACGCGGCCTTAAATGCTGGCTCTAATAGTGGCTGGGTAGGCGTCCTGGGGCGCGACCATGGGGGCTTTGCGGAATGGGGGGAAGTCTTTTCCGGCTGGGGGCAGTCCTGATTTCGCTTGGCTTGGGGGCGTGCGCCTCGGGCGGAGGAGACGGTTATCATGAATCGGGGGGGGCAATGCCCGTCCTTGGCGGGCAGGTGGAGACGCCGCGGACGCCACTGCAGTGCGTAACCTACGCACGGGAACGGTCCGGCATCGGCATCCATGGCGACGCCGGAACATGGTGGGCAAAAGCCGAAGGCCTTTACACACGCGGAACGACGCCAGTTCCTGGGTCGGTCATGGTGCTGACCGGTTATGCGGGTCCCGGGCGGGCCCATCTTGCGGTCGTCGCCAGTCAGATTTCGGACCGGGAAATCACAATCGATCATGCCAACTGGCTCGACGATGGCGCCATCTATCGCGCGGATCCGGTGATGGATGTGAGCCCGGAAAACACCTGGAGCGAGGTACGCGTCTACAATCTGCGCGCAAACGCCTGGGGCGTGCGCACGTATCTTGTCCAGGGTTTCATCGGACCGGCACCACATGTCGATCGGCAGTGGATGGCGACGAACTGATACGATTGCCTGAGCGTTTGTCACGGACAAATTGACTCGCAGCGGTCACTCGCACTCCAAGTGATCTGTATGTTCGGTTCGCAAAGATTCTGTGATCGCTTGCTCGACGCGCGCTTCCCGCGCTATCGGAAAGGCGCAGCGGACTGACAGCTGGCCACATGCACATTTTCGTTGCAGCCGATTGGCTCGCCATCGCAGTTTATTTTGCGATCGTGTTTGGCGCCGTGCTCTATTCGCGCCGCGGCCGTAGACGGGATGCGCAGGAGTATTTTCTGGCCGGGCGTAACGTCGGCTGGTACGTCGTCGGAGCATCGATCTTTGCGTCGAACATCGGGGCGGAACATCTGGTGGGGCTCGCAGGGTCCGGTGCTGCGGGCGGCGTTGCCGTTGCGCAATTCGAAATCCTTGCAAGTTTCATCCTGCTTCTGCTGGGTTGGCTTTTTGTGCCGTTCTATCTTTCGAGCGGCGTTTTCACGATGCCGGAATTTCTCGAGCGCCGTTATTCGGCAGCACCGCGTTACTACCTGGCCGGGATGTCCATCTTTGGATACATCCTGACGAAAATTTCTGTCTCTCTGACTGCGGCAGGCATCGTTCTGCAAGCGCTGACCGGGATCGATTTCTGGTTGGGTGCCGGCATTCTCGTTGTAATCACGGGTATCTACACCATGTGGGGCGGCCTGCGTGCGGTGCTTTACACCGATTCCGTTCAGGCAATCGTGCTGCTGGGCGGTTCCATCGCCGTCTCCCTTTTCGGATTGCATGCCGTAGGTGGCTGGCACGCGCTGACAACAACTGTCGGTCCACAATTCATGACATTGTGGAAGCCGGCCAACGATCCCAATTTTCCCTGGACGGGAATCATTTTCGGAGCGCCGATTCTGGCGATTTGGTACTGGTGCACCGATCAGTTCATCGTGCAGCGCGTACTGTCCGCGAAAAACATCTCCAATGCGCGGGAAGGCACAGTGCTGGCTGGTTTTCTCAAGCAGACTCCGCTGTTCTTGTTTGTCATGCCGGGCATCATTGCGGTTGCTCTTGTGAAGATGGGCAAGATTCATCTTGCATCGCCCGATCAGGCATTTCCGACCCTCGTTGCCGCACTCTTGCCGGCAGGCATCCGTGGCCTCGTCGCGGCGAGCCTCATTTCTGCACTGATGGGATCGCTGTCTTCGGTATTCAATTCTGCGGCCACTCTATTCACGCTCGATATCTTCAAGCGACTTTATCCCGATGCTTCCGAAAGAACGACCGTGCGTGTAGGGCAGGTCGGCGTCGCGGCGATGGTGATATTCGGACTCCTGTGGATCCCGTTCATGAGAATTGTTTCGGGACAGCTATATACCTACATCCAAAGCGTACAGGCCTACGTCTCGCCTCCCATCGCGGCCGTCTTCCTTGCCGGAGTCCTGTGGCCGCGCGCGAATTCGTTTGGCGCAATTGCAAGCCTCGCGTCCGGTTTTGTCTTGGGCATTGGAAGACTTGTTTGCGAAATAACGCACGCGAAGCTGCCACCGGCCATGAGCTGGTTCGTCGGCATCAATTTCCTGCATTTTGCGTTCGTGCTGTTTGTCACTTCCGTCGTCATCCTTGCCGTCGTCAGCCTTCTGACCGCAAAGCCGGATCCCGCACAAACCGACGGTCTCACCATTCGCTCCATCAGCGAACCGGTGAAGAAAGAGGCGCGTCGGGGGCGCGGACGCGATCTGGTCTGGAGTGCCTTGCTTATCCTGACCGTGATCGGTGTCTGGACTTACTTTTCCGGCCTGATGTTCCGTTGAATATGCGTCCCCCGGAACTGGCGCCCTGTGCGCGAGGTCCGGCCGGAGACCGATTTGCCTATTGCAGCGGCAGGCCGCGTTTGCCTATGGTCCGCGGCTTCGCGCCGATCGCGGTGAAGCGGGAACCCGGAACTTGACGCACGCAACCGCAAGGCCGTCCAACCGGCATTATCCGTGAGCGAACCACAAGGCAAAACAACCGATATCCTGGCGGACGCCGATCTCATTCCCGGCGAAGCAGGCTCGCTCGGGCACGGTTCCCCGCACACCGCACGGGGACGCACTTCGTCGCTGGCATTGGGTGCCCTTGGCGTTGTCTATGGCGATATCGGCACCAGTCCGCTCTATGCGATGCGCGAATCCGCCTGGGCTCTGGGAGGCAAGCTGCCCGGGCATTTTGCGGCTCTGGCGGCGGCTTCGATGATCTTCTGGTCGCTCGTCGTGGTTGTCACTGTCAAATATATCATCTTCATCATGCGCGCCGACAATGACGGTGAAGGTGGCGTCCTGGCGCTTGCCGCGCTTGCCCACCGCTCGCCGGGGCTGGGGCGCCGTCTCAAGACATGGATCGGCATCGGAGCCGTTCTCGGACTTGCGCTGTTTTTCGGAGACGGCATGCTGACGCCGGCCATATCGGTGCTGAGTGCAGTCGAATATTTGGGCGACGAGTCGCAAAGCATTGCGCCATTTGTCGTTCCGCTGACGCTGATTATCCTGATCGCGCTTTTCATGTTCGAGAACCGGGGAACGGCCACCATCGGCCGGCTTTTCGGACCCATCATGGCGGTCTGGTTTGCGGTGCTGGCAGTCTTGGGACTGCGCGCCATCATCGAAACGCCCCAGGTTCTCCAGGCGCTCAGTCCCACCTTTGCTGCCGAAGCATTCTTTCGAGCGCCTGGGCTGACATTCACGGCTCTGGGCTCTGTCGTGCTGGCAGTCACCGGATGCGAAGCCCTTTATGCAGACATGGGCCATTTCGGCAGGCAGCCCATACGCGTTGCGTGGCTTTACCTGGTTTTGCCGTCACTGGTCCTTGTTTATTTTGGCCAAGCCGCGACCATTCTGCGCGACCCGCACACGACCGCAAAGGTCTTTTACGCCGCCGCCCCGGCCTGGGCGCACTATCCGTTGCTGCTGCTGGCGGTCGTCGCGACCATCATCGCATCGCAGTCCGTTATTTCCGGCGTCTATTCCATAACGCGTCAGGCCGTTCAGCTTGGACAATTGCCCCGCATGGAAATTCGTCACACTTCCGCTATCGATGCGGGCCAGATTTATGTGCCGCGGGCCAATGCCTATCTCTGCGTGGGTGTTGTATTGATCGTGCTCATCTTCAAGAGCTCCAGCGCGCTCGCCGCCGCCTACGGCATTGCGGTCACGGGTGTCATGGTGATCAGCACGATGCTGGTGTCGATCGTGGCGCACCGACAATGGGGCTGGAGCCTGCGTCTTACCGTGCTGGTTTTCGGTGCTCTTGCGTTGATCGATTTTTCGTTCCTCGCTGCCAACTCGCTCAAGATCGTAGACGGCGGCTGGCTGCCGCTGCTGATCGCAGCGGTCGTCTTTGTATTGATGGATATCTGGCGCAAGGGGCGTCGCGCCCATCTCGAAAAAATACGCAGCGAGTCCATGCCGATCGAACTTTTTCTCGATCGCGCGGACAAGACGCCGACACGCGTTGCGGGCACCGCGGTGTTTCTGACCGCGCGCGTCGATGTCGTTCCCGGAGCACTTCTGCACAACCTCAAGCACAACAAGGTTCTGCACGAGCGTGTGGTGCTGGCACATGTCGAGGTGGAAGGGACACCAATCGTTGCCGCCGCCAAGCGTCTTGACGTAAAAAAGCTGGGAAAGGGTTTTTTCACCGTTATCATCCATCACGGTTTTTTCGAGACACCCGATGTGCCGCTGGCCCTGAAAAGCGCCAGGCCATTCGGCCTCGCCTTCGATCTGGAAACGACAACGTTTTTTATCGGTCGCGAAACCCTGGTGCCTGCCGAACATCCTGCGCTTGGCAACTGGCGCACCCGGGCCTACATGCAGCTGGCTTCGGCCGCACTTTCGCCTGTCAAATTCTACCATTTGCCTCCCAATCGCGTGGTCGAACTCGGAACCCAGGTGACGATTTGAAACCGGTTCGACTGCCGCGGTGCCTCGAACCGACGCCTATTTGACGTCAATCGAGCGCGAAGATCAGCGATTTCAGATATGCCGTTTCGGGCAGCATGGGATGCGCAGGATGATCGGCACCGGCACCCGCAACGCGAACCACCGACGCGCGCCGGCCACTGCGTAGTATGCCCGCTGCGCATTCTTCGCCGAAACGCTCGAGCGAGATGTTGTGGGAACATGACGCGAGAAGCAAAAGACCGTTCGGACGCGTAACAGCAGCCGAGAGTCGCGCCAGTTTGCGATAGGCCCTCGCGGCTGCTTCGATATCCTTCCTTGCACGAGCGAAAGGCGGCGGATCGCAGATCACCATGTCGAATGTCTCGCCGGTTTGCGCCAACCGCTCCAGCTCTTCCATGACGTCGGCCCTAATAAACCTGCACCGCTGCGATACCCTGGCCGCTATCGCCGCCTCTTCCGCCAGAGCAAGTGCGGGTTCGGAGCTGTCGATTCCGACCACCTCCCTGGCTCCCGCCGTCGCGGCCAAAATCGCAAAGCCGCCCGTAAAGCAGTAGGTATCCAGCACGGATTTTCCGTTCGCAAGCCGGGCCATGAAAGCCCGGTTCTCGCGTTGGTCGTAATACCATCCTGTCTTTTGCCCTGCCGCTATATCCGCGAAATATGGTGTTCCGTTTTCTTCGAGCCGGACACGCTGGATCTCCTCGCCCTTGGCGATGCGCACATAAAAGTCGAGCCCTTCCAGTGCACGCATGGAGGCATCGGCGCGCAAAACCACGCATTTCGGCGAGAGTGCGTCATCGATCGCCGGAAGGAGAGAGGAAAGAAGTCCTTCCATGCCGGCGGTTGAGATTTGTACGACCAATGTATCGGCAAAGCGGTCGATGACAAGACCCGGAAGACCATCGCCCTCGGCATGCACAAGCCTGTAGTACGGCTCGTCGAAGAATGTCTTGCGCAATTCAAGTGCGTGGGCAAGCCGCGCGGCAAGAAAGTGCCGGTCAACGGCCGTTGCCGGCGGACATTCGAACAGCCGAGCGGCGATAAGGGTTTTCGTATTGAAATAGCCCACACCAAACGCGCGTCCGTCACTGCCTTCTACATTCACAAGACTTCCTGGCGCGAGCGTTTTCGCTATCGCGTCCATCGCGATTTCATTGGAGAATATCCACGGCGCTCCGGCGCGCGCACGCCGGCCCTCGCGAGGCTTCAGTCGGATTGTGGGACGAGTAACCATGGCAGGACCTCTATCACGGTTTTGACCGGGGTTGGCAACGCAAGAAGCAACTGTGCAACCACAAGTCCGCTGCCCAAGGCATTTGAAGCGCGGCCGGCTACCGGCTTGAACGGCGCTATTGTTCCGTTCTGCCGCGAAGTTTTTCGCTCTCTTCATGGCGGCGAAGCGCTTCTGCCCGCACAACGATGTCGCGGGGCGCATGCGCGCGAGCAATGAGATACTCGTAGAGCGCCAGGATCTCGTAATCCGCAAAAGTGTGAAAACGAATACGTGCAAGAGAGCGCATGGCGGGGACGATGCGGCCAGAAGCCCCACGGCCTTGACGCAGGAGAGCAAAGAACGCGGACCGATTGTAAAGCGAAACGACCGCGAGATCGGGCGAGCCGCCTTGTCCCTGCAGATCGGTGCCATGACATTCTGCGCAGGCGATGCGTGCCAGATATCGGCCGCCCCCGTATCTCGGGCCCAAATCGAGCGAAGGCGGGCTGTCGGCTGCGATAAGGAAGGCGGGTTTGATGGCCCCCCGAAGCAGCGAGACTCGAGCTGCAAAATCGAATTGTGGCGCAGGGAGTGCAACGCCCGCCGGCGGACGCGATCGCAGATAGGAGATGATAGATGCGACATCGTCTTCGCTCAGATACGCGAAGTTGCCGGAGGGCATCCCCCAAAGACTTGTCGCGTCCGGCCTGCTCGCATAACGGATAGCCCGTTCAAGCTCGCCATCGGACATCGTCCGTGCGAAGCGCAGAAGATTGCCCGCATATAGCTGCAACGGCAAATCCGCATGCATCATCCGGCCTTCAAGACCCGGACCATGGCAGGCCGTGCATCCTGCGATCACGATCAGATGAGCGCCCCGAAGGATTTGCCTGGATGTGAGTTCGGCATGAACGGTTGCCGACTCCAGGGGGTAGCGCCGTTGAATCACCGCTTCCGACACGAGATAAATGTAGGTTGGCACCAAGGTCGCCAGAGCGGTCAAGCTTGCGGCAATCGCAACAAGCGCTTTGATCCAATGCCGAACGCCGCGTGTTTTTCCGGGAGACGGGCCGTGTTGCCGCATGACGAGGGTTTTAAAGGCCCGCGCCCGGAACGCCTCGTATCCATTGGGAAAGAAGCCATTTCTCGCCCCGGGTCGGTGCCGACCCCGCATGCATGGTGCGCGGGTCGGGGCGCCCCGATTCGTCGACATTCATGAAGAACAGCCCATCGCCGGTGCTTCCCTTGTAGCGCCTGTCCAGCATGGCGAATTCCGTTTCCCCGCCGTCGAAGCCTTCGTTCAAATAGATAAGAAAAGTTCCCACGCGCTGACCTTTTGCCGCGATCTCGGCAGCGTTCGCTTCCCGCGACGGATCGTAATAATCGAAATGGCGGCTGAACTCCTGACCGACGGCGTAGTGCAGAACATTCGTTTCTTCGAGGCTGGTCCTTGCAAAGCCCGCCGTGTGCGCCAAACGCGCGCGCAACAGCGCGAGAACAACATCCATGTCGAGGAAACCAAAGAGCGTTGCGCTGTTCGTCCGCGAATTGTCCAGCAACCTGCCGCCTCGCGATTGATCGAAGACTTCGGCACGCTTCAGGTTCGAGCGGCCGCGCGCAATCATCCAGTTGCATTCCGCTTCGTGCGCAAATTTTTCAATCACGCCGATGCGTGGGCTATCTGAAAACGCACAGATCGGGAGTGGTTTCAGCAACGATGCGATGTCGATCGTATCGCGCAATCTCTCCCAGGTTTTTGAGTCCGGTTCGCCCATAGAAGCCTGCCGGACAATTTCCCTGTCGGCTGCGAGCACGCCAAGCTGTTCGCGCGCCGCCGCCCACCCGCGCTCGGCGGCGCGCTGCAGATAACCCAGTGCAAGGGACCAATCCGCTGTCTCCCGAGCATCCACAGCGATCAAGACAGCGATAAGGACGTCTGCCTCCGCGCTGCCTTTTTCGGCAGCGGCGAGCAGCAGACGCGCACCGTCCTCCGGCGTGCGCGGGCCCGCTCTCCCCACAAGCGCTTCCTTGCCCAGTTGCGTCAACGCCTCGACGTCACCCGCCGCGGCCAACTTTTCCACTTCATCCGCAGTGCCCATGATGCAATCTAGCGCAACCTGGCCGCAAAGCGCACGGTTTTGTCGTCTGAGAATCCACCGCGAAGCTTGCAGGGGACGCCGTCCGTCGCCCTGGTGTATGGTTCACGGGAGCAGTGCTGAGGCCGCGAGGGGCCGCGCACAGGCGTTCGCGAGAATTGGGTCCGCAGAGATTCCGCAAGGCGACCGACGCATGGGCGCGCATTGCGCTCGTCCTGACGCTTGCCGCTTTCACGGCCCAGAGCTTCGTCACCCAGGCGCATGCATCGGCGTGTTCGCGCCGCAATGGGGTGCGAGGCGTGGCGTCTTCGCCGGGCTGACAAAGGCGTTCTAGCGGTATCGAAAATGGGCCCCGAGTCTCGCCAATTTCTGTCCGGATGTAATTATGCGTACAGAATGGCCTTTGCCGTCACCCTGTTTCCGTGGGACGCGTAAAGGGTTAAGATCACCGCGGGTTGAATAATCTGGCTCTTTTGCCCCGCAACCGGGTTGCGGTCGTTCCCGTTGACTCGCAATGATCGTGATCGGCGAGGCTGAAAACACCGCGCAGGGAAAGGATGGAGATCGAAAATGCACAAACTCTCGGAAAGCTTAAGGAAAACGGTACTGACCGGCGCCATGAGCGCGGGCCTGCTTGGGGCGGCGGCATTCGCTCTCGCGCCGATGGGCGCCAGCGCGCAGATGCACTCCAGTGCGGGTGGCTTCCACGGCGGCGGCGGTTTCCACGGCGGCGCGGGCGCATTCCACGGAAGCGCCGGTGGCTTCCACGGTGGAAGTGGCTGGCGCGGCGGCTACCCGGGTTGGCGTGGGTGGGGCGGTTGGCGTGGCGGCTACTGGGGTCGTCCGAATTGGGGCGTCGGCTTCTACGGCTACCCGTATTACGGCTATCCCTCTTACGGCAGCTGTGACTATTACGGCTACGACAGCGGCTATTGCCCCTCCTATTGAAACGGCAACCGAACGTTCCGGACCCAATCCCCGGGGTCCGGAACGCGGTCTCGCTTTTAGTCATCCACGATGGCTTGATCTCTATCAGCCACGATTGCTGACGGATTGACGACGCCTAGAAGATTCTTGGGCGCTCGCGAACGCTCAGATGAATCATTGGGTGATGTCCTTTCAACGCTGACGGTCTCCCCGGCCAAGCCCATTGACGAAGGTCACGACATTTTTGCATTGAAGCTACGGACTCCGATTCTCGCTGGACTATTCGATCCCGCCAACCTTGCAGCCAAACGAGATTCTAATGGTTCACGATCCGGCCCTGGAAGCGAACGAGCACGCTGAGCACGCCCAGCATGCGGCCCATGAGCATGATCCTTTCATATCGCGGGTTGCGATCACGGTTGCGGTTCTTGCCGTGCTGGCAGCGGTATCGGGAAGCCTCGAGACCGTCGAGGGGGGCCGAGCGCTTGGCGCTTCCAGCGAGGCGGGACTGAAGCAGGACCAGGCAACCGACGCCTGGGACGAATTCCAGGCCGACAGCCTCAAGAAGAACATCTATACGATCGCGGCAGATGCAGGCGGGCCCCATGCCGGCGCCTATAGCAAGGAAGCAAAGTCGCGTGGGGACAAGCAGACCAAGGACAGGAACCACGCAGCCCACGACGAAGCCGAACGCGACGTGTTGATGGCGGAAAGCCGGTTGCACGAAGGTCGCCACCATTGGCTGACCGGATCGGCGACGCTTTTCGAGATCGGCATCGCGATGTGCACCGTTGCGATCATTACCCGGCGACATTGGCTCTGGGGTGCCGCAATGCTGTTCGCCGTTGGCGGCCTCGCGCTGCTGGCGGTTACGTACATTCCCGGCGTTGGTGTGTAGCGAACAGGTGACGATCTGTTCCGAAATTAACTTGAGACACCCAATATCTGTCGAGTTGCACCGGAAAACGACATATTAAACCCAAGAAATTCAAGTGCATGGTGGAAGAATTGCGACGGCATCCATTGTGCGTGCAAGGGGGTTGTAACGGGGCAAAAATGATGCTTTGAGTGCGCCAGCAGTGGGTTGTCCACTTCTGCCCAACCGGGGAAAAATCACAAATGAAAAAAAGTCTGACAACGCTAGCCGTGCTAGCGACCGCAATGACGCTGCCTTTGGCGGCGCCAACGGCTTTCGCAGCCGATCCGGCAGCGAAGCCGATGTTCACTGTTTTGCCGGCTCACGGAACCATCCATCAATTTGCCCATAGGCCCGCCGCGCTGGCAACGTGGAACGGCTCGTACACCTACTCGGGCCACACCTATAACTTCACGATGGTCGGCGCCGATCCTTCCAAAACCAACACGACGACCACCGTCTCCGTCTTCGTCATTCCCGTGAAGATGGTGTACTCGGCGGCTCTCTACGGGAAGAAATACATATTCAATCCTAACAAGGACAAGTGGAACAGCGCGACGATCACGCAGAGCATTCTCAACTCTCCGCTGTTCAATTCGCTGGACTGGAACTGGGGCGGAACGGATTTCGGCAACACCCAGTATGAAGACGCGTTCCAGCGCGGCAGCTTCTGGGGCGACGGCATCAGCACCAAGAACCCCAATTACCACGTCGTGTTCGCCACCCCGAAGGTTCTGACCGAACAGGTCATCAAAGTGACGAAGGCCCAGGGCGGCGGCGTGATCGCCAATCCCTTCGGCGCCGGCGAAGTTGGCGAAATGAACATCAATTCCTTCGACTCTTTCATTCAAACCACCCTGTCGAAGTACTCCTCGCAGATTACTCCCGGTACCTTCCCGGTCTTCGTGGTGGACAACGTCTACCTGACGTCGGGCGGATGCTGCATCGGCGGCTATCACTCTGCCGACAACAATGGCCAAACCTATTCCATGGCGAGTTTTGTCACTGACTCGGGAGCATTTTCCCAGGACATTTCCGCTTTCTCGCATGAGTTTGGCGAATGGTACGACGATCCGCTGACCAACAACGGTTCGGCCTGCGGCGGTCTCCTTGAAGTTGGCGACCTGCTCGAACGTAAAGCGAATTACGGCACTTTCCCCGTTGTGCTCAATGGCGTGACGTATCATCCCCAGTATCTGGGGTGGATGGAGTATTTTGGTGCACCGGCCAATTTCTCGGGAAACAACTGGCTCGATAACGGTCACCTTGAGACCAGCGTCTGCCAGGACGGCCAGTAATCCAGGCTTGTTTCGACGACGCATGATATGTTGGGGGCGGTGGCAACACCGCCCCCTTCTTTTTCTGTCCGCGAGGTTGGAGAAAAAACCTCTCCTGAAGAACCGCGCGCACAATGGTGAGAATGGTGCCGCCTGGGTGACTCGAACACCCGACCCCCGCATTACGAATGCGGTGCTCTACCGGCTGAGCTAAGGCGGCTTGCCAGATCGTCCACATACGTAATGTCGCTGCTCTTGGCAAGCTGGAGCATCTGCAGGCACACGCCCGTTCCGCCTGGACGTTAGCAAAAACCTAAGACTAACAAGGACAAAATAGCATGGCTCTCGTTGGCAACGGGATGTCGAGAGTCGCGAGGTGCAATGGCAAAGCCCGATGCCCGCGACTTGCGCCACGGGGCTCGACGCCACGAACGACAGCCGGCGCCAGACTGGAAGCAATTCGGATGAAGGCATGACCGTTTCACGCGAAAGCGAAGTTACGACGAAAAACCCCGGCCGGGTCTCAGGCGTCCTGGATCGCACGCTCGGCCTTTTTTTCGAGTTTTTCCAGGTCTCCAGCGACAACGAAAAGCTTCTGCTGATCCTCTCCTGCGCCGTCGCTTTCGGCTATTTGGAATTGCTGGGCGCGATGCACGGAGCGTGGCTCCTGGATGCACAAGGGCACCCGCTCGCGCGCGATTTCGCCGCGTTTTGGTCTGCAGGACGTCAGGCGCTCGCCGGCGCCGCGCTCGCAACCTACGATCCGAATCTGCAACATGCGGCCGAAGTCGCTACGGTCGGTCACGCTTTCGGAGGCGGGTTGGGATGGTCCTATCCACCGGTTTTCTTGCTTGCGGTCGCGATGTTGGCGTGCCTGCCCTATGCATCCGCTTTTGTTGCATGGTGCGTTGCGACAATTGCGTTGTACGGCGGAGTCGTGGCCGCAATTTCCGAAAGGCGCATCGGCTTCATGATCGCCTTGGCCGCGCCATGGGTACCGATGGCATTGTCGCTTGGCCAGAATGGTTTTCTGACAGCGGCCATCATCGGTCTGGTGCTGCTCAATCTGGAGAACAGACCCGTCGTCAGTGGTTTGATTCTCGGTCTTCTGAGCTACAAACCTCAATTCGGCATATTGTTTCCCTTTGCTCTTGCAGCCGGCGGTTATTGGCGCGCCTTCGTCAGCGCTGCCGTCGCCGCGGCGGCGTGGAACGGCCTGGCAGGTGCAGTGTTCGGCTTTGCGACGCTTGGCGCCTTTCTCGACGCATTATCCTTGACCGCCCAAACGCATCTGATTGCCCCCGGTCTGGGATGGAAAGTCCAAAGCCTGTACGGCCTCGTACGCACACTCGGAGGCTCCGGAACCGTCGCGTGGACGGCGCAGGCATTGATCGCATTTTCGACTTTAGTCCTCGTAGTCGTCTTCTGGCGCACGAAGATGCCCTTCTCCATAAAGGCCGCCTTTCTGGCCGCTGCCGTCACGCTTCCTACTCCTTACATCTTTTTCTACGACCTTCCGGTACTCGCGGTGGCGCTGGCCTTCGTCTACCGTCATCGCCGCTTCGACAAGATCGAAATCGCACTGATCGCCGGGGCTATACCCTGCGTGTTTGCGTCCTTCTGGCTGGTTGTCCCAAGCGCGTGGCTTGCAAGTCTTGCGGTCGCAGCAATCGCCCTGCGGCGCTGCTATTCCTCCGTGCAGGCGCATCGATCCGGCGAGAGTCGCGTCTCTGCATACGCCTGTAGCGTTGCGCACGAGATCGGACGCGTACCAACTCAGAGATTGATGGGTCCGCCTCCCGTGCCCACGATACAAAACACGCATCGGCAGGCCCCCTCTTAACGCATGGCTTTCAACCGTTCTTTGGCCTATCGCGGCGTACTGAACCTTCTTCGCGACCGTCGCCGCCATCCTCTTGTTTCTTCGGTTGCGCGCCAGCCCCGACTCCGGATGGGCCTCGGTTGCCGCGTTCGGCCTCGAACCAAGTAGGAGAGTTACAATCGTCACGCGCGCGCGCGCGGATGGGCTTTCCGATAAACATCCATCAGTTTTTCCGTTTCAATGTCCGTGTAGGTCTGCGTCGTCGAGAGCGATACATGTCCCAGCAGTTCCTGCACGCAGCGCAAGTCTCCCCCATTGGCCAGCAAATGCGTGGCGAAGGAGTGCCTCAACGCGTGCGGGGTTGCGCGTTCCGCCAGTCCGAGTGCGCTTCGCAGGCGCTGCATAAGTCCTTGCGCTTCGCGCGCGCTCATCGCTTTGCCGCGGCGGGAGAAAAACAACGGTGAATCGTCAACGGTGACGAACGGGATTTGACCGGCATATTCGCAGATGGCTTCTTGTATTGCGGGCAGCACGGGCACCACACGTTCCTTGTTCCGCTTGCCGGTAATCGTAAGCCATGCGCCAAGCGGGGCGTCCGCGCGCCTGAGGCTCAACGCCTCCGAGATACGAAGACCTGCGCCGTAGAGCAGTGTCAGAAGGGCAACGTCGCGAGCTGCGATCCATTGCACTTTGTTCTCGCGGGCGCCTTCCAGGGTCCGCGCAGCATCGTGTTCGCTCAGCGGTCTCGGCAATGTGCGGGCAAGCCTCGGCGTATGGATGGCGCGCGGAGCAGGATTGGTCAGGATTTCCTCGCGCTCAAGCCACCGAAAAAAGCTGCGGATCGCGGAAAGCGCGCGCCTGACCCCGCGCGGCCCAAGTCCTTCTTTGCGGCGCGCGCCGACGAACGCACGGATATCGGCAGGCTTGAGGATCGCCAGCGAACGCTCGTCGAGCGTCGTGCCAAGATGCTCCTGCAGAAAAACGAGAAAACGCCTGGCGTCGTCGCCATACGCACGAAGCGTATGTGTGCTCATGCGGCGCTCGTGCGCTAGCGCAGAAAGCCATTGCACACTTAGGGCTTCGGCAGATCGAGCCATGCACTGATGGCGCGTTCAAGCGCGCGGGCGAAAAAAGCGAGATCGGCTTCGGCTTCGAAACCCTCGAAATGGCCCTCCGCTTGCGCTCCAACGACGTAAAGCGCGACCGGCGTCTCGTGCCCAATTCTTAGCCGGTACGCTGCCAGACTCCTGCACTCCACTCCCTCCGGTCCCAGGAGGATGTGACCGCCTTCCGAAAGGATGACGCTCCTAGTTTCGCGCCCGAGAAGGGCAGAAATGGTTCCCGGCGCGACCAGCCGGACGCCTGTTGTTCCGGTTGGTGCAGCACCTGCTTCACCCTCCACACACAGCGAAGCTCGGTCTGCCCCAAAGGCCCCGGCCGCAGAGGCGGCAATCGAGATCACTTCCTCGAAGCTACGCGCATCGACGAGATCGAGCGTTGCTCTGCGTACGCCCTCACCGAGGCGAGCCGCCTGCGCCCGCGCGCCGCGCAACGCATCACGCTCTGCTCGCAGGGCAGCGTTTTCGCTGGCGAGACGCTCAATGACATAATGCTGGAGGTCGCGCACTTCGCCGGAATGAAAGCGCTCGGGCACAAGCAGGGCAAGCAATTCGCCGTCGGCGACAAGCCTGGCGCGATTTGAGCGGATATAAGCCTTGACCGCTTCAGCAGCGGATTGCGCAGGGGCTCGCGATATGGCGCGGCTGCCCATTCGATTCTCATTCATACGTCGCACCCCGGCACTCCCCTCCAAATCCGTGGCAGCATTGTTGCGATACCGTCAACGACCCTGCCGCGGGGGGCTTGGAAATCTGGTGGATCGGCACTGTCGATGAAGGCTTCATGCTTGACCAGCAGGATTCGCGGCTGAAAGTGTAGCCTATGAAGGACGTTACTTGAAGTCCCGGGAAGCGGAAGGTGAATCGACCTCCGCGGCGGCGCGCGCGGGCGTTCTTCTGCCCTTGCCGCTGGCGGGCGCCTATGATTACCGGCTGGCGGCGTCGCTGCCTCGCGGGACGCTTGTTGAAGCTCCGCTTGGATCGCGCCGAGTGCTTGGTGTCGTGTGGGGCGAAAGTGACGGCAGCGTCGCGGACGAGAAGCTCAAGCGCGCAATGCCGCTGGACGGATTGCCGAAGCTGCCAACCACGTTGTGCGATTTCGTCGATTGGGTCGCGCGTTACACGTTCAGTCCGCCAGGCGCCGTTCTGGCGCTGGCGCTGCGCGTGCGACAGGCATTCGAGCCCGACGCTCCCCGCAGCGCTTACATTCGTGGCGAAATCACGCCCGCACGCATGACGCCGGCGCGGGGGCGCGCGCTCGCTCTGGCAAGCGACGGTCTTGCTCGAAGCGTTCCGGCGCTCGCCGAGGAGGCCAACGTCACGCCTCAAGTCGTCCGCGGTCTCGTCGCGGTGGGCGCGCTCGCCGAGATCAAGGTGCCGGAATTTGCGCGGTTCGCGAGTCCCGACCCGCGATTCTGCGAGATTTCGCTTAACAGAGAACAGAGCGAAGCCGCCGCCTCTCTCGTGCGCGATGTGGCCGCGCAAGAATTTTCGGTTTCCCTGCTCGACGGCGTGACCGGATCGGGCAAGACGGAAACCTATTTCGAAGCCGTTGCCGAGGCGCTTGCACAAGGCAAGCAGGCTCTCATTCTCCTGCCCGAGATTGCGCTCACGGTGCAGTTTCTCGATCGCTTCGCCGCGCGGTTCGGCTGCCGTCCGGCCGAATGGCATTCCGATCTCTCGCAGAAGGAGCGCAGACGCACCTTCCGCGCGGTCATGAACGGCGAGGCGCGGGTCGTGGTGGGCGCGCGATCGGCGTTGTTCCTGCCGTTCCCGTCGCTGGGACTCATCATCGTCGATGAAGAACACGAGCAGGCCTATAAGCAGGAAGAGAGCCTTGTCTATCACGCGCGCGACATGGCGGTGGTGCGCGCGCATATCGAAAAATGTCCTGCCGTGCTCGCAAGTGCAACGCCGTCGCTCGAAACCTACATCAATGCGAGGAACGGACGGTATCGTTGGTTGAAGCTCCCCACGCGCCACGGCGCGGCGGTGATGCCCCGCATCAGGCTCGTCGATTTGAGGCAGGAGCGCATTGAACCGGAAACATGGCTGTCGGAACCCTTGCGTAAGGCAATCGCCGCCACGCTCCTGGCAGGCGAGCAGACGATGTTGTTTCTTAATCGGCGCGGCTATGCGCCGCTGACGTTGTGCCGGGCCTGCGGCCACAAGATGATCTGCCGCGACTGTTCGACCTGGTTGGTCGAACATCGCTATCGCCGCGCACTTGCGTGTCATCACTGCGGCTTTCAGATGCCGACGCCATTGAAATGTCCGCAATGCGGAGCGGAAAAATGTCTTGCCGCATGCGGGCCCGGCGTGGAGCGTGTCGCGGAGGAATTCGCCGCTCTTTTTCCTTGTGCCCGCTTGGCGATCGCGTCCAGCGATACGATGCACGGCCCGCAAGAGACGCAGTCTGCGATCCGCGCGATGGGCAAACGCGAAATCGATGTCTTGATCGGCACGCAAATCGTCGCCAAGGGCCATCACTTTCCCCAATTGACGCTTGTGGGGATCATCGATGCCGATCTCGGTGGTTCCAACGGCGATCCGCGCGCTCGCGAGCGTACGTTTCAGCTCTTGCATCAGGTGTCCGGTCGTGCGGGACGCGCCGAAAAGCCGGGACTGGTACTCGTTCAGACACGCAATCCCGACGACGTGGTCATGCGGGCGCTGGCGAACGGCGACCGCGATGCCTTCCTGAGACAGGAAACCGCCGCGCGCGAAGCGGTTTCGGCGCCTCCCTACGGGCGGTTGGCTGCGATTATTCTTTCCGGCCCTGACGGCGAAGCGGTCCGCGACGCCGGACGCGCGCTGGCAAAAGCCGCGCCCTCGGCTAAGGGCCTAAGGGTATGGGGACCGACACCCGCTTTCTATCAGGTTCTGCGCGGCCGGACCCGGGAGCGCCTGCTGGTGCAGGCCGCGCGCACTGTCGATGTTCAGGCCTATTTGCAGGCATGGCTAACGCGGGTGAAGCTGCCCAACAGCGTGCGGATAACCGTGGATGTGGATCCGATGAGCTTCTTTTGAGGAAGAATTTTTCCGCGTGCGGCAATCAATGCCGACTGGAGAAATAGAGCACGGTCATGATGATGACGATGGCGATGAATTGCGCCAGCACGCGATAGCGCATCAGCCGGTTCGACCATGTGCGCGAGGTCTCTCCACCCACCCAGAGCGTGTAGAGACCGGCGAGCAGAATCAGCGCCACGGTGGTGATGGCAATGCCGACAACGATCATACCGCTCATGCCGTGGAATCCCGATCGATCATCGTTACCATGCGCCGGTGTTCGGCATGGAGGCCCATGGTTCCTGCGCCGCCTTGGGCATGCCGGCCTGCAAGAGTTCAATGGAGATGCCGTCCGGCGAACGCACGAACGCCATGTGTCCGTCGCGCGGCGGCCGATTGATGGTTACGCCACCTTCCTTCAGGCGCTGGCAGGTTTCATAAATGTCGTCGATGCGATAGGCGAGGTGACCGAAATTGCGGCCGCCCTCGTAATCCTCGGCGTCCCAGTTGTGCGTCAGCTCGATCATCGGCGCGTCTTCCATCGTCGCACGAGCGGCATCGTTGGGAGCGGCGAGAAACACAAGTGTGAAACGGCCCTTTTCGTTGTCGATTCGGCGCAACTCCTTCAATCCGAGAAGCCCACAGTAAAAGGTCAGCGATCGGTCAAGATCTCTGACGCGGACCATGGTGTGCAGATAACGCATGTTGTCACTCCTTCTCCGGACCGATCGGTGCGGCGCGCCGCTCATTGAAGCGCATAACGTCCAGTGTGTGCTGCGGATGGTATGGCCTCAGTGCAATGCTGCCATCGCCTTCAGCCGGAGAGCAAGACTAAGAATCCGGATCGAGCAGCGCTTTGAGGCGGTAGATCTGCTCAAGCGCTTCTTTGGGCGTCAGTAGATCGGGAACGACGTCGCGCAGCGCCTCTTCGAGGGGCGGTTTCCCGACCGCAGGCCTGGCGACCGCTGCGGAAAACAGAGGGAGATCGTCAATGCGTGCCAGCGGCCTGTGGCCTTCGCGGCCATCTTCCAGCGCGGCCAGGATTTCTTCCGCGCGCCCGATGACCGCCAATGGCAATCCTGCGAGTTTGGCCACATGAATGCCGTAGGAGCGATCGGCGGCGCCGGGTGCAACTTCGTGCAGAAACACGATCGTGTCTTTCCACTCGCGCACGCGCATCGTCACGCAGGCGAGCCTGTCGAGCCGCTCGCAAAGCGCCGTCATCTCGTGATAATGGGTAGCGAACAGAGCCCGCGAAC
>DATCBQ010000027.1:0-35830 GCA_036511745.1 Rhizomicrobium sp.
CTCGCCTCCCAAGCCTCTAGCACGGCCAGCATATCCGACATTTCCCAAAGCTTGGAAGTCACGCCGGCAGCCATCGCGGGGGTTACGCGCAAGGTCTGATGGATGCGCACGAAATTGTAGTGCATGAAGTAGATTGCCATCATATGCGCGTGGTTCTCGGCCTTTTTCGAAAAGGCATTCGTGAGCCGCGTCATACGGCGGTTGCCCATGCGGATATTCAGGTTCTGGCGCTCTACAAAACTCGTGGAGACGTGCCGCGCATCGGGACGGCCTTCGATGCGATGACCGAAAGCGCCCGTGCAGACTGCCGGACTATAGCGCCTCTGGCCTTCGGGAGCCGCGCCATACACTTTGACCAGCACGGCATAATCTACGTCGCATCCGAACGCGCCTTCGATTGCCTGAAGGTAGGGCTTGTGTCCGTCCGTCGTGATTTGAACGCGCGAGGCAAGACGCGGCGCTAGATCGTCAATGAACATCATCGCCGCTTCGCTATCGCGTCCGCCGACATAGTAGGAAGCGACAAGCTTGGTGTCGGCATCAAGCCCGACCCACGTCCAGATATCGCCAGCGCCTTGCGGAGCGGCCTTCGCGGTCTGGACGTTCTTCTGCTTGCAGTAGGAAAATCCCCAACATTCGTCGAGCTGCACGCGCTTGCACGGAAGGTTCACGAGCGCCTTGTCCATGTACGCGGAGAACGCCTGCCCGGCATCCTCTAAGAGCTTAATCAGGGTCGTGCGGCTGATCCCGGTCAGACGGGTCATGGCGCGGAGTGAAATGCCTTCAGCCATCATCTGGAGGGCTTGGGCGCGTTTCTCGGTTGGCAGCTTGTTCATGCACATGATAATGCACCATCATGCCCGAACGGTCAAGCATAATCTTACAGTCTGAGGGGGATTCCCTCTTAATTGTTGACGTGCTAAACAGCCGTGCGCCCGAGTCTTTCGACCCGAGCGCAGAGGGCCTGTGGGGCCTTAATCTGGCTCTATGACATGTACCACCTACCTTTCGAGCCGCTTCAACGGCTTCCATACTTTCCAATGGGTTAGTGACGAACGGAGGCCCCCACGGCCTCCGTTTCGCCTTCTGGCGATGGCGTTGGCGCGGCACGGTATTTAGAGCCCCGCTTTATCAGTTTGCCATTGTGGGAAAGCCGGTGAAGCAACGCATAGTGATAGCTTGGCGTCTTTTTGAGGCGCTCCGCGAACCCTAGATCGATGAGGCGTTCGCGCACCTGGGGGGCCTTCAACGACTCGCCCGTTTTGGTAAGATTCGCGCATAGCGCGACAGCCGGCGAATCACTTTGGTCCTCGGAATCCTGGCCGTTTGCACGCGCGGACGGAGGCTCAGGAGGACTAAGCGATAGCGCGGCCGCAATAACTTCGGCGGCGTCGAGCTTGCGCTTTATTTCGCTACGTCGTTGTTGTAATTGACGAATTTCCTCGTCCAGTTGCTTATCCTCCGCGCGCCAATTCAAAAGGTCCCCGGCGGTCAGAAGAACGTCACTCTTGCTCGTCATTTCGTCACCATAATCTCGCACTCAAATTGCCGTATAAAGGAACTGGCGAGAGTCGCAAGAGGAAAATGAGAGTGTCGAGAGGAATGCGATGATTGCGAGGAATCAGCCCCGAGTTGTCCACCGCTTTTGGGCCGCCGCTTGTGCGATTTTCTTGCGCTGTTCGGGGGTGAGAGAAGCAGCGCGGGCGTGACCGCCCTTCAAGCCGCCCTTGCGGCCCAACGAGACGGCGGCGGCATCCTTGTTCGGATCGACCGGGGGAGGGCTGGCGCTATCTTCGACCTGCCCGGTGAGTATATCCCCGATCATCTTGCCTAGCTCGACGGGATCGCGGGGACGTTTGAGGCGCTTGGCTGTCATGCTCGCAATATGCCACCGGGCGCGGCGGGATGCGAGCGGCGCTTAGAGGCGCGGAATTTCAAACTGTACCACTACCCGCCGATTGCATATGTTGCCGCCCGAACGGCCTCCCGCTATCCTGCCGCCATGACCATCGCGCTTGAACAAGCCCTGAACATCCTGCGCGACAACGCCGATGCGTTGCGGGCGCGCGCCGCGCTGCATGTGGCCGTGTTCGGTTCCGTGGCGCGCGGCGAGGCGCTGGCGGACAGCGATCTCGACGTGATGGTGGAAGTGAACACCGACAGGCACATCGGGCTCTTCGGATATGCGGGTCTGTGCGAAGACCTGAAAGACCTGTTCCCTGCGAAGGTGGACGTGGCGAACGCGCGAACGCTGAAGCCGCTGTTTCGCGAATCCATATTGAGCGACGCGGTATATGCCTTCTAAGGATCCGGCCCTTTCCGCTCCGCAGCGTATTCGGGACATTCTCGACAACATCGATGCAATCCGGACTTTCACAACCGGCATGGATTTCGCCCGCTTTGAGTCAAACAAACTCCGCCCCGCTACCCATGCTATAAGTGCCAACACAGGGTGAACACATGTCGGCAATACAGGCAACCGATCCCATTCTCGTCCGCTTCCGCCGGTCGCTGAACGAGGCTTACGGGAACAGAATCGAGCGCGTGGTGCTTTTCGGCTCGCGCGCGCGCGGCGAAGCGCGGTCCGACTCCGACTACGATATCGCCGTCTTCATCAGGGACCCGGGCGAATTGTGGGACGAGCTTGGCAGCCTTTCGCACATCACCACCGACATCCTCAACGATACCGGCGCCGTGATCTCGGCCAAGCCGTTTGCGGCGCAATCCTGGCGCGAACGCTCTGCGCTCATGGGTGAAATTCGCAATGACGGGCGCGATTTGTGAAGCCGGAGGCAACGCGGTTTGTCGACAAGGCGCGACTCTGTCTTGCCGACGCCGTGTTGTATCAGCCGCTGGTGCCGCGCCACCCGATGGCCGGAAATTCATCGCCGGAAATGCGGGCAGGATGCCCGCGGTCCCGGTTGGAATTTGTCGATCCGCCGGAAGCCTTGCATCTTCCCCTTTTCGTGCTACATTAAATCATGCGCGAGGTCGAATGGGACGAAGCCAAGCGTCGCGCCAATCTGGAGAAGCACGGGGCGGATTTTGCGGATATGCCGTTCATGGATTGGGACAACGCGACGATCCTGCAGGATTCGCGGTTCGACTATCCCGAACCGCGATTTTGGGCTTTCGGATTGTTGCGAGGACGGCTTCATCTCGCAGCGTATTGTGAACGAGGCGGCACAATCCGGATCATCAGCTTCCGCAAAGCGAATGCAAAGGAGGTCAGACGCTATGGCAAAAAACCGTAAGGCGCGTATCGCGACCGATGATGACATTCCGGAGATGACGGCGGCGGATTTCGCTCGCGCCAAGCCTGCGCGGGATGCGGCGCCCAAAGTGGTCGCCGCCATGAAGCGGGCGCGCGGACGGCCCAGACTCGCGCAGCCGAAGGAACACGTCACGCTCCGTCTCGATGCAGCGGTGGTCGATGCGTTCAAGGCGCAAGGTCCGGGCTGGCAGCGGCGCATCAACGAGGCACTGGCAAGGATCGTCGCCCGCAAGGGTCCCAAGCGCAAGGCAGCGTGAGGCCATTCGGGCGCGCCGGTTGCCGCCCGAACGGCCCCCGCTATCCTTTCGCCATGACCGTAGCGATTGAACAAGCCCTGAACATCCTGGACTGACTCACGGGACAGGTAATCATGTCCCGCAGGAATTAAAGTTTAACCGTCTCGGTCGAAAGGCACAGTCCAGCTTCATGTCCCGGTATTCCACGATGAAGTCCTGCCTGGTCGCAGGCCTCTGCCTGCTTGCGCTGGCGGGTACGGCACGGGCAAACGGCTCTTCGAATTTCAACGCCGGAATTGCCGCCAGCCAGCGTCACGCCTATGGCGCAGCCATCACCTTTTTGACCATCGCGCTCGGAGAACCCGATTTGCCGGCGCGCCTGAAGGCCGGCGCTCTTTTCGAGCGCGGCTTCGCCTATTGCGAGACCGGGCAATATAACGACGCCATCGCCGATCTGACGCAGGCGATCGGCCTCGATCCCGACCACGCCGACTCCTTTCGCGAACGCGCCAAGGCCTATGCGCGGGAAGGCCAGTCCGACCAGGCGATCGCCGACGAGACGCGCGCCCTGCGGCTCAAGCGCAACGATGCGTCTTTATATTCGGAGCGGGCGCTGCTCTATCTGGGTCGCAATCGCTGGCGCGAGACGATTGCGGATTTTTCGGCGGCCATTGGTCTGGCGCCGCAAAACGCCGATTTGCCCTTCCTTCGGGGCCATGCGTTTCGCCTCGCGGGAGAGCCCGTGCGAGCGGTCGAAGACGAGAGCCGGGCGCTGGCTCTGGATCCCGGTCTGGTGGACGCCCGCGAGGAAAGAGCGGCGGCCTATGAGGATCAGGGCGAATTCGGCAGGGCGCTCGACGATTACAATGCCAAGCTCGCGCGCAGCGACGACACGCAGGTCCGTTTTCACATCGGTATCGCGGAGTGGTATCTGGGCCGGTATTCCGACGCGGCAGCCTCGTTCGCGGAAATGCTGAGGCGCAACCCTTCGGACGCCAATTCCATGCTCTGGCTCACCCTGGCGAGGGTGGGATCGGGCGACCGGAGCCTCAACCAGCTGGAGCAGAGCGCAAGGCCGGTCGATCTCCGCAAATGGCCCGGACCGATCATTGCCTTCTATCTTCAAAAATCGACGCTGTCCCAGCTGTTGGCAATCGCCCAGGTCGGAAGCCCGCAGAGGTTGGCGCTGCAACGTTGCGACGTGAACTTCTATATCGGCGAATGGGAGATTCGGGGCAATCCCGCCATGGCGAAGGCTCTGTTCCGGCAGTCCGCCGTCGCATGCCCCCCCAACCTCGTCGTACGCCGCGCGGCCGCCTTCGAACTCGCGCGCATGCATTGACGCGCGATACTCGCCACAGACGCCTGTCGAATTCCATGCTAGTTGATCCGGCATGTCGATCTACGAGAAACCAACCAAAACTCTCATGCGCGAATTCGCGGCAGCGCAACTCAAGAAGGGGCAAATATTCGACAAGAAGTTAGCCGTCGACTGGTTTGCGAAGCACTACCCAAAAATAAGATCGACGACCATTCAGATGCACGTCGAAGGCATGGCGGTGAACGCGACGCTTCGGCGCCATCATCCGAATGTCAAAGAGGGATCTGGCCACGACCTCTTTTTCAAGGTTGCTCCCGGCAAATTCAGATTATGGGACGCTGCCACCGATCCACCGCCTGCTTATGGAGACCAACTGCTCAACCCAGAGAGTGGCCAAACTGCCGAGGACGACGCAACCGAACGCGACGAGCACGAGGAAGAAGTCACTTCGAGTGAGTTCGCATTTGAACGAGACCTCAGAAACTATCTGGCGAAGAATCTTCAGTCCCTTGAGACCGGCTTGCGCCTCTACACAGAAGAAGGATTCACCGGCTTGGAGTTTCCAGTCGGTGGCCGTTTCATCGACATCCTCGCGGTGGACGCGCAAGACGGCTTTGTTGTGATCGAGCTGAAGGTGTCGCGAGGGTATGATCGCGTCATCGGTCAGCTCATGCGGTATATGGCATGGGTTCAAAAACATCTTGCGGACGGCGCTTGCGTTCGGGGCGCGATCGTCGCCAGCGAGATCACAGAAGACCTGAAGCTTGCTGCCTCGCTGCTTCCAGGCGTTAAACTCATTGAGTATGAAATCGCCTTCAGTCTCAAACACGTGAAAATCTGACGCGGCGACAGGTTCATTCCACGCGGTCGTGCTCGGCGACACTCGGTTAGATGCGGGCGGGACGCCCGCGGTCCCAGGGAGCGCACATCGATGCGGCGGGCGCGGCGCAGCAAAGACGCAAGAAGCTGACCCCTGTTGCCGATGCCGAAGGTCGCGAAGCGCATCGTGTGCCTTCGTCGGCAAACGCGAAAGAGTGACTCACGCGGAGGCCCGCGGCGCACGCGCCACGCGACACGCGAGGGGTGACAGCATGATGACATCGAACCGACAGCGCGGTGACATTGCGCAGGCAAACCGGTGACGAATCGGAGGCAAGAAAAGGATGAGAAGATGCAATCAAACGCCAAACGGCTTGACACGCCCCGTTCGTGAGGACTAAACCATGAACATAACGGGTACGGAATGGGGTGTCGGAGCGATGTTCTGAGCCGGACAGCAAACCGGCGGCCTTTCGACCGCCGGCATTTGCACACATCACACACAACCACAGATACCCAAGGGGGGTACTCTTTAGCGTGCGCCCTTAACGTTAATAAAGGGTTAATGCTTAACAGGGGAAGGATTCCCACAGCTATTTCCGCAGCCGGGAAATATCGTTTCAGGACGCGGCCGCTTCCTGCAATCTCTTGAGCGGCCGGCGCGCATCCGCGACGTGGCGAATCTCGCCCAGCATCAGCATCGCCAGGCGGTCGCGGTCATGCGCCAGCGCCAGGGCGCGGCACCCCACCCGGCAGCGTTCGCGCAGCGCCGGATGGGTCCGCAGCCGCTTCACCGCCTGCGCCAGCGCGTGCGCATCGCCCGGCTCGGCCACCAGGCCGGCGCCAAAGCTCTCCACCGTCTCCGCCACCAGTCCGTTGGCCGAAACCACCATCGGGCGCTCCATCGCGGCGGCCTCGAACACTTTCGACGGCAAGGCGCCTTCGAACAGTTTGGATTTGCGCAGCGGTATGACGATGGCGTCCGACATCGCCAGATGATCCACCGCGATCGGCGGCGGTACCGGGCCGGTGAAGGTCACGTTGTCGAGCCCCATCGATTGTGCCAATGCCATCAATGGCTTGCGGCGCGCGCCATCGCCCACGAAGAGGAAATGGATGTCGGTGCCGGCGAGCAGGCGCGCGGCCCGCAACACCACTTCGAGGCCCTGGGCCATGCCATGCGTGCCCACATAGCCCACCACGAAACAATCTTCGAGCCCCAGCCTGCGGGTCAGCGCGGCGCAGCGCCCGCGCGGCACCAGGCGGGCGAGATTCGCCCCGTTGGGAACGACAGCCAGCTTTTCCTTCGCCACCCCGCTCTGCACAATGCGCTGGCGCAGCGGCTCCGTCACGGTGACAATGCGGTCGGCGCTGCGGTAAAGCTGCTTTTCCATGCGCGACAGCAGCCGCATGCCGAAGCCATCGTTCATCGCCTCCACCGCCGAAATCGATTCGGGCCACAGATCGCGCACTTCGAACACCCAGGGCCGGCGCTTGGCGCGGGCGATCAGATGGCCGGCATAGCCGGTGAGAAGCTGGGGTGAAGTGGCCATGATGACGTCGGGGGTTTCGAACAGGCCCGCCAGCGAACCGCTGAGCGCAAAGCTGGCGAAATCGAGCGCCCGCAGCACCACGCCGGTGTTGGGCGCCAGAAAGCTCCACACCCGCGCGACATTGATTCCGTCCAGCATCTCGCGGCGATAGAGCCAATTCTTGTAGGGCCGCTGAACCTTGCCGGTGGGGAAATTGGGCGCCGTGGTGATGACGGTGACGGAAACCCCTTCTTCCGCCCAGCGCCGGCAATGCTCGTAGGTGCGCAGCGCGGGCGCATTCTGCTCCGGAACGAAATTATCCGTGAGCACGAGAATGCGCATACAACCCCATCCGCCGGTTTGCCGGTAAAAACGACAATAGGACAGCGCGCGTCAACTGTCCTCTCCGCGCAGCATAAAAACGCGGTAAACGCGCGAATCCATTGCGCAAAAAATCGCCACGCCAGCCCCTCAGTACACCGTGGACGAACCTCCTCCGAATGCAGCTCGGGACACGTTTTCGGGAAGGCTCCGCGACAATTCGGACATATTTCCCGCGGGGACCTTTGCTAAGAGCCTTGGTCAGACTACCCATAGGCAGTTCCAGTCGGCATGAACGCGCCCGAATTCGACCATACGCTCCACCGCGCCCCGGACATCGTCCACGGTCCGGTCGAGCACGCAAACCGCTGGGGAACCCGCTTTCTTCCCGGCGGCGCGCGCACGCTCTGGATCCTGGTCGGGCTTGGGCTGCTGGTGCTGCTGATCTGGGCCATCCGGCCTTCGACCAAGACCGGCAATGCCCAGCATGAAGCGTTCGGGGTCGGCGGGCCGGTACCTGTCGGCGTCGCACGGGTCGGCACGGGCAATATCGCGGTGACGCTGAATGCGCTGGGCGCCGTGACGCCGCTGGCAACCGTGACCGTAAAGCCGCAGGTCAGCGGAATTCTCGATAAAATCAATTTTCAGGAAGGGCAGATGGTCAAGGCCGGCGCCCTGCTGGCAGAGATCGATCCGCGCCCCTATCAGGCCGCCCTGGACCAGGCGAAGGGCTCGTTGGCCCGCGACCAGGCCCAGCTTGCCAACGCGAAAGTCGATTTGAGCCGCTACCAGTCCCTCGCCGCACAGAACGCCATTGCCAGTCAGACCCTGGCGGCCCAGGCGGCGCTGGTGCGCACCGACGCCGGAACCGTAGAGACCGACAATGCCGCCGTGGAAGCGGCGGCGATCAATCTCGGTTATTGCAGGATCGTCTCGCCGGTCGCCGGCCGGGTGGGGCTCAGACAGGTCGATGTGGGCAACCTGATGCAGCCGGGCGTCACCGCGGGCATCGCGGTCGTGACCGAACTGCAGCCAATCTCCGTGATCTTCACGCTGCCGGAAGACGACATCTCCGCCGTCATGCAGCGCATCGGCGCGGGCGCCACACTCACCGCCGACGCCTATGACCGCACCCAGACCACCAGGCTCGCTTCGGGAACGCTTGCGACGGTGGACAACGAAATCGATCCCACCACCGGCACCGTGAAGCTGCGGGCGATGTTCGACAATGCCGATTTCCGGCTGTTTCCCCAGCAATTCGTCAATATCCGGCTGCTGGTGAACACCTTGGCCGGTCAGACCACCGCGCCCGTCGCCGCCATCCAGCGCGGCGCCGACGGCAGCTTCGTCTATGTGGTGAACGCCAACAGAACCGTCAGCGTGCGCGCGGTAACCCTGGGTCCGACGAACAGCAACACGATCGACGTCGCAAGCGGCCTGCGTGCGGGGGACATCGTCGTGGTCGACGGCGCCGACAGGCTCAAGGACGGCGCCAAAGTGACGGTGCCGGGAGCGTCCCGGGGCACCTTCGGGAAAGGCGCCGGAGCCCGCACCCATCACCATCACCGGTCGCAAGGGGGAGACGATACGGGCACAGCACCGTGAACGCGATGTTCGCCAACCCGATCGCCAAACCGTGAACCCGTCCCGCCCCTTCATCGAACGACCCGTGGCAACGTCGCTGCTGATGATCGCGGTCATGATCGTCGGTCTTGGGGGCTATCTCTACCTGCCGCTCTCCGCCCTGCCCGAAGTCGATTATCCGACGATCCAGGTGCAGACCTTCCTGCCCGGTGCCAGCCCGGAAGTGATGACGACGACCGTCACCGCGCCGCTCGAGCGCCAGTTCGGCGAGATGCCGGGCCTGAACCAGATGACGTCGGTGAGTTCGGGTGGCGCCTCCGTCGTCACCCTTCAGTTCGACCTGACGCTCAGCATCGACGTGGCCGAACAGGAGGTGCAGGCCGCGATCAACGCCGCGACGAATCTGCTGCCGCAAAACCTTCCCGCCCCGCCGGTCTACGCCAAGGTCAACCCGGCCGATGCGCCGATCCTCACGCTGGCCATAACCTCGAAAACCATGCCGCCCACGCAGCTCGAGGATCTGGCGGACACGCGCATCGCGCAGAAGATTTCCCAGCTTGCCGGCGTCGGCCTCGTCAGCATCAACGGCGGGCAGCGGCCCGCGGTGCGGGTGCAGGTCAACATGCAGGCCCTCTCGTCGCTGGGCCTGAACATAGACGATCTGCGCACCACCATCGCGAACGCCAACTCCAATGCGCCCAAAGGCAATTTCGACGGCGCAACGCGGGCCTACACGATCAACGACAACGACCAGCTGCAGAGTGCGCAGGATTACGCCGATATCGTCGTCGCTTACAAGAACGGCGCTCCGGTGCTGCTCTCCGATGTAGCCAAGGTCATCCAGGGAGCGGAGAACGACCAGCTGTTGAGCTGGTCGAACACCACGCCTGCGATTCTGCTCAACGTGCAGCGCCAGCCCGGCGCCAATGTTATTGCGGTCGCCAACACCATCAAGGCCATGTTGCCGCAGATCGAAGCGGGTCTGCCGCAATCCGTCACCGTCAGCGTGCTGACGGACCGCACCACCACCATTCGCGCATCCGTCGCGGATGTGGAGTTCGAGCTTTCCCTCGCCGTCGCCCTCGTGGTGCTGGTGATCTTTCTTTTCCTTCGCAACGTGCCCGCAACCGTGATCCCGAGCCTTTCCGTGCCGCTCTCCCTCGTCGGCACCTTCGCGATCATGTACCTGCTGGGCTTCAGCCTCAACAATCTGTCGCTGATGGCGCTGACGATTGCCGCCGGCTTCGTCGTCGACGATGCCATCGTGATGATCGAAAACATCAGCCGCTATCTGGAAATGGGCGAGACGCCGTTCCAGGCGGCGATGAAAGGGGCCGGCGAGATCGGCTTCACGATCGTTTCGCTCACCGTTTCCCTGATTGCGGTTCTGATTCCGCTGCTGTTCATGCGCGAAGTGGTGGGTCGGCTGTTCAGGGAATTCGCGATCACGCTCTCCATCACGATCCTGATTTCCGCGGTCGTTTCTCTCACGCTGGTGCCGATGCTGTGCGCCAAGTTGCTGCGCCGGCGTCCACAGGCGCATGAGGAAAGCGATTTCGCGCGGCGGACGCGCGGCTGGTTCGACCGTCTGATCGCGGAATATGGACGTGTGCTGACATGGGTTCTGAAGCACCAGCCGCTGACGCTGATGGTCGCGCTTGCGACGCTCGTGCTGACGGTGTTGCTCTATATCCTGATCCCCAAGGGATTCTTTCCGCTTCAGGACACCGGCCTGCTGCAGGGCATTACCCAGGCGGTGCCGACGGTCTCGTTTTCCGCGATGGCCGAACGTCAGGAGGCGCTGGCGCGGGAAATCCTCAAGGATCCCGACGTCACGAGCCTTTCATCGTTCATCGGCGTGGACGGGACCAACACCACGCTCAACAGCGGCCGCGTTCTCATCAACCTGGTGCCGAAAAGCCGGCGCAGCAAGGATGTCAGCGCGATCGAGCACGACATCGATGCGGCAGCGAGGAACGTACCGGGCGTTTCGCTTTATCTGCAGCCGGTCCAGGATCTGACGGTGGATTCCACCGTCAGCCGGGCACAATACCAGTTCGTTCTCGGCGCGGCGACCAACACCACGCTCGACAGCTGGGTGCCCCGGGTCGTCGGCCGGCTGTCGCAGCTGCCCGCGCTCGAGCATGTATCGACGAATTATCTCGATAACGGACTGTCTGCGAATATCGTGGTCGATCGCGACACGGCCGCCCGATTCGGAATCACCGCGGCGACCCTCGACAATGCGTTATACGACGCCTTCGGGCAGCGCATCATTTCCACCATTTTCACGCAGTCCAATCAGTACCGCGTGATTCTGGGAGCCAGCCCCACCCTTCAGGCGTCGGTCAATTCGCTGCATTCGATCTATCTTCCTTCCTCGGCGGGCGGACAGGTGCCGCTCGATACGATTGCAAAGATCGTCGTGCAACCGGTCCCGCTCGAGCGCGATCATCTGGGGCAATTCCCTGCAGCGATGATCTCCTTCGACGTGGCGCCGGCCTACTCGCTCGGTGCGGCGGTGGATGCCATCACGGCCGCGGAATCCGGCATGGGACTGCCCAACAGCGTGACGACCACCTTCCAGGGCGCGGCGCTTGCATTCCAGAATTCGCTCGGCAACGAACTCCTGCTTATCCTGGCGGCGATCATCACCGTCTATATCGTGCTGGGCGTTCTCTACGAAAGCTACATCCATCCCGTCACGATTCTTTCCACCCTGCCGTCTGCCGGTGTCGGTGCGCTTGTCGCGCTGATGATCAGCGGTCACGACCTCGACATTATTTCGATCATCGGCATTATTCTTCTGATCGGCATCGTGAAAAAGAACGCGATCATGATGATCGATTTTGCGCTCGAAGCCGAACGCAACGAAGGCAAATCTCCCCGGGACGCCATATTTCAGGCGAGTCTGTTACGCTTCCGGCCGATCCTGATGACCACGGTGGCGGCGCTGTTTGCGGCGCTGCCCCTGATGCTGGGCAGCGGCACGGGTTCCGAACTGCGGCATCCGCTGGGCATTTCGATCGTCGGCGGTCTGCTGGTAAGCCAGGCGCTGACCCTGTTCACGACGCCCGTCATCTATCTCTACTTCGACCGCTTTGCCCGCCGGTTCCATATCGGTCCCGCCCGCCAGGCGCCGCCGCAAGGTTCGCCGGAGGGTTCGCCGGAAGGTTCAGTCGTATGAACATCTCTTCCATTTTCATCCAGCGGCCGGTAGCGACGATGCTGCTGACGGCGGGCCTGGCGCTGGCCGGGATGCTGGCATTTTTTCTCCTGCCCGTTTCGCCGATGCCCAACGTCGACATCCCCACTATCTTCGTTCAGGCGCAGATGCCTGGCGCCAGCCCTGAAACCATGGCGACGACCGTCGCCACGCCGCTCGAGCGCCATCTCGGCTCCATCGCCGACGTGACGGAAATGACGTCGTCAAGCTCCGTGGGCTCCGCGCGGATCGTTCTTCAGTTCGGTCTCGACCGTCCCATCGATGGCGCGGCCCGCGATGTCGAAGCCGCGATCAACGCGGCGAGGGTCGATCTGCCAGCCGCGCTCAAGACAATGCCGACCTACCGCAAGTTCAATCCGGCCGACGCGCCGATCATGATCATGGCGTTGACGTCGGACACACAGTCGCCCGGCCAGATCTACGACTCGGCGTCGAACATCCTGCAGCAGAAGCTCAGCCAGGTCTCCGGCATCGGGCAGGTCACGCTTGGCGGAAGCTCGCTTCCGGCCGTGCGGGTCGATCTCAATCCGCTGGCTCTGTTCAAATACGGCATCGGGCTGGAAGATGTTCGTGCGGCGCTTTCGGCGGCAAATGCCAACGCGCCCAAGGGCGCGCTTCAGCAGGGCAGCCAGACCTTTCAGGTCTATACCAATGACCAGGCAACGGTCGCCAGACAATACCGCTCACTCGTCGTGGCCTATCGCGACAGTGCACCCATCCGGCTCGCGGATGTGGCGACGATTTCGGACGGCGTCGAGGACGTTCGCAACATCGGCCTGACCAACGGCAAACCCGCCATTCTGGTGATCCTCTACCGCCAGCCGGGCGCCAATATCGTCCAGACCGTCGACAATGTGTATGCCGCGCTTCCCGGCCTGCGGGCTGCCCTGCCTCCTGCCATCAATCTCATCGTCGCCAACGACCGAACGACCGCCATTCGCGCCTCGCTGCGCGATGTCGAGCGCACGATGCTGCTGTCGATCGCGCTCGTCATCTTCGTTGTGTTCGTCTTTCTCAGAAACAGCCGCGCCGCGCTGATCCCGAGCGTGGCGGTGCCGCTGTCGCTGATCGGCACTTTCGGCGTGATGTATCTGATGAATTTCAGTCTCGACAATCTGTCCCTGATGGCGCTCACGGTTGCCACCGGCTTCGTGGTGGATGATGCCATCGTCGTGCTGGAAAACATCTCGCGGCACATCGAAGCCGGGATGCCGCGCAAACAGGCTATTTTTCAGGGCGCCCGCGAGGTGAGTTTCACGGTACTGGCGATGAGCCTTTCGCTGATCGCGGTATTCCTGCCTATTCTCCTGATGGGAGGCCTGGTGGGCGAATTCTTTTACGAATTTGCCGCCACGCTTTCGATTTCCATTCTGATCTCCCTCGTGATCTCCCTGACTACGACGCCCATGCTCTGCCGCTATCTTCCGCGCCACGACGTTGCGGAACGCAGACAGGGCCGCATCCTGCAGGCAGCGGAAAATATCTTTGAACGGGCCCGCGCCGTTTACGGCCGCTCGCTGTCCTGGGCGCTGCGGAATCCCGGCACGATCCTGTTCGTGCTCGGCGTGACCATCGTGCTGAATTTCTATCTGTTCGTGATTGTTCCCAAGAGTTTTTTTCCGAACGAGGACACCGGCGAAATGTTCGGAAACATCCGCGCCGACCAGAGCATCTCGTTCCAGGCCATGGAGAAGAAATTTACGCAATTCGTCGATACGATCAGAAAAGATCCGGCGGTGCAGAACGTCGTCGGTTTCGCGGGCGGCGGCGGCGGCGGTCCGGGATCGAGCGCCGTCAACCAGGGCAATGTGTTCGTTCAGCTTAAACCGCTAAGCGAACGCAAGGTCTCGACGGACCAGGTGATCTTTCGCCTCGGCAAGGAAATGCGAAAGCTGGAAGGCGCGCGGCTCCTGCTTCAAAACGCCGGCAATATCCGCACCGGCGGCCGCCAGGGCGCCGGCGAATACCAGTACACGCTTCAGGCGGACACACTCGAAGAGCTGAATGAATGGCTGCCGAAGATAACCGCCGCGCTGCAGGATGTGCCCCAGCTCACCGACGTCAATTCCGATCAGCAGGCAAAGGGTCTGGAGGCCGACCTCGTCATCGACCGCGACACAGCGGCGCGCCTCGGGTTGCAGACCTCGCAAATCGACAACACGCTCTACGATGCGTTCGGGCAACGCCAGGTCTCGACGATTTACAACGCGCTCAATCAATACCATGTGGTCATGGATGTGGCGCCGGAGTTCTGGCAAAGCCCCGAGACGCTCAAGGATATTTATATCAGCACCTCCGGCGGTGTTCCCAGCGGCACCCAATCGACGGGCGCGGTAGCGGGGACGACGATTGTCAACACCGCCGCCGCACCCAGCGCTGCGCAGGTCGCTGCCGATACCGTGCGCAATCAGCAGATGAATGCACTGGCCAATTCGGGACGGGGAGGTGCGTCGACCGGCTCTGCCGTCAGCACCAATCAGGAAACGATGATCCCTCTCGCCGCCATCAGTCATTTCGCGGCGGGAACAACGCCACTTGCGGTCAATCACACCGGACCATTCGTCTCCACGACATTTTCATTCAACATTCCGCCGGGCGAAGCCCTGCAGACCGCCGTGGCGGCCATCGACCGCACAATGGCCGAACTCCATGTTCCGGAAGCAATTCACGGCGGCTTTGCTGGCAACGCCCTCGCCTTTCAGCAATCGCTCAGCAGCGAGCCGCTGTTGCTGCTGGCGGCCATTCTGGCGGTCTATATCGTGCTTGGCGTGCTTTACGAAAGCTATGTGCACCCGCTGACCATCCTGTCCACATTGCCGTCAGCGGGCGTGGGCGCGGTGCTCGCGCTGTTGATCACCGGAACGGATTTCACCCTGCTGGCGCTGATCGGTGTCCTGCTTCTGGTCGGCATCGTCAAGAAGAACGCGATCATGATGATCGATTTCGCACTCGCCGCCGAACGCAGCGAAGGGCTTTCCTCGCGCGAGGCCATTCACAAGGCGGGAATGATGCGCTTTCGGCCCATCATGATGACGACGTTCGCGGCCATCCTGGGCTCTCTGCCGCTCGCCCTTGGCTTCGGCAGCGATTTCTCGAAGTCGCTCGGCATTTCCATCGTGGGCGGCCTCATCGTGAGCCAGGTGCTGACGCTTTACACGACGCCCGTCGTGTATCTCTATCTCGATCGCTTTCGTCTGCGCTGCCGTGGGCTTTGGCAGCGCTGGTATCTCGGCATCGTCGGCACTCCGGACGGTCATGCCGAGCGGGCCTGAAGCCGTCGGGATTCGTCACGGATTGTTATGGCGATGCGGCATTCGCATAAGTTCGCGTATTGGCCGAATGGCGGAATGAGCCCATGAACGAAGCATCGCCAGACATTCCTCGCGTGCTGGTCACGGGCGGCGCAGGGTATGTGGGCAGCCACGCCTGCAAGGCGCTGAAGGCGGCGGCCCTGCTGCCGGTCACCTACGACAACCTCAGTCGTGGACATCGCGAACTTGTTCGTTACGGCCCGTTTGAAGAGGGCGACATCCGCGATGCGCGGCGGCTCCACGATGTTTTCTCGCACCACATGCCCGTCGCGGTCATGCACTTCGCCGCCTTTGCCTCTGTCGGCGAGTCGGTGGAGAAGCCGTGGCTCTATTACGACAACAACTTCGTGGGCGCGCTCACCCTGATCGAGGCTGCGCGCAAGGCGGGCATCGACAAATTCGTTTTTTCCAGCACCTGCGCAACCTACGGCACGCCCCGCCGACAACCGATTACCGAAGATGTGCCGCAGATGCCGATCAATGCCTACGGCCGATCCAAACTGATGGTGGAATTCGCCTTGCGCGACTATGGCAGCGCCTGTGGTCTGCGCTCCGTCATGTTGCGCTATTTCAATGCCAGCGGCGCCGATCCGTCGGGCGAGATCGGCGAATGGCACGATCCGGAACTGCATCTGATTCCGCGGGCGCTGATGGCGGCGGCCGGCGACATCGACGCTCTCGACATGTTCGGAACGGACTACGCAACGCCGGACGGGACGGCGGTTCGCGACTACATTCACGTCTGCGACCTGGCCGAAGCGCATGTGGCAGCCCTGCGATATCTTCAGGAGGGCGGCGGAACCGTGGCGCTCAATCTCGGTACGGGCCGCGGGCATTCCGCGCGCGAGGTGCTGGAGGCTGCCCGGCGGGCGACGGGCCGGGACATTCCGGTGCGTAACGCCGGCCGGCGCGCCGGCGATCCCCCCGTCCTCGTCGCCGATGTCGCGCTTGCGCAAGAAACGCTTGGCTTCTCGGCCAGATGGCTCGACATCGAAGCCATCATTGCCAGCGCATGGGTCTGGCACGACCGACAACGCAAATTCTGAACCGCGCCCCGCTTCAATTCCCGATCGCGTAGAGATTTGCATCGTTGATCGCGTAGACCGTCCCGTCAGGCCCGACAATGGTTGGCGTATAGGCCTCGGGCTGCGGATTGTTCAACGTCATGACTTCCGCCAGGATGTTCGTCGTCAGATCCCAGCGATAGACATGGCCGTCTTCGCTGTTGGCGATGACGGATTTGCTGGATGGATCCACGACCGCCGAATTGATGCACCACTCGTATACGGCGCCTTGCGGCTCGCCCGGGACCTGATTGGGACCCAGTATTGTCAGTACGTCTTTCATCACGGTCGCGGTGCTGTATTGGTCGATCTGGGTCGCGTCCGGATCGATGATCGCAATCCGGTTGTGGCCGTCGCCGTAGGGACCGATGCCGTAGTAATTGTTGTATTTCGACATGAGCAAATACGGCGAAGTTCCGGTGTAGGACGGAACAGCGCTCGCGGGTACGACGGAAGCCGTGTCGTCCCAACCAAACGAGCCCGGCGTTTTCTGGGTCGTGAGCGTGGCGTCGAAATGCAGCAGCCAGCCGCGGTCGTCATGGTTTGGATAGGGGTTTTCCAGAACCCCGTAATAGACATCGCCATCGGGTCCGACCGTCGGCGCGGCGGAAGAGTCGTCATCGATCCAGGCCACGCTGCCGGAAACGGGATCGACAAGCGTTGTACGATATTTCGGTTTCAGCGTCTTGCTGTCGAGCCCGACGAGATAGCCGGAAGACCCGTTGCTCACCGCGACATACACGGTGGTCTGGTCGGGCGAGATGGCGGGCGCGCAATTCTGGGCGATCTCGGTTATGCTGTTGTCGTTCGCCGCGTTGGGCGCGCTGATCCATGTGCCCCTGCCGCGCGCATCGATGCGGGCAATGCCGCTGGCCAGGTTTATTGGCGTCGAGCCTGTGACGACAAATCCGAAATAGAGATTGCCCGCATCGTCTGCCGTAATGGGCGTGTCGATCATCACATTGGAATCATATGCCGAGGGATCGGCCCTGTAGTTTTTTTCGCCGTAGAACACGAACCTGCCGCCGGCGCCGGTGGCGGAGTCCGGCGACTGGCGGGTTCGCACCGTTCCTCCCGGTCCGGCAAAGACGACCACATTCTGGGCCGTCAAATGCGCCGGAAAGCTCGGGGTCCAGTCATGAGGCGCCAGCACAAACCTGGTGCCGAGCTTCCAGATAAGGCTGCCCGTTGTGCCGTTGTGCGCTTCGATGCGGAAACCGCCCGTCGCGCCCGTCTTTACCGGAAAGATCACGGTGTTTGAGGCGGTGATCATCGGCGAGCCGTAGTGAATCAACAATTCGCCCTGGCCGCCGGGATCGCGCTGCGGGTCAAGATCGACGGGCGCTTTCCAGTGAATTCGACCAAACGCCTGATTCGCGACCGGCGCCTGTGCGTTGTGCTGCGCGTCGCCGGCGTAGCCCCGCCACTCCGGCGTAGAGCCTGCCCATGCCGCGCCCGTCATCAGCACCGCCGAAAATACGGTAAGCCACACACCCTTCATCGCACCCCCCTTTGCCGCCAGCTTCAGGGCGGAAGTTCCTGCGGGAAATTCTCCAAGCCAAACAAATTACATCATCGCGCGGCGCGCGCCATGGTCATCCCGGCAGGGATCGAACCATCGACCCTCTGATCAAAAAGTCACCCCTGGTCAATAGCCTGATCACTCCCCGAATGCTCCCGGAATTGGAATTCAGGCTGTTGGCTGCTTTAACCGATATACAACCGTCGCCGAGGCTCCCTGCCGCCCACACTGGTTGAGGCCGATGGATTCGGAGACGTTCCGCCGCCACTGCCGCGAGACCGCGATTGCGGTCCCGCGACGCAGGACGAAACCGGCCGACTCCTATTTCAAGATCAGTTCGCGCGCCAGGACGGTGCCGCGCAGGGTTCGGATCTTGTCGCGGTCGGCAAAGCCCCTGTCCGACGCCCCCACAGAGCCTTCGAGCGCCTTGGTTTGCTCATCCAGGGCATCGAGCGAAACGTCCATTGCCGCCATGTTCTTGTATTCGACCATCAGATAGATATCCGGTTCGTTGTCGCGCGGATCGATGGCTGTGAGAACCTTGTAATCAACGACCCAGCCTCTTTTTTTGGAATCTTCCTGCAGCGCCCTCCATGCCGTGTCGACGTAATGCATGTAATCGTTGAAGTGTCCGTTCTTCGTTTGGATATTGGAAACCGACCAGACCGGACCATTGTTATAAGGACGCGCGTTCTGCGCCAATGCAGGTGCGGCACAGAAAGCGGCGGTCGCCAATAGCGATGCAAGGACAATTTTCATGATAAGCCCCTTCAGCCGAGCGGACGCACGCTGCCGGAGAAAATCCGGCAGTCGGCGCTCGCCCTCGTTGCACGAAGCTAAAGGATTGACGCAAAACGAGCAACATCGATCGCGGCGGTCGTACTGTAGGTACTGGTGAGCCCGGATGGGATCGAACCATCGACCCTTTGATTAAAAGTCAAATGCTCTACCGCTGAGCTACGGGCTCTGGCCAAGGCCGCGCGGAACATAGGCAGGCAAAGCCTTAGGGTCAAATCGGCTCCGGGCTTTCAATGCACGCAACGAATTCGCCCGCTTTCGACCACCCCGCGCGGCACTGCGCAGCGACATTTTCCAGATTTCCCTCAGCGATCCCGGCGCGCAGCCGCGCCATCAGCGACTGATAATAGGCGAGGTTGTGCCAGGTGAGCAGCATGGAAGCGATGATCTCTTTCGCCTTGACGACATGGTGCAGATAGGCCCGGCTGAAATGGGCGCAGGCGGGACAGCGGCAACATTCATCGAGCGGCGCTTCATCGTCTGCGAACCGCGCATTGCGCAAATTGAGCGTGCCCGACGGCGTGAACGCCTGGCCGTTCCGCCCCGAACGGGTCGGCAGCACGCAATCGAACATGTCGATGCCGCGCACCACCGCGCCGACGAGATCGTCGGGCTTGCCGACCCCCATCAGATAGCGCGGGCGATCCGCGGGAAGGCTGGGCAGCGTCGCATCGAGCGTCTCGAACATCAGCGCCTGCCCTTCGCCGACCGCAAGACCGCCAACCGCATAACCGTCGAACCCGATGGCGACGAGCTCTTCCGCCGAGCGGCGGCGCAGAGGCGCGAAGATGCCCCCCTGCACGATGCCGAAGCAGGCGCGTCCCGGCTGTTCGCCGAATGCGGCTTTCGAGCGCTTCGCCCAGCGCATGGACAACGCAAGCGAAGTTTCGATTTGCGCCTGCGTCGACGGATAGGCGGCGCACTCGTCCAGGACCATCTGGATGTCGGAGCCGAGTTCGCGCTGGATCTGCATCGCCCGTTCCGGCGAAAGAAATTCCTCCGCCCCGTCGATATGAGAGCGAAAGCGCACACCGTCTTCGGCGATCCTGCGCAGGCCCGACAGCGACATCACCTGGAAGCCACCCGAATCCGTGAGGATCGGACGTTCCCACGCCATGAAACGGTGCAACCCACCCAACCGCGCAATGCGATCCGCGCCGGGCCGCAGCATCAGATGGTAGGTGTTGGCCAGCAGAATGTCGGCGCCCGTCTCGCGCACGGAGCCGGGCAGCATCGCCTTGACGGTCGCGGCGGTGCCCACCGGCATGAATGCCGGCGTGCGGATGTCGCCGCGCGGCGTGTGGACGGTTCCGGCACGCGCGCTGCCATCGGTTGCATGAACCTCGAAGCGGAATTCGCTCATGTTCTCTGCCGAAACAGCAGACAGGCATCGCCATAGGAATAGAAGCGATAGCGCTCGGTAATGGCCTGCGCATAGGCACGTTTCATCGTTTCGAGTCCGCTGAAAGCGCAGACAAGCATGAACAGGGTGGAGCGCGGCAGATGAAAATTCGTCAGCAAAACATCGGCCGTCCTGAAGCGATAGCCCGGCGTGATAAAAAGCGCCGTTTCCCCCGTCCAGGGACGGATACGGCCGGTCTCGTCACTGGCGCATTCCAGCGCCCGGAGCGAGGTGGTGCCGACAGCGACGATTCTGTTGCCTGCGTCCCGCGCGGCGTTCAGCGACTCTGCCGCGGCCTGCGAAATGTTCGCCCACTCGCAATGCATTGTGTGTTCGGCTGTATCGGCGACATTCACGGGCAGAAAGGTGCCGGCTCCGACATGCAGCGTCAGGCTTTGCCGCGTCACGCCCGCTGCATGGAGCCGCGCCAACAATTCCGGCGTGAAATGCAGCCCCGCGGTCGGCGCGGCCACAGAGCCTTCGTGCCGTGCAAACATGGTCTGGTAGTCGAGCACATCCCGCGCATCGACGGGACGCCGGGCTGCTATGTAAGGCGGGAGCGGCATCTCGCCTTCGCGCGCGATGGCCGCATCGAGCTCCGCGCCCCGCGCCTCGAACTGTACCTCCATCTCGCCGCCTTCGCCGCGCGCCGCCACGCGCGCGCGCAATGTTTCGCCAAGAACCAGCTCGTCGTCGCGCGCGAGCCTTCGCGCGGGACGGGCAAATGCGCAAAACCGTGCCTCGCCCAGCCGCTTGTGCAGAAGCAGTTCCACTTTTGGCCCTTCGCCGGCGCGACCCTCGCGCGGCAAGCGACGGCCACGCAACCTGGCCGCGATGACTTTCGTATCGTTGGCGACAAGAATGTCGCCGGCACGAAGACAATCCGGCAACGCGTTGACGAATGCATGCTCCATGCGGCCGTCGGCATCGATCACCAGCATCCGCGCCGCATCGCGCGGGCGCGCCGGTCTCAACGCAACAAGCTCGCCGGGCAAATCGAAATCGAACTGCGCTACGTCCATGTCGCAAGGATAGAGGGCCGGCGCCGGGAAGCCAATTCAGTGCGCGCGGTTTACGCTTTGCAGCAGGGTGGAAACAATCCGGTCCTGCGTCGCTTCTTCCAGATAGGGATGCATGGGCAGGCTGATCACGCTTTTCGAAAGCCGCTCGCTGACCGGTATCGGGACAGATGGAAAATGCCGATAACCGCGCTGCGCGGAAAGCGGAATGGGATAGTAGATGGCCGTCGGTATTCCGTCTGCCTTCAGGTCCTGTTGAATCCTGTCGCGGTCGGGGATTTGAACCGTGTATTGCGCCCATGTCGATTGCGCACCCTCAATGACATGAGGCACGCGAACGCGGTTGGAGCGCGACAGCGCCTGCGAATATCGCCGCGCGATTCGATCGCGGCGTTCGATTTCCTCCGGAAATATCTTCAGCTTCTCGATGAGGATCGCCGCCTGGATGGTATCGAGACGCGAATTGACCCCGATGCGAATGTTTTCATATTTGTCCGCGCCCTGGCCGTGAATGCGGATCGAACGCAACACCTCGGCCAGAGCGTCGTCGTTGGTGAAGGTGCAGCCGCCATCGCCATAGCATCCGAGCGGCTTGGCGGGGAAAAAGCTCGTCGCCGCGGCGTCGCCGATATTCGCCGTCTGGCGCCCGTCCAGCGTGGCGCCGAACGCCTGTGCCGTATCGCACAGCAGGAGCAATTTTTCGCGGACCGCAATCGCTTCAAGCGCGCGATAATCTGCGGGTTGGCCGAACAAATCGACCGGCATGACGACGCGCAGCCGCAACGCGCCTTTCTTCGTCACCTGCGCGATCGCACGCTCAAGGCTTTGCGGACACATGTTGAAGGTGTCTTCGCGCACATCGACGAACACCGGCGTGGCGCCCACCAGCGCGGCGACTTCTGCCGATGCGGCGAAGGTGAACGCCGGCACGAACACCGCGTCGCCAGGCCCGACCCCCCACGCGCGCAAGACAATCATGAGCGCATCGGTGCCGTTGGCGCAGGCGATCGCGTGCTTCACGCCGGCGAATTCCGCAAGCTGCTTTTCGAGCGCCTCCACTTGCGGGCCCATCACCCATTGTCCGCCCTGCACCGCGGCCTCGATGGCGCGGTCGAGCGACGCGCCCATCCTCAGTCGCTGCGCCTGCAGATCGATGAACGGTATGGCTGTCATGGAATTGCTCATGGGCATGGCGGGTTCATACGCAAGCGCCGTCCACCCGACAACCTGCCGGCGAGACACCAAATATTGCCGAATGCGTCAGGCGGCTTCCACACGCATCGTCAGGATACGGTCCGGTGCGCCGCTGATGGCGCCGTTGTTGCGCTCGCCGCCTTTCTTGATGGCATCGACATGTTCCATGCCCTCCATCACCTTTCCCCAGACCGTATACTGACGATCAAGCCAGGGCGCGTCGCCAAAACAGATGAAAAACTGGCAATTGGCGCTGTTTGGATCGCTGGTTCTCGCCATCGAAACGGTACCTCGCACATGCGATTCGCTCGAAAATTCCGCCTTGAGGTTGGGCAGGTCGGAGCCGCCGGAGCCGGTCCCGGTCGGGTCTCCGGTCTGCGCCATGAACCCGGGGATCACGCGATGGAACGCCGCGCAGTCGTAGAAGCCGGAATTCGCCAGCGCGCGAATTCTCGCAACATGCTCGGGCGCCAGATCCGGTCGCATGGCGATGGCGACGCGACCGTGCTTGACGGTCATGATGACAGTGTTTTCGGAATCCATCAGGCATTCTTCCTTTTTTGTTCGCAGCGTTTGACGAGCAGCCCGGAGATATATGGTGTGGTGAATGCCTCGACACTGCCGCCCAGCATGGCGATTTCCTTCACAAGGCGCGAAGCGATCGCCTGGTGCCGCGGATCGGCCATCAGAAATACGGTTTCGATTTCCGCGTTGAGGCGCTGATTCATCGCGACCATCTGGAATTCGTATTCGAAATCCGACACTGCGCGCAGCCCCCGGACGATGACGGAGGCGCCGATCCGCTCGGCGAATTTTATCAGCAGCGAATCGAAGGGCTGCACGGCAATCGCCGCGCGGCCATCGCCGGCAAGCGGCGCGGTTTCGTGCTGCACCATCGCCACACGCTCTTCCAGCGTGAACAGCGGCGCCTTCGAAGGATTCGTCGCCACTCCGATCACTAGCTGATCGACGAGCTTGATCGCGCGATTGACGATGTCCAGATGGCCAAGCGTCACCGGATCGAATGTGCCGGGATAAAGCCCCACGCGCGGTTTGGTCATGAACAATCCCCCTTCAGTCTCCGGCATCGCTGGATGTTTCCTCGATCCGCTCGACCGCGACGACCCGCTCGCCCTCGTCCAGACGGAAGACGGTCACGCCGCCCGATCCCCGCCGCTGAACGCTGACGCTGGATGCCGCAACGCGAATGATCTGGCCGCGGTCGCTGATGAGCATGAGATCGTCGGACTCTTCCACCGGAAACGCCGCCACGACCGCCGTGTTCTTCCTGGCCATGTCCAGCGCGACAATCCCCGAGCCGCCGCGCCCCGTGACGCGATACTCGTAGGAGCTGCTGCGCTTGCCGTGTCCGTTCTCCGAAGCGGCGAGAACAAACTGTTCTCTTGCGCCCAGTTCGGCGTAGCGCTCGGATGTCAGCGCTGCCTCTTCGCCCGCGTCGTCCTCCTCCGCAATCTCTTCGGTCGGCGCGTCGGCCGCTTCGCCGGCCAACGCGCGGCGCATGGCGCTCGACTGTTTAAAATACGCGCGGGCTTCCGCCGCCGTAGCGTCGAGATGATGCAGCAGCGAAAGACTTACCACTTCGTCTCCCGTCGCCAGCCTGATGCCGCGCACCCCGGTCGAATCCCTGCCCTTGAAGACGCGAACATCGCCCACCGCGAAACGAATGCACTTGCCCAGCCGCGTGGACAGCAGAATGTCGCTGCGCTCGGTGCAGGTCTGGACCCCGACAATTCCATCGCCGCTTGCAAGCTTCATGGCGATCTTGCCGTTGCGGTTGATATTCGTGAAATCCGAAAGCTCGTTGCGGCGGATGTCGCCGGATTTCGTAGCAAACACGACGTGAAGCTGTTCCCACTTCGTCTCGTCTTCCGGCAACGAAAGTACGGTGGTGATCCGTTCGCCGGGCTGCAGCGGCAGGAGATTGACCATGGCTTTGCCCCGGCCCTGAATCGGCGCGTCCGGCAACCGCCAGACTTTCAGTTTGTAAGCCATTCCGATGGACGAGAAAAACAGCAGCGGCGCATGCGTCGATGCGACAAAGATATGCGTGACGAAATCCTGCTCGCGCGTCGCCATGCCGGTGCGGCCTTTGCCGCCCCTGCCCTGCACGCGGTATTCCGCCAGCGTCGTGCGCTTGATGTATCCGCCATGCGTCACGGTGACGGCGACATCTTCCCGCTCGATGAGCGCTTCGTCCTCGATCTCGATGTCTGCGTCCACGAGCTCGGTCAGGCGCGGAGTCGCGAACTCGGCCCGGATGTCATCGAGTTCCTTGCGCACGATCGCGAGCACGCGGCCGCGGCTGCGCAAAATATCGAGATAATCCCGGATCGCTTCGCCGAGCTTCGTCACTTCGTCGGCCAACTCGTCGCGTCCAAGGGCGGTCAATCTCTGGAGCCGGATCTCGAGAATGGCCTTCGCCTGATCTTCGGAGAGCCGGATGGTGTCGTCCGCGGCCAGGATATGACGCGGATCGGCAATAAGCGCCACCAACGGCGCCACGTCCCTTGCCGGCCATGCCCGTGTCATCAACTGCTCTCTGGCGGTCGCCGCGTCCGGGGCCGCACGGATCAAGGCGATGACCTCGTCGATGTTGGCAACGGCAAGCGCCAGGCCGACAAGAATGTGGCCGCGGTCGCGCGCTTTCCTCAGATCGAAGCGCGTGCGCCGGGTAACGACCTCCTCGCGGAACTGCACGAAGGCGCCGATCATGTCCTTGAGGTTCATCTGCTGCGGTCGACCGCCGATCAGCGCCAGCATGTTGACGCCGAAGCTCGTCTGCAGCTGCGAGAAACGGTAAAGCTGGTTCAGCACGACTTCGGCCGAAGCGTCGCGGCGCAATTCGATGACGACGCGCATTCCGTGCCGGTCGCTTTCGTCCCGCAGCTCCGAAATGCCTTCCACCCGCTTCTCGCGTACCAAATCGGCCATGCGCTCGATCATCGTCGCCTTGTTCACCTGGTAGGGAATTTCGGTGACGATGATGGCTTCGCGGTCCTTGCGGATCGCTTCGACATGCGTCTTGGCGCGCATCAGGATCGAGCCGCGCCCTCGCGCCAGGGCGGCCCGCGCCGCCTGTTTGCCGATGACAAAGGCGCCGGTCGGAAAATCCGGTCCGGGCACGATTTCGGTCAGCGCTTCGATGCCGATCGACGGATCCTCGATATAGGCCAGACACGCGGCAATCACTTCGCCCAGATTGTGGGGCGGAATGTTGGTCGCCATGCCGACCGCAATGCCGCTCGATCCGTTGGCGAGCAGATTGGGAAAGCGTGCAGGGAATACGACCGGCTCCTTTTCGGCGCCGTCGTAATTGTCGCGGAACTCGACCGTGTCCTTGTCGATGTCGTCCGTCAGCATGTGGGCGATTTTGGCGCGGCGGACTTCGGTGTAGCGCATCGCCGCGGGCTCATCGCCATCGACCGAACCGAAATTGCCCTGGCCGTCGATCAACGGCACGCGCATGGAAAAATTCTGCGCCATGCGCACCAGCGCATCGTAAATCGCCTGATCGCCATGGGGATGATATTTGCCCATCGTATCGCCCACAACGCGCGACGCCTTGCGATACGGCTTGTTCCAGTCGTTGCCGCTTTCGTGCATCGAATACAGGATTCGCCGATGGACGGGTTTGAGACCGTCCCGCGCGTCGGGCAGCGCGCGCGAAACGATCACGCTCATCGCATAGTCGAGATAGGAGCGTTTGAGCTCGTCCTCGATTGCGATGGGATTGATGCCGGCGCCGCCCGCTGGCGGCGTGCCACTTGGCGGCTGGTCGCTCAAAATCGAACCCTTACGATGACCTTTTCAAGCCGGCCTGTCGGGCTCGAAGCAAGGTCCGGTTTCTTAGCATCTTTGGCCGGCGCGCCGCCAGAAAAACAGGGGCTCCGCGACTCACCGCAGGACTCCCTGTGCGGCAAAACGGAGACGCCCCCGTCAAAACGGAATCTCGTCGTCCAGTTCGTCGCGGTCGAAATTCTGCGGTTGCTCGGTCGAGGCCGGCGCGGCTGGTGTGGAACGTCCGCCTTCGCCACCGCGCGAATCCAGCAGGGTCAACTCGCCGCGAAAGCGCGAAAGGACAACTTCCGTGGAACTGCGCTCCTGACCCTCCTTGTCGGTGAATTTGCGGCTCTGAATCTGGCCTTCCAGATAGACCTTGGAGCCTTTGCGCAAGTATTGCTCCGCGATCTTGGCCAGATTCTCGTTGAAAATCACCACGCGGTGCCATTCGGTGCGCTCCTTGCGCTCGCCGCTTGCCTTGTCGCGCCATGTGTCGGAGGTCGCAACCGAGAAGGTCACCATCGGGTCGCCGGACGGCATGCGGCGCATTTCCGGATCGCGACCCAGATTGCCAACCAGGATCACCTTGTTCACGCTTCCAGCCATTGTCCGGTCTCCGTTTTCTCGTGATTGAACATTCTAGCCGCCGGATCGCAATCCGCGCCATGTCCGGAGCCACCAATGGCTGTGGACGGCCAGATGCATATCATCGTTCTCTATTTGTTCCAAGAGCGCGCTGGCACATTTTCTCAGAGGATGCCCTTGAGCAGCGGCTCGAGGCGAAGCGCCCCGTAGACGCTCAAATGGTGCTCGTCTCGATAGAGCGGGATGCCATTGAGCGAAACCGCGCAGCTGCCGTTCGCGCACAGGGCCTCGTGAGGATAGATCACGGTCACGCCGTAGAGCCGATGCATGCGGGAGAAAACGGCGAGGACGAAACTTTGCCGCTGCATGTAGGCCGCAAAGCTGACGCTCACGGTTCCCCGGTCCCGCGCCAGCGCCCGGCGCGCCAGAACGGCGGGGACCGGCCACCCGACCTCGGGAATGGAAGCCACCAGGATCACTTTTTTCCCGGCCTGCGTCAGGGCGCGGATTGTGCGCTCCAGGCCGCGGGCGAAGACGGCATGGTTGTCTGCCGGCGGCGTGCCCGCGGATTGGTCGTCGCGGAGGACGATGTGTCCGCGCGGCTCGGCGCCATACGGCTCGCCATCGGCATATTTCGCCCACCGCGCCTCGAGGATGACCTCGTGGATACCGGCCGAGAGCGCCAGCTTTTCAACCGCGTCGTTAAACGGTCGGCACGTCGGCGCCGGCGTCGTGACGCCGAGCAGGGGAACGCAGGACGCACCGCCCGCGAACAGTCCCTCGCGTCCGGCCCGGCTGGCAATCTGTTCGACGGGAGGAACTATCGCATCCGCGTGGCTGTCGCCCCACAGAAGAAAGCTTGGAGCGTCGGCCGCCGCGCCGAGTGTGCATGGCCTTCCGGCTTCGACATCGCGCGCGGTGAGCGGAAAACAGCGCTCGATGCGGGGCTCGTGGTCGTCCTGCTCGGCGAGAATTCTTTGCAGCCTGAGCGGCAGCCGCTGGGGAAGTCCATCGGCCGCGGATGCAAAAGCACCAACTCCGAATGCAGCGGCCATCGCCGCTGCGGCAGCCGGAAGCAGTCGGATCCGTGCGACGGTCCGCCGAAAGGGCATCTCGACAAATCGCCAGGACATGACCGCCGCCGCAAACGAGACCGCGATCAGGACAACGCTCTCCCACCCCGTAAGCTCGCGGAACAAGACGTAGCGGGAAAACACATAAATCGGCCAATGCCAGAGATAGAGCGAATATGAGATCAGGCCAATGAAGACGAGCGGCCGCACAGACAACGCTTTGCCCACGACAGAATTGCCGCTCTGCGTGCCATGGAGGACAAGCGCTGCGCCCAAACACGGAATCAACGCCAGAGGGCCGGGAAACGGCATCTGCGGCGAAAGGCCGAAGACAGCGACCGCGATCAAGACGATGCCCGCTCCCGCTTCGCACTCCCGAATGGCGGCATTTCGGAGGGCGGGAACGGCGCCGGCGGCGAGGATTGCTCCCAGCATCAGTTCCCAGGCGCGGGCCGGCAGAAGATAGAATGCCGCATCGCGATCGTGCCCAAGTCCCCAGACGCTCAACCCGAACGAAAGAAGCAAAATTGCGGCGATACCGGCGCGGCGAACGCGCGCATTTTTGCCAAGAATGAGCAGGAAGACCGGAAAGAGAAGATAAAATTGCTCTTCCACGGCGATCGACCACAGATGCAGAAGCGGTTTCTGGTCGGAGGCGACATCGAAGTAGCCGGCTTCCTGCCAGAACGCGAAGTTGGAGGCGAACCCGGCGGTCGCAAGCAAGCTTTTGGCGTAGCGCAAAAGATCGACAGGAAACAGCAGGATATAGGCGGCTGCGGTGGCAACGATCAGCATGAAAAACAGCGCCGGGAAAATGCGCCGGATGCGCCGAACGTAGAATTCCAGCAGCGTGAAGCGTCCTTTGTCCATCTCCCCGGTAATGAGCGAGGTGATGAGATAGCCGGAGATGACAAAAAAAACGTCGACGCCTGCAAAGCCGCCGCGAAAGTAAGGCAGGCGATAGTGGAAAAAAACTACCGGCAGAATCGCCAACGCACGCAGGCCGTCAATCTCCGGGCGGTATTTCGGCGCTGGATGCGTTGCAGGTTGCGTAAGGCGCATTATCTCAGGTGGGAAAGCAGCCAAATGATGGACGGGCGTTAGAACGCCGAACGCGCCGGTGTGCAAGCGGTTGCGGCTTAAGCTGCGTTCCTGTTATGTTCTTTCGATGCGATTCCCGGCGAAGAGGTCTGCTCCGAGCCCGCGGGATTATCTCTGCGCAATTGATGGAACCGGCGTCGTAAGCAACAGTATCCGATTGGACCGAAGGCCGACATGCTGAAAAACATCTCCATTCGCGGCGCGCGCGAACACAATCTGAAGAATGTCGATGTCGAGATTCCGCGCGACACCCTTACAGTGCTCACGGGCCTTTCGGGCTCGGGCAAATCCTCGCTCGCTTTCGACACCATCTACGCCGAAGGCCAGCGGCGCTATGTCGAAAGCCTGTCGGCATATGCGCGCCAATTCCTTGAGTTGATGCAGAAACCGGATGTCGATCACATCGAAGGTCTTTCGCCGGCCATTTCGATCGAGCAGAAGACGACTTCGCGCAATCCCCGCTCGACCGTCGGCACCGTCACGGAAATCTACGATTATCTAAGGCTGCTGTTCGCGCGCGTCGGCGTCCCCTATTCGCCCGCCACGGGTCTGCCCATCGAAAGCCAGACCGTGAGCCAGATGGCCGACCGCATTCTGACCCTCGATGCCGGAACGCGGCTGTTGCTGCTGGCGCCGATCGCGCGCGGCCGCAAGGGCGAATATCGCAAGGAACTGGCCGACCTGCAGAAGAAAGGGTTTCAACGGGTCAAGGTCGACGGCAAGCTCTACGATCTCGGCGACGTGCCGGCTCTCGACAAGAAATTCAAGCACGACATCGAGGTCGTGGTGGACCGCATCGTGGTCAAGCCGGACATCGGCAACCGGCTGCCGGACTCCATCGAAACGGCGCTCGGCCTTTCCGACGGATTGCTTGCGGTGGAATTCGCCGACGCGAAAGACAAGGGCGAGCCCGGACGTCTGCTGATGTCGTCGAAATTCGCCTGCCCGGTTTCCGGCTTTACGATTGCGGAAATCGAGCCAAGGCTGTTCTCGTTCAACAATCCGCACGGCGCCTGCCCGGCCTGCGACGGCCTGGGGACCCAGCTTTACTTCGATCCCGTCCTTATCGTGCCGGACGAAAGCGCACCCTTGCGCAGGGGCGCCATCGCGCCCTGGTCGAAATCGTCTTCGCCCTATTATTTGCAGACGCTCGAAGCATTGGCCCGGCAGTACAAATTCTCACTCAACGATTCCTGGGAAGATCTGCCGAAGCGCGTCAAGGAAATCATCCTCAACGGCTCCGGGGAAGACGAGATCAAGTTCGTTTATGACGACGGTCTGCGCCGCTACGAAACGAAGAAAACCTTCGAAGGCGTCATCCCGAACATGCAGCGGCGCTTCAAGGAGACCGACTCCGCGTGGATTCGCGAAGAGCTCGAGCGCTATCAGGACACGAGCCCCTGCGAGGTCTGCCACGGTTACCGGCTCAAGCCGGAAGCGCTGGCGGTGAAGCTTGCGGGAAAGCACATCGGAGAAGTGTGCGCCCAATCGATCAGGCTGGCCGATGCTTGGTTTCGCGATCTCGACCGCCATCTGACGAAGCAGCAACAGGAAATCGCCGCGCGCATTCTCAAGGAAATTCGCGCGCGGCTGAAGTTCCTCAACAATGTCGGGCTGGAATATCTGACACTCGCGCGGGCTTCGGGCACGCTGTCCGGCGGCGAGAGCCAGCGCATCCGGCTTGCCTCGCAAATCGGCTCCGGCCTCAGCGGGGTGCTCTACGTGCTCGACGAGCCGTCGATCGGCCTTCACCAGCGCGACAATGCCAAGCTGCTCGAATCGCTCAAGGGCCTGCGCGATCTGGGCAACACCGTCATCGTCGTCGAGCACGACGAGGAAGCGATCCGCACCGCCGATCACGTGATCGACATGGGTCCGGGCGCCGGAATTCATGGCGGCGAAATTGTCGCCGAAGGCACGCCCGAAGACATCATGCGCGCGTCGAAAAGCCTGACGGGCAAATATCTTGTAGGGCTGGAGCAAATTCCCATTCCGGCGAAGCGGCGCAAGGCGGCATTCGACCGATGGGTCAAGGTCGTCGGCGCCCGCGGCAACAATCTGAAAACCGTCAACGCCAGGATACCCCTGGGGACTTTCACCTGCGTCACCGGCGTTTCAGGCGGCGGAAAGTCGACGCTGGTCATCGAGACTCTCTACAAGGCGGCGGCGCGCCGGCTGAACCAGGCGCGCGAGCATCCCGCGTCGCACGACCGGATCGAAGGACTGGAATTTCTCGACAAGATCATCGACATCGACCAGTCCCCGATCGGGCGCACGCCGCGTTCGAACCCGGCAACCTACACAGGCGCCTTCACGCCGATCCGCGACTGGTACACCGAACTGCCCGAATCCAAGGCGCGCGGCTATGCGCCCGGGCGTTTCTCGTTCAACGTCAAGGGCGGCCGCTGCGAAGCCTGTCAGGGCGACGGCGTGATCAAGATCGAGATGCATTTTCTGCCCGATGTTTATGTCCAGTGCGACGTCTGCAAGGGCAAGCGTTACAACCGCGAGACTCTGGAGGTGAAATTCCGCAATTACTCCATTGCCGATGTCCTCGACATGACGGTCGAAGCGGGTGCGGAACTGTTCAAAGCGGTTCCCGCCATCCGCGAGAAGCTCGACACACTGTCGCGCGTTGGCCTTGGCTATGTCAGCATCGGGCAACAGGCAACGACTCTTTCGGGCGGCGAGGCACAGCGGGTCAAGCTGTCCAAGGAACTTTCGCGCCGCGCGACCGGGCGCACGCTTTACATTCTCGACGAACCCACCACCGGCCTGCATTTCCACGACGTCGCCAAGCTCCTCGACGTGCTGCACGAACTGGTCGAAAGCGGCAACACCGTGGTGGTGATCGAGCACAATCTGGAAGTGATCAAGACCGCGGACTGGATCATCGACCTGGGTCCCGAGGGTGGCGATGGCGGCGGCGAAATCATCGCCGAAGGCACACCGGAGGACGTGGCGAAGGTCGCGCGATCATACACCGGCCAGTATCTCAAGCGGTTGTTGAAGGACCGCACGGTCGAGAAGCTCGCGTTGCCCCGGCGGGTGAGAGCGGCGGAATGACGTGGCGCAATCGACGAGATGAGCAGCACTTTGGTCCGGGTGAGGGCTCTCGTTGATTGCGGGGAGGTTTTGATTTCTGCGCATGGCTATCGCGAACTCGCATCGGACGGTATTCTCGTTGACGACGTAATCGCGGGCCTGGGCAACGGAGTGCTCATTGAGGATTATCCCGCTTACCAGAAAGAAGCATGCGTCTTGGTGTTGCAACGAGACAGCAGCGGTCGCGCCATTTACGTGGTTTGGGGCATTCCTGAAGGGCGCCCCTCTCCCGCCGTGATGGTTACTGCTTATCGACCCGATCCCAAGCGGTGGATCGATGATGTCAGGAGGCGAAAATAGCCATGGTACGGAAGATCGTCGAACTTGTGCGCGAAGGTAATTATGCCGCCGAGATTGCCGTCGAGATGATCGAGGACGAGACCGGCTGGTCGCCTTATCTGTCGTTAGCTGATGCCAGGAAATTGGATGCGGCACGAGAGGCATTAAAGAAGGGCGATGTTGCGGCGGCGGCGAGGTTTGGGAGCGTTTTCGAGCTGCTGCCGGTATCTGCCTGAGCGTCCTTGGCTGCGGCTGAAGAAGAACCTCTCATTCGACCTCAGTTAGTTCGTTTGCCACCACCACCGCCAGCTTCGGCGTTGCGCACAGATACGAGCTTGATCTCCTGCCCATCTAGAGCCGTGAATCGCAAGCCGGAGGCCGGATTCTTGTCAACCTCATTTTGATTTGAACGACTCGCTGTAATGCTCCTGCATCTCCTCCGGGCTCACGGCTTTCTTGCGCGTGGCGAGGAACCATTGATGCCCGAACGGGTCTGCGATCATGCCGGAGCGATCGCCGTAGAATTGATCCTGGGCCGCTCTCAAAACCGTGGCGCCGGCCGCTTCGGCGCGTTTCATCACCGCATCCACATCCTCGACATAAAGGTGCAGCTTCACCGGCGTGCCGCCGATCGTGGAAGGGCTGAGCGCGCCGAACGCCGGCGACTCATCGGCCAGCATGAGGCCACCGTCGCCGAGCTTTACTTCGGCATGGCCGATGCGTCCGCCGGGCTCCGCCAGGCGAAACAGTTCCACGCCGCCGAACGCCTTTTCATAGAAGGCGATGGCCGCGGCGGCGCCTTTGACGATGATGTAGGGCGTAAGGGTGAAAGGGCTTTTCTCGTGGCCAGGTTCCGGCATCGGTTTCTCCGCTTGCGTCGCACGGATAATTACGTTACGTAACGTAACGATATGTGAAAGCAAGTCAAGCGTGGCTGCAAGAGAAAAACCGCAAAGAGGCCGGCCGCGCGATCCTGCCGCCCGCAATAAGATCCTTGCCGCCGCATCCGCCCTTCTCAACGAGGGGGGCCTCGCGGCCGTGACCATGGAAGGCATCGCCGGGCGCACCGGCGTCGGCAAGCCGACAATTTATCGCGCGTGGCCGAATGCGCAGGCCGTCGCCATGGCGGCTTTTCTGGAAACCGCAAAATCGCCGACATCCGCGCGCAAGTCTGGCGCCGCCCTTGCAACCTTGCGGCTGCAATTGCGAAAGGTCGCAGACGTCTTCGCCACCCGCGCCGGACGGACCGCAGCGCTGATGATCGCCGCCGCCCAAAGCGACAGCGAGCTGGCAAAAGTCTTCTACAGTCATTTCGTCCTCAAGAGCCGCGAAGAGGGACGCGGATTGCTGATGCGCGCGGTTGCCGAGGGCGATTTGAAGGCCGGGGTAAATGTCGAGGCCGCTCTCGATCTGCTCTACGCACCGCTGTATTTCCGGCTGCTGATCGGGCACGGCGCGCTCGATGCGCACTTTACCGATGCGATTCTCGATCTGGCGCTTGACGGATTGCGCCTGCGCAAAAAACGCTGAAGGGATCGCTGCCTAGACCCGACGCGGCGGCGACGGCACGATTGCGCGATAGGCTGCGGCTTCTGCGCCCAGGGTCAATCCGAAGTTGAAAGGCGCGAGAATAAGGAACAGGCCGATGAGCGCCGGCATGTGGGTGTCGAGCGACGCCATGCGCGCGTTGAGCGCGGCCACCATGGCCTGCTGGCCGACAGGCAGCGGCGCAAGCAATGCCGGCCCCCCGATGACGATGGTGGCCCCGGCCTGGATCGCCAGCAGCGGCAGCGAAACCGCCAGCATCACTGCCAGGATGCGCCAAAAATTCCCCGCTGTCAGTTTCCAGCCGCGCACCAGATCGACTGCTTCTTCGGCCACGACAACCGGCACTACCAATAACACCAGGCGCAGACTGACATAGACAAGGACGAACATGCCGCCGGCCATGTACAGCAGCGCAGCGATGGCGACTGGAGCCGTCATGGTTTTGCCGGACGAAATCGCGAACAGCGTTCCCAGCAAATAGGCGAGCAGGAGGGCGCCGAGAATGACCGCACACAACAGGTTTGCGCCCAGCACACGCCACTCCGGCGGGCCCACGGAAAAATGCAGCGTCGCACCACCCTTGCGCAGCCCCAGCGCCTGACGCATCACCACGACGGCGTTCATCGCGTACAGCAGCAGGCCCGCGGCAAAGAAGCCGAGATTGGCGACCGCCGCCACGCCGACCACTGCCGGATCCGCCCCGCCGCCTTGCGTCCCCAGGGCGTAAGGCAGGAATTGCAGCACGGCAATCAGCAGCGTCGGCAGCCAGATCAGGCCGATGATCGTTCCGATATCGCCGAAGGTGAAGGAATAGGCGAAACGAATCGTGCTCCAGACGGGAATTTTGTTCATGCGGCGGATGGTTCCGGTTCTGGTGCGCGTGTCGGCCCGATTTCTCCGGAATCGACACGGCGCACGATAGGCCGCGGCTATTGCCCCTGTCGACAGACCTTCATGTCGTAAGCCAACAATCGCCGCCAGCCGCCGGAGGCCGGAACCCCGGTCACACGCCTTGTTGCACGGCGGGTGCAGCCGCCCCCGGATTGCCGGTAAGATCGAGATAGGCACTGGCTATCATGCCGTTGCCCAGGCCCAGGAAAACGATCCGTTCGACGAACTGGGCGATGATCACGAACGGCCCCACCACCTGCATCTGCTGAAAAACCACGCGCAGGATCTCGTGAAAGTCCATATTCGCATGGATGTCGGCCATCGGGAAAAACGAGCCGGCCAACGCGCCATAAACGATCCGGAAGGCGATCCATGCCGGTACGAAGACAGCGATTGCGACGGCGAATATGCGCCAGAAGTTTCCCGCCGAAAGTTCCCAGGCGCGCGCCAGTCCGATGCGCTTCTCGGCAACGACCACGGCGGGGAGCAAAAATGTCAGGCGAACGATGAGGTAGACGATCCAGAGAAACGCCGCAACGATTGCTATGGCGCGCACAGTCCAGGCAAATCCGGGCGCAAGGTTGCCCGCGACGAACCAGATGCCGACCACAACCGCCCCCGTTGCGAGCGCGATGAAGGCAATGACGAGCCACGCAAGAAACAGCGCGCCCACCATGCGCCAAACCGGCGTCGCGAGGGACAGAAAGACGTATTCCGGTGCGCGATGCCGCCCCAGCGCCCGGCGCTGGATACCGACCGTCACCATGCAGGTGACGAGGAACGACAAAAGTCCCAGCAGGCCGAAGATGCGGCTCGCCCGCATG
>DATCBQ010000028.1:0-5195 GCA_036511745.1 Rhizomicrobium sp.
AGGCTCGCGCATGGAAGCATTCCGAGTTTGCTGCCAGGCCAATCTGACGCAAAAAATCCAATTGCCGAGGACCGGGCTGAGCGGGCGCGGCTTGACTACTTGGCGTTGGGCGACTGGCATGGGACCCGCGAAATAACACCACGGACCTGGTATTCCGGCACCCCGGAGCCAGACCGGTTCCGCGATAATGATCCTGGCAATGCACTTATCGTTACGCTCGACGGCCGCGGAATGGCGCCGGTCGTGGAGAAGATTGCCGTGGGCCATTATCGCTGGATCGTCATGGAACAGGAGATTTCGAGCGCCGAGGATGCGGGTGCTTTCGATCGATTGCTGGGAGCGCAATCGAACCCCGAGCGGATCGTGGCGGAGGTTCGTCTCGCTGGAGCAGTCGATCTCGCGGCCAGACGGCGCGTCGAGGAAATCCTCGATCGGCACCGGGCGCGCTATCACGTCCTGCGGACGGACATGGATTCGCTGGTTGCCACGCCTACCGACGACGATCTCGACCGCATCGATTCGCGGGGCTTCATCCGCGCCGCCATCAACGAGTTGCGTGCGCGCGCACAGGATCCCTCGGATTCGGAGCGCGACACGGCGTGCGCGGCGCTGCAACGGCTGTACACCGAACATCTGCGGCTGGGCGGTTAGACATGCGCCTCCGCCGGATCGAAGTGCAGAATTTCCGCAAGCTGGTCGAGCGCGTCGTGATCGAAGACATTGCCGACGGCGTGACCATCGTCGCCGGCGACAATGAAGACGGCAAGTCCACAATTCTCCAGGCATTGCGCGCCGTCCTGTTCGACCGGCACACGCTGACCGGCGACGGAGCGGATGCCATGCAGCCCTTCGGCCACAAAGTGCGGCCGGAAATTTGCGTGCATTTTGAAATTGGCGGTTTCACGTATGAATTGTCCAAGGGATTTTGCCAGCGCCCGTCCGCGGAATTGACGACCCCAACCGGCACACTGGCGGGCGATGCGGTCGAGGAAAAGCTCAGGGAGCTCCTGTGCTTTCGCGCGCCGGGTCGCGGTCAGAGCCGCGCCGAGGAACATCACGGCATCTGCGGGCTTTTCTGGGTCGAACAGGGTGGATCATTCAAGCCCCTCGCTCTTAATCCCGACAATCGCAGCGCGTTGACCGGGGCTCTGGAAGGCGAGGTTGGACAGATACTGGGCGGCACACGGGGCCGCGCGCTGAAAGAGGCAATCGCGAAATCGTATGGCGAATTCTTCAGCGAGAAAACCGGACGGCAGCGCGGACCTCTCGCCGAAGCCCATGCGACGGTCGAGGATATCTCCGGACGACTCAAGGCGCTGAAAGAGCAGCTGCAGCACTATGAAAAAAAAGTCGATGAACTCGCGCGGACGCGCGAACGCCTGTCGCATTATCAGCGCGAAGGAACGGTCGCAAAGGCGCAAGCCGCGCTGACCCAGGCCGAAAAACGCATGAAGGAGGTGGATGCGCTGCGGCAGGGTGAGCAGGAGGCAAGAAACGCCAGGGCGATAGCGGACGCAGGCGTACAGGGCCCCGCCGCGGCTGTGAAGCAACGCGCAGACGCGGTCGCGCGCGCGGCGCGGGATGCGGTGGCGCTCGCCTCTGCAAGCGCGGCGGCAAAGATTGCCGATCGGGAATTCGAGTCCCGCACCACTGAGTTCGACGAAACCGCGGCGAGTTTCCATAAATGGGAAGTGAAGTTGAAGGCGACAGAGCAGATGCTCCGGGATGCCGAGCAGCGAGAAAAGCAAAAGGGATTGGAGGCAGAAGCCGGACGGCTCACCCTGGCGCTCACCGCTGCCCGGGGCGCCGACGAGCTTGCGCGTACGGCCAACGCAAAAGCTTCACTCGTCAAGGTGGATGCGGCGATGCTGCGTCAACTGCGCGGTCTCGATGAGAAACGAGTCCAGGCCGAAGCGGCATTGGCGGGAAGCTCGACTCTGCTGCGATTCCAGCTTGCCCGCGACGGGGTCGCGCACATCGCCGGAGTGGCAGCTCCCCGGAACGGCGAGATTTCCGTGGCGGAGCCGACCACGATCGCGTTTGGCGACATCGGCCAGCTTTCGATTATTCCCGGCGGAAACGAACTCCCGGAACGACGCAAGGCATCCGAAACGACTTCGCGCCGGTTGCACGAAGCGCTGCAGAAAATAAACGCTGCAACGGTCGCTCAGGCTCAATCACTGTGGGAAGACAGCGAAAGGGATCGGCAGGAGGCTGCGAATCAGGCGAACGTCGTCAAGGTGCTTGCGCCTGACGGAATAGAGGCGCTGGAGTCCCGGCTTGCAGAAGCGCAAATGGCCCTCAACTTTGCGCAGGAAAATCTGCCCGTCTCGGGCATGACGTCCCCTGACGAAGCCCGCGCCGGGCATGATGCGACCTTCCAAGAAACGCAAAGAGCGCACAAACGGCGAGATCTGGCGCAAGAGGCGGTTGGAACCGCTCGTGAATCGCGCGCGGGGGCGCGGGCAACGCTCCAATCGGCCAGCGATGCCGCAGCGGAATCCGTGGCGGAACTGAAAGCAGCGAGAGATTGGGCGTCCGACGAATCGTTGCGAGAGGCGCTCGCACAGGCCGGCACGCGGGCGTCGCTGGCGGCAGGCGCGCTGGAAGCTGCTGAAGCGGCGCTGCGCGCTGTCGATCCGCAAAAGTGTCAACTGGAATGGGAGCGGGCGCGCGACAGTCTGGCGAATTTTGAGAAAGATATCGGAGAACTCGAGCGCGTAGCGGACACACTTGCCATTGAGCTTAACGCCGTCGGTCAGCGCGGCCTCGGCGAAGCTAAGCAGGAGCTGGAAGGACAATTCGAGCTCGCCGTCGCAACGCGCGATCGTCTTGGCCGGGAAGGCGAGAGCCTCAAGCTTCTGCATGAAACGATATGCCGGGCGGAGAAGCTCGCACGCGAGGCGTTTCTCGAGCCGGTGCAGGCGCGCGTGCGGCCCTATCTTCGGCTCCTGCTGCCGGATGCGGAACTGGTCCTCTCCGATGCCGATCTCGGCATCACGCATTTGCGTCGCGCCGGTCACGACGAACCCTACGACTCGTTAAGCATCGGCGCGCGCGAACAGATTGCGGTTCTGACGCGACTTGCCTTCGCCGATCTCTTGCGCGAACGCGGCATTCTCGCGCCCGTCATCCTCGACGACGCGCTGGTCAACTCCGATCCGCGGCGCTTCGAAAGCATGGTGCTGGCGCTCCGCCAGGCCGCCCGGGAGCTGCAGATCATTGTCCTCACCTGCCACGAAACCGCCTGGATGCAGGCCGGCGCACCGGTCGTGCGCCTGACGAGCTGCATGCGGCCATAGAAGGTACGCTTTATCCTTCGATTTCGTTGAATCGCAAGTTCAAGCCGGCGCCTGTGGCAACGACCGCCCGGCGGTGTCTGCCGCGATGCGAGGAAAATTTTGCGGGCGCCTGCGCTTTGGCTCTACCCGCATTTTGCCCATGGAAATCAACGGTATAAAGTAGCAGGCTCACGCAATCGCGCAGCGCGGGTATCTTAAATCCGCTCCTGGCCCGGGCGACATGCTGATTTGGACGGTACAGGATGCGTCCGTGACACGCTTGGAAGATGCGCGCGCAACGGTTTGATTCTTTTCGGAATCATAACACCTTGAAATTAGCAAGATATTAACTCGCAAATCCTGTTACTGTCGGTCATCGCAGGGGGATTGAACGCGCGATGGCCAGAGAACTATCAATTGTACTGCACTACGAAAAGCACGCTAACGGGCGCTATCGTATCCGCAGCGAGTCGTTGGCGTGGCTTCGCTTGGAGGGGCCGGACATCGACGCACTACAGAGGGACATCAACCCGGTTGTGACCGATTTGCTGTTGCACAACATGGGATTTGAGGTCGAATCCATTCGATGGGTTCCCAGCCCCGAAGATGTAAAACACCATCTTCGCAAACCATCTCCGGACGGAATGGTGACATATGTCGCGACGCTAAAAGCGGCGGCATAGTGCCAGTTCGGCTTCTTTCGAAAGAGCATGTCCGCCGTCAATTGACGAAGCGGAAATGCCGTATGTTGAAAGAATAGGAGACGGCAACGGCTTGGGAAACCGCGTCGGGCGTTTGGTTTATTGTCCCCCATCAGACTCCTGAACAGCGCACCGACGAAAATACCCTACGCGAAATCCTACTGGATATTGAAAAGTGGAATCTGTTCACCGGCACGAAGCGACCGGAGCGGGGCTTGTAGCGGCTTAAATCGCCAGAACTTCGCTAGTTTGCGGTTGCGCCTGTGTTCGCATTTGCTCACCGCCCCACCTCCTTCAGCAACTCGGGATGTTTGTCGAGCAGCCGGAAGAGGTTGACCACGGCGGCCAAAGGCGCGGCTTCGCCGCGCTCGTAACGCGAGAAAGCATTGTGGCCTCCGCCGGTAAGCTGTGCCGCTGCAATCTGGCTCAGGCCCAGCTTGCGGCGGATGCGGCGAAACTCCCTGCCCTGACGGGCTCGGTCCCGCAGCACGAGCTCGTCGCCGGCCGCCGCATACGCACGCGCGCTCCTGGCGTCGAACGCCACTTCGTCGCATCCTTCGCAGCTCCAACCCGAAAGTCCTGCCACCTTCCTCTTCATGCCGGCATGAGCGATGGCGAAGGTCTCGTTGCGGAATCGCATCATGGCGCCCGGGCAGGTCACGCATTTCTTTTGCATCGCTATTTCTCCTTGAACTGGATCACCAAAGCGGACGCGCGGAAGGTGACTTTGATGTAAGCCGGTTTTCCGACCGGCGTCATCGCGTGATAAACATCCTGCCAAATCGAAGGATCGGAATAGCTCGTCATCGATTTGTAGAAATTGAAGCGTGTCAACGACGCCATCACCAGCAGCATGTCGGCCGATGTCAGGCCGAGTTCCCGCCCCCCGTCGAGAGCGGTTTTGGTGAACGCGGCAGCGCCCAGTTTGCCGACCGCCAACCGGACAGCCACAAGATCATAATGCGGCGAGCGTTTTTCCACAGGGAGTGGACACTACCCTATAAGGGTAATCGGAGCAAGGTGGGAGGCGCCTGATTGCTGGCTAGCCGGCGATTGAAGAATTTACCGGCGGCCAGCCGATTATTGGAGGGTGAGCCCGGTTCGGGTTTACCGCTTCGGCCGTGCGGCAATGGGAGCAGGGGCGCCGCCAGCCGCATGGGCCCGCGCGGGTGCTGCTCACCATCATCGACCGCGAGCCCAATGCGGTCCGGCG
>DATCBQ010000029.1:0-8206 GCA_036511745.1 Rhizomicrobium sp.
AAAACACTCTTGGACGTGTCAATGCCAATGCGGATAAGCTTGTCCATGGACGGCTCCCTGGTTTGAGATCTTCAACGACCTCACTCTGGCACATCGATGCCGTCGGGGGCCGTCCACCCCAACAGCGCGCAAGCGTCCGCGCGCGCAATGGACCTCTTCAATCCCGATGCTGTGGAAAACATCATTTGCCGCGCCGACGCGCGTCGGCTGGGTTCCCGCTTTCGCGGGAATGACAATGACGTTTAATGCGCCGCGCCATCGCGTCCCCCTCGCTGTCATCCTCGCGCAAGCGAGGACCCTGCGCGCGAGCGTCCTTGGTGAAGTGGCTTTCGCGACGATTCGGGAATTTTGTCGGATGGCCGTGTATTCCAACGGATCTGTTGCTACATTGCGGCTTCCCATTATTATCCGATGTTCTCCTGCAGGACACATCTCCATGACCGTCGAGGCGCCCGAGATCATCGAAGTGGACGATACCCGCGTTGTCTGCGACGGCGGCGGGGGCACGCTCGGCCATCCGCGCGTCTGGCTGCAGATGGGCGAACAGGGCTTCGTCGAGTGCGGCTATTGCGACCGCCGCTTCGTGCTGCGCGCCGGAGCACAGCCGCATTGAGCGCCGCTGCGTCCGCGGGCAAAAAAGGCGACCACCTCTATCTCATCGACGGCTCGGGGTATCTTTTCCGCGCCTATCACGCGCTGCCGCCGCTTTCGCGCAAATCCGACGGCCTGCCCACCGGCGCCGTGTCCGGCTACTGCAACATGCTGTGGAAGCTGCTGGAAGACATGCGCGACGGCGACAGGCCGACGCATCTGGCGGTGATCTTCGATGCCGGAAAGACCACTTTCCGCAACCGGATCTATCCGCAATACAAGGCCAACCGCCCGGAACCGCCGGACGATCTGATCCCGCAATTTCCACTGGTGCGCGCCGCCACCCGCGCTTTCGGCGTCGCCTGCGTCGAGGAGCCGGGCTTCGAGGCCGACGATCTGATCGCGACTTATGCGCGGCTGGCGCGCGAAGCGGGAATCCGCGTGACCATCGTCTCCTCCGACAAGGACCTGATGCAGCTCGTCGTCGACGGCGAAATCGAATTGCTCGACACGATGAAGAACCGACGCATCGGCTCGGCCGATGTGATGGAGCGCTTCGGCGTGCCGCCGTCCAGGGTTGCGGAAGTGCAGGCGCTGGCGGGGGATTCCACCGACAATGTTCCCGGCGTTCGCGGCATCGGCGTGAAGACGGCGGCCGAGCTGATCAACGCCTATGGCGATCTCGAAACCCTGCTGGCGCGCGCCGGCGAAATCAAACAGCCCAAGCGCCGCGAGACCCTGATCGAGAACACCGAAAACGCCCGCATGTCGCTCCGGCTGGTGACGCTCGACGCGCATGTGCAGCTTGCCACGGGACTGGACGCTTTCGGTACAAGCGAGCCCGATCCGGCGACGTTGATCGGTTTCCTCAAGGCGCTGGAGTTCACGACGCTGTGCCGCCGCGCCGCTTCGCATTTCGGCATCGACGATCCCGATTCCGTGCCGTCCGCGCCCGATCCGGCGCAGGGCGCGCTGCCGCTGCCGCAAGCGTTGGCGCCGCTGCCGGCGGACGCCGCCCGAACAATTTCCACCCAGAAAGCGCTGGCCCCCGCCGGACCGTCGAAAGCCGGCGGCGCACCGGGCGCCGTCATGGATCGCGGCGCGATTCTCAAACCCATCGACCATTCGGCCTACGAAGCGGTGACGACGCGGGAGCGGCTGGAGCATTGGATCGCGCGGGCCCACGAGACGGGACGCGTCTGCTTCGATACGGAAACGACATCGCTGGATCCGATGCAGGCGTCGTTGTGCGGCGTCTCGCTGGCGGTGGCGCCGGGCGAGGCCTGCTACATCCCCTGCGGCCACCGCGCCGCGGACGGGCTCGACCTCGCGGGCGACGGCGAGGGCGGTATCGTCCAGCTCGGCGAAACCGAGGTGCTGCAGTGTCTGAAGCCGTTGCTCGAAGACGACGCGGTTCTCAAAATCGCGCAGAATTTGAAATACGATTATCTCGTGCTGCTGCGGCGCGGCATCCGTGTGACGCCGTTCGACGACACGATGCTGATGTCCTATGTGCTGGGCGCCGCGCTGCACGGCCACGGCATGGACGAACTCTCCGAGCTGCATCTCGGGCACAAGCCGATCACCTTCAGCGAAGTCACGGGGACGGGAAAGAGCAGGACCACCTTCGATTGCGTGCCGGTATCCCAGGCCGTGCGCTATTCCGCGGAAGACGCCGATGTCACATGGCGGCTGCACGCGCTGCTGCGCCCCAAACTGATCGCCGAAGGCAAGCTTACCGTCTACGAAACTTTGGAACGCGCGCTGGTGCCCGTGCTTGCCGACATGGAGCATGCAGGCATCGCCATCGACAGCGATCACCTGCGCAAACTTTCCAACGACTTCGCCAGGACAATGATGGCGCTGGAGAAGGACATTCATGCGCTTGCGGGCGGCAGCTTCAATATCGGCTCGCCCAAACAGCTGGGCGATCTTCTGTTCGGGCGATTGAAGCTCGAAGGCGGGCGAAAGACCAAGACCGGCGCCTGGTCCACCGATGCCGACGTGCTCGAAGACATCGCCGCGCAAGGCCACGAGATCGCGAAAAAGGTTCTCGACTGGCGGCAGCTGCAGAAATTGCGGGGAACCTACACCGACGCGCTGCCCGGCTATGTTCATTTGCAAACCGGGCGCGTCCACACCTCCTACGCGATGGCCTCGACCTCGACCGGCCGGCTCGCCTCCACCGATCCCAATCTCCAGAACATTCCCATCCGCACCGAAGAAGGCCGGCGCATCCGCGCCGCCTTTATCGCACCCGCGGGCGCGAAGCTGATCAGCGCCGATTACAGCCAGATCGAACTCAGGCTGCTGGCGCACATCGCCGATATTCCCGCCCTGAAAAAAGCCTTTGCCGAAGGGATCGACATTCATGCGATGACCGCGTCGGAGATTTTCGGCGTGCCGGTGAAGGACATGCCGTCCGATGTGCGCCGCAGGGCCAAGGCGATCAATTTCGGAATCGTCTACGGCATTTCCGCCTTCGGTCTCGCCAACCAGCTCGGCATCGCGCGCGGCGAAGCCGACGATTACATCAAGCTTTACTTTCAGCGCTTTCCCGGCATTCGCGACTATATGGAACGCACCAAAGTGTTCGCGCGCCAGAAGGGATTCGTCGAGACGCTGTTCGGGCGGCGCATCCACATCCGCGAGATCAATTCGAAAAATCCCGCTTTCCGGGGCGGCGCCGAGCGTGCCGCCATCAACGCGCCGATCCAGGGCGCCGCCGCCGATATCATCCGCCGCGCCATGGTCCGCGTGCCGCCGGCGCTGGCGCAAAAAAACCTCAACGCGAAGATGCTGCTGCAGGTGCATGACGAGCTGGTGCTCGAAGCGCCCGACAGCGAGGTTGCCGCCACCGGCGAACTCGTCCGGCACATCATGGAGAAAGCCGCGTTGCCGGTGCTGGAGCTGTCGGTGCCGCTGGTCGTCGAAGCCCGCGCCGCCCAGAACTGGGACGAAGCGCACTGAGGTAAGGTTCCTCCTCGTATGCGGGTGAGGAGCCTTATGCGCTCACGGGCGGCGGTTCGTTGCGCACAGCCGGCAGGCGGGATCGGGACGCAGGCGGATGGTGCGGAAGCGTGTGGCGAGCGCGTCGTAGATCAGCAGCTGTCCGGCGAGGCTTTCGCCCAGCCCCAGGATTTCCTTCAACACCTCCAGCGCCTGCAACGTCCCCATGACGCCGGCGGCGGCGCCGAGAACGCCGGCTTCGGAACACGATGGTATCGTGCCCGCGGGCGGTGGCTCGGGGAAGAGGCAGCGGTAGCAGGGGTATGCGCCGCTTCGATCATAAGCCTTGAAGGTGGCGAGCTGGCCGTCGAATTCGGTGACGGCGGCGGACACCAGCGTCTTGCGCTCTGCGAAACAAATGTCGTTGACGAGAAAGCGCGTCGCGAAATTGTCCGAGCCGTCCGCAACCAGATCATACGCCGCGACAAGCGCGGCCGCATTTTCGGAAACGATGCGCACGGGGTGAAGTTCGATGTGCGTCTCGGGGTTGAGCGCCCGCGCCGCCTCCGATGCGGACTCCGTTTTCGGCCGGCCGATATCGGCAGTGCGATGGGCAATCTGGCGCTGCAGATTGGACAGCGAAACCGTATCGTCATCGACAATGCCGATGGTGCCGATTCCGGCCGCCGCCAGATAGAGGATGAGGGGACTGCCAAGCCCGCCGGCGCCGATCGCCAGCACGCGGGCGGCCTTCAGCTTCGCCTGCCCGGCTCCGCCGACTTCCCTGAGTACAATATGCCGCGCGTAACGCTCCAGCTCCTCATCGGAAAGTGCCATCAATCTTCGCCTTTCTCGCAGGGGCGTCGCAACAGTGTGAGTGTATGGCACCTGTGAGAGGATTCAACGCGTGGCCGCGATACATCCACTCCCTCATTTCCTCAACCACCATCGTCATTCCCGCGAAAGCGGGAACCCGGCGGCGGCGCGTCTGCGCGGGCCAATGACTCACGCGGCGGTCGCGCGAATTGAAAAGCCAGAAGGCAGGTTTCGATTCTAGGTCCATCTATTCAGTCCGCCGACGCGCGCTGTGTGGGTCCCTGCCCCGTACTCCATTCTAGATTTTGAACAGCGTTCTCAGGTACGGCTGATCAAAGCCGTGCCGGTTCACCTCCTTTGCGAGGAAAGGGTAGCGCCGCTCAAGGAAGCCAAGCGACACGTCCGCGCGTGCAAAATCCATCAGGATGTTGCATCGCTCCTGTACGTAGTTGTCATCCTGATTGAGCCGAAGGGTATTAATCGTATTCGCAATTTGATTTCGCAGCGCGTTGTCGAGCGCGGGATTTGGCCTCAGTAAGCACGTTGGAATATCCAGGTAAAACCAATCATCCTGAATATGGAATGGATCCAAAATGCCAATCAAATTTCCCTTCGAGCTGTTCACCCGTCCACTAGCTAAGCGAAAGTTACTCCATTCGTAGGCCAATTGGGGATGAACCGTCTTCGGCAGAAAATGATCTACGGTCCCATTGTCGGCCAGGTACATCGCGGTGTACGCGCAAACGCCCGAGTAAGCCGCATGCAATTCACGCGCCGCTCTGTTCCAAAAGTTTTTCTTTCGAAACTGCGTTGAGGTAGGCTGCGGGCAAGACGCTAAGAATGCGGCTCCAGGACTTCGAACTTGAGCGTCAAATCTCGCATATTCGGGCTTTGAGTCTACGCGAATCAAAGCACATCCCCGTGCTGTTCCGCGAAAAACAGCCAGCGGGGCCAAAACTTGTCGTCGCTTGCGAGATAACTCTTCAGCCGGCCCGAGACGGCCTTCACGTCCTCGGCGCTTGGATTTTCCTGAAGTTGCAATTTCTTAGCGTCTTCGATGGCCAAATCCGCTTCTCGCGAACGGGCGTGTCGCAAACCGAAGAGGGGTGAGGTAAGCCAACCCGATACGTCTCCGTATTTGACGAATGGCGTTTCCTCTAGCCTTACCACTGGCCCGTCACCGTAGAGGTGATAAAGCAAATCGGTTGAAGGATCGAAACCCGCCTCCATCGAAGCGAGTATCATGGGGGAATGGGTCGCCGCGATCATTTGCAGGACCAGATCGCTGCTCAAAAGATCGCCAATACTCATCAACGCTGGAAGCACTATGCGCTGCCATTTTGGATGAAGGTGAGCCTCAAGCTCGTCGACAATTACCATCATTCTGCGAAGCGGCACCCGACCCAGTCGGCCGGCGGCCAATTCGTGTTCTTGCCAGGACCAGATTATCAAATATGCCAACAGCAAAACCCGCTGAACGCCCGCCGAGGCATAAGTCACCGGAATAGTCCCATAGCGATGTTTTATGGTAGGAATCTCGTTGGGTTCTCCGGGCAATCGGACGGGGTCGCCGGGGGTAAGGGTTCCGAGATCCTCCGGAGACAATCGCTGCAAAACAGATGCAAACCGGTCGAATGTTTTTAGGTCGGTCGCAGTTTGCCAAACTATCCAGTCGCGAATTAGACCTCCGATTAGGCCTTGCCGCCCATTCCACACCTGTTCGGCCGTCAAGCTTTCTGTCGTTGAGATGCGCTGATTAAATCTGCTGCGGATTGGATCTGCGACCGCGAACGAACCATCCGCGCGTGAGAACACAGCAACCGCCTCGACCGTCATCGCGCCCTTGGGACGAAGCCATGCGGCTTCCCTCCGCTCGAATTTCGCCGTGAAAATAGAAAGCTGGTCCGAGATTCCGCTCAAGGTATATTGGACCTCAGGAGTCGCCTTTAGATCATCCTGCTGAGGCACCATCATTCGCCCCGCCCATGAGCCGGTCGCCGCCCACCACGTGAAATCGAGCAGGAACGATTTACCTAGGCCGTTGTCTCCGGTGACAATTGTGAGGCGTTGCCCGAAGTCCAGCGTCATCTCGCGCGCCGGACCGGTATTTTTCAAATGCAAAGCCGCGATAGTTTTTCCGCCCTCTGACTGGGCGTCGGGCGGCGCCGGCAACTCGCGGGTAACCAAAATCATTTCGAGTGGTTCGGACACGAACGCTTCTTCATCGCGAAGTTGTCCGGCCATCGACCTTTCCGAGAAGACACGGCTTTTTTCAGCTTCGGTGATGTTGTACCGCGTGAAAAAAAGTTCGACCAATTCCTCGTATTTGAATGTATTCTCCAGGTCGATGTCCTTGAATAGCCAGACCGCCAACGCATCGGCGGAGACGCGAGATGCAAACTGTTTCTCCCGGAAAAGGTTTTCGATTCGATCAAGATAGTCTGGCTGAAATCCCCACTCCTGGGTGTTGCGAGGGTGCAGAAATACCGACCCAAAGGTTTGCGTGTTTATGGTTTGAAGCCCGCTGGACGGATATTTTTTTGCCACCCACCAAGCAGGGCTCTTAAAGGGTTGGAAATAGCGAGAGCTACGTCTGTCAATTCGATGATGAGCATCCATATGAGCGCGCGTGAGTTGATCTATGCTGACTTCGTCTACCGACCCAACGCTCAGGCCATAGTGCTTGCATGCTAGAAACGTTATACCTAGAAACGGGTGAACCCCCGCATGCAGCTGATTTATGGCATTCAAAACAGCCTTGGCCGAGAGATACATGTGCCCTCTATGGGAATAAGCAATCGCCTATTCCTGCTCACTGCTTTCTTCATCGACAAGTTCGTGTATTTGCCGAACCATTAGATCGCAGTATTCTTTTTTTGAATCGATGCCAATCGCACGGAAACCGTGTTTGCGAGCAAAAGCAAGAGACGTCCCACTTCCCGCAAATGGGTCCAGAACCACCCCTCGAGGTGGGGTAGTAGTGAGAATCGGGATGCGAACTAGCTCTTCGGAGAACCGAGCCTTGTGACGGCCAGCCTTACGCACAGCCCGAATTTGCCAAGTGTCCAACGGCGGCAGAACAGTTCCCCCATCGGTAGCTCTTCCCACAGCGTTTTTGTCAAAGTAATACCAGCGCTGTTTGACGAAATGGAATACATACTCATGCGAAATTGAGCACCGATCTCTGACCTGATCTGGTATGGGATTTGGTTTCACCCAGACGTTATCATTGCGAACCAGCCACTCCCGACTCTGCATCTCGATGGCAAAACGGTGCGGTATGAGCAATAGCTGCTTCGGTACACACCACTTTCCGTCGCCTTTTCGGTCCTGAGGCCGAATACCGAAGCGTCGAGCGGATTGTTTTGCCTCCCCGCTGCGATGTTCTCCCTTTCCGCTCCAATAGGTGTCTCCGATGTTCACCCAAAGGCTGCCATTATCCATGACAATGGCTCCAGCAGCATCGAATACGTCAGCAAGAGTGGAGATGAATTGTTCTGGATGTTCTTCAAGGCCAATTTGCCCCTCCACCTCATAGTCCCGTTGGCCATAAAAGGGTGGTGAAGTAACAATACAGTTAACTTTCACTCCAGCGTTCTTCAACAAACTAATGCCGTCGCAAACATCCATGTGGAGTACGATGGCTGTTTGATCAGAGTAGTACGCGCTGTCCTTTATAGAGCGCGATGTAAACGCCTCTTCGGACATCACCTTGGGATGCATTGCCTCGTTGGCTTTGGTTGACGGGCGCTTTTCGTCAGCGGGCTGATCAACGAGGCGAAGGTGTGAATTTGGATTGAGTTGCGCCATTCCCTGCTCCCGCTCCCTGGCGAAGAATACGGCGGCAAGA
>DATCBQ010000030.1:0-3763 GCA_036511745.1 Rhizomicrobium sp.
GATGCGTTCATCGGCAAATACAACGAGAGGGCCAAGCCATTCGTCTGGACCAAGAAAAAAGTTCGCCAGCGACGCTTCAAAGGCCAACGTATCACTCAGCTCTGATTCCGGGTACTAGGGATAACCAAATCACCGCTGTCCACCAGAAAGTGCGAATATTTCCGCCTTACCTCTTCAGGCTCCAAATGGCGATCCGTTTTTGACAGATCGATGGTGCCAGCCTTGGTGATGTTCGCGACGTTCAGAAGTTTAATTCCAGTTTCACGAAACTGAGTATTTCGAACTCCCGGCCCTTCTTGAAACCAGAAAGCTTCTTGCAACCGGTAGCGCCTGTGCGCCACGGCTACGCCACCATCTCTTCAAACTGCTTGAGCCCGTCGGAGATTTCGGCTTCGAGTCGCTTCAGTTCGGCGATGATGGCTGCGGGACTTTCATGCACGGCCTCATCGTGCTCCACCTCCCTATAGCGGTTGAGCGAGAGGTCGTAGGCGCCGTCCATGGCGATCTCGGACTTCGGCACGCAGAAGCTTCGCGCCGTACGCGGGCGCTTTTTCTCCTTCCCATTGCGCTCGTTCCAGCGCGCCGCGACATCGGGAAGGTTGTTCTTGAGCGCTTCGTCTTTCGTCAGCGTTTCCTGAGGCGTGGGCCCCAGCTTTTCGGGTGGCAACAACTCCTGCCGCTTGTCGTCCAGCGACCACCCGTCGGCCTGCACATCGTAGAACCAGACATTCTCCGTACCGCCCACGCCCGTCTTGGTGAACGCGAGAATGGCAGTCGAGACGCCCGCGTAAGGGCGGAACACGCCCGACGGTAGCTTGATCACCGCCTGGAGCTTGTGGTCCTCGACGAGAATCTTCCGGAGCGTCTTGTGCGCATTGGATGAGCCGAACAGCACACCATCGGGCACGATCACCGCCGCACGTCCGCCGACTTTCAGGAGCCGCAGGAATAGCGCGAGGAACAGAAGCTCTGTTTTCTTTGTTTTGACGATCTGCTGCAAGTCTTTCGCGCACTGCTCGTAGTCCAGCGACCCCGCAAAGGGCGGATTGGCGAGCACGACGGAATAGCGCGCCTCATCGCCCGAATGGTCCTCCGAAAGCGAGTCGCGATAGTGGATATTCGCGTTCTCGATGCCGTGCAACACCATGTTCATGGCGGCGATGCGGAGCATCGTGGAGTCGAAATCGTATCCCGTGAACATCGTGCCGTGGAAATGCTTCCGCAACTTTGGATCGCGGAAGATCTCCGGATTGTTGCGGCGCAGATATTCGCCGGCAGCGACGAGGAAGCCTGCCGTGCCGACTGCCGGATCGCAGATTGTGTCCTTCGGTGTCGGCGCAACAAGCTCCACCATCAGCGCGATGATGTGGCGTGGCGTGCGGAACTGGCCGTTCTGGCCGGCGCTTGCGATCTTGCCAAGCATGTATTCGTAGACATCGCCCTTGGTGTCGCGATCCTGCATCTCCACCTTTTCGAGCTTGTCGACCACCTTGGCGAGCAGCGCGGGCGTGGGAATGCCGTTGCGCGCGTCTTTCATATGCTCGGCGAAGGAATCGCTGCCCAGGGTGCGCAGGAACGGAAATACGTGCAGGTCCACCACCTCGAACATTTCGCGTGGTTCGAATGTCCTGAAGCGCGACCAGCGAAGGTCCCTGTAGGGACGGCCGCCATCCTTGCCGATGCCATCCTTGCCCGGCGGGAAGATGCGGCGCTCCATCTTCGTCCCGAGCTGCGCGGACTTCTTCTCCGCGTTGGTCTCGATCTCGTCGAGCCGCTTGATGAAGAGGAGGTAGGTGATCTGCTCGATCACCGCGAGCGGATTGGAGACGCCGCCCGTCCAGAAATCGTTCCAGATGCCGTCGATCTGCCCACGGATTTCGCCGGTAAGCATCACCCCTCCCCCGTTTGCCCAATCGGCTCACGCCGCCGACGCTCAGGGAATCACACACGCGAGGAGAGGAGAAGCACGGAATGGGTTTATGGCTGAGACATCTTCAACCTGAATAGTGGCGTGAGTGGCCGCGCTGATCGGACCGATCACGATTTGTTCGTAATATTCTTTGTATTGACTGCTTTTCGACTCCCGTACGCGTCAACTGGCGGAATTCCGAATCCCTGCCCGCGACGTTGTCGCTCTGTGGCGGCGATGCGCCGGGAGGGCCTCCCTGGCAACGCGACGGGAAACGACCCAGCCGGCGTCATTCCGGCTGTCCTCTTCGCCGCGAGGGGGCAGGCGAGCCGCACTGGTAGCGGACTGGAAGATCGCGTATTCTCGCTATCATGGCCGAGCTTCTCTCCCGCATCACCATACGGCCGGAACAGTGTCATGGCCGGCCGTGCATTCGCGGCATGCGCATACGCGTCTCCGATGTATTGGAAATGCTGGCGTCAGGATCGAGCGAGAAAGAAATCCTGACGGACTTCCCGGACCTCGAGGCCGACGACATCCGGGCCTGCCTTGCCTACGCCGCAAGCCTCGCGGGTCATCCCGTTGTCGTAGCGGCCGAATAGGCAGTCTTCCGTGAAATTCGTCGTCGACGCCCAGCTTCCGCCCGCGCTGGCGGCATGGTTGCGGGACAAAGGTCACGATGCCGTTGCCGTTCGAGAGATCGGGCTTCGCGAAGCCGACGATCGCGACATCCGGTCCCACGCGCGCGCCGAACACGCGATCGTGGTGACGAAGGACGAAGACTTCGCTCAGCTCGTGCTCGCGCACGAAATTCGCCGAATGGACGAACATGCCGCCGGAACCGCAGGCGGGATCGAGGATGCGGCCGCGATACGGCGCCATCGGAGCGGGCAGGATGCCCGCGGTCCCAGGGATGGCCGCGCCATGAATGCAGGCCCAGCCTCTCCTCACGGAATTGCCGCCTCCCCGCAACCTCGCGCCGGATGAAGGAAGAAAATGCGGGCTGGATGGCGCAGGGACCCGGCTGGCAGCGTCGCATCAACGAAGCGCCGGCGCGCCTCGTTGCCCGCTGTGCCACAGTCCCGATCGCAATCCCCCTCAGGCTGCGCGCGGGCGCACGTCGTGCTCAATGGCGCCGCCGACTTCCCGCCGCGCCTTCGTCAGATCGTGCATCGCTTGCAGGTTCATCCAGAACTCGGGGCTTGTGTCGAAGAAGCGGGCAAGCCGCAGAGCCGTGTCGGCCGTCACCGCCCGCTGGCGCTTCACAATGGCTGCGATGCGCGTTGCAGGGACCCGCAGCGCCATGGCGAGCCCGTTCACGGACATGTTCAGGGGCTTGAGAAACTCCTCGCTCAGGACTTCTCCCGGGTGCGTGGTGATCCGATCGGGCGTAGCCACGGACTTAGTGGTAATCGACGATTTCGACATCGGTCGGGCCCTCCCTGGTCCATACGAAACAGATGCGCCATTGATCGTTGATCCGGATCGAATGCTGCCCTTTGCGGCCGCCTGCCAGCGCTTCGAGGCGGTTGGCGGGAGGCGCACGAAGATCGCGCAGGTCGCGCGCCTGATGCAGCATGTCGAGCTTGCGCCGGGCGCGCTCCCCGATCCCTGCGAAGCGCCCGACGAACGCCCCCATCCACAGACGTCCCGTCCCGCGATCGCCAAAGGACCGGATCATGCGCCAGGTTATCCTGCATGGCGTTTAACGTCAAGCGTTTAACGTCAAGCGTATAACGAGACGCGGTAAACGCGCCTTCCCGCTACGCTCTGGCAGAACGGCCTCGCCCATGGTGCGGCGGCCTCCGGGGCTACCGGCTCCTCCCCTGCGAAGCGGGGGAGGTGGATCGCACG
>DATCBQ010000031.1:0-17954 GCA_036511745.1 Rhizomicrobium sp.
CGTCCGAACAGCCGCCCCAGTTCGGCGCGGAATCCGAAATAGCTGTCGGCATATCGCGCGGGAGGCAATGGCGCGAACGACACGAGAAAATCGAGATCGCTTTTCACGGAATCGAATTCTCCCCGCGCCGCGGAGCCGAACACATCCAGCCGTTGCACCCGAAACCGCCGGCAAAGGGCCGCGAGGTCGGGGTGAGCAAGGTCGGGAGACGTGGGATTCGCCGTCATGGGCCTATCGTAGCGCAGGACAAGCGGACGGTCAGCAGGAAAAAGGCAGAGAGGAAATGCCTTCGTCAACGGTCGCCCGCATCCGCGCGGGAAGGCGATGCGCCATTATCCCCCGCGAAACGGTGTCTGGCCCTATTGGGCGCTCGCCGGCGCGACGTACAATCTTCCTCTGCCGTAATCGATGTAAAGATGCAGCCGGCGCAAGATGTCCTGGCCCAAAATCAGCTCGGGCAACTGGAAGGTTCCGGTTCGAAGGACAATCGGCGGATTCAACATGCTGACACCATAAAAAGAAAGTTCTTTGCACGGAAACCGGTAGGCATCGGGTTTGCCGTCAACGGAATGCAGAACCTTCAATCCGGCGGTTTGGAGGTTCCATTCGGACAAATTCTTTGTCAGCGCGAAGTTCGCCACCGAAAACGGCGCCCCGGTGTTGAGAACTGCCGTTACCTTCTTGCCATCGAGTTCCGCGTTGATGAAGACTCTGCCGTCCTTTTCGACTTTGGTCGGCGGCGTGGCGGCTGACCGAGTCCACACAGGTGGGCACGGGCCCTGTGCGTAAACGACAAATCTGCCTCTGCCGAAATCGAACTCGACAGAAAATTGCCGCAGAACATCTGCACCCAGCACGCCGGCAACGTCGGGCGCCATTTTGTCGTCGGAGACGACGGCCAGGCGCACATTCGAAGCGGCGAGACCCCCAAATCCGATGGACTCGGCATCGGCATATTCGGTGACACGCTCACGATTGACTTTGAGAGTCTCTCTGTACGAAACATGTTCCCGCGGCAGACCAAGCGCGCTGGCGACAGAGTCGGAAATAACGCTCACTGGTGCCGTTGTTTCCACCAGAAGATTCTCCCGATGGGCAGCAATTTCTGCAGGAACGAAGACTGTGCCTCCGCTCAGTGTTCCCAATTCCACCGAAGCGCCGGCGGTGGCCGGTGTGCATGAATCGTCCGCCCTGGCATCCGAAGCAAATGCCAGACCGACAGCCATCGCCAGCGAAGCGGCCCGAAGGATCAATCTCATTTCGCTGCCTCATCCAGCCGTTTGAGATCTAACACGGCCGGGTCGTGCTCGATCGCTCTTTCCGAGCAGACAGATGCTGCCGTCGCCAGATGCGTTCTCGCCAGGGCATTCAGCCGATGCAACAAATCCCATTCGCCGATAAAAAATGCAGTTTCGCACAATTTGTACGGCGGTGCGGCAGCGGCCGATCCACTACCAAGTTCTTTCTCGACTTCTTCCGGTCTTTCTTTTCCCAGATACAGGTCAAGCAAAGGCGCGGGCCAACCTGACGTGTTCCATGCTGCGTCCCATTGCGGAAATGCATTGCGGTTCGCATCGCCTGCCCTTAAGCGGGTGATCTCAAACCAAAGCATGGCGAACGCCGCCCTAGTATTCGACCCATCGAGACTGGCGGCCTTTTCGAAATACGGCATTGCGGTTTTGAAATCGCCGATTTGCCATTCGATAACGCCGCATGCCGCAAACAAATCCGCTCTGTGGGGCAGAAGCGTCGTCAGCGTGTTGCAATCCGTTGCGGCAGCCGGAGCGTTTCCGCCCAGGTAAGAGGCGCCCGCGCGAGCGAGAACCGCCATGTAATAATCCGGCTTCAATCGTATGGCTTGGTTCAAATCGGCGATGGCGTCCGGAAATCGTTTCGCGCGTTCGTATGCCAGTCCGCGGTCGAGATAGGCCGTGGGTCGCAGGTTCGGCATCAGGTCGGTAGCGGCCAGGGCACGGGACAGCGCCGCGATGGCGACGTCGTTTTCGCCACGGGCTAATGCCGAAACGCCTTGATTGAAGTCCTCGAAACTGTCCGCGTTCGCGCCAGGAACCGACGCCAGCAGGAGAACGACGGTCAACATGACTCGCTTCACGGTGAGTCCCCTTTCGCGCGCTTTCCGGCATTCGATTTCTGCCTCGGCGCAGCGCGATCCGGCCCACCATGACGGCGGCTCCGATAACATTGGCAGGGCGTTTGTGGCCTTGGGGTCACTTGGGAATATGTGCATTATCCCTCACGACGCCACGCCGGTAGGGGCAAACATGGGGAAGTCACTGAATAAAATCGCCCTGATAATGTGGGTGATCGCCATTCTCATTATCGTCGGAGAGACCATTTCCTTTATTGAGGTGCCGCGGGATATCAGAGACCAAAGCCCGTTTCGTTTCATCGGTCTGTTTTGGCCCTTGCTGCGCCCAGACATTATCTCTTCGGCCGCCCTTGTCACGTTCGGCACAATCATCGAGCTTTTGGACCAAATCAGATGGAATGCCCTGCCGCCAGATCAGCGGAATAGGCGCTAGATTTCAAACTGAGACAGTGCCGGCGGCCGTGATCGGGGCCTTTTCGGCCAAAATCGCCCGGATGGCGAAGCATCTCTGGGGAATATCACAGCGAGACAGGGAGACGGTGCGTTGAAAATTTGCGCGGAAGGCGCGCAGAAAAATCTCAATGTCTCACCGCCTCATTGTGATTACCTTTTCCGCTGGCAGGCGTCGTCCCCGAGCGGCTATCGTGGCGGAAGCGAGGGCGAAATCGTGCATCGGCCGGAAATCCGAGGCGAGACCTTCGCCGATATCGAAGGAATTCGCGAGGCCGAATTGGCGGCTTTTCCAACTCCGGGAGAGGCCGATCTCGTGGACCAGCTTCGGCAGGATGGAAGCGCCGTCTATTCTCTCGTCGCCGTTGTCGAAGGTGAAGTGGTTGGCCACATCATGTTCTCCCGGATGCAGGCTCCGGAGCGATCCCTGGGTTTGGCTCCCGTCGCCGTAGTGGAATCGTATCGCCGTCGCGGGATAGCGGCGCAGTTGATCAGAGAGGGCCTGTCCCGGGCGATTGCAGATGGCTGGAGATGCGTGTTTGTCCTGGGCGATCCATACTACCGACGATTTGGCTTCGACCCGGCTCTGGCCGCCGGATTCGCGTCACCCTATGCGGGGCCGCACTTTATGGCGTTGGAGTTGCAAGACGGAGTCCTCGCGGCTGGAAAAGGGGTTGCCAATTATCCGCATGCCTTTAAGGCTCTCGGCTAAAATTCACACGAGGACACTACTCCCGAATGACAAGAGACGGCCGGCAATGATAGGTTGCCTCCATGAGCGCCCAACGACTTGAAACCCTGTTGCACGACGCGCGGTCCTGGCCCGAGGAAGATCAGGACGAGCTCGTCGAAGTCGCGCGCGACATCGAAGGCCGCCGAGCCGGCATCTACCGCGCCACAGCCGAAGAATTGGCGGCCATCGACGAGGCCGACCGCAGCGGTATCGCTTCGGACGAAGAGGTCGAAGCGGCGTTCGCCATGTTTCGCGCGGGATGAAGGTCGAATACTCTCGGCGCTCGCTGGCCGATCTTCGCAAGATCTCCTCCGATGCCGGACACGCTTTGGCCCACGCGTCGCCGCCGCTCTTGAAACCCGCATACGATCCGCTGTCAAGCATCTGTCTCTGGCGCCCGCGAGCACGCCGGTTGTCGAACACAGGCCGGGCGTACACGTCCTGCCCCTGGTCCGCTATCCATACAGAATCTTCTATCGCGTGGCCGGAGATACGCTGCGTATCCTGCACATCCGCCATACCTCGCGACGACCGTTGCCAACGATCCGCCTATGACGAAGCGTCTTTCGCGAGCTTTCAGATCACAGAGGGAAAATATCACAGGGAGACAGTGAGACGGTGCGTTGAAGTTGGCTCACCGCCTCATTGTAACGACTTTTCCCTTTGTGCTCTGTGTTTCCGTGGTCCAGCCGTTGCACGTGATACCGGCAGCGAAGTGCCGCAAGCTCCGGCCGCCGAACGCTGGAACCGGCGACGTCAGCGTCAATCGCTTGCCGCTGTCTTCGGCCGCCCGCGCGGCCGCACTTTGACGGGGCGGAAATGCGCGGCGAAAAGCGTGTCGTCGCGCTGCAAGCAGCGCACCGAGGTCGCGGCCCAGCGGGGAATCCGCTTTGCGCCGTACCAGGCGCGGATGGTTCTCGCCGTACACCCCAGCAGCCCGGCGAGTTCCTCATTGTTGAGCTTTCTGGCGATCACGAACGTCTTGAGCTCGCTGCCCTTCATCGGCTGTTGTTCTTCCGCCAGTTCTTTCAGCGTCGCGGCGCTGTAATCGAGGCCGTTGTCCCATTGCACGCCGTCGCCCCAGGCAACGGGCCGGACATGCCGGAATGCGGCGGCATCGCGGGCAAACACGCCAAAATGCTTCGAGCTGTGGATCAGGCCGGTCAAATCCGCTTTGGTCCGGCTCCCGTCTTTCCATTCGACATTGAGCGTGAAGCGCGGACCGGCCGCGACCGATTTCACGCGGGGCAACACCTCGATGTCGGCTTCGTCGGCGGTTGCTTCTATTGTCATTTCTGAAATTCCGTCCATTTGGCGAGCAGCTCGCTCTTGTGTTCCGCAACCCATGTTCGCGCCCTTGCCAGCATGGACGCATCGATTGCTCCACGGATCACGACACCGTCGGCGATCCGGACAAGCGCGGTTTCTTCGGGACTGACGAGGTGAACATGCGGCGGATTGTGGCCCTTGAAGTAGATTCTGATCTGGAAGTTTCCAAAGTCCCGCAGGGTCGGCATGGGCCATCCCTATTCCATTTTATATATACGGAAATTTTTTCCGCATTTCAAGACGCCCGCGTCGCCCAGTTGGCGAAGCGTTCCTGATCCGGCAGGCATTGCGGTCGCCGTTGCTAAAAATTGCTCACGCGGAGACAGGGAGAACGGGAGCATTGCCGGGGCCGCACAAAGCGCCGGACGAGATTTCCGGCGAGATCGCGGATGCGATCTCCAACCCTCCACTTGAGGGAGGGTCGAAAAGTTCGCAGAACTTTTCGGGGAGGGGTGATGGCGGAGTTTACGGATGCTGCAACATCACCCCTCCCCGAAATTCGTCTTCACGCTATCGCGCGAAGCCAAATGTCGACCCTCCCTCAAGTGGAGGGTGATGCCCTTCCCGCGCCTCCCTCTCTCCGCGCGAATCATTTGCCGGGACAAATGAAAGCCTGAGTCGCGAATCCATCCCGCGTACACCCCCCATTGGCGAAGAGGCTTTCGCGAATGATTGAGGAAATTCCCCGGACAGCCCTGCCACAATGGGGAGAAGGCAAGAGTCCGGAGACAATTTTTATCTCCGCGTGCTCAGTCCCTGTCCGCTGTCTTGCTGCCTGCCATTGCGGTCGTTACGGCCGCGAAAGAGCGGCGATCTCCCGGCAGGCAAATTTGCGCATCAGACCGCGAAGCTCCGGCTCGACCACTGCCGCCACCGCTTCGTCGATCGAACACCAGCGCCGGCTGCGCGCCTCCTTCTCGGCCCAGGTCTTGCGGTAGCGCGACACCCGAAGCGCGAACACCTCGACCTTGCACGGCACGACGACATTGCCCCGCAGCGTCTTGAAATAGTGGAAAAAGCCCAAGGCAACATTCTCCATTTCGCCCGAGACGCCGGCTTCCTCGAGGGCTTCGCGCGCGGCGCTGGCGTGGGGGGGAAGGCCCTCCAGCGGCCAGCCCTTGGGTATGATCCAGCGGCGATTATGCTTGGAGGTGACGAGCAGGATTTCCAGCGTCGCGCCGTTCAGGCGATACGGCAGCGCCGCATACTGAACATTGGCGGGCAGGATCTTCGCCGTTTCGCGACGCGGCAACGCAACGCTCATTTCATCCAAAGACTCCAAACAGGAAATAAAACGCCGCTCCGATCGCGCCGGCCGCCGGCATGGTGACGACCCAGGCGACGACAATGTCTTTCGCCACATTCCAGCGCACGGCCGAAACCCTGCGCGCGGCACCCACGCCCACGATCGCGCCGGCGATCGTGTGCGTCGTCGAAACCGGTATGCCCATGGAGGTCGCGAGAAACAGCGTGATGGCTCCGGCGGTTTCGGCGCAGACGCCCTGCAGCGGCGCCAGGCGGGTGATTCGCGAACCCATTGTACGCACAATGCGCCAGCCGCCGAACAGCGTGCCCAGCGCCATCGCCGCCTGACAGCTCAGCACCACCCACAACGGCACATGAAAGCCGCCTTTGAGGGCGCCATGCGCGAACAGCAATGCCGCGATGATGCCCATCGTTTTCTGGGCATCGTTGCCGCCATGGCCGAGCGAATACAGCGAAGCGGAGAGAAACTGGACGCGGCGGAAAAGCCAGTCCACGCGCGAAGGAGTCGAGCGCACAAAGGCCCAGGAAACGCCCAGCACCAGCAGCAAGGCCAGAACAAAGCCCAGCGCCGGCGAAAGAAAGATCGCCGCAACCGTCTTGCCGAGGCCGCTCCACACCACGGTGCGAAACCCCGCATGGGCAACGCCGGCGCCCACCAGGCCGCCGATCAGCGCGTGCGAACTGCTGGACGGGATGCCCGCAATCCACGTCACCACATTCCACACGATGGCCCCCATCAACGCGCCGAAGATCACGGCGTCGGTAATCGCGCCGGGTGCGACGATGCCGGTGCCGATGGTGTTGGCGACATGCAGGCCGAAGACGAGGAAGGCGACGAAGTTGAAGAACGCCGCCCAGGCAACCGCGTAGCGCGGCGCCAGCACCCGCGTCGAGACGATGGTTGCTATCGAATTGGCCGCATCGTGCAGCCCGTTCAGGAAATCGAACAGCAGCGCGACCGCGATCAGCGCAATCAGCAGCGACCCCGTGCCCATGAAGCCCCCCGCGCCCCGCGATCAGAGTTGCTCGATGACAATGGCGCTGATGCGATTGGCGACATCCTCGAAGCGGTCCATCACCTTTTCCAGATGATCGTAAATTTCGACGCCGACGATGTAATCCATCGCGTTGCCGCCGCGATGCAGCTGGAAGAGCCGCTTGATGCCCCGATCGTTCAGCTCGTCGGCGCTGTCTTCGAGCCGCACGATCTCTTCGGTGATGGCATTCAGCCTGGTCGGGTTTTCGCGCATGGAGCCGAGCAGCGACACCGCGTCGACCGTGAGCTTTGCCGCCTGCACGATGCTGTCGCCCATTTGCGCCATTTCCGGTTCGAAGGTCCTCACTTCGAACAGCGAGACCGCCTTGGCCGTCTTCTGCATCTGGTCGATGGCATCGTCGAGCGAGCCGATGAGGTCCTTGATGTCGCCGCGGTCGAACGGCGTGATGAAGGAGCGCCGCGTCAGCAGCAGCACTTCGCGCGCAATTTCGTCCGCCCGGTTCTCCAGTTCCACCACTCGCAGGCCTGCTTCGGCAACGCTGTCGTTGCCCCCCAGCAGCTCGCGCAGGGCCTGGGCGCCTTCAACCAGCGTGCGCGCATGGCGGTTGAAGAGATCGAAAAACCGATCCTCGCGCGGCATGACGGCCTGAAACCATCTGAGCATTCCGACCCCCCGGAGCGGACGGCTTCGAATCGGCTTTTACCTTCGCAAGCCGGAGAAGGCGGGGTCAAATGCCGCAGGAAACCCAAAACCGCCGCCGGGCATTGCCTCCCCATCCGAACGCCGCTTGCCGTCCATGACCGAAAATTCAGTAGGCGCATGGCCGCCGGCTCGCTAGTCTCTCCGCAACAACGGGATGACCATTCCTATGAACGCACGCACCATACTGCCGGCAATGGCGCCGCTTCTGCTGGCGGCCTGCAATGCCTTTCACATCGAAAGCTCGCCAACGTCGAATTATGCGCTGGGCGCGCCGGCGGCGGCCACGGTGGGCGCCAATCCGCCCACCGATCCGGCGGAAGGCCTCGAGCTGGCCACCAATGGCGGGCCCACCTTCACCGGCGCCAGCGGCGGGTTGCCGCCGGCCGGAACCGTCTTCGCGCTGACCCAGAGCGCCTACATGTTTCCCTCGAACGGCGGCTCGGCGGATACCAACACGATGGCCGACGGGGCGACGATGACGGTCGAGAATCTGGCCGACGGGACGTTCGAACTGAAGATCCCGGGGCTGGGCATCGATGCCACGGTGGTGGATGACGGCCAGTCCCAGACCACGCTGCCCAACGGCAATACCCTCGTCTTCGGATTGAACGGCGACGGCCAGACCGGCACCGTTCTGGCCGATCTCAACTACACCGCGCTGGGATTTTGGGCGGTGCAGGACGCTTCGACCGGGGCGGTGATCAACACCGCCTATTATGTCGCCGGCTACCAAACCCCTCCCGCCGGCATGCCGCATAGCGGCACCGCCACCTATGGCGGCGTCGGCACGGTCGAAGGCCAGGTCATTCTCCCCAACCAGGGCGGCAGCGCGCAGCTGACGGGCGACAGCAGCCTGACCGCAAACTTTGGCTCCGGCGCCATTACCGGCGAATTCACCAACATGACCGCGACGCCGTCCGACGGCGCACCGGCGGCGCCGTGGAACAATGTCAACATCACCGCCAGCATCTCCGGCACCAGTTTCGGGGGCACCACCGCGACCTCCAGCAACCCCGGGGGCAATTATTCGATGGGCAACGGCAAAGGCACGATCGAGGGCGGCTTCTACGGCCCCAGCGCCAACGAGCTGGGCGCGGTATGGACTCTCTATGACGGCAGCAAGGCGGCGATCGGCGGCGTCGCGGGCCCGCAGATTCCTTCGGACCGGCGGCTGAAGCGCGACATCCGGTTTCTGGAGACAACCGCGAACGGCGTGCGGCTCTATCGCTTCCGTTATCTGGGCGGCACGCGCAGCTTTGTCGGCGTCATGGCGCAGGATTTGATCGACGATCCGCGTTTCGTGGCGGCGGTCAGCAGACGCGCCAGCGGCCTGATGGTGGTGGATTATGCGCGGCTCGGGCTGCATGTCGGCGATGCGGATGCCATGCGCGAAGAAGGACAGGCGGCGATCGAGGCCTGGGAGATGCGTGCCGCCGCCTGAATTCGGCTTCGCATCCGGAACGTGAACGTGACTTTCGGACGCTGCAGCGGTTTGGCGTTCGGGCTGGGCGCTTTTGCGATATCATCGCTCTGTATCCCCGCATCGGCGCAATCGCCGCCCGCTTCAGCTTTGCCCCCTGCATCGCCATCAGCCGAAGCGGGAACCGCGCACGCGGTTTCCGAACTGGATGCCGCCCGGCTGCTGATGAAGGCGGGCCGGGTCGCCGACGCCAAGCGTGTATTGACGGCGCTCGATTCCGCCAAGCCCGCAAACAGCGAGGTCCAGTTTCTCCTCGGCATGATCGCGCTGTCCGAAAAGAACTATGACGGCGCGATTGCGCAGTTTCGCCGCATCCTGGCGCGCGAGCCCGACGTCGCGCGCGTGCGCCTCGAACTGGCGCGGGCCTTTTTTCTCAACGCCGATTACGACAACGCCGAACGCCAGTTCCGTTACGCGCGCAGCGGCGATCTGTCGGACGCGGCGAAGGAAAACATCGATCATTATCTGGGCGCCATTCGCGTGGCGCGGCAATGGAGCGAAAACCTCTCGCTCGCCATCGTGCCCGACACCAACATCAACGCCGGACCCAGCATCACCACCGTCGGGCTCTACGGTCTGCCGTTCGAGCTTTCCCAGGACGCGCGCCAGCAAAGCGGGATCGGCACCATGCTCGATGCCGGCGGCGAATGGTCGCCGCCCATTTCCGACAATGTGCGCCTGCGCGTGGGCGGTCAGGCGAGCGATACCGATTATCCCGGCCATGGCGAATTCAACGATCTGACCGCGGCGGGCTATGCCGGCCCGCGTTTTCTGGCGGGCCCCTGGGAGATCAGTCCGCTCGTCACCGGCTTCGAGCGCTGGTACGCCAACCGCTTCTACAACGAAGGCATCGGCGGCAGCCTGCAGACCATCTACTATTATACACCGACATTGGGCTTCAGCGGCGTGATCGGCGCGCAGCAGGTGACTTACGCGCCACCCGCGGGCCAGAGCGGACCGGCGATCTCCGGCGCCCTGAATGTTTTTTACACGGTGGATCCGTCCAGCGCGGTGTCCGCCGGCATCTCCGCCAGCCGCCAGAACGCGACATTCGGCGTCTTCTCCTACACCGCCAAACAGATTCAGCTGGGTTACAACCGCGATCTGTTCGACGGCTGGTCGGTGGCGCCGCAGACCAGCTTCGCGACCGTCGATTACGACAGCCCGCTTGCCGCCTTCGGTGTCGCCAGGCGCGACCGGCTGTGGGTGGCGCAGGTGGCGCTGCTGAACCGTCGCCTCGACGTCTACGGTTTCACGCCGCGCATCGCCTACATCTACACCCACAATTCCAGCGACATCACGCTCTACGCCTACAACCGCAACCAGATCCAGATCGGCCTGACGCGCGATTTCTGACGTTGATCCGTGGGTATGAGGCAAGTGCGCTTTGCTGGTAAACGGAGATTTCCTTAGGGGTGCCGTAAGTAAAGAGAAACGCTTTTCCCTTTACCCCTTCTGAGCAAGCTTGGCGCTGCGGATCGAGCGGTCGGCCGCCTCGACGGCATCAATACCCTGCTCACGGATAAGGCGCTCTTAACAGCCGGCGAGCCCATCGACGATATCCGTGAGGTCTCCAATTACGTCGATGCGTGGGCGCGTGTACGCTTACAGTGCGTATCCGGGAATTTTAAGTGACGGAGCCCGACGGTAAGCCTTGGATTCAACGCCAAGGCAAGCGTTTTGTGCGCGCTCGCATAGCTGACGTTCACGAAGTTGCGATTTCGGATCAGTGTGTTAGATTGCCATCGACACGGCTGAAAGCCGAAAGTAGCGTTCACTTAACGACGTAGAGCTATACTTCGGAAATGCTCAGCAATTTGATCATCAGACGGTTTCTTACGGCACTCGTCAGCGTTGCAATGCTGCTTGGCGCTACACCGTCTTTTGCGTCCGCGACCCCTCCATGCTGCGATCACATGAAATCGTCGATGCACGCCACCGCGATGAATATGGAAGCTCCATGCGTGCCGAAGAATCATGGAACTCCTTGCAAATTGCCGTCAGGCGGTTGCGCCTATGTCTGCGGCACGCCGACCAGTGTTGGTTTGATCTTTGATTTGATTTCATTGATTGCCCCCGCTGTCGCGGGCACGGCGACCTGGAACTTCCAGGTCGCCACCGATGGCATTACCCGGCCTCCGGCCTTACCACCTCCCATCCTCTCCGCCTGAAATCGCGTTGCCTCGGTTTTAGACCGATTGCACGCGCGTTCCGACTGACTGCGAAGCGCCTTTCGCTTCGGTGACGCTTGTGCGCGCCAACCGCGAAGCGGCCAACGCGGGGCCATTCGGAACATCTTCAAGTCCGATAGTGCAGTCATTCGGCAACCCCAACCCAATGGGAGCATCACATGCGTAAAGTAATCTCGGGGACCGCCTTGGCGTTTCTCGTTTCAATGTCCACGACCGCTTTCGCCGCCGCCATCGACTACCGTTTTGAATTGGCCGGAGCGCCACAAAAATCCGGCAACGGCGCGAACATCGTCTCACTCAAACTCATCCACATCCCGGACGCGAAATCGGTAACCGGCGCGAAGATCGTCGAAAGTCGCGCCGATATGGGGCCGGAAGGAATGGCGATGATGACAGCGCCCGTTAAAGCGCTGCCGGAACAGGCCGGATTGTACCACTTCGAAATCGACAACGGCCCGGTCTGGAACAAGCCCGGCAAATGGTCGCTTTCGCTTGCCGCCAAAGTGGAAGGCGAGCCTCAAACCGTGCGCGGTAGTTTCACCATCGATTTGGGGTCGTGATATGCGGACGCACTCAAACAGTCTTGGCGGTGCGCACGTGCGCCGCTGGATAGCTCGCGGTCTGGCGCTTGTTACATTGATGGGCGCCATCGGTTTTGGCCCGTCCAACGCGATGGCAAACGACGATTCCACCGCTCTCGGCAGCACCGCCGAAACTGTGCTTGATGCCGCCCATCGCTTAAGTCCATCTTTGCGCGCGGCAGCGCTCGACACCGCCGCAGCGACGGCGCGCGCAGATCGGGCCGACGCGCTCGACGATCCCATGCTCAGTGCCCAAACGATGCAGGTCCCCGGCAGCCGCGCTCCAATGGACCAGACCACGATCCTCTTGCAGCAAGAATTTCCGCTGTGGGGCAAGCTTGATCTGCGAAAGTCCAAAGCAGAAGCAATGCTAGACGCTGCACGCGGCGAGGAACGCGGAGCGGCTGCAGAGCTTGATGAAAAAATCAAAGTCGCGTTCGCACGCTACTACGCCGCCAGCCGGGCCTCCGCGATCAATACCGAGGTCATCGGCATTGCAGGAGAAATGGAGCGGGCGACAAGGGCGCGATACGGTCAGGCGCTTGACGGCCAAGCCGAGGCGCTGATGGCAGAAGCCGAAACCACAAATGCCAAAATAGAAAGACTTCACCTTGAGGGGCAGCTTCGCGGTGCCGCCGCCGATCTCAACGCCTTGTTGGCGCGCGCTCCCAACGCTGCGCTTGCTGAGCCCTTGGCGCTCAGAACGTTGCCGAATCCCGCGCCCAATATCGATGCCCTGGCTGAACGCGTTCGCAGCGCTAATCCTGTTCTGTTTGCCGAAGCCGCCCAAATCCGTGGCGCGCAATCGGCGAAGGAACTTGCGCAAAAGGCTTGGTATCCCGACTTAACCCTTGGCGCTGGCCCCCAGACCAATCTTGGGTCCGTTGGCTACACTGCAATGGTCGGGCTCAAGATTCCGTTGCAATGGGGCGCAAAGGAAGACGACGAGCGCGAGGCAGACGCTAATCTTGGGGCCGCGCGCGAACGCTTGGCAGCGAGCACGGCGGAAATTCTGGGCGAACTCGGCCAAGCCGTGGCATCCCTCGCGGCGACCGAACAAATCGATGAGATGCGCCGCACCGAACTCGTGCCGCAACTCACGGCGTCTTACAAATCCGCACTCGCTGAATATGCGACCGGCCACGCCGATCTTTCGTCCGTGTTGGAATCCGTTCATCACCTGCACGACACCGAACTCGAACTTTTGCAAGTCGATGTCGAGGCGCAGAGCGCACTCGCGTTGATCGAACGTCTCATCGGGGGTGATCTATGAACACGTATCGTAACTGGATCATCGCTGTCGTCGGCGTGGCACTCTTGGCCGCGATTATCGGCTTCTTCCTGGGGCGGATGAACCCCGCACCCACACCAGAATCTTCCGCAAGAACGTCTGCCGCAAGCACGTCGCCCAACGCAGCGAAACCGCTCTACTACCAAAATCCGATGGGCCTTGCAGATACCTCACTCGTGCCCAAGAAGGACGCGATGGGGATGGATTACGTCCCCGTTTATGAAAACGCTGGCGGTGCAGACGCGAATATTGTCCAAGTCAGCCCCGAGCGGATTCAGATGCTTGGCGTCCGCACGGCGACGGTCGAATTACGCCCTGAAATCGCACAAACAATCCGGGCTACCGGGACCATCCAGTTCGACGAGCGCCGTCTTGCGGCCGTTACCACCAAGGTCGCGGGCTGGATCGAGCGTCTCAACGTCGCAGCAACCGGCGAAAGCGTTCGTGCCGGTCAACCGCTACTTGAGATTTATTCGCCCGATGTTGTGAGTGCCGAAGAGGAATATCGCGTTGTGGCCTCAATGAATATCGGTGCTCACGGCGACATGACGCATGGCGATCCCTCACTCATGGAGGGTGCCGCCAAGCAGCGCTTGCGCGCGCTTGACGTGCCACCCGGCGAAATCGAGCGGTTGCAGCGAACCGGCAAAGCCGCACACGACATTGCCGTGCTTGCGCCTGCAAACGGCGTGGTGACCGAGAAAGACGCTGTACTTGGGATGCACGTTGATCCTGGCGCTCCGCTCTACAAAACGGCAGACCTCGCGACCGTCTGGCTGATCGCCGAAGTGCAGGAAGAGGATTTGGGGCGCATCAAACCGGGCCAACATGTGATTGCACGCCTTGTCGCGTTTCCGGGACGCACTTTCGATGGAACCGTTGACTTCATCTATCCGACGCTCACTCCCGAGACACGCACCGCCAAGGTTCGCATCGTCGTGCCAAACGATGACTTTGCCCTGCGCGCCGATATGTATGCCACGGTCGAAATCAAATCTTCGCCGACTTCTTCGTCAGCTTCGATCCTTGCCGTACCCCTTTCCGCCATCATCGACAACGGAACGCGCCAGATCGTGCTTGTCGCGAAAGGCGAGGGCCGCTTTGAGCCACGTGCCGTGCGCCTAGGGGTGCGCGGCGACGGTTACGCCCAGGTGCTTGAGGGTCTCGAGGCCGGAGATCAAGTGGTGACGAGCGCCAACTTCCTCATCGACGCCGAAAGCAATCTTCGCGCTGCGCTTCAATCCTTCACGCCGCCCGCAGGCAAAGGCTCAAACGGAGGCGCGCCGTGATCGCCCACATCATCGAATGGTCCGCGCGCAACCGTGTGCTCGTTCTGCTTGCGACAGTTTTCGTTGTGGGCGCAGGCATCTATGCGGTGTTGAACACGCCGCTCGACGCCATTCCCGACCTCTCCGATCCGCAGGTAATCGTTTACGCCGATTACCCCGGTCAAGCGCCGCAAGTTGTCGAAGATCAGGTGACCTATCCGTTGACGACAGCGCTTTTGGCCGTGCCGAAATCGAAAGTCGTGCGCGGCTTTTCGTTCTTCGGCGTCTCCTTTGTTTACGTCGTATTCGAAGATGGAACCGACATCTATTGGGCGCGAAGCCGTGTGCTGGAATATCTCAACTTCGCGCAGAAGCGATTGCCCGGAGGCGTAACGCCATCGCTTGGGCCGGACGCGACGGGGGTCGGATGGGTTTACGAATATGCCGTCGTCGGTGCGCAGAAGACGCTTGCCGAACTACGCTCAATCCAGGACTGGTTCATCCGCTACCAGCTCACCAAGGCAGGCGGCGTTGCCGAAGTCGCCAGCATCGGCGGCTTCGTCAAGCAGTATCAGGTGGTCGTCGATCCCGAAAAGCTGCGTGCTTTCGGGATTTCACTCTCGAAAGTGACCGACGCGATCCGCGCCAGCAACATGGATGTGGGCGGCAGCACAATCGAGATGACCGAGCGCGAATATATGGTGCGCGGTCATGGCTATCTGCGCGGGACCGCCGACCTTGAGCAGATCGTCCTCAAGAGCGTGGCCGGCACGCCGGTTCTATTGCGCGACGTGGCGCATGTTGAGCTTGGCCCCGCTGAACGGCGAGGTATTACCGAACTCAACGGTCAGGGCGAAGTGGTAAGCGGCATCGTGCTTCAACGCGACGGCGAGAATGCGCTTTCAGTGATCAAAAACGTCAAGGCGAAGATCGCGGAGCTTGCGGACGGTCTTCCCAAAGGAGTGTCCATCGTTCCCGTCTATGACCGCTCCAACCTCATCTATCGCGCCATCGACACGCTCAAACACACGCTCCTCGAAGAGAGCATTATCATCGCGCTTGTCTGCTTTGTTTTTCTTTTCCATGCGCGCAGCGCTGTGGTTGCAATTGTCATGCTGCCCATTGGAGTGCTGATCGCCTTCATCGTCATGCATATGATCGGTATCAGCTCGAACATCATGAGTCTGGGCGGCATCGCCATCGCCATCGGCGCAATGGTGGATGCGGCTATCGTCATGATCGAGAATGCGCACAAGCGATTGGAGCGGGCTGGCTCCGACGAAAAGCGCATCGACGCTCTTGTCAAGGCGGCGACCGAAGTGGGACCGGCGCTGTTTTTCAGCTTGCTTGTGATTACCGTATCCTTCCTCCCGGTGTTCACGCTGGAAGCGCAGGAAGAGCGGCTCTTCAAGCCTCTCGCCTACACCTACACATTTTCACTTGCGGCGGCGGCGTTGCTTTCGGTAACGCTCGTTCCGGTCCTGATGACGCTCTTCGTGCGTGGAAAGATCATGCCGGAACGAAAGAACCCGGTGAACCGCGCGTTGATATGGGCGTATCGCCCCATCATCGACGCCGTGCTGCGCAATCGGAAAATGACGATTGCCATCGCGCTGGCCATTCTCGCGGTCTCCATCTATCCCATGACGCGTATTGGCAGCGAGTTCATGCCGACGCTGAATGAAGGCACGTTGCTCTACATGCCGGTCAGCCTGCCGAGCATGTCCATCACCAAGGCAAGCGAACTGCTCCAGCTACAGGACAAGATCATCAAAAGTTTTCCCGAGGTGGAATCCGTGTTCGGCAAGGCGGGCCGTGCCGACACCGCGACCGACCCAGCTCCCACGGAAATGTTCGAGACCGTTATCAACTTGAAGCCGGAGGAGACCTGGCCCGGCGGAATGACCGTGGACAAGCTCATCTCGAGCATGAATCAGGCGTTACAATTCCCTGGCGTCAGCAACGCGTGGACCATGCCGATCAAGGCCCGGATCGACATGCTCTCGACCGGCATTCGCACGCCGGTTGGCGTCAAGGTCTATGGGAACGATTTGGCGGAACTCGACCGGCTGTCTCAGAAAATCGGATCGGTCGTCCGTAGTGTGCCGGGCACGACCAGCGCTTTCGCGGAACGGGTGCTCGGCGGCTATTACCTCGACATCGAACCCGACCGCGCGGCGCTCGCCCGTTATGGCCTGACCATCAACGATGTTCAGAGCGTCATTCAAACCGCCTTGGGCGGCGAGATGGTGACGGAAACCGTCGAGGGCCGCGAACGCTACAGCGTCAATGTCCGCTATCCGCGCGACTTGCGCGACGATCCGCAAGCCGTCGCCCGCCAAGTGCTCGTAAACACACCGGACGGCGCGGCAATTCCGCTGGGACAGATAGCGGCCGTGACGATCGCGCAGGGGCCGCCTTCCATCCGGACGGAGAACGCCCAGCTCGTCGATTACATCTATGTCGATATGCAGGGGCGCGACCTCGGCGGTTATGTTTATGATGCCCAAAAGGCGGTGCAGGCCCAAGTCATGCTGCCAGCCGGCTATCACATTGAATGGAGCGGACAGTTTGAGTATCTGCAACGCGCGGCGGCGCGTCTGCAAACCGTTATCCCGGTCACGTTGTTCTTGATTTTCATTCTGCTCTACCTGAATTTTCGGCGCTTCACCGAAACCTTTATCGTGATGCTATCGGTTCCGTTCGCGCTCACGGGCGGCTTCTGGCTGATGTATCTCATGGGCTTCAACATGAGCGTGGCCGTGGCCGTCGGCTTCATCGCGCTCGCCGGCGTCGCGGCCGAAACGGGCGTCGTCATGCTGATCTATCTCGACAACGCACTCGACGCCACGATCGCTCAACGAAAAGTTGAAGGACGGTTGCTTTCGGCGGATGACCTCTATCATGCAGTCATCGAAGGTGCGGTCGAAAGAGTTCGCCCAAAGATGATGACGGTATGCGCCATCATGGCCGGACTTCTGCCGATCCTCTGGAGCACCGGCACCGGCTCGGAAGTCATACAGCGGATCGCCGTGCCGCTCGTGGGCGGCATGACTTCATCGACGTTGCTAACGCTGGTGGTTATCCCGGCGATTTACGCGCTCGTGAAGGGCAGGCAACTTCGCGAATGACGCTAAACTCTGCCAAATTAATCTAACACGTAACAGCAAGACAAGCAGGTGCTCTAAATCGCCGTCACGAATTCATGCACTGCTCGATGCCGGCGGCGAATGGTCGCCGCCCATTTCCGAAAGCGTGCGCCTGCGCGTCGGCGGCCCGGCGAGCGATACCGATTATCCGGGCCATGGCGAATTCAACGATCTGACCGTGGCGGGCTATGCCGGTCCGCGTTTTCTGGCGGGCGCCTGGGAGATCAGTCCGCTCGTCACCGGCTTCGAGCGCTGGTACGCCAACTGCTTCTACAATGAAGGCATCGGCGGCAGCCTGCAGACCATCTACTATTATACGCCGACATTGGGCTTCAGCGGCGTGATCGGCGCGCAGCAGGTGACTTACGCGCCACCCGCGGGCCAGAGCGGACCGGCGATCTCCGG
>DATCBQ010000032.1:0-2899 GCA_036511745.1 Rhizomicrobium sp.
GCGCGCAGCGCGGTGTCCCCGGGCTTCATACGCGGTTTCGGCTTGCTCTTCGCGCAACTCTGCAACGCGCGCGTGCAGCGGTGAAAGGTGGCAGACGGGATCGGCGGCCTCGGCGCGGCCGGCGAGCGCGAAAGCCTGACAGCGGCAACCGCCGAAATCCGTTTCGCGCCGCGGGCACTGAACACAGGGCTCCTCCATCCAGGAGGTTCCGCGGAACGCTTCGAAGGCCGGAGAATGCGCCCAGATCTCGGCGAGCGCGTGCGTGCGCACGGACCAGAACTCAAGGCCGGGGATCGTCTGCGCAGCATGGCAAGGCAGCGCCAGGCCCGACGGCGAGATATTGATGGAACGGCGGCCCCAGCCGCCGACGCAGGGCTTCGGATAGCGGGCAAAGTAGTCGGGCACCACGGCGTCGATGACGATCTCCTCGCGGTACGTTTCGCGCAGCCGCGCGAGTTCCTGCAGCGCGGGCGCCACTTGCTCCTCGGTCGGCATCAGTTGCGCCCGGTTGCGCTCCGCCCAGCCGTGATACTGGACATGAGCGATCTCGACGCGCCGGGCACCCCACGCGATGGCGAGTTCCACGAGCGCCCCGATCCGCTCGATGTTGGCGCGGTGGATGACGGCATTGACCGTCAGCGGCAAACCGATCGCGACAGCTTCCCGCGCCAGTTCGCGCTTGCGCGCGGCAGCGCCCGCGAAGCCGGCGATACGGTCGGCCGATTGGGCTTCGGCATCCTGGATCGAGAGCTGGACATGGTCGAGCCCCGCATCGGCGAGCGCCGCCAGCTTCCCCGCCGGAAGGCCGACCCCCGACGTGATGAGGTTGGAATAGAGGTTGGCGCTCCGGGCTGCGGCCACAATCTCCGTCAAATCACGACGCGCCGCCGGCTCGCCGCCGGAGAGATGAAGCTGGAGGATGCCGAGCGCCGCCGCCTCGCGGAAGACGCGCGACCACGTCGCCAGGTCGAGCTCGTCGCTTTTGCGCTCGAGCTCCACGGGATTGGAGCAATAGGGACAGCCCAGCGGACAGCGGTGGGTGAGTTCAGCGAGAAGCCCCATCGGGACCGGTAATCCGGCGGTCATGCTGAAAACTCCACCAGCCGTTGCGCCAGGAGCCCGTTGAGCAAAGCGGCAACATCCGCGGCGATGCGGTCGCGGGGTGCGGAGAACCGGGCGGCGAGGTCGTCAACGATAGCGGCAAAGGTTCGCTCGCCGCTACATAGAGAGAGAATCTCGTGGGCGACCGTGTCGGCCTTGAAGACACGCTCGGGCGCCAGCAGCACCCACCCGTCATGAGCCGGGCTGTTGACCAGCCGCACGCCATTCGCCAGGCGCGGCTTGGCGTCATCGCGGATCGGCAGCGGCGTCCCGATCATGGCGCCTCGCGGAATGCGCCCGGCGGCACATGCCCCGGAACCACATAAGCATGATAGAGCGCGTCGAGCATCGACCAGAGCACGCCGCACTTGAATTCCAGCGCGGCAATGACGCGCGCCTGAGTCTCCGTTGTCCGCGCCTCGCGCTTTACGAACGCGAGCGCGAAGCTCGAATCGCGCTCGGCCTGCGGCGGCCGGGCATCGAAATAGGCGAGCGCTGCCGGCGTGACGAAATCGTAGTTCGCCAGCATGCCCCGGATGCGCTCTCCGATAATCTGCGGCGAGAACAGCTCGGTGAGCGAGGAAGCGACTGCATCGAGTGTCGGTTGTTCGCCCGCAAAACAAACGTACGCATCGACCGCGAACCGGGTGGCCGGCAGCAGCCCGCGCAAGGACTGCACGTACGCGGGGTCCAGCCCCAGCCCTGTCGTGAGATGAAGCCACTTGGCGGTTCCGCCCTCGTGACTGCCGTCGCCGTCATGGTCGTCAAGCCGGCTGCGCCATTCGCGGCGCACCGCCGCATCCGCGCAATTCGCGATCAGCGCCGCATCCTTTCGCGGAATCATCAGCTGGTAGTAGTAGCGGTTGAGCGCCCAGGCCTGAACCTGCAGGCGCGTGCAGCCACCGCTGTGCAGAAGATGGTGGAAGGGATGGTTGCGATGATAGCGCTCGGCGCCGATCGTTCGCAGCCGCGCTTCAAGCTCGTCGGGTGACAGGGCGCTCATAGATCGATCCGCATGCCGTCGCGGGCGATCTCCCACCCCGCACTTTCCACGCGCTGGCGTTCCACGGATCCCGCGATCAAAACCGGATTGGTATTGTTGATGTGGATGTAAATCCGCCGCTGCCCGGGTTTGCGCGGTATCGCCGCAAACTGCGCAAGCGAACCGTCACCCCCGTCGATCGGCAGGTGGCCCATTCTCCGGCCGGTCTTTGCTCCCGCACCCAACACGATCATCTCGGTGTCCGTAAACAGGGTGCCATCGAAAAAAACGACATCCGCCTCGACGATGCGGGACTGCAACGCCGGAGTTACGGCGATGCAACTCGGCAGGAAGAGCAGCTGCGCATCTGCGCCCCTGATCTCGAACCCGGTGCCATCCTCTTCGAGGATCGCTTTTTCGTTCGCGGGCCCGCGTTCCAGATAAAGCGGTTCCTTGCCCTGAACGGCGAAAGGCTCGAGTTCAAGCCCGCCCGGTAGCGCCAACCCCGCCCCCTCGGTGAAGCCAACCCACCGCACCGACGCGAGGACGCGAAAGACTGGATTTTCGGCGATCCGCTCCAGCGTCGATCGGTGACCATAGACGGTGAACGCCTGAGCTTCGCGCAAGCTGAGCAGGCCTCCGACCTGGTCGATCTCTGCTCCAGTGAGACAAACCGCCGCAATCGGGCTGCCGCGGACAGCCCCGACGGGCGGTTGAAGAACCGGCGTTTGTTCGATCTGCGCCTTTATATCGGGCGATGCGTTGAGAAGAACCCAATCTCTCCCGTTTCCGGAGACTGCGACCGAAGTCTGCGTT
>DATCBQ010000033.1:0-2776 GCA_036511745.1 Rhizomicrobium sp.
CGCGCCGCGAAACGGCTGTTCGATCCGGCGCGGCTCACCATCGTCGTGGGCGGCAGTGTCGGCGGAGCAGGGGATGTCGCGCCGCCGCGCCCTGCGCAAGCCACGGCCGCCGCGCCGCGCGGTGCGGTTCGACGTCAATAACAACGACGGCCGGATCATTTTTTTGCCAAAGAGAGTCGATCTCGGTCGCGCGCTCAGGAACACTACCTTTCATGAGGGCAATCACGGAAAGCTTCGGCGACACGACATTGTTACTCATGTTCAGGACCCAAGAAGCGGAATGAGGCGCGATAACACTTCCGCATGCGCCGCCTCGATGTCCCAGACATGCCCCGGCGCAAGCAGCGGCCCGATGTCAGCCGTAAAGCGAGGGTCCGCGAGCTTGGCTTCCATGTTCTGCTCGAAGTCCGCGCGCGTTACATGATGCCCGCCCCTGTCCATGTATTCGGAAAAGGATTGGACGATGCGCTGCGGATCGACTTTAGGTGTCGCCAACGCCGTCGCCAAATCGAACAGGTCCCGCCCCTTCCGGCGCTGATAGAGCGCGCGGAGTTTGGTGCCGAGCAATTCGTCCAGTTCGTAGCTTGCGATTTCGCAGGCCCCTTCGTACCAGCGCGACGGTAGAGAAAACGGAATACGTTAAAAGCCGTACACCGCGAAATGCTCGCGCGAGTTGGTTTCGACCTTGAGCTTGAGGGGCACGGGTGGCGTGCCTTCGGAGCCGAAGCGGTAGTTGAATGTGACGCGGCCCTCCGTTTGTTTCCACTGCGGCTTGCCCAGCCACGGATCGAGGACGGCGCGTAGCGCCTCCATCATCGGGCCGGCGGGCTCGGCCCGCATCTGCACGAGGTCGATGTCCTCGGAATAACGGGCGGGCGGCCTGAGATAGAGCTTGTAGAGCGCCGTGCCGCCTCGGAATGCGAGGGCGTCTTTCAGGACAGGGTGCGAGAATATCTCGACAAGGGCGCGGCTGATGACCAAATCCTGTTCGACCTGAAAATCCTGCACCCAAGGTGCCTGCGCGCGCCATTCGGTGATGTAATCGCGCGGGATCACGCTTCGGCCTCGACCTCCGCGTTGACGCGGAGCTTCCATACGTCATCGCGTTCTGCGGCGTTCTGCGGCGCGGCGGGCAGCAGCGGCACAGACTGATGCGCGTGCTTTTGTACGTAGGGCCTGAGCGCCCGCGCCTTCGGCGCGGCATCGACATGCTCCAGCAGGTAGCCGAGCCGCTGCACCCACGGCATGGGCGCGGTTTGCGCCGCCGTGAGCAGCTTGTCGGGATCGATCTTCTCGCTAAGTTCGGAAAGGACCGTGGCCACATTGTCGAGGCCGCCCGCCTGTTCGTGATAACCGACAAGATCAACCGCCGTCGCTTCGGGCGTCGAAACGGCAATCGTGCCGCGCGGCGTGTTGAAGCTCGTCACGGGAACTTCCGTGAGGCGCTTGCGCACCATGAATGCAACGCGCACCGAACCGCAAACAATCGGCCTGCGGCTCTTGGTTACCATGACCTGGAATTCCTGCGGCCGGTGGTGGGCCGCGCCGTGATATTGTGCTGCCGAAAGCAGTCCCGCGTAATAGGCGAGCCCCAGGCGCGTCATGAGCGCCGGGATGAACTGGTCGGCCGGAAGCGATCCGAGCGAGCGGTATTCAGGCGGGACAATGACGTAGAAGCTCCGCGCCGGAGATGCGATGATCGCCTGTTTTGAAAGCCGGTTCAGCGCGAGCTTGGCGGCGTCAGCCGAGACGCCGAGCGCCGCCTGCGCCTCTTCGGAGGTGAAGTGGTAGCGTCCGCCGGTCGCCAATCCGGCGATATAGTCCCGTGCGTTGGGGTGGGGAATATCCGGTTTCATCTGCACAAAGTATCATTTTTTGATACTTTACGCAAACGATTCGGGGGCATCTTCAGGCAAGACCGGGACCTCAGCATCGGGGCTTGAGAGGCGTTGCACCTGTGGGGCGCACGGTACGGTAAGTCAGATTATGTCGAAGTAGGCGAATACACCGAATTCAGAATCGGCAAAGAGCCCTCATGCTGGATGTGAATGTTCACGCCTTTTTTCACGATCATCCGTATGCGCATCCCGTCGGCGGCGATGCCGGGGGCGTGGCCGCCATCAATCAAGGTGACCTCAAGGGCTTCGCCGCCACCCACTGGGTTGGGGGCGGAATCCGAATCGCGGTTGCGGGCGATGTCGATCGCGCGGAGCTCACATCGCTTCTGAAGTCCGCGTTCGGAAAATTGTCGCCCCGATCGCCGCCGGCATTTGCCTTCGCGCAGCACGAAGGCCGGCCCGGCATTCAGGTGATGGCGATGAACGTGCCGCAGCCGACGGCGATGTTCGGACTGCCGGGGATTTTGCGCAACGATCCGGACTATCTTGCGGCCTATGTGGCCAATGACATTCTGGGCGGCGACGGTTTTGCCTCGCGGCTGACCGGCGAGGTGCGCGAGAAACGCGGCCTCACCTACGATATCTCCACCGATCTCGAAACGGATCGACGGGCGGGCTTTGTGGTGGGCGAAGTGGCGACCAAACGCGACGCCATGCAGCAGAGCATCGCCGTCATTCGCGCCACCTTGCGCGATTATGCGGCGAACGGCCCGAGCGATGCCGAGCTGGCGGATGCAAAAACCTGGCTCACGGGCTCCTTCCCGCTGGCCTTCGGCTCCAATGTCGATATCGCCGCCCAGCTCAACACGTTTCAGCGGCTGGGTCTCGCTGTCGACTACCTGAAGAAGCGCAACGCGCTGATCGAGGCCGTGACGCTC
>DATCBQ010000034.1:0-15607 GCA_036511745.1 Rhizomicrobium sp.
ATCCCGTTGGCGCGCCGGGAACGCCGCCGGTGCCTGCGCCATAGCCCGCGCCCGTCGTGGTGTAGGCGTAAGCGGTGACGGCGGAAATGTCCTGAAGTTCGTTGCCGAACACATTGTAGCTCTGAAACTTCAGCCAGATCGTGGCGCCGATATATTGCGCCGGCAGCGGGAAGATCAGCCCCGATTGCCCGAGCAGGTTTTCATTGTTGCCGACCGCGATGCGGGTGAAGAACGATCCGGCCGGATGATCGCCCAGCGCGGTTCCGTAAAGCGCGCGGCGAAGATAGGTAAGGCTGCTGGTGTAGGCGCCGGTGGCGCCGACCGCGCCATAGGCGAGAAGCTCGCCATTGTTCGGCACGGTGGATGAAAAGCTTGCCGTCAGCAGCGACAAGGTGCGCGAGGCGTCGGCATCGCCATGCGTGGCCGTGGTCGGCAGGATGCCGACGCTCTCGGTCAAATCGATGGCGAGCGTGTTGGCGGTGTCGAGATTGCCGGAATCCACATGCGCCGGCAGATCGGCGGTCGTCACCCCCTGGAACGAGCCGGCGGTGATGACGCCGACCTGCGAATAATTCGTGGCATCGAACGAGATCGAGACCACGGCGCCGCCCCAGTTCTGGCCGCCGCTGGCCGAAAGCCACACTTGCGCGGCGCCGCCGGTCAGCGCGGAATCCGGCTCGAAGATCGCCGGCGGATTGACGTCGCCTGGATCGATATCGGGATTGAATCCGTCGCCACCGCCGCCGCCGGTGTTGCTCGGCACGGCGGTGCCGATGCCGCCGGGAAACTCCTCCGCCACCACCGCGAGATTGCCGTTCTCGTCCTCATCGAGGCTGCGGATGCGCACGGGAAAAAGTTCGAGCCCGAGATGCGGGTCGGTGAGGGTGACGAGATCGCCCGGCTCCAGCAGCGAAAACTCGTAGCCCAGCTTGAACGCATAGGTGTTGCGGATATAGGCCGCGCGCTGGCCGATAAGCTGCACCGCGATCGCTGCGATCGACTGGTCGCAAATCTCGTGCGCCGTGGTGACGCCGGCATCGATCTGGCCGAACTGGTCGACCAGCCCCTGGTCCTGCCATTCCACCGGCGATGCGTTGTATTGATTGGCGCGGTCCCTGATTTCGAGTTTGACGTGGTTGGGGCAATCGGCGGGATCGGCGCGGGTGACCTGGATCGGTCCGCCGTCGCCGGTCTTGCCCGCGCTTGCGCCGGCGCTGCTTCCCCGCCGCGGTCTGGTCGCGAGAAAATCGTCGTAGGTCAGATTGTATTCGATGGTCAGGTTCGGCGCGTAGGTGGCGCCATAGGCGGTGATGGCGCTGTCGCCCAGGGGGACGAATTTCAGCGCCCCGCCGCTCCAGAATATCCAGGTGTTGGAGAGCGACGCCCAGCGGTCGAGCGTCTGGGCGATCTGCTCCTGGGTGTCGAGCACCGGCGAGAAGCCCAGCTTCTGCGCCAGGCAATAGGTTTTATAGAAGGCGAGCGAAACGGCATCGATCTGCGCCGGCGCAAGCCCGATGGAATATTGGGGATTGGTGAGGAAATCGGAGACGATGTCGGCGGGGTTGGCGTCGGGCGTGCCCCAGGCGCCCATCGAGTTCGCGAGGTATCCGATCACTTCGAAATTGTGGTTGGGCAGCGACGCCGAGGAGCCGAGGCTGTAATCGGAATTGCACAGATAGGCGAGCGACTCGTAAGGGATCGCCTGCGAAGGATAGTTGCTCGCCAGATACGACCACACGCTTTGCGAAGCGCTGCCGGCGAACAATGTCAGACTGAGCTTCGCAAGGCCGCCGGTGGCATAGAAAGTCTGATCCGCCCACACCGCGCCGATGCCCTGGATCGGTCCTTCGCACAGCCCCAGCATGACGGCGGCGCTATAGGTGTAATTGCCGCTGCCTTTGGCGCCGCCCTTGCCGCCGCCGCCTTTGCCGGACTGCCGGTGCGATTGGAAATTGGCGTACCAGAAAAGGTTCGGCGCGAAGCGGTTCTGCCCCCAGACGATGGTGACGGGCAGCCCTTGCGCGCTGCTCTGCAGGTTGATGCCCGTATAGACGGTGGGCTGCGTCGCATTGCTGCCCGCAGCGGGCGCAAACACACTGGCCATGAATCACCGTTCGTTGGTGGGGAGAGGGCGAAGTAATTTTCGAGCGAAATGTGCGGAAAAAACAAAACCTGTCATCCCCGACAAGCATCGCTTGCGATGCGCCGATCGGGGACCCAGCACAGCGCGTGTCCGCTCGCTGAAAAAAACTTGTCGTTCCGCTCGCGGACTCTCGCTGCTGGGTTCCCGCTTTCGCGGGAATGACAATTTTGTTTGAGTTCTTCGTCCCTGCGCTTTGCCGGCCCCTGTATTCACACTTTCCCCGCCCACAGGTCGAACAGCTTGAAGGGGCGGGGGCGGCCGGTTTGCAGACAGGCGAGTTCCGCGTCGTGCAGCGGCGAGATCGTCACCGCGCGCGATCTGTACCAGGCGTGGATGACATGATCGTTCTCGACGACAATGCCGCCATGGGCGAAACAGCGCCCGACGCGCCAGACGATGACGTCGCCGGGAATCGCCGCGCGGTCCACTTCTTTTCCCAGTCGGCCAACAATGGCGAGAAAGCGTTCCTCGTCGCGGTGCAGATGCCATTGCGGCGGATAGGGGCGCGGATCGAACGCCGGCAGCAGGCCGCTGTCGACGGCGCTGCGCACCAAGAGCATCGCGCAATCGACGCAACCCTTGGACCCTTTCACATCGCCCTGATCGCGAAACGGTGTGCCGAGCCAGCTCTTCGCTTCGGCAACGAATCGCGCGCGTTGTTCGGATTCGCTCATGCTAGAACGCCAGTTCCGCCACGGGCACATAAGGGTAGCCGCGGAAGTGGAGGATGTTGTTGACGGCCGCGCCGGTATTTGTCGTGCGCGTCTGGCAACTGGTCTGCTGGCGGTCGCAGCCCATCAGCAGCGAAAAACTGTCGCCGGCGGCGGGCAGATCGTAGAGCGGGTAGGTCAGAAACAACCCCGACGCATTCGCCAGCCGCACGGTGCGGATCTGACCCACCGCCGCGCCGGACGTCATTGTCAGTTTGCCCAGCGTGAACAGCGCGGCATTCGCCGGCGCGCTCGCCCACGGCACGAAGGACGACGAGGGCGCGGAGCTTGAACCGACATTGCCGGTGATCGTGTAGGCGGCTGGCGCAAGCGTGCAGCCCGCGTCGCAGAAGCTGTGCAGACAGGTGATTTGGTAGAGATTGCGCGGCGCCTGCTGATTCATCAGCACGTTGTCGCCCTTGGCGGTAAGGGTGACGCCTTCCGCGTCGATCACCGCGCCGGACTGGCGGCCGTTGAACAGCAGCACGGTGCCGAGCGAATTATCGCCCGGTGTCGGCATGAAGACGCGGTCCAGCTCGACGCGGGCGCCGTCGAAAATGCCGTTGTGAATCTGTTCCTTGATGTTCTGCCCGTTGACGAGGGTGCTGTCGCCGGCCGCGAGACGCACTTCCAGCTCCGGCACTTCCACCGTGTTCTTCACCGCGAAGCGGTTGCGGGTCAAAAGCGGCCCGGTGCCGAGCCAAATATTGCCGCCCACCGAAAGCGACCGGTCGAAGCTCGACCAGCGATACACCGCGCCGTTCGCGAGCGTCCAGGTGAACAAATCCGCGACATGGCACGGCGCGCGCGACGCCAGCAGCGCTTTCAACCCGTTCGAAGCCGCGCGCATCAGAACCGCAGGCTCATCAGGGTGACCTTCTTCAGCGCCCAGAGCTGGTGCATGAATTTCTCGAAATCCAGGCTGTCGGCGGCGAACCGCGCATAGAACTGAAAGCCCATGTCCACCGACAGCGCATGGCCGGATGGCGGCGCGGTATTGAAGACGAGCTGCTGCGCCACCGGCGCGGCGGTTGAAAGCGTATAGCCGTAAACGGGATCGGAGATATCGACCGGCGTCGCGGACGCATCGACATAAAGATTGAACCGCCTGGTCGTATCGAGAAAGCCGATGGGTTCGTAGGGTCCCTGGAAGCCATCGCTCGCGTTGCAGGAACCGAACACGCGCCCCAGCGTGAAGGCGCTTGTCGTACCGTTCGTGGCGCCGATGGCCTGCCGGAAGACCTGGCGGTCGTCGCCATCCTCAAACTTGAAGCCGTTCAGGTTGCCGACGCTGGCGAGGAACAGACCTTCGATCTGCTTCAGTTCGTCATAGGCGGCGCCGTTGCGGAATCCGTCGCGCAGCAATTCGTAAGTGAGGTCCCATTCCCACAAGGGCGTCGACCAATACGACAACCGCACTTCGCCGCCGGATTGATGCGTCTGCACCGAGACGCAATGCTTCGGCCGCCTGACCAGCGAATAGCCGAGTCCCGGAAGATTCGGCGGATAGAGGGGATAGCTCATGGGCGGATTCTCAGGCGCTGGCTCAGGCGCGCAGCGCGCCGTTGCGGAATTCCCGCCTGATCCAGGCGTGCATTTCGTGACCGTGGGTCGAAAGCATTTGCGCGAGGCTCGCCGGCTCGCGCGCCTGGATGGTCGGCGCGTAATGCAGCGCCACATCGGAGCCCGCAAAAGCGCCGCCATTGGCGCGCATTCCGGCCGCGAAATTCTGCGGCACCACCATTTCGCCCTTGTGCAACTGCGCAACGGCGTCGGTCTTCAGATCCCAGGCGCCGGTGTCCAGCGAGAGCAGGCTCGAAAAGCCCATCACCTGGGCGATGGCGGCAGCGGCAGCTCCGGGCGCCAGCTCCGGGCCGATAACGGGAATCGCCGCGGTCGAGGCAAAGGTGTTGGCGCCCGCCACCGCGGCGGCGTCGGAAATCTGGCCCAGCGCGGACGTCGTCTGCGTCGCTTTGGTTTCGAACAGGCTCGCGATCTGGGTCTCGATCCAGTTCTCCGCGATGGTCTCGCCCATCGACAGGAAGGCTTTGAGCACGCCCTGGGCAATCGCGATCATGCCCTGCTGAAACGATTTGCCTTCGAACAGCATCCCGTCGATGGCGGAGTTGAACGAGGATTTGATGCTGTTGCCGAGCTCAGTCCACTTCTGCGCTTCTTCGGTTTCGAGCTGGTCGTTCGCCGTCTGGACATTTTTGTTGAACCCGTCGATAAGCGCCTGACGGTCCTTCATCGCCTTGGCCCAGGCTTCGGTTCCCTTTTCCAGGCCCGCATTCTCGGCATCGAAGCGCTTGAGAACTTCGGTTTCGATTTGCGATGTCAGGGCAATTTCGAGGTCGTGCTTTTGATCGGCGCCGATATGGTGCGCGTTGTAATCCGCGCTGATCGCCGCGATGCCGGCGGAGAGCCTGTCGTTCTCCGATTTTTCAAAATCGGCAAGCTCGGTCTGGGCGATCTCGCGCTGCTTTTGTGCCGCCTGTTCGCCGATCTGCGCCGCCCTGTTGGCATATTGCTGATCGAGCAGGGCCTTCGACGCCAGATATTCGCCATGCGTGAGCTTGCCGGACGCCTCTTCCTGTTTCAGCGCGGAAAGATCGGCGTCATACTTCTGCTTGGCGAGATTGTTTTCCTGGGCGGTGAATTGCGTTAGCGATTCCTGCCCCAGCGCCAGCCGCGACACATTGAGCTGCTGTTCGCCGGCGATGATCGCGTCGTTCGTCTGTTTGTGGATCGCGATGATCCTGTCGGCTTGCGCCTGCGACGCCTGTGCGCTCTTCTGCGCCTGCGCGACGATGGCTCCGGCTGTGTCGTTGATGCTGTCGGCCGCGGCGTCCAGCGCCGCCTGCAGTCCGGAAACATCGCCGGTGATGGCAATCGAAAGCGTATCGGCCATTTTGGTCTCGCGGGCGGAGTCAGGATTTCAGGGGATCGAGCAGTCCGGCCTGGTGCGCGATCGTCGCCAGGGCGCCGATCAGTTCGAATACGCCGATCGGCATTTCGTCGAATGTTGCGCGGGTCAGCTCCGGATGGGCGCGGGTGAGCGCCTGCCATGCGATCTCCGTCAGCCGGTCGTGTGTGGCCGTGTCGAAATAGCGCGCCAGGATGTCCAGATTGCCGCCGCCGGCTTCCCGCGCCAGGACGAGTTTCGGAACGACCTCGAGCAGGGCAGGAACGACGATCCGGTTTTGTTTCGGCGCCAGCACCGGAACGGGCCATTCGCGCCCCGCAAGCGTCACGGTCGGGACGGCTTCGGAAACGGTGGCGTGATTTTCGGCGGCAATGCGCATGAAGGACCTCTAAAAAAAAGTATTGAATAGTGTTCAGTTGAGCCGGAGTTGGCCGTTGGGGAAAAAGCGCATCAGTTCTTCGACGGCTTCGAGACGACGCGGCTTCGGCCGGTAACCAAGATACCCGGCAACCAGCACGGCGACCGGCGGGTGCTGGCGCCATTCTTCGTTCATCGCCTCGACGCGCGGCCAGGTGAGCGCATCCTCCCAGTAATCGGGCGTCGTTCCCGGCAGGAAGTTGCAGAAGCGCGCGATGATGGCGTCCCAGTCCGGCGGCGCGGATGGCGTCGCATGGGTCTTTGCGGAGCCGGGTTTCAGCAGACCGGTTTGCCGCGCGATGACGGGAAGGGCATTCTGCAATTCATAAAGCGGGATCGGCCATTCCTCGAATGGCCCGCGCGAAACCTGCGGGTGAGCCCGCGTCAGGCCCGCGAAAACGATTTCGAGCAGCGCGGCGTAATCGGTCCGGCCCTCGATGAGAAGCGGAACGACGATGCGGTTTTGCCGCGGCGCCAGCAGCGGCACGGGCCACTGCGTGCCGGCGACGACAATCGTGGGAACGCTCATGCGCTTGGCCGTCGCCTATTCGCTGAAGGCGAAAATGCCCCAGTTGTTGTTCGGATCGGCGAAGGCGGTGAATTCGAAATCCTGGATGGTGTAATCGGTGTTCTTGAACGGCAGCGTCCATTTCGAGCCGCGGCAGGCATTGAGTTTGAGGATCAGTTTCTTCTCCACGCCCTGCACGAAATAATCCTGTTTGGCCGCGAATTCGAACACCGGCCCGGTGCCCATCAACTGGTTGGCGAGCGAAAGCTGCACCAGGTTCGACACCGTGTAGCTGTAATAAGCGGCCATCGCGGCGCCGGCGTCGGCGGTGGCGAAGGTGTAGACCCCGGCGCTGACGGAATACTGTCCCTGTGTCGGAGCCGCCGATGTCGGCTGCAACTGCGCGCCGCCGGCATAGAAGACGCCGAGGTCTTCCAGAAACTTCGTGCTGTTCGCCGTTGCGTAAGTGTAGGGCGAGGAGGCGGGAACGCTGAACGCTTCCGCCACCGCCATGTCGATGCCCGAAGCGTCCGTCTCCGTCTGCCCAAGCAGCAGATTGTTGACGCTGGCGCCCTGGATGCGGGCGAATTTGGCCTTGCCCGTCACCTTCATGGCGGCAGGCGCCACATCGACCGGCATCTTGAAGGCGCCCGTCAGCTCCTTGAGCGTCACGTCGATGTCGATCTCGAGATCCTGCAGCACGCCGATGAACGAGGGCTTGGCGTTGGCGATGTCGGTTCGTTTGCCGATGGCGGTTCCGACGCCGAAATTGAGTTGCATGGTTGCTTCTTTCCTTCAGGGATTGACGAGAATGGCGATGGGGACGATGGCTTCCGACTGGCCGGAAAGCCCTTCGGCAATGGTGATTTCGCCGCTGATCGCGGCATGGCGGCAAAGACCGCCCAGGCTCTGGCGAAAATTGCCGTCCGGCGCCATTGCCGGCGCCAGCGCCGCCATCACCGCGTCGAGCAATGCGTTGAGCGAAGTGGAGACCGGCTCGGTCGGATCGTTGCTCTCGCAATAGACAAACAGCCGGCAGTTCAGGGTGACGATGGGCGGCTTGCCGGGCGGAGCTTCCCATTTCTCGCCGGTCTCGATTTGCAGGATTGCGGGTTGGGTGGCGCTGGCGACATCGGCATATTCCTTGATGCGCCGCGTTGCGGTCTGGAACGAGGCCGAGCCGCCGACGAGCGCGAACAATGCCGCGTAGATGCTTTCGCGGATGAATTGCGGCTCGCTCATGAAAGACACTCCGTCACGACCTTGCGAATGCCGTCGATGAAGGGCTGCGATTGCTCCGCCAGCGACGCGCGCAGATAGCTGCGCTGGGGAATGTCGATGTCATGCGCTGCCGCATGGGCGGCGAAAACGAGCCTGCCGCCATAGGCGAAGGCAAGCGCCTTCCCGGCCTGCGGCACTTCCTCCGGAATGCTGACGCGACCGCCATATTCCTGGATGCGGGCATAGGAGGCGGTGCCGTCGCTGACGACGGAGTCCGAAAATGTCGCCGCCCCGGCGAGGAGCCCCGTTTCCACCACGCTTCCGCGCAAGGTTCCGCTTCGCGGGTTGAGCACTTCGCCGGAAAGCTTGTCCTGCACCTTGGCAAGCAGCTCGCTTGCGTTCTGCTGCACCGTCCGGGCGACACCTTCGCGAGCGGCCGCCGCTACGGCGTCCAGCCTGCCGCAGACATCGCCGGCATCGACCGTGACCGTGAGCATCGCTCGCCGTTACGCGGGAATGATGTTGCGGTACGGCTGCAGCATGGCTGCGATCAGCGGCGTGAAGCGGCTGTTGTCGAAGCTGACGGTTTCGTTGCCGCCCAGGCTGTGGGTCTTTTCGCCGATGCGTTCGGCGTATTTGTAGCGTTCGCCCACAAGCTCGATGCAGGCGTCGGCGAGATCGAACGGAACATAGCCATAGCCGATCAGCACCGCGGCGCCATTGTCGGCACTGTTGAAGTTGTACGTGCCGGGCGATGCGGCAAGCTGATACTGGCCGCTGCCGGGCGTGCCACTCACCAATTCAAGCGGCGTGCCGTTCGCGTAGGTGACGCCGCTATCGCAGGCCCACGCACCATAGGGCGCGTTGACGATGGCCGTGCCGGCATTGACGGTCTGCGGCTCGGCCACGACCTGATAACCGGCTCGATAGACAACGAGCACATTGGCGGTGTTGCGAGCGCCGGGAAACGAACAGCCGAAGACATAGCCGCGCAGCGAAAGCGTCTGCGGGCGCCCCGGCGGAATGCCGTCCCATTGTTCGCAACTCCATCCCGCACCGAGCAGGGCGGGGGCCTGCGGTATCGACACCGGCCCCACCGTGACGGAGGAAACCGCGACCACCGGCCATTGCTTCAGCACCAGCGCGTTGGTGCCGGTGCCGTCGCGCATTTCGCTGACGGCGTGCGGCAGAATCGTGGGGCGCTGGAGATGGGAATAAACCTGCCGGCTGGTGCGGGTGATCAGCGCCGCAAGCAGCGCGTCGGAATTGGAATCCGTGCGGCCCAGCCACGCCTTGACGTCGGGCAGGGTCGTCAAATCATTCGCTGCCATGGGTTCCTGCCTTGGTGATTTCGCTTCGCACGCTGCGGCATTTGGCGCGATGAAGTGCACCACGGAGACACGGAGGCCACGGAGGAAAAAAGGACGACTATGCTAAAGGTGACTTCACCGCTTCGCGTCCAGGTGTTTCTCAGTGTTCTCCGTGTCTCCGTGGTGAATTTTCTCAGCCGTTGCCGATGTTGGTGATGATGCCGAGCGCGAACTGCGCATAGACCGCCAGCACTTCTTCGGCGTAGATGCCGTATTCGCGCCGGCGCGTGCGCAGCGGCCAGTCGATGCGGTAATAGTCGCGTTTGGCGATCACTTCGGCCACGTTCGGCACCTCGTTCGACTGGTACCATTCGGGCAGCCGCTCGCAATGCGCGAACAGTGTGCCCGGCGCCAGATCGGGATGCGGCACGATCGGAATCGTGACACCGTCGCCGTCGAACGGATTATAATAATATTTGATCTGGCCGCCGGCCGTGATCGCGTAAGGCTGTCCCGGCGTCGCCGTCACGTCGTAGCGCAGCAGCAGACCCGACGCGTTCGACAGCACCTTGTTGGTGATGTTCTTCTGCTCCTGGCTGGAGACGAAGATCACCGTCGGTCCGAGGCGATAATTGTCCCACATGCTTTGCAGCATGGTGTCGATTTCCACGATCGAGCCGCGGCCCGACGCCGTCAGCGGCGCCCCGACGCCGTTGGCGCCGGTGGACTGGGTGAAGAGAGTGCCGCCTTCGAAGGCGTTGGTGAGAAAGCCGTTGAAGGCGAGCGCAGAATTTGTGGAGCTGTCCGCCGTCACCGTTGTCGCGGCCTGCCGGCCGGTCGCCAGCGGCGCATTGAAATAGGCGCAATTCACCGTGGTGATCGTCTGCAACGTCTCGCTGCCCGCGGTGCCGACGAACCAGGCATAAGCCACCGCGCCCTTCAGCGGTGTCACGGACGCCGCAAGTCCCTTGCCCGACGTCACCGCCTGGGTTGCATTGGCCGAAACATTGGAATTGCCGCCGTTGAGCACATAGGTCTGCCCGTCCATGCCGGTGATGGTCTTTTGCGGCGTGAAGCCCGAGACCGCGTTGCCTTTGCAGTTGAGCCAGCCTTCGGCGGTCAGCGCCGCGACAATGACGGAATAAGTCGCGGCCGGAAGCGTCGAATTCGAATCGGTCGGCGCCGAGAGCGACGGCGCGGACGGTGTCCCGAGCGCCAGGCTCGCATTGCCCGCGAGCAGCCCGGTTTCTTCCTTGCGCATCATTTTCTGCAAAAGCCGCAGCGAAACGGTGGCATTCAGATCTTCAAAGCCTTCCGCTGCGGATTCCGCTTCAAAGGTCAGATAGTCTTCCTCGCCGATGGTGACGTAGGCCGCGGATTCATCCGAACTCGTGTAGCTCATCGCTGCGGAGCGCTGGCCTTCCGGAATCCAGCCCATGGCGTCGAAGCCGGAGCCGTTGACGGCCGTGATCTGCTTCCAGTGCGCGGCGGTGCCGTAACCCGACGGTCGTCCCACGCGCGGCGTCATGTTCCGAAGCTTGGTGATGGTGGGATAGAGATTCTTCGCCGGCGCCTGCAGATCGTAGAAGGCGAGTCCGGTGGATTCGGTGACGGCCTTGCGCAAATCGGGCTGCGATTGCGCCAGCGCGGCGCGCATCAGCGCCATGGTTTCCTGGGTGATGTTCATTCTGTGTCTCCTTGATGATCGGGGAAAGTGATGCGTCCCTCACCCGCGTCCCGCCGCGAATCGCGCCGAAGCGTCGCTGTCCGGGGGGAACGGGAGCGCGCGGCCTGGCGAAAGGCGCAGTGTGATGACGCGGGTGAGGTGAGCCGGCTGAAGCAACGCGGCGAGGCGCTCTGCGCCCCTGCCGCCTGCACTCTAGCGGCTCAGCGGGTTCTTCAGTGCGAGTTTGGTCAGCGCATGGGCGCGCTGTGCCGGCGAAAGCGAATCCAGATGCCGCTCGAAACCGGCGATGGGATCCGCTGCCAGCGCACCGGCGGCATCCTGCGATTTCGTAATGACGGCGGTCGCCGCCAGTGGACCGCCCGGCATCGGCATTGCTTCGAGCGCGTCGAGCCGTTTGGCGAAGGTGTCCAGTTTCGGCGCCATTTCATCGATGGCCTTGCGCATCGCCTCGCGAACGAACCGTGTGGAATCGAAGCCGGCCAGCTTGGCTGCGCCGTCGCCGGTCTCGTCGCTGTCGTCTTCGGTTTCGGCGGCGGGCGCGTGGCCGCAATCGGCGCCGAGCGCGACAGCGGTGTCGTGGATCGCCTGCAGCTGCGCGAGATCGTCTTTCGAATGGCGGGCGCCGTATTTCGACAGAACAGCCTGGTGCTCAACAGGTGCCTGCCGAAGAACGAATTTGCGCAGCTCGATCGAGCCGTCGTCCTTGACGACTTCGAAGGTGGCGGACGGGATGCACGGATTGTCCACCAGCGAAACCTCGATCGGCTCCGGCGTATAGCGCGTCAGCTCCGGACGGGCCGCGTCGCGCCAGCGCTTCTTGTATTTTCCGCCCATGGAGAAGCCGGTATAGACGCCTTCCAGCACCTTGTTCCATTCCGCGTCGTCGACCACCTTGGCCACGGTGGCGATGCGCTTTTCTTCGTCGTCGAAAACGATGCGGTCGAGCCGGCCGGCGGCGATGCTGCCATGCATGGCGCGCAGATTGCCGGCGCTCTTGCCGCTCGAGGCCCGCGCGATTGCCGCCGACCACGCTTCGAATTCGGGCCGCGCGGTTTCGTAATCCATGATCTCGCCCGACTTGTCGGGCACTTCTTCGGCGATGGTGCCATAGACCAGCCGCCTCGCGACATCGACCTTGGTGATGGGAATGAACAGGTGAAAGTCCATGGGTGAACTCCATTGGGTTTTCTCGGAGAGGGTGTTTGCGCGCGGAGATGCGGAAGATGTGGAGGAAAAAGATCTGTCATCCCCGACAAGCATCGCTTGCGATGCGCAGATCGGGGACCCAGCACAGCGCGCGTCCGCGCGCTGAAAAGATGTGTCACTCCGCTCGCGGACGCTCGCTGCTGGGTTCCCGCTTTCGCGGGAATGACAATTGGGTTTGAATTCTCCGCGTGCTCCGCGCGAGACATTTTTTCCGGTTACGACCCGCTGGCCAGCGGCACGTAGCCGGTGGCGGTGGCCAGCATCAGCGCGTCGCCGCCGGGAAGCGGGTCGAGGCCGCGGGCGGTGCGCACTTCGTTGATGGTGCGGATGGCGGCCTTGACGTCGGCCACGTCGATGTCGTCCGCCGTTTTCGGATCCGTTTCGCGATCGTCCAGCGCCACCATCTCGATATCGGTCCAGCCCATCCGGTCGAACATCGTGCGGAACAGCCGGCGGAAATAGTTCAGCACCGGAACGAGACCCTCTTCGAGTGCGGAATCATGCGCCGTCTCCGCGGTGGCGCGGTTCATCATGCTGACGAAAGGCTGCGGGCTGACAGAAAATGCAAAGCAGATGATGCGGGCAAGGAATTCGTCATAGGCGTCCTTGAGAACCGGATCCTTGAGGGCCTTGAACTCGATGCCGTTGGGAACCCAGATGCCGTGGCGGCGCTGCGGAATATTGCCGGCGAACTGGCTGTCCCAATAGGCCTGAAAACCCCTGATATCATTTTTGTTCCAGGTCGGCGGGGAAACGAACATGCCTTCCGCCAGATTGCCGTCGGTGTACCAGGACAGCTGATGCAGATTGCGCCGCACGAGTATGTTGGCGGTGACGACAACCTGCTCCACCGGCGAAAAGCCATAGATGCGGCCCGGCCGGCGGTTGCGGGGAAAATAGATCAGCTGCGCGGTCGAGAAATCCGCCGCCGGCACGCCATGCAGAATCTGCTGATAGGCCACATCCGGCGCCGCCGGCGTGCGGCCCCAGGCATCGATGCGCGGCGCGATGGTCGCCCCGTCCACCAGCTCGAAGCCGAAGATGCGGCCCTTGCGGTCGGGGCGCAGATAGAGCGAGACGGCATCGGTCACGAACAGCTCTTCGGCAACCGTGCGCACCCAGCCGGCGAAATCATGCTCCCTGTCGGGCCACGCGAAGAAGCTTTTCGCAGCGGCGATCTCGCCGGCGAATTGGGCCGCTTTGGGATGCGTGCCATCGGCGCGTTTGCGCGGGCGAATCTCCCAATGCTGGGCTTCGATCTGGTCTTTGCGCGTTTCGATGACGAGGCGCAGCAGGTCGCAACCCTCGGAGAGCGCGCGCAATTGCGCGAACGAGACCGTCTCTTCGGATCGCGGCGGATATTGCAGATTGTAGCCGGCGGGATAATCGAAGGCGCGACCGCCGGTGCCTTGCGGCGCCATCGGTCTTGGCGGCTGCTGCGGCCCGAACCAGGTGGCGGGGGTGACGCCGTCGATCACGTAGCGCACGGCTTCGCCGATTCGCGCCGCGACGCCTTTCGGGATCGGCGTCATGCGCGCGCCGGGAATGTTGAAATCGGGCATCGGTATTCCTTGAATGGCTGGGCACAAACCCTGTTGTCATTCCTGCGAAAGCGGGAACCCAGCCGCGAGCGTCCGCGAGCGAAGAAAAGTTCTATCGGCGCGCCGACGCGCGCCGTGCTGGGTCCCCGATCGGCGCATCGCGGGCGATGCTTGTCGGGGATGACAGCTTTTGTGCGCGGTACTTAGCGTTTCGTGTGTTTGTCGCGGGCGTTTTACGGAAGGTTTAATGTCAATCCCGTTGTCCGGGCGCACCATTCCGTCATGCCGAAATCGATAGGGCGTTTGATCAAACGCGTCAACCGCAATTTTCGTCTTTTTCATCCGTACGCAGAACGTTTCGCGGACGATTGCGGCGAATGTTCAATTCGGACGCGAGGTTGCGGGCAACGAAGTTATTTCCGTTCGGCCCACGAAAACGACTCGGTTTCGCACGGTTTGGAAACCGGTGCGGACGAAATTGCGCAGAGTTTTCCCCGCTTGTCATTCCCGCGCCGCCGGTCCGGCGAACGCCGGCCGGAGCGTAAACTCCAGCGGGAACCGAGCCGCGAGCGTCTGCGAGCGAAGAAAAATTCTCTCAGCGCGCGGACGCGCGCTGAACTAGGTCCCCGATCTGCGCATCGCCTTTGCGAAGCGCTACCGCTTCGCTACATGAGCGCCAGGCGATGCTTGTCGGGGATGACAGTCTTTGTTTCTCGGGCGCGCGCGTTCGTTGGCGTCACAAGGGTGGAATGTTGCGATCTCTGGCAAACATCACAAACTGTTTGCCGCTGCCCGGCTCATCCCAGCAGATGACGCGGCTGATCGTCCCCGGTTCGCTGCTTTTTTCGTTGAAGTCGGCGCGCCAGAGCAGACCCCACCGTTCCGTTCGGGTCAGAAGCGTATTACCCATGTTCCAGCCCGTCGTATCTCCAAGCCTGCGATAACATTCCGAGACAAATGCCATTTCGTCTCCGGCAGTCTCCTCGTTCAGAGGGACTATGGGTGGAAGATTGGCCACATCCTTCTTTGCCGTTTCGAACTCGGTCATGCTGCGTTCCATGTCGGACGGAAGATCGTCGCCACAATCCGTTGGGAAAGTTTGTTGCCTGCTCACCGCTTCGGTGTTGACGGCGGCGTGACCCGCCCTGGAAGAATAATGGGTTGTCCGCCACTTGGTATATAGACAGCGGTACCGTCTTTGAGAAGATCGACGGTAATTGCTCCGCGCTGTCGAGCCTGCGCTTCGTCGTATCTGAGATTGCAGATTTGTTCGCCCAGCAAACACGCACCCATATGCTGGGCGCCGAATGTCTGGATGCATGTTTGACCGGCCAGAATGCATGCTTCTTTCCTGGAAACGTCGTGCCATCCCGGCGGGAGATTGCTGTTGGCGGGGGCATCGGCCGCCGCGACCTGATCATTCGCTTCGACGTTCCTTTTCGAGGGAAAGCTTTGTTCCACACCTCCCCCGTCTTTCGGTGCGAATTGACCGCCCTGGCTGTCGGGCGTTCCGGCGGGCCATCGGGGGTGTTGGTCGGAGTCCCAACCGGCCTTGATCAGTCCGCTCCAATGGAGTTCGCGGATGAATTTACTGAGTTCGTTATGCGACGTAACGGCTCTTGCGAGTGGCGGCGGATTGGGAAATTGCAAGTGAAGCGTGACCAGTTGTGCGCGCGCGATATTGCCGGCGTTCAATGCAGCGGCGATGGCACTCAAGCCCGCGGATGGTTTGTCGGGGATGACAACAAATTTTATTGCGCCGTGCTATCGCGGTCCCCCTCACTGTCATCCTCGCGAAAGCGAGGACCCATATGTGGACGGCCCCCTTCTCGCAAGAGGTTGAGCGCTGGTTTTGATCGGATCGGTTGCGATCATATGTCCGGCCTGTTTTTGCGGTCGCAGTTGACCGCTGGCCCAGATGGTTTTCGCGATGCGCGT
>DATCBQ010000035.1:0-15404 GCA_036511745.1 Rhizomicrobium sp.
GGTTTTGCAACGCGTTGTTGATGCCCACCGCGCTCGGCCTTCCCGTGTCGTTGTCGAACCCCAGAGCGATGAGCAACTGGGGCCAGCGCGCCGCTTCCTCGAGGCCCGCATCGATGGCATCCAGAATTTGTTCCGCTGTGAGCTCGCTCATGGCGCGGCGCTTTCGATGATCGACCACTGTCGGCGCGTTCGGCTGCATCGAGCCGATAGAGCCCGGCATGCTCGCACCCGATCTCGAGCGCGATTTCATCTTTGGTCATGCGCGGTTCATAGCAGATCGAAGCGGAATATTCACCTCCAAATCCCCAAAGCGGTCACCCCTGGCGGCGATATCCCTGCGAAGAAACCGCACAGCAGTTCGGGAAAGTTCTGAACCGTCGCATGGCGGCCGATGAGGGAAAACGACTCTGCGGGTATGACGCAATTGCATATGCAACCGTATACGGATGAATGAGGTCCACCCGGTTCGGATTGCCGCGGCAGGGCAGTTTGCGGCGAAGCGCGGGTGATACGAGAGGGACAACACGATGCAATGAAGATGAAAAGAAACCGGCAACGCGGCGACAAATTGGCGACAGGAAAAGTGTAACAGAAGAGCAGCAAAAGCGAAGCAGGCATCATGCGGCGGTTTGCGCTCGCACCCCGCGCCGGTTTCGGCGCGGTTGCCGCCAGTCGTCCCCCTTTTGTTTCGCGCGGGGCCTCTTCCCACCGAAAAGAGTCGCGGCGCGACGACCGGCCTCGCGTCCTGCACGCACCGGCCCGCAAACTCCGGCAAAAACCCGCATCGTTCCGGCATAGTCCGGCAAAAACCGGCATCGTTCCGGCATCGTTCCGGCCTCGGTTTCCCCTCGATTGCACCTGTTTGCCGGTTGGCGCGGCGAGGCGGGTTTCTCTAAGCTCGGCCTCCATGCGACGGCTCGTGCATCTTCTCCTCTCGCCCCCCTCCCGCTTCGCGCGCCTGCTCATCGCCGAAAAACGGCTGAGCTGCGATCCGGCGCCGCCGGAGGATGTGGGCGAACATCTGCCGCTGTTCATCGACCAGGACGGCACGCAAGCCCGCGGCCTCTGGGCTATCGTCGATCATCTCGAAGGGAGCTATCCCGACTTCCCCATGGCGCCCGAAGACGCGGGCGCGCGCGCCGAGTCGCTGCGGCTGCTGGACTGGGCGATGGGGCCGTTTCTGGAGGGCGTAACCCGCCGGATTGTTTACGAAAAAGCCTCGCAGCGCTTCACCGGCGCAGGGCTCCAGCGCCCCCCCGACATGGAGATCGTGCGCCGCGGCCGCGAGGCGTTGCGCGCCCAGCTCGCGGTGCTGGGTGCGGTGGCGGAGCGCAACGGCTATCTGGCCTGCCGGGAATGTACCTTGGGCGATCTGGCGGTGGCGGCGCATATCTCGGCGCTGGACTATTTCGGCGAGGTGCCCTGGGCCGAATTTCCGGCCGCGGGCGAATGGTATATGCGAATGAAATCAAGGCCTTCCTTTCGAACCCTGCTGGCGGACCGGGTGCCCGGCCAGCCGCCCGTGGCGCATTATGCGGACCTCGACGCCTAAGGAGACGATCCGGGCCCGCGCCCTGGCGCTGGGCTTCGAGACGGCGCGGTTTGCCCCGGCAAGCCTTCCGCCCCGCGCCGGCGAACAGCTCGCGGAATTCCTGACGCAGGGGTTGCAGGGCGAAATGGACTGGCTGGCGCGCCATGCCGAACGCCGGGCAAGTCCTGCGGCGCTGTGGCCGCAGGCCCGCTCCGTCGTCGTGCTGGGCGCCAATTACGGCCCCGCCCGCGACCCCCGCGAGGCCACGCTAAGCCCTTCATCCGGCACGATTTCCTGTTATGCGAAGGGTGCGGATTACCACGATGTGCTGAAGGCCCGGCTCAAAGAACTGGGCGGCTTCATGGCCCGCGAATTTGGCGGCGAAATCAAGGTGTTCGTCGATACCGCCCCGGTCATGGAGAAGCCGTTGGCGCAGGCCGCGGGTCTGGGCTGGCAGGGCAAGCACACCAACCTCGTCAGCCGCGAATTCGGCTCCTGGCTGTTCATCGGCACCGTCTTCACCAGCCTGGAAATTCCGCCCGACGAGCCCGAAACCGACCATTGCGGCGCCTGCCGGCGCTGCCTCGATGCGTGCCCCACGGCCGCCTTCACTTCGCCCTACCGCCTCGATGCGCGGCGCTGCATTTCCTACCTCACCATCGAGCACAAGGGCCATATTGCCGAGGAATTCCGGGGGCTTATGGGCAACCGGATCTATGGCTGCGACGATTGCCTGGCGGTCTGTCCGTGGAACAAATTCGCCAGCACCGCCCGCGAAGCCCGCTTCCACGCCCGAGACGAATTGCAGGCGCCGGCGCTCGCGGAGCTGGTGGCGCTGGACGATGCGGGGTTTCGCGCCCTGTTTCGCGGCTCGCCGATCAAGCGCATCGGGCGCGACCGGTTTGTGCGTAACGTGTTGATCGCCATCGGCAATTCCGGAGATATGGCGCTGGCGGCGGCAGCCGAAACCCGGCTCGGCGATGCCTCGGCGCTGGTGCGTGCCATGGCGGTCTGGGCGCTGTCGCAGCTGCTCGATGGGCCGGGCTTTGCCGGCCTGCGCGCCGCCCATGCCGGCCAGGAACCCGATGGCGCGGTGCGGCAGGAATGGGGTGTCGCCGCGGCGGAAGCGGCCTGATTTTGCTCAGTGTTTTGCCGGTTTTCCGGCCAGTTCCCCCGACGATTGGAGGTTCGATTGGGCGCTCGCCGCGGCATCGCTGCCGGGCGCATCGCGCACCACACGCTGCCAGTCCGCCCGGGCGCCGGCGAGGTTTCCGTCGCCCAGTTTCATATCGCCCCGTTCGAGCAGCGCTTGCGGATACTCCGGATCGATTTCGAGCGCGCGGTCGATATCGGCGCCGGCGTCCGCCTTGCGGCCCTGCGCATGCCGGGCGCTGGCCCGCAGAACCAGGGCATCCGCCCGATTGGGATCGAGCGAAAGCACGGCGGAGAGGTCGGCATCCGCGCCCGTCCAGTCCTTGCGCAGCCCCCGCGCCCGGGCCCGGTCGGCGAGCAGGTCCTCGTCCTGGGGCGCCAGCAGCAGGGCCGCGGAAAACGCGCTTTCGGCCCTGACGGCCTGTCCCGCCAGCAGCCAGGCGTTTCCGGCCTGATCCAGCAGCGCCGCGCGCCTTGGCGCCGAGCCGGCCGGGTCTTCCCGCGCCGCCTGCTCCAGCTTTTCGCCCGCCTGGCCGTACCGCTTCAATTGGACAAGGGCGAGCGCCTGGCAATGCAGCGCCGCGCCACCGCCTTTCTCCTTGTACCAGCCGGCCGCCTGCTCGATGGCCGCAGCGGCATCGCGTTTGACCAGTTCCACGCAGCGGTCATAGCGGTCCTTGCCGAGCGAAGGATCGTCCAGCGCCGACAGAGAGGCCGCGGCGGCCGGGCTCGCGACAAGCATGCCTCCCAGCAGCCCGGCGAGCGCGGCCGTCTTCTTTCCGCGGCGCTTCAAATAGGCGATGGTTTGGCTGAGCCTGCGTGTCAAACTCTTGAGCCCCGGCAGCGTCATTCCAGCAAATCCACGAAAAACGGGCGACCATAGCGGTGCGCCCAGCCAGCGACCAGCCATTCTGCAGGTGGTGCCGCGGCTCGACACCGGCGGCGCCGAGCGCTCCACCCTCGAAATCGCCGCGGCGCTGGCCAGAGAAGGCTTCGCGGCGCTGGTCGCCTCGGAAGGCGGACGCATGGTGCCCGAACTCGAGGAAGCGGATGGAGAATGGATTGCGCTTCCCGTCAACGCCAGGGCGCCGCACCGTCTGCTTGCCAATGCGCTGCGCCTTCGCGGCCTCATCCTTGCCAGGAACATCCGGCTCATCCATGCCCGCTCCCGTGCCCCGGCCTGGAGCAGCCTGTGGGCGGCGCGGCTGGCGAACATCGCGTTCGTTACCACCTATCACGGCTCCTATACCGCCAGATCGACCCTGAAGCGCTTCTACAATTCCGTGATGGCGCGGGGAGATGCGGTGATCGCCAATTCGCAATGGACCGCCCGGCATATCCGCTCGGAATATGCCTTCCCGCCCCGAAAGCTCGTCACGATACCGCGCGGCATCGACCTTTCCCGCTTCGATCCGGCCGGCGTTGCGCCCGAACGGGTCGATGAATTGCGCCGTCAGTGGGGCGCAAACCCCTTCGAGGTCGTGATTCTGCTTCCCGGCCGGCTGACACGCTGGAAAGGGCAGGAAATCCTCATCGGCGCCCTGGCAATCCTTGCCCGGCAAGGCGCTGCAAATGGGCTGCGGGCGGTGCTGGCCGGCGACGCGCAAGGGCGAAGCGCCTACGAAAAGGAGTTACGGACGGCGATTGCCGCCAGCGGACTTGGCGGCCAGGTCACGATCGCGGGGCATGTCTCGGACATGGCTGCCGCCTATCTTGCCGCCGACATTGTCGTTTCGGCCTCCACCCAGGAAGAGGCCTTCGGCCGTGTCGCCGCGGAAGCCAGCGCCATGGGCCGGGCGGTGATCGCCACCGATCACGGCGGCGCGCGGGAGACCCTCATTCGCGATGTAACCGGACTGCTGGTGGCGCCGGGAAATGCGCGCGCGATGGCGGACGGCCTGCACAAGCTTCTTGCCGCAGGCGCGCAGGAACGCGCCGCCATGGGCGCGCGGGGCCGCGCCCACATCGCCCGAAATTTCACCGTGGAGCGCATGTGCGCCGACACACTCGCACTATACCGAGAATTGCTGGGCGACTGACTGCCGGAAATGCCGGCCGCCTGCTATGCTGGTCGGACAACGGGCAAATATCTGTCGGAGGGATCATGAAGTTCGGGCATCTGGCCATTTGGGCGGCAATCGCGTTTGGCATGCTGGCGTTCGGGACGGCCTACGCGCAATCCACCCCGGCACCGGCGCCCGTGGCGCACGTGACGGTCCATAACCTTGCGGCTGCTTACGTCAGCCCCGCCGTTTCCCCTTCCTTCGACCCGGCAAAGGCGACAAATGCCTATCTGAGTCGGATCAGCGGCGCCGCGCGCGCGCGATCGGACTCCTATTTCGAAGGAGGCTACGTCCTCATTCTCGTCGATGCGCTCTATTCCGTCGTTGTTTCCGCCATTCTCTTGTGGCTGGGCCTGTCGGCCGGCATGCGCAACTTTGCCCAGCGGATAACGCGATCGCGGTTTCTGCAGGTGCCGATTTACGTTGTGATGTTCATCGTTCTCACTACCGTGCTGACGTTTCCGCTCACCGTTTACGAGGAATTTTTCCGCGAACACACCTACGGCCTTTCCAACCAGAACTTCCCGCAGTGGTTCGGCGATTTCGCGACCGGATTTGCGGTGAGCCTTATCGCCGGAACGATCGCCTTGACGATCATCTATTCCGTCATCCGTGCAACGCCCAGGTGGTGGTGGGCGTGGGGCACGCTGGTGGCGGTGGGCTTCTTTGCGGTCACCGCGCTCATCGCGCCGGTGTTCATCAGCCCCCTGTTCAACCACTATCAGCCGCTGCGCGAAGGTCCCGTCAAAGCCGAGATCCTTTTGCTGGCGCGCGCCAACGACGTACCCGCGACCAATGTCTATGAGTTCGATGCCTCGCGGCAGAGCAAGCGCATTTCCGCCAACGTCTCCGGCTTCCTCGGTACCACCCGCATCTCGTTGAACGACAATCTGCTCAATCGCAGCACCCCGGCCGAAATCGAAGCGGTGCTCGGCCACGAGATGGGTCATTACGTTCTCAGTCACGTTGCGATCCTGATCACCTGGTTCGGCATCGTGATTCTGGTTACCTTTTTATTCGTGAACTGGGGCTTCAACGGTCTGGTCAATATTTTTGGCGGCAATTGGGACGTCCGCGCGATCGACGATCCGGCGGGGCTGCCGGTGCTTACGGCGCTCCTCAGTATTTTTCTGCTGCTGGCGACGCCGGTCACCAACACGATCACGCGCACAACCGAAGCACAGGCCGATATTTTCGGCCTGAATGCGGCCCGTCAGCCCGACGGGTTCGCGGAAGCGACGCTTCAGCTCAGCGAATACCGCAAGCTCGATCCGACGCCGCTGGAGGAATTCGTTTTTTACGACCATCCTTCCGGACGCACCAGGATTTCCAATGCCATGCGCTGGAAGGCAGCCCATCTGAACGATTGCGACATCAAGGCCGGACCGGTCTCTCCGCAATGAAGGGTTTCGCGTTGAGCGTGGGGCGGCCCGGCGCGCCGCTGCATGCCGCTGCCCATAGCCATCATCCCTGGCCCGACGTGACGCGCGAAGCCCAGGAACTGGCATGGCGCGACGCCGCACGTCTGCTCGATCGCAAATGGGATCACATCTTCGCGGCCGTGATTCCCGCGGCGCAGAGCCATGTGGCGCGGCAACTCGCTCTGCCGGACGCTTCGACGATCGCTTTCGGCCCGAACACGCATGGGTTCGTGCTGCGGATTCTGTCGTGCCTGCCGGCTGGAAGACCGGCTCGCATTCTCACCACCGATTCGGAGTTCATGAGCTTCTCGCGCCAGATCGCGCGGCTTGAGGAAGAAAAGCTGGTGTCGGTAACGCGCGTCGCAACGCAACCGTTCGACACCTTCGAGGAGCGGTTCAAAGAGAAAGCCGCCGCGGGCGGTCACGACCTTGTCTTCTTCAGTCAGGTTTTTTTCAACTCCGGATACGCGGTGCAAAATCTTGCCGCCATCGTGCGGGCCGTTCCCGATGCGGACACTTTCGTTGTCATCGACGGCTATCACGGCTTCATGGCGCTTCCCACCGATCTTTCCGCCATCGCTTCGCGAAGCTTTTATCTGGCCGGTGGATACAAATATGCGATGGCGGGCGAGGGCGCCTGTTTTCTGCATTGTCCGCCGGGCTACGGCATGCGCCCGCTCGACACGGGCTGGTATGCCGGCTTCGGCGCGCTTGGGAAGCACAGTGACGGCGTTGCATACGCGCCGGACGGAAGCCGTTTTCTAGGCGCGACGTTCGACGTGTCCGCACTCTATCGCTTCAACGCCGTGCAGGACTGGCTGGCTGGCGAAAGCATGGACGTGCCGAGCATGCTGACCCGGATACGTGAGTTGGAAATTCTGTTTCTTCAGGAGTTGGGCCGCGCCGGAGCTTCGATCGATTCCTCAATGCTGGTTGTGACAGACGAGAAGATGCGCGGCCGCTTTCTCACATTTGGGACGGCCCGTGCCGCGGAAATTACCGACACTCTGGCGGCGCGCAACGTCATTGTCGACCACAGAGGCGACCGGCTCAGGGTTGGCTGCGGAATCTATCATGGCGAGGATTCCGTTATAGAGCTCGCGCGGTCGTTCGCTCGATAGCGCAGTACATATACGGATACACACATAATGGTTGGAGGATCGATTGACGCTTCACGATCTCATATTTGATCCTTCCGGCCCCTATGGCCTATCCCGTGAGGCATGGTGGACGATTGTAACGACAGGCATTCTTGGGGGCGCAGTGCCCTTGGTGTGGCGTCAGCTTTGGAACGCTTTGGAGAGACAAAGGTGGAAACCTTTACGCCGCCACTTTGGCGTGATGCTTTCATGGGATCATAGCGAAGTGGGTCGAGTATTGCTCACCTTTCAGCCCGGCAATAAAGTGTGCGACGACCCGTTCATAAAAATTCAGAACGAGATTGGCAATTACTCAGCCGTGATCGTCTCAGATTCTGGATTGGGAAGATGCGTTGGCAAATATATCGGCGCCCTCAATGACCTGTGGTGGTGGCTTGATTGGATGCATGATCGAACCGAAATTCCCGAGCGCTTAAAGTGCGCAGATTACAAGGGCCATTACAGGGACCTCTTGATCAACGTGAACAATCAGTACGTAAGCGTGATGCACCTTCTTGCGGTAGAGGAAGGATTCCAAAGGAAATGGGTGATCGGCGACCATGGCATAACCCAGATCGAAGGGATGCGTGGTTAACCGAAGGCTTCGCTTTGGTGCAATCTCGGCTGAGGACGACACAGGTTGCCGAATAACGAATCGCCGTTCGTGAGGTGCAACTTGCCCCTTCTATTCAACTCTCTGCCACGGAATCACGGGAAACGCTTCGCCGGCTGATGGCTTCAGCGGACGGATTCCGAAAGCCGTTGCCAGAGTCGCATCGGACAAGGCCTCTTTTGGCGCACCGCGCGCGAGGATGCGACCCTTTCGTAGCACAAGTATTTCATCGCAAAAGCGTGAGGCTAGCGAAAGCTCGTGCAGCGTCACGATGACCGCAACGCCGCGGCGGGATTCGTCGCGCAGCAATTCCATCAACCGCAATTGATGGGCCGGGTCCAGATGTGCGGCCGGCTCGTCCGCCAGCAGAATTTGCGCTTGTGTCGCGAGCGCGCGAGCGAGAAGCACGCGGGCGCGCTCGCCCGCCGAAAGCTGGTCCACGCGCCGATCCGCGAACTGGAGGGCGTCGCAGCGCGCGAGCGCCAGATCGACCGCAGCATGGTCGGCTTCTCCCAGTTGTGCCAGGCTTTGCCGGTAGGGAAGCCGGCCCAGCTCCACGAGTTTGCGCGCCCGTACCGGCCAATGCGTTTCCGATCCTTGCGGCAGATATGCCATCGTGCGCGCGAGCGCTTCCCGCGACCAGTGGTCCCGCGGAAAATCGAGTACGTGAAGCTTGCCCGATGTCATGGGGATCAAACCCAGCGCTACGCGCAGCAAGGTGGTCTTTCCCGCCCCGTTCGCACCGACCAGGCCCGTCAGCCAACCGGCCTCGAAGGACGCGCTTACGGCATCGAGCGCCAGCCGGGCGCCATAGGCGGCGGACACATTTTCGAGCAGCAGCGGCGCCGTCATGTCTCGCCCCTCAACCGAAGAATCAGCCAGACGAAAAACGGCGCCCCGATCAGGGCGGTAACGACGCCCAGCAGAAGCTTTTCATCGGGCGATACCAGACGAATCCCCACATCGGCAGCCGCGACCAGGGCGGCGCCTCCCAGCGCCGAGGGCCAGATGAGACGCGCCGGCTCGTATCCGTAGAAGCGCCGGAGCAAATGCGGCACGACCAGGCCGACAAAGCTTACCGCTCCCGCCGCTGCGGTCGCCGCTCCCGTGGCGAGGGCAACGCCGATGACAATGCGCCTGCGCACGGCGTGCAGATCGATGCCAAGGCTCTGTGCCGCTTCTTCGCCGAGGATCAAAGCGTCCAAACCCCGCGCTGCGCGCATCAAAATGAAAATCCCCGCGGCGACGATCGGCGCCGCGACTGCAAGCTCCGACAACGTGGTGTCCTTGAGCGAACCGAGCATCCAGCGAACCATCTCGCTCATGGCGTAGGGGTTGCGTGCAAGCGAGAGCGCCAGCGCGGTAAGTGCGGTTGCGAAACTTGCGACCGCCACGCCGGCGAGCACAAGCGCGGAAAGCCCCGCGCCGGCACGCGACAGAAGATAGAGAATGCCGGCTGCCGCGAGCGCGCCCGCAATCGCAAACGCCGGCACCGCGAAAACATTCGCGAGGCCGAAATAAAGGGCAATGATCGCGCCCAATCCGGCGCAGGACGTGACCCCCGTTACGCCCGGCTCCGCCAAGGGATTGCGGAACAATCCCTGCAACGCGGCGCCGCTTGCTCCCAGAGCGCCGCCGACGAACAGCGCCAGAAGCGCGCGCGGCAAACGGATTTCGCGCGCGATAATGCTGGCTGTTCCGTGATCCGCAAACAGACCGCCAACAAGCTCGGGGATGCTTAACCGTGCCGGTCCGATGCAGAAGGAAATTAATCCAAGCGCGATGGCAAGCGCGGCGAGGATTATCGTCGTTACGGTTGTTGCGCGGAGGCGTACACCAATTTTTTCGTTCCCTGCATCATTCATGTGCTTATCCGCGACTGCCGTCGTGCCTCTTAGGGCGACGTTTTGTTGCGGGCAAGTGCTTCGCGGCCCAGCTGTGCAAACATGGGCGCTTCTTCGGCCGACCAGGGGCCAGGACAAAGCAGCGGCGTCAACGCAAGCGTCGCGACGAATGTCTTTCGGTCCAATGCCGTCAGAGCGGGATGTTGCAGAACGAGATCGGCTTCGGACCGCGTCCGCCCATTCGTGCCGTTAAGAATCAACAATTCCGGCGCCGCGGCGATCACTGCTTCAATCGGAATCGTGCCCGACCGCGTGGGGTTCATCGAAGGAGCAGCATTGGACAGCCCCGCAGCGGCCATGACCTCGTCGGTGACGCCGCCCACAGTCGCATAGCCGTTCGGCTCGTAGACCAGGGTCGCTACCGGCCGCACGGGTTTATCTGCGCGCGCATCGGCAAGCTCGCGATCCATGGTCTTCAGCATCGCGGACGCGCGCTCGGGAGCACCGAGTTCTGCGCCGAGTCTGCGCGTCACCTCGCGCACCTGCGCGAGCGATTCCGCCCATGGTATCTCGATGAAAGGAACGTGCGCTTCGACCAGATGCGACCTCAAACGCGGATTCGTTCCTTCGTAAAGCACCACAAGGTCGGGCGAGCGGGTCAGCACGTCTTCGGTCGAGGCATGGATGAGTTCGATACCCTTCACTTTGTCGGCGATCGTTGAAACGACGGGAGAGGTGTCGCCGGCCAGATAGGACAGCGCCGCAATGTGATCGCGCGGAACGAGACGGAAGACATATTCGTCCGCGCACAAATGCGTGGACACCACGCGTTGCGGGGCCGCCTGAGCAGGGACACAGGCCACAATCAGAACGAAACCCACGGCTTCGCAGAATCCCGACAATCCCATCTCGATCCTTCCGCGCCGCGTGCCATCAGGGCCGCGAATTGACCACGAGGTCAAATCGGTTCACCACGGCCACACGATGACCGGCGACATGCATTTCCGCGGAACAAAGCTGTACGACGTTTTGGCGGCAACACCCATGGTCCTGCTTTACGGACTGGGAATCGGCGAAAAGCTCATCCCGGACATGTTTGCAGACCTGGCGCGCCTGCCTTCACTGGGCGCATGGCTCGACATCGCGCGCGATGCGAGCGCCATCGTTTACTTCACCGTCATTGTCGCGCTCGTTTTCCTGCGCTGCGTGCCGGTTGGAAGGTCGATCGGAATGCTGCCGCGGCTGGCGGCTCTTGCCGGCGCGTACGTGTCCCTCGCCCGTCCGAAGCTGCTGCCGTTTGCCCATCTGCCGTGGCTCCTGGGCGTAGTCGCAGTGACGTTGACGGTGCTCGGCACCATTGCCTCGATCATTGTGCTCATCCGATTGGGACGGGCGTTCAGCATTCTGCCCGAAGCGCGCCGCCTCGTGACGGACGGTCCGTATCGAATCGTCCGCCATCCCCTCTACGTCGCGGAGGAAGTCGGAAACATCGGCATCATGCTGCAGTATCTTCAACCATGGTCGCTGCTGATCGAGATCGCGGCCGTGGCCCTGCAATTGTGGCGCATCTCTTTCGAGGAGCGTGTCCTGCGCGACACGTTTCCGGAATACGCCGCCTACGCGCAACGCACGCGGCGACTTATTCCAGGCATCTATTGATATCACTCAGAAGCTGTAGCCGACGGAGACTTTGAACAGCACATTCGCCGCCAGCTGGTTTCCATTGAAGTGCTGCATCGCCGGAATTTCGACTGCGCCGTAAAGCTTCCAGGCTTGAACATCCAGTTCCGCGCCTGGCGCCATGAAGAACCGCGCGTAACCCGAGTCGGGACGGTCGGATTGCGCCCCACTGTCGTGCGCGCGCTGCGATGCTATGAACTCGAGTGTCGGCGTGATGGCTGCCTGCCCGACGATGACGCCTTTCGAATAATCTACGCCCAACGCCGCGTCGATCTCGTCGCCGGGACGATAGGCTCCGGTTTGCGCCACGGCGTGCTCCCATTGGCCCTGAGCGAACCAGCTCCAGGCATTGTCCGCCGTCAACGGGCCGGCATGATAGCCGCCGAGCAGCAAATCGGTCGAGCCGGTGCCGATCTCCGTGTCGCGATCGAATCCAGGGTAACGGAAATCGCCCGTCGGCAGCTTCAGACCAAAGACGACCCCGGTGGACATGTCGGAGGAAAATCCGGAATAGACCCCCTCCAGCCGGATGTCGCCCAATGAGCCATGGTCGAACGATTCCACGTTGCCGTCTGCCCCCGTTGTCGCGAAGTGGCGCTCCCAGTAAGGGACTTCCGCCATCACGCCCCAGTCGTCGTCGAACATGTATTCGCCTCCGGCCGTGAAGAAGCTGGTACGCAGATCCTTGTCGGGATTGTTTGCGGCAGGCGCCGTCGAAGAGCCGTTCCAATTGCGGTTCTGATCCATGAAGTCATATTCGAGGAACGCGATGCCGCCCAGGTCGGGAGCGACCAGCGGCAGCGTTCCGACGCCGAACACGCCGCAACCGCAGGCGCAGGCCAGAACCCCGGACGGGAAGGCAAATATCAGCGCCGCGGCAAGTGCCGCGCCGCCAGATGACGAATGAAACCGCATGACACCCTCTGATAAAGCATGAAAACCTGCGCGGATCACGCATCCGCGCCGTTCAAATCGCTCAGAGGATGTCGGGAGGCGCGCGCGGTCCGTTCGCGCCGAGTTGCCGCGTGTCGTCCGGGACAGGCGCCGATCTTGGCGGTTGCTTCGCGGGCGCCCCCGCGACGGGTAATGCAAATGCGACCGGCTGAGGCGGGGCGAAATGACCCAGCGCTCCGAACGGACAGGTCTGACCGCCATGATCCGACAGAGGAAGGTGGCGGGACGTGTGCGCGGAGCCGGGCACGAAATGCGCAAAACCTTGCGCCGTGCAGAGTATGATCGCGGGGCCCGCAAATCCCGCCGGATTGGGCATCCAGCCCGCGGGCAGGCCGGCGCGCAACAGCATGGCCCAAAGTGCCAGCCATACGCCCAGTGCGCGGGGTAAAGATTTCATGTCGAGACGAAGCTGCTGCCGGCTTTTTGCGACGCCACATTCGCCATGTGGCCGGATCGGGTCAAGGGCACTCATGCTCTGACGGAAGACGTTCCCGGCGCGCAAAAAGGGGACTTATGCGGCGCGCAATGCGGTCTTGCGGCCGATGAAGGGCAGAATACAAAGCGCCAGGAGAAAACCGAGCGCAAGCGCCAGCCACGCCTCGTTGAAAGACTGAGTCAGTGCTGCGCGCTCCACCAGCGGCTTGACGATCATCCTTGTCATCGGGTCGATCGGTCCCAGGGGCACATTGTGAAACCGGAAAAGCGGCAGGCCCACAAACCGCGCGGTCTCGCGGTCTCCGGCAGTGAGTCTCGCCACCAGATCGGCAGCGTGGCCGGCGGTCCGCCGCTCCAGAATGGTGTCGATCAATGCGAGGCCGATGGCGCCGCCGAGATTGCGCATGAGATTGAACATCGCGCTGGCTTCCGCCAGATCGTCCGCAGGCCAACGGTCGAGCGCGAGCCTGGTGGCCGGCAGCAGGCACAACAGAAGACTTATGCCCCTCAACAACTGCGGCCAGAACAGCCCATCGAAATCCGTCCGCGCCGTGGTGAATCCGTTGGCAAACAGGCCCGCGCCGAACAGGGCGAACCCGACAACCGCCACCCATCTGGCGTTGACGCGCGTTTCGGCAAAAGCAGCGCCCGGCGCCGTTAGCAATTGGGCCGCGCCCGTCACCGCCATGATGAGACCGATTTCCAGCGGCGAATGGTGGCGGATGAAACCAAGAAACAGCGCCATCAGATATGTCGACCCATAAAGGCCGGTGCCGAGCACAAAGCTGAGCAGGCATCCAAGCGAGAAATCGCGATCGCGAAAGCGGCGAAGGTTCACAAACGGGTGCGGACGGCCGAGGCACAATCCCACCGCGACCGCAGCGGCGAGCGGACAGACAACCAGGAGAGGCGTGACCAGCGGTCCGTGCCAGTTGCGTCCCGGTCCTTCCTTGAGAAGCAGCTCGAGGCTACCCAGGAACAGGGCCGCAGCGAGAATCGAACCATAGTCGATCTGACGAAACGCTTTCCAATCCGGGCGACGCGAGGGCAGGCACGCGAACACGGTTGCGCTGACCGCGATACCCGGCGGCACGTTGATCAGGAATATCCAGTGCCAGGAGGACATCTGGGTCATATAGCCGCCCAGCGCCGGGCCGATCGTCGGAGCGATCATCGCGAACGAGCCGGCAATCGTGGTCGTCAGCAATTGCTGCCGCTGCGGAAACATGACGAAGACGGACGTGAAGACGGCGGGGATCAGCATGCCGCCGCAAAATCCCTGAACGATGCGCGCGGCGAGCAAAAGCGACTCGCTGGTGCTGGCGGCACAGCCAAGACTGGCCAGGGTAAAACCCAGCGTCGCGGCAAAAAACAGAATGCGCAGCGACAGCATGCGCGTCAGCCAGCCGGTGAGCGGAATGGCGATAATTTCGGCGATGAGATAGGCGGTTTGTATCCAGCTCAGATCGTCGGACGGCAGGTGAAGCGCGCCGCCAATGTTCGTGAGCGAGCTTGCCACGATCTGAATGTCGAGGATGGCCATGAACATGCCGATGCACATGGCAAGAAAGCCGGCCCAGGTTCGAAAGGATACTGTCTCTCGCCCCCGCGGCGGCTGCACCGTCTGCGCGCCTGTCATGCGCTGCGGGGCGCCTTGATCCCGCTGCGACGCGCCGCAAGCGCCCGCTCTTCGACGGATATGCGCCAGGCGAGCATGCCGGCATTCAACACGGAGAAGGCGATCGCCACCCCAACCTCGCCGAAGGCAAGCGGCAGGCTGACGATCTCGCCCGCAACAACCATATAGTTGGGGTGACGCAGGTAACGGTAGGGACCTCTTTGCACCAGGGGTGCTTCGGGGAGGGAAAGAATGCGCGTCGTCCAATAGGATCCGATGCTGGCGATCACCCAGATGCGCAAGGCCTGGAGCACGATGAAAACCGCAAGCCATGGCCAATGGATCGTCGTCGGCTTCGGCAGGAAAACGACCAGGCTGGCGAGCCATGCCGCATGCAGGACGACGATGAATGGATAATGCGCCCGACCGATTTCGATGGCGCCGCGTGCCCGCAAAGCGCGCGTGTTGCGCGCCGAATAGATCAATTCGGCAACCCGCTCCAGCGCGACCAGCGCGACGACAATGATGGCTGTGTTCATTCGCCTTCAAGCACGAGAAATGTTGCCGAGAATCCCGGCCCCAGCGCGCTCAGCAGCGTACGTTGCGCGCCGGTTGCCTGCTTCATCCGCGCGAGCACGAACAACGCCGTTGCCGCGGACATGTTGCCGTAGTCGCGCAGCACCTCGCGGCTTTCCACAAGCGCGCCTGCGTCGAGGCCGAACGCCGCCTCGAGCGCATCCAGCACCTTGGCGCCGCCAGGATGGCAGGCGAATCGATCGATATCGCTCAGCTTCAGATCGTTTTGCGCCAGAAACGACGTTGCGATCCTCGCCATGTCGCTTTCGACCAGCGAAGGGATGCTGCGGGCGAAGCGCGCCTTCAGTCCGTTTTCCTCGACGTCCCAACCCATGATGTCGAGGGAATCGGGCCAGGAATATTCTCCCGCCGCCGTCA